>NZ_OZ024668.1:2671825-3391825 GCF_902497775.2 Pseudomonas fluorescens
CGCGCTCAGGCGGTCATTGAACGTGTAATCGACCCCGGCCATGTCGAAATGATCGGCAGTGGTATTGCAGGCGTAACGTTTGTTCTTGCAGTGAACGCGGATGTCCTGGCGGTCGGTGGAATCGCGCGCGGTGTATTTGTCCAGGCGGGCAACCGTGAACTTCAGGTTCTTGATTTCTTCGGACGTCAGCATCGCGCCCTGGAACATCGTCGGCAACAGACGCCCGTCGTTGTACTTGAGCAACGGCATGTCCGGCATCATCGAACCGACTTTAAGCACCGTCTGCGAGTAACGCATCTTGCCGGCCACACCCATCTTCGCGTACTGATCCACCGAACCCCGTGGATCATGTCCGCTGGAGGGCAACAGACCACTGTTACTGTCGGCCGGACTGGAGTCGAGTTTGAACCCGAGCATGCCTATCGCATCGACACCAAACCCTACAGTGCCTTCGGTGTAGCCGGACTGCATATTGAGAATAAAGCCCTGGGCCCACTCTTCGCGTTTCGAGGCTCCCTGATTGGAACGGGTATGACCATCACGAAAGTCACGGTTGAAGTAGACGTTGCGTGCTTCGACTTTGGCGCTGCTGTCTTCAAGAAAACCAGCGGCTTGAGTCGATACAGCAGCAAACATCGCGAGCAGGCCAACAAGGCTGCGCCCGGGCGCGAGAGGGTAGGGGGCAAACATGAGAAGCGAAATCCGAAAGAAAGGCAAAAAACAACCGGCGCCGGTCCCGGCGCCGACAATGCTCCCAGCGTCGATGGCAGTCGACGGTGATCGACCATCATCTCGCAACCGCTCTAGACCGGGCCATTGGACCATGGTCTAAGGTGCCGAGCGCAGTGCCGACTAGTTCTTTGGTCAAGGGCCGTGGCTAATTAAGAAAGTTCCGTTATCAGCAATATATAAGTTTAATGTTTACCGGCCACGTGCAGACTACTACACTCTTTATTAGTGCGATGTTGTACCCAACCCGGTGGCGGCTGCGTTATACAGAATGTTGCTGATCTTCACGCATGCCGGGCCATTGCAGACTTAAAGGAGTGATGACAGTGTCCAGACTTGCAGAGTTCCGCGCTGCCGAAAAGGCCCTTCAGGAACAAATGGCGCAATTGGAGGCGCTGAAAAAGGACGCCGGCCTGAAGCGCGAAATCGAGTTCGAAAAGAAACTTGTCGACCTGATGAAACACTACGACAAGGGCCTGCGCGATGTTATCGCCATCCTCGACCCCAAGGCGTCCCACAAAGGCCCGGTCAGCGCGCCAAAACAGCGCCGCGCGCGCGTGGTAAAGGTCTATGAAAATCCGCACACCGGCGAACTGATCGAGACCAAAGGCGGCAACCACCGGGGCCTGAAAGCCTGGAAAGAACAGTACGGCGCCAAGACAGTCGACAGCTGGTTGCGCACGTGAAAAACACCTTCACACTTTTTTCACATCGACTGGATCAGGATGAAGGCTGCTAACGGACTAGCGCCCCATACGCCCGCCTCGGCGGGCTTCTAATTCTTGCGCCCCGCCCCACAAAGGCGGGGCGCAAATCGTTTGCGCAATCGCTTCAGTTCCGTATCATGACGCCCTGACTGTTTTGCTGGCAGCGCTGTTGCCGGCCTCAAATGCGGAGAGCCCATGAGCCTGAACCATCTCGACACCCTCCCTGGTGTCACCGCGCAACCGGATGCCGCGACCCACAACTTCGTTTTCAACCACACCATGCTGCGGGTCAAGGACGTTGCCAAATCCCTGGACTTCTACACCCGCGTGCTGGGCTTCAGCCTGGTCGAGAAACGCGACTTCCCGGAAGCCGAGTTCAGCCTGTACTTCCTCGCCCTGGTCGACAAGGCGCAGATCCCCGCGGATGCGGCCAAGCGTACCGAGTGGATGAAATCGATCCCCGGCATCCTCGAACTGACCCACAACCACGGCAGCGAGAACGACGCGGCGTTTGCCTACCACAACGGCAACACCGACCCGCGCGGTTTCGGCCATATCTGCATCTCGGTACCGGATATCCGTGCCGCCTGCGAGCGTTTCGAGCAACTGGGCGTGAACTTCCAGAAGCGCCTGAGCGACGGCCGCATGAAGCACCTGGCGTTCATCAAGGACCCGGACGACTACTGGGTCGAGATCATTCAGCCGACCGAGTTCTGATCCCTTCCATCGGCTCCCACGCCCGTGGGGGCTGGCCTTGCCAGCGCTCGCAGCTAACTGGCTCTCCTGCAACCACCCCCTCCCCGCATCGTCGATATTATGGTATTCCAACATTTCCATAAGGCCGATCTGGCGGCTTTTACTGCAACTGATCTGATTTTCTTCACGCCATCATTCTTCTCGATTTGCTAAAAGCCGCGTATTTACTGGCCTTTAAGCAATTTCGTGCCATTCGTCGTGGCTGAAAATTACACTTGCAAAACACGTATTACGGTATACCATCAGACACATAAAACAAAAACGCGGACCACCGCTGCTTCCGAGGACCACGCCATGATCGACGCAACCGTCTACAAAAACGTCCTGGGTTCCTTCCCGTCCGGCGTCACGGTGATTACCACCCTGGACGACGACGCCCAGGTCGTCGGCCTGACCGCCAGCGCCTTCAGCTCGCTGTCCATGGACCCGCCGCTGGTGCTGTTCTGCCCCAACTACAGCTCCGACTCCTACCCGGTACTGATCCGCAACAAGCGCTTCGCCATCCACTTGCTGTCCGGCGCCCAACAGGCCGAGGCCTACGCCTTTGCGCGCAAAGGCAAAGACAAGGCCCAAGGCATCGAATGGACCCTGAGCGCCCTGGGCAATCCGTTGCTGGCCAACGCCACCGCAATCATCGAGTGCGAACTGTGGCGCGAATACGAAGGCGGTGACCACGCGATCATGGTTGGCGCGGTGAAAAACCTCATTGTCTCCGAACAGGCCCCGAGCCCGCTGGTGTACTGCCGCGGAAAGATGGCCGAGCTGCCAGCCTTCGCCTGAGCCGCACTATTCTTACGACGGGCGCAGGGCGCAGGTCGAGAGTCATGCCGCCTGATCCGACAGGCGACCTACAACAAGATCCGAGGAATGCGTCATGAAATTTTCGTTGTTCGTACACATGGAACGTTGGGATGAACAGGTCAGCCACCGCCAGCTGTTCGAAGACCTGACCGAACTGACCCTGATGGCCGAAGACGGCGGTTTCAGCACCGTATGGATTGGCGAACACCACGCCATGGAATACACCATCTCGCCAAGCCCGATGCCGCTGCTGGCGTACCTCGCAGCGCGCACCAGCACCATTCACCTGGGTGCCGGAACCATCATCGCGCCGTTCTGGCACCCGTTGCGGGTGGCCGGTGAATGCGCCCTGCTCGACGTAATCAGCAACGGTCGCATGGAAGTCGGCCTGGCCCGCGGCGCCTACCAGTTCGAGTTCGACCGCATGGCCGGCGGCATGCCCGCCTCCGAGGGAGGCCAGGCCCTGCGCGAGATGGTTCCGGTAATCCGCGCGCTGTGGCAAGGCGATTACGCCCATGATGGCGAGATCTGGAAGTTTCCCACCTCGACCTGCGTGCCCAAGCCGATCCAGAAGCCCATGCCGCCGATGTGGATCGCCGCCCGCGACCCGGACTCGCACAACTTTGCAGTCAAACACGGCTGTAACGTCATGGTCACGCCGCTGATGAAAGGCGATGAAGAGGTTCTGGACCTTAAAAACAAGTTCGAAGCAGCGCTGGCCAACAACCCCGAGGTCCCGCGCCCGCAACTGATGGTGCTGCGCCATACCCACGTGCATACGGCCGAAGATGTCGACGGCTGGAAAGTCGGGGCCCAGGCCATTTCGCGCTTCTACCGCACCTTCGATGCCTGGTTCGGCAACAAGCAGGTGCCGGACAACGGCTTTCTGGCGCCCAGCCCGGAAGACAAGTTCAAGGAGCGCCCGGAGTTCGCGCTGGACAACATCCGCAAGAACACCATGATCGGCACTCCGGCCGAGATCATCGCGCGCATCCGCTACTACCAGGAACTGGGCGTCGATGAGTTCAGCTTCTGGTGCGATAACAGCCTGCCCCATGCCGAGAAGAAAAAGTCCTTGGCGCTGTTCATCAACGAAGTGCTGCCGGCGTTTCGCTGACGCTCACGTTCGTCGGCCAGGATCCAATCGGGCCGCTGCTGTGGTATACCAGAAAAAGCACCCTGACTGAGGCGCTTTCGATACCACAGCAGCGAGGTAAGGACGATGAAGACCCTCCAATGCGTGCATCGCAACCACACCATCACCGCCAGCGTCGAAACCCATCCTGGCATCCCCACCCCGTTTAACGCCGGATGCCTAATTACCTATCCCGACGGCCACACCAGCCGGCGTTTGTCGCTGCCGGTGCAGATGGCTTACCTGGCCGACCTGGAAAACGCCCAGCATGCGGCGCTGGCCCACGGCAAGTGGCTGGTGGATCAACAGCTCGACCAGCGCGCCCAGCGGGCCTGATACGATTCAATCCCGGGCCGCCTGCAGCTCAAAGGCGGCCCGCTCCTCCCCGCTCCGTTGCCTCGCTGGCGGAGGGCAACTCGAGCCCGTAATCACCCTGCTCGTTCCAGTCGTCGCCGAACATTTCCGCCGGGTGCATGGTGCGGTCGGCGCCGTTGCCGCAGGCCAGGGCGTTGGCCGCGCAGTAGCGATCACAGCCCCAGCAGATACGCTCGGGGTGCTTGGGGTTGATGGGAAAAGGCTTGGCCATAAGCTGCCTCTGACGGGCAATGGGCGAGTTTCCACGCTACTGCGCAGTTGCGGGCTTGCCCTTGATGCAGATCAAGGACGCTGACCGACATCCCGTAAAATTGATAATAATCATTATTGTTCGCACAGAAGCTTCCTAGACTCGGGCTCCCATTGCCCAGCCCAGGAAGTCATCATGCGTAGCGCCCTTTCGCTCCCTCTTGCCTTGCTCCTGATCGCCCCGCTTGCCCACGCCAAGGAATACCCCATTGGCGAGCCGCAGTTGTGCCCCGGCCTTGAGGTCGCTGCGGTGTACCTGCAGCCGATCGAAATGGCACCCGCCGGGATGATGCGCGCGACCACTGACTCCGATATCCATCTGGAAGCCGACGTGCGGGCCACCGAAAACAACCGCCAGGGCTTTCAGGAAGGCAGTTTCGTGCCCTACCTGAGCGTTGCCTTCAGCCTGCAAAAACAAGGCAGCGACACGCCCATCCACGGTGACTTTCACGCCATGGTCGCCAACGACGGGCCGCACTATGGCGACAACGTCAAGCTCCAGGGGCCCGGCAAGTACAGGCTGACCTTCACACTGCTGCCACCGGCCGGCCATGGCGCATTGGGCCGGCATACCGACAAGGAAACCGGGGTCGAGCCGTGGTTTGAACGCTGTGAACTGCACTATGAGTTCGTCTATGCCGGGATCGGCAAGAAAGGCGGTTACTGAATGAAGGCCCTGGCCCTGTTGCTCGCCTGTGCGGCCCTGCCGCTGAGCGCCGCGCCGTTGCCGAGCTTCGAGCTGATCCTGCGCGACGGCCACTTCACCCCGGCCCTGCTCGAAGTGCCGGCCGGGCAGCGCTTCAAGATCGTGTTGAAAAACCTCGGCGAAGGCCCGGCGGAATTCGAAAGCACACCGCTGCGGGTCGAGAAAGTGCTGTCGCCCGGGGTGACCAGCTTCGTCGTTATCCACCCGTTGCGGCCCGGCCACTACCCGTTCTTCGACGAATTCAATCCGCAGTTGCCCGAAGGCGGCATCCTCGCGAAATAACCTGTGCAGGAGGTTTCATGAATCAGGCACTGTTCATCGTCTGGCGCGAAAGCGTCGAGGCCCTGTTGGTGATCGGCATCCTCCAGGCCTGGGCCGACCAGCAGCAAGGCGCCCGACGCCTGCTCAGGTTTGTCTGGGCGGGCGTGGCGCTGGGCCTGCTGCTCTGCGGTTTGCTGGCGTTGCTGATCCTGTTTGCCGGCGAGGCCATGAGCGGCGCCGCCAACGAGTGGTTCCAGGCTGGCCTGGCCCTGGCCGCGAGCCTGCTGATGGTGCAGATGGTTGCCTGGATGCGGCGCCACGGGCGCACGCTCAAGGGCGAACTGCAGCGCCAGGCCGAGCGGCAACTGACGCGCCAGGGCGGCCTGGGCCTGTTGCTGCTGGCGATGCTGGCGGTCAGCCGTGAAGGCAGCGAAACCGTGGTCTTTCTGTATGGCGCCGGCGCCCGCCTGCACGGGTCGCAACTGGGCCTGTTTGCTGTGGGCGGGATCGCCGGGCTGGTGCTCTCGGGCCTGACCATCGCCCTGCTCCACGGCAGCCGCCAGTGGATTTCCTGGCGGCGCTTTTTTGCCCTGAGCGAATCTATTCTGCTGTTGCTTGCCGCCAGCTTGCTGGCCAGCGCAACGCAGCGGATCGGCGGTCAGTTGCTGGCCATGGACCTTCCGGAGATGGCCTACACCCTGGTTGGCGATGCGCTGTGGGACAGCAGCGCCTGGCTCAACGACAGTCATGGCCTGGGCAGCTTCCTGGCGGGCTTCGCCGGTTACCGGGCCAGCCCCAGCGCCCTGACGGTGCTGGTACTCGCCGGCTACTGGCTGAGCGTCGGTTGCTGGATGCTGCAACGCAGAACAGGCGCCCTGGCATGTCCCGCCTGAGCCCGGTCAACCGCTGGCTGCAACGCCTGGGTGACGGCATGCGCCACAATGGCGCAGTGATTCGCCTGCTGCAGTGGGCGGTGGTGCTGTTCTATGCCCTGCTGCTGGTGCTGCCAGCGCTGCTGCCCTTGCCCGATAGCCAGGCGCGGATGCTCGACAACCTGACGCTGTTCGCCCAGTTCCTGTTCTGGGGGATCTGGTGGCCGTTCGTGCTGCTGTCGATCGTGCTGTTCGGCAGGCTCTGGTGCGGCGTGCTCTGCCCCGAGGGATCACTGAGCGAATGGGCCAGCCAGTACGGCAAGGGCATGGGTGTACCGCGCTGGGTACGCTGGGGCGGCTGGCCGACCCTGGCGTTCTGCCTGACCACCCTCTATGGCCAGTTGATCAGCGTCTATGACTACGCCCAGGCGGCGCTGCTGATCCTGGGTGGTTCGACGGTGGCGGCGGTGATCGTCGGTTTGCTGTTCGTGCGTGGCAAACGCATCTGGTGCCGCTACCTGTGCCCGGTCAGCGGCGTGTTCGCCTTGCTCGCCCGCCTGGCCCCGGTGCACTTTCAGGTGGATGAACAGCGCTGGCAGGCCAATGCCGGGCCACGCCTGGCACCGCCCAACTGCGCCCCCCTGCTGGATATCCGGCGGATGCGCGGCGCCCGTGACTGCCATGCCTGCGGCCGCTGCAGCGGGCAACGCGGTGCGGTGCAACTGATAGCCCGTTCCGGCAACCAGGAGATCCTGGAATCGGCCACGCACACACCTTCGCCCTGGGACACCCGCTTGCTGTTGTTCGGGGTGATCGGCCTGGCCATGGGCGCCTTCCAGTGGACCGTCAGCCCCTGGTTCATCGCCCTCAAACAAGGGCTGGCGAACTGGCTGGTGACGCATGAGGTGCCCTGGCCGCTACAGGACAACGCGCCCTGGTGGCTGCTGACCCACTACCCGCAACTCAACGACAGCTTCAGCTGGCTCGACGGTTTGAGCATCGTGCTGTACCTGTGTGGCAGTGCCCTGCTGCTCGGTGGCGGGTTGCTGATCCTGCTGCGCCTGGCAGCGCGGCTGGCGGGCAATCCTGCCCTGTATTGGCCCCTGAGCCTGTGCCTCACGCCACTTGGCGGTGCGGGCCTGTTCCTCGGCCTGTCGGCGACCACGGTCAAGTTGCTGCGCTATGAAGGTTTGCTGCTGGACTGGGTGCAGCCGGCCCGGGCCGCATTATTGATCGCGGCCATGGGCTGGAGCCTGTTGTTGGCGAGCAAGCTGCTGGCAGTGCAACAGGTGCGAGGCTGGCGCCGTTGCGGCGCCAGCGTTTGCCTGCTGTTGGCCATAGCCGCAGTGGGCTATGGCGGGTGGTTGCAGTTCTGGGGCTGGAGCTAAACCTTGAAGCGCGCCACGGTCTGGCTCAGGCTGCCGGCCATCTGCGCCAGGTCCTGGCCGGCGGTGTCAGTGTGTTGGGCGCCAAGCAGCACCTGCTCGGACAGGTTGCGAATGCCCACCAGGTTGCGGTCCACCTCGCGCGCCACCAGGGCCTGCTCTTCGGTGGCACTGGCGATCATCATGTTGCGCTCGTTGATCTGCGAGATCGACCGGGTGATCGCCTCCAGCGCCTCGCCGGCGCGTTGGGCCACGTCCAGGGTGGTGTGCACCCGCTCGCTGCTGCTGAGCATGGCGGTCACCGCCTCGCTGGTGTCCTGACGGATATTGCCGATCATCTGCTCGATCTCCTGGGTCGACACCTGGGTACGATGGGCCAGCGCCCGCACCTCGTCGGCGACCACGGCAAAGCCGCGCCCGGCATCCCCGGCGCGCGCCGCTTCAATGGCGGCATTGAGCGCCAGCAAGTTGGTCTGCTCAGCAATGCTGCGGATCACATCGAGCACGGTGCTGATGTCCTGCACGCGCCCGGCCAGTTGCTGGATGCGCGCGGAGGTATCGCTGACGCCGTCGGCCAGGGTGCTGATCGAAGCCACCGTCTCGCGCACCTGTTCGCGGCCACGCTGGGCGGTTTGCTCGGACACCTTCGAAGCTTCGCTGGTACTCACCGCGTTGCGCGCCACTTCGTCCACCGCAGCGGTCATCTCGTTGACCGCCGCTGCTGCCTGTTCGATTTCCAGGCCCTGCAACTGCAGGCTACTGCTGGTCTGGCTGCTGACCGCGCTGAGTTCCTCGGAGGAACTGGCGACCCGCTCCACGGAGGCTGCGATGTGCTTGACCATGCTGTTCAGGCTCTGCTGCATCTGCTGCATGTTGAGCATCACACTGCCGTCGGCACTGCCATGGGTCGGCACTTCGATGGTCAGGTCGCCCTCGGCGATCTGGCTGAGCACCCGCGCAGCGGTAGCCGGCTCGCCGCCCAGCGGCCGGGTGACACTGCGGGTCACCAGCAGCGCGGCGGCGACCACCGCCAGCAGGCACAGCACGAACAAGCCGAGCATGTTCAGCCGCGCATCGTTGTACAGAGCCTGGGCGGCCTGCTCGCGCTCGACGAAGATCTGCCCCTGCAGGGCCATCAGGCGTTCCAGGTGTTTGTAGACTTCGCGCTCGGCGGGTACCACATTTTGCTTGAGCTGGGCCATGGCCGCTTGCCCGTCACCCTGGCGAATCAGCGTCTGCACTTGAGTGAACGCCGCGACATAGGCTTCGCGGCTGGCTTTGAGCGCGGCATAGGCGGCCTTGCCTTCGGGCAGGTAGAACAACGGTTCAAGCGTCGCCAGGGCCTGGGTGATGCGCTGCTTGGTGGTGTCGATGGCCTGCTGCACCTGCAGGTTGTCCTTGTCGATCAGCAGGTCGCGGGTGTTGCGCGCGTTATCGCGCACCCCGGTGGCGATGAGCATGATCGGCTCGATCTTCGGCCAGTCCTGTTTGACGATTACCACCGCCTGCTCCTTGAGCGTGGCCAGGTCGTGCAGTGCATAGAAGGCCAGGCCCAGGAGCGCCAGGGGCGCGATGGCAAAACCGATGAGGATACGTTGTGCTGTGGTCAATCTGGTCATTTCAAAGCCTTACTAGTCGCGTACTTCGAACGCGGGAAACAGCGCGTGGAGGGTGCCCCACAGCTCGGGCAGCAAGCTTTGTGCCGAAGCACTCGGCAACTGCCCATCGAGCATGCGTGCCGTGCGCACCAACTGCACGACGAAGCGTTTGACCCCGAGCGCGTTCAAGCGTCGGGCCAGGGTGATGAGTCGGGGGGGATCGATCAGGTGCCAGTGCACCGTGGTGCGGCATTCGTAGTCGACGCCGCTGGCCAGCAGGTAATCCAGGCTGCGCCAGTTGGCCCGGCCGCTGCCGCGCACGCCGGTGACCGCCTGGCAGTCCTCGGCCAGTGCCTTGACGTCAAAGCCCACCCAGTCGGCGCCGGGTAGCGCCCGGGCCAAGGCCTCGGGCTTGATCCCGGCACTGTGCAGGCCGATGGCAAAGCCCATGGCCCGTACTTGGGCCATGGCCTCGGGCAGGCTGTCTTGCAGGGTCGGCTCGCCACCGCTGAACACCACGGCGTCGAGCAGGCCCTGGCGCCGTTGCAAAAATTCCAGCACCTGCGCCCAAGGCAGTTCATCGCTGCCCCGGGGCGGGATCAGTTGCGGGTTGTGGCAGTAACGGCAGCGCCAGGCGCAGCCCTGGCAGAACAGCACACAGGCCAGTCTGCCGGGGTAATCGAGGGTGGTCAGAGGCACCATGCCCCCGACCCGTAGCGCTCGTTTCATGGATGCCCGGCCGTTGCCGCGCCCTCATTGAAGTGCAGCCGCTCGTGGTGCTCGGACTGTTTGCCGGGGTTGAACGCCGACACCGGGCGGTGATAGCCCATGACCCGGGTCCAGACTTCGCACCGTTGGCGTTGCGCCACGGGCAGGGATTGCTGTGCAGTCATGTTGAAGCTCCTTGCAGTTGAGGGTAATGAGTCAGTGCACGCTGCCCTGCTGCTGCGCCAGCAACAGGGCCTCGTCGCACGTGGGGCAGAACTCGTGTTCGCCGTCCAGGTAGCCATGCACCGGGCAGATCGAGAAGGTCGGGGTGATGGTCAGGTACGGCAGGCGGAAGCGCTCCAGGGCCCTGCGTACCAGTTGCTTGCAGGCCTGGGCCGAGGAGATACGCTCGGCCATGTACAGGTGCAGCACAGTGCCGCCGGTGTACTTGCATTGCAGTTCGTCCTGCAACTCCAGGGCCTCGAACGGGTCATCGGTGTAGCCCACCGGCAGTTGCGAGGAGTTGGTGTAGTACGGTGCCTGGCTGCAGCCGGCCTGGAGAATGTCGGCGAAGCGCTTGCGGTCTTCCTTGGCGAAGCGGTAGGTGGTGCCTTCGGCCGGGGTCGCTTCGAGGTTGTAGAGGTGGCCGGTGTCTTCCTGAAAACGCACCAGGGTGGCGCGTACATGGTCCAGTAGATTCAAGGCGAAGCGCCGGCCCTGGGCGGTGTGCAGGCCCATCTGGTCGTCGCTGAAGTTGCGCAGCATCTCGTGCAGGCCGTTGACGCCAATGGTCGAGAAGTGATTGCGCAAGGTACCCAGGTAACGCTTGGTGTAGGGGTACAGGCCCGCGTCCATGTGGTGTTGGATCACCTTGCGCTTGACCTCCAGGCTCTCCATGGCCAGTTCCATCAGGGCATCCAGGCGCTGCAGCAGGCCGCTGATATCACCTTTGAACAGGTAGCCCAGACGCGCGCAGTTGATCGTAACCACGCCCAGCGAGCCGGTCTGCTCGGCCGAGCCGAACAGGCCGCCGCCGCGCTTGAGCAACTCGCGTACATCCAGTTGCAGGCGGCAGCACATCGAGCGCACCTGGTTGGGCTGCATGTCCGAGTTGAGGAAGTTCTGGAAGTACGGCAGGCCGTAGCGCGCGGTCATCTCGAACAGGCGCTCGGCGTTGGCGCTGTCCCAGGGAAAGTCGTGAGTGATGTTGTAGGTCGGGATCGGGAAAGTGAACACCCGTCCCTTGGCGTCGCCAGCCTGCATCACCTCGATGTAGGCCCGGTTGAGCAGGTCCATTTCCGCTTGCAGTTCGCCATAGGCAAAAGGCATTTCTTCGCCACCGATTATCGGAATCTGCTCGCGCAGGTCCTGCGGGCAGACCCAGTCGAAGGTCAGGTTGGTAAACGGCGTTTGCGTACCCCAGCGTGACGGCACGTTGAGGTTGTAGATGAATTCCTGGAGGGCCTGGCGCACCTCTGCAAAGCTCAGCCGGTCCTTGCGCACATAGGGCGCGAGGTAGGTGTCGAACGAGCTGAAGGCCTGGGCCCCGGCCCACTCGTTCTGCAGGGTGCCGAGAAAGTTGACCATCTGCCCCAGGGCGCTGCTCAGGTGCTTGGGCGGGCCGGCCTCGACCCGCCCGGGCACACCATTGAGGCCCTCGTGCAGCAAGCTGCGCAGCGACCAACCGGCGCAATAGCCAGCGAGCATGTCGAGGTCATGGATGTGCAGGTCGGCCTCGCGGTGGGCGCGGCCGATGGCTTCGCTGTAGACCTCGTCGAGCCAGTAGTTGGCGGTGACCTTGCCGGAGACGTTGAGCACCAGCCCGCCGAGGGAGTAGCCCTGGTTGGCGTTGGCCTGCACCCGCCAGTCTTCGCGGTTGAGGTATTCGTTCATCGAGGTGGCGACTTCGACCAGGGTCTTGCGATCGCGGCGCAGGCGCCCGTGCTGTTCGCGGTAGACGATGTAGGCGCGTAGCGAAAGGAAGTGGCCGGCGTCCATCAGCACCCGCTCGACCCGGTCCTGGATCTGCTCGACGTGCAGCTTGGAGTAGCCTTCAAGGTGGGCAAGGACTGCTTCAAGCAAACCCTCTGCCTCGGCGTCGGCATACTCGCCAGTGGCCTTGCCGGCGGCGATCAACGCTTGGCGGATCTTGTCGGCATCGAAGGCCACCAGGCTGCCATCGCGCTTGTGCAACCGGTTATGCCCTACCCTGATCAGCGTGCTGTGCATTTGCCCTCCAGACACTACATATAGATGTTTATTAGATAGAAAACACAATATGCGGTGAAGGCTACGGGTAAAGCGGGTGGAAGAAATTGATCGATATCAAGAATCGCGGGGCAGGCCCGCTCCTACAGGGTGGGAGCGGGCTTGCCCCGCGATAAGGCCCTGACGGCCACCCTCACCCGCCGCTCATGTTCATGAACCGCAAGATCTGCACCTCCCCCTGCGCACTGAAATCATGGCGCAACGGCTTGCGCCGCAACGCCTGTTGCAGTGCGTTGACAATGGGTTGGTCATCCAGCGGGTAGCGCCGTAACAAGCCACGCAAATCCAGCGAATCCTCCTGCCCCAGGCACAGCAACAAGCGCCCCTCCACAGTCATCCGCACCCGGTTGCAGCTGGCACAAAAGTTGTGACTGTTGGGCGAAATGAAACCGATGCGGGTCGCCGGGTGCCGGGCCAGGCGCACATAGCGCGCCGGCCCGCCGCTGTTCTCGGCGCTGTCGAGCAAGGCATGGCGGCTGGCAATCAGCGTGCGCACCTCATCGCTGGCGCAGAACGACTCACCGCGCGAACGGCCCACCTCGCCCAAGGGCATTTCCTCGATAAACGTGATGTCGATGCGCTGGTCGATGGCGTACTGCACCAGGTCCAGCACTTCGTCGAAATTGCGTCCTTTCATCACCACACAGTTGAGCTTGATGCCCTCGAAGCCGGCATCGCGCGCTGCCTCGATACCGCGCAGCACCTGGTCCAGATCGCCATTGCGAGTAATCGCCCGAAAGCGCTCGCCATCCAGGCTGTCGAGGCTGATGTTCATGCGCTTGACCCCGGCGTCTACCAGCGGCCGGGCCAAACGCTGCAGTTGCGAGCCATTGCTGGTCATCACCAGTTCACGCAGGCCCGGCAAGGCGGCAATGTCACGGCACAGGTCGACGATGCCGGGGCGAATCAACGGCTCGCCACCGGTCAGGCGGATCTTGCGCACGCCCTGGCCCACGAACAGCGTGGCCAGGCGCCGCAACTCCTCCAGGGTCAGCACCTGCTGGCGCGGCAAAAAGGTCATGTGCCTGGCCATGCAGTACACACAGCGAAAGTCACAGCGATCGGTCACCGACATGCGCAGGTAATCGATCTGCCGTCCGAAGCCGTCCTGCATCACAGTGCTCATCACCTTCCCCTTATTGCACCAGCGGTGAATCGGCGCCCTGCAAGCGGATGCCGCGAATATCGGCGGCGCCGATCAGGGTTTGCAGGTACTGCACCAACGCCTTCTGCCACACGCCCTGCTGCAACTGGGTGCGGATCGCCGTGGCCACCGCCTCATAAGGCAAGGCCTGGCCTTCGATACGCAGGTCGACACTGACCAGGTGCCAGCCGTAGCGGCTTTCCAGCGGCTTGCCGGCCAGCCCCGGGGCCAGGGTGAACAGCTGGCGCTCCAGCTCCGGCACGGTCTGGCCTTTGCTGATCTGCCCCAGCTCACCGCCCTGGGCCTTCGACGGGCAGGCCGAATACTTCTGCGCAAGCTCGGCGAACTGCTCGGGAAATTGCATCAGGCGCTCATGGAGGATCTCGGCCTGTGCCAGCGCCAGGCTGCGCGCTTCGGCATCATCCGGCGCACACTCCAGCAGGATGTGCCGCACCGCCAGCAGCGGCGCGCTGTGAAAGCGCGCGCGGTTGCTGTGGTAGTAGCGTTGGCAGGTGGCCTCGTCACACACCGGTACCTGCACTTCGCGCTCCAGCAGCAAGCGGGTGGCCGCCTCCTCCTGGTTCTCGCCGGCGCCGACCTGCAATTGCAGCCCCAGCTCGGCAATCCGCTGCTGCATCAGCTCGCGGATCACCAACGCGCGGGCGGCCATGTACACCGCCTCTTCGCGATCCGCTGCCGGGTGGTATTGCAGCTCCTGGGCCAACGCCTCGGGGCTGAGGGATACACCGTTGACGCTGATGATCGGCCATTCCTGTTCACTGCTGGCGATCAGTTGCGCCGGCGGCTCGAGCTCCACCGCCAGGGCACTTGGCGCGGTTTCAAGGACCGTCGAAGACGCGCAACCACCGCCACCGCCGTTACCGCCGTTACCGCCACCACATCCACATCCGCTAGTCATGGCAACCTCCTCAGGCTTTCTGCCGAACGATTTGATAACGCCGCCCCAGGTACCACACCGGCGCGCTGACGATGTGCACCAGGCGGGTGAAGGGGAACAGCACGAACAGGGTCAGGCCCAGCAGCACGTGCAGCTTGTACACCAGGCTGACCGGGGCAATCGCTGCCGCCGCTTCAACCGGGCGCAGCAGCACGGTGTTCTGCGCCCAGTCGGCGAGCATCACCATCACCGAGCCGTCCATATGGCCGGTGGAGGCGACGATGGTCAGCAAGCCGAGCACCAGTTGCGCCAGCAATACCAGCAAAATCAGGATGTCCGAGGTGCTGGAGGTGGCGCGTACCCGCGGCTCGGTCAGGCGCCGGTGCAGCAGCATGATCAGGCCGATCAGGCACAGCAAGCCGAAGAAACCACCAGAGACCATCGCCAGCAGTTGCTTGTGCTCGGTGCTGATCACATGGTGATAGACCGACGCCGGGGTCAGCAGGCCGACAAAATGCCCGGCCAGGACGAACAGCACGCCGATGTGAAAGAAGTTGCTCGCCACGCGCATGCCGCGCTTGTCGAGCATCTGGCTGGAGCCGGCCTTCCAGCTGTACTGCGACAGGTCGAATCGCGCCCAGCTGCCAAGCAAGCAAATCGCCAGCGCCACATAGGGATACACCCCGAACAACAACAGGTTCCACTTAAACATTGCTCACCTCCCCGGCCGGCGCGCTGGCCTGGCCCTGATGCTGAAAATCGACCCAGTGCAGCGGTACCGCGCTCTCTTCCCGGGCCTTGCCCGGCGCGCTTGGCATTGAGCTGCAGCGCTCCTGCTGCTCAGCCTTGAGAAAGTCCACCGCCTCCTCTTCCCAGATCTTGTCCAGGGCTTCGAGGGAGTCATCGCGTTGCTCGGCGGCCACCTGTTCGCGCAGGTCGGCCACCGCCTGGTGCGGCTCGGCGCCGGCAATCTGCAGCAGCGCCCGGAAGCAACTGGCGTAGGCGCTCTCGCGCTCCTCCAGGCGTGCGGCAAGCAGCGCCAGCAGGTGCGCGACATCGGCCAGGCCCTCGCGGGCGTCGAGGTCTTCGCGGGTCGAGAGGTATTCCAGGTACAGCGGGATGTAGTCCGGCAGCTCCTTGACGCCGATGGCAAAGCCCGCGTTTTCATACTGGGCAAGCATGTCGACCATGGCCTGGCCGCGGTCGCGGGACTCGCCATGCACATGCTCGAACAGCAACAGCGACAACGAACGGCCACGGCCGAACAGCGCGCCGTAATGCTCCTGGCCATCCATCAGGTCGTTGTTGCAGATCAGCTCCAGCAGCTCGAACAGCGCGCCGCGCTGGCGCGGGCTGATTTCCCGCGCCTGGATGATCGCCTGCTCCAGCTCGTCGCGGCCGGCAACCAGGGTTTCGTTCGGGTAATCGAGCAGCAGTGAAATCACTTTAAGGATGCGCATGCTCATTCCTCCCACAGCTGTACGGTTTTGAGGATGTCGCGGCGGTTGGCCTTCTTCGCCCCGAACATGTTGGTGTCGGAGCTGCCGCTGCAGCCGCTGCCGAAGCTGAAGCCACACCCGGAGCGCTCGGCGAAGGCGTCGCTCATGGCCTCTTCGCGGTGGGCACTCGGTACCACGTAACGGTCTTCGTAGTTGGCGATGGCCAGGTAGCGGTACATCTCCTCGACCTGGTTCACGCTCAAGCCGACGTCGCTGAGCACCTTGAGGTCCTGGACGCCTTCGACCTGCTCGGCACGCTTGTAGGCGCGCATGGCCAGCAGGCGCTTGAGGGCGCGCTTCACCGGTTTTTCGTCACCGGCGGTCAGCAGGTTGGCCAGGTAGCGCAGCGGGATGCGCAGGCTGTCGACATCCGGGATCACCCCGTTCATGCCCACGGTGCCGGCAGCTGCGGCGTTCTGGATCGGCGACAGCGGCGGCACGTACCAGACCATCGGCAAGGTGCGGTATTCCGGGTGCAGCGGCAGCGCCAGCTTCCAGTCGACGGCCATCTTGTACACCGGCGAGCGTTGCGCGGCGTCGATCACCGACTGCGGTACGCCGTCCTCCAGGGCCTGGCGGATCACCGCCGGGTCGTTGGGGTCGAGGAAGATCTCCAGCTGCTTCTCGTACAAGTCGTGCTCGTTGGCGGTGCTCGCCACTTCCGCGATGCGGTCGGCGTCATACAGCAGCACGCCGAGGTAGCGGATACGGCCCACGCAGGTTTCGGCACACACGGTGGGCATGCCGGCCTCGATGCGCGGGTAGCAGAAGATGCACTTCTCGGACTTGCCGCTCTTCCAGTTGAAGTAGATCTTCTTGTACGGGCAGCCACTGATGCACATGCGCCAGCCGCGGCATTTTTCCTGGTCGATGAGGACGATACCGTCCTCTTCGCGCTTGTAGATCGCCCCGCTCGGGCAGGACGCCGCGCACGCCGGGTTCAGGCAGTGCTCGCACAGGCGCGGCAGGTACATCATGAAGGTGTTTTCGTACTCACCGTAAATGTCGGCCTGGATCTGGTCGAAGTTCTTGTCCTTGCGCCGCTTGGCGAACTCGGTGCCGAGGATCTCTTCCCAGTTCGGGCCCCACTCGATCTTCTCCATGCGCTTGCCGGACACCACCGAGCGCGGCCGCGCCGTCGGCTGGTGCTCGCCCAGGGGCGCGGTGTGCAGGTGCTGGTAGTCGAAGTCGAACGGCTCGTAATAGTCATCCAGGCTCGGCAGGTCGGGGTTGGCGAAGATGTTCGCCAGCACCCGGAACTTGCCGCCGATGCGCGGGTTGATCGAGCCGTTGGCGTTGCGCACCCAGCCGCCCTTCCACTTGTCCTGGTTTTCCCACTCTTTCGGGTAGCCGACCCCGGGCTTGGATTCAACGTTGTTGAACCAGGCGTACTCCATGCCTTCACGGCTGGTCCAAACGTTCTTGCAGGTGATCGAACAAGTGTGGCAACCGATGCATTTGTCCAGGTTCAGGACCATGCCAATTTGTGAACGGATCTTCATGACAGCACTCCTTATTCCATCTCGGTCGGCAGCGGACCTGGCAGCTCATCGCCGCGCGAACCGTCGAGCCAGTCGACCTTGGCCATCTTGCGCACCACGACGAATTCGTCGCGGTTGCAGCCGACCGTGCCGTAATAGTTGAAGCCATAGGCCTGTTGGGCATAACCGCCGATCATGTGGGTCGGCTTGAGCACCACGCGGGTGACCGAGTTGTGGTGGCCACCGCGGGTCTTGGTGGTCTCGGCGCCCGGCACGTTCACGATCCGCTCCTGGGCGTGGTACATCATCACCATGCCTTCCTTGACCCGCTGGCTGACCACCGCCCGCGCGGTCAGCGCGCCGTTGGCGTTGAAGCACTCGATCCAGTCGTTGTCCTCGATGCCGGCCTTCTTCGCGTCGATTTCCGAGAGCCAGACAATCGGCCCGCCACGGCTCAGGGTGAGCATCAGCAGGTTGTCGCTGTAGGTGCTGTGGATGCCCCACTTCTGGTGCGGGGTGATCCAGTTGAGGACGATCTCGGTCTCACCATTGCTGCGCTTGCCTTTCACCCCGGCGATGGTGCGGGTGTTGACCGGTGGCCGGTAGCTCATCAACTGCTCGCCGAACGCCTGCATCCACGGGTGATCCTGGTAGAACTGCTGGCGGCCGGTGATGGTCCGCCACGGGATGTTCTCGTGAACGTTGGTGTAGCCGGCGTTGTAGCTGACGTGATCGTCTTCGAGACCCGACCAGGTCGGGCTGGAGATGATCTTGCGCGGCTGCGCCTGGATATCGCGAAAGCGGATTGCTTCGTGAGCCTTGGGCAGCGCCAGGTGGCTGTGGTCGATGCCGGTGAACTGCGACAGCGCCGCCCAGGCCTTGACCGCGACATGGCCGTTGGTTTCCGGGGCCAGCGAGAGGATCACCTCGGCAGCGTCGATGGCGGTGTCGATTTTCGGCCGGCCCTGGCTGATGCCCGCCTCGACTTCGCGGTAATTCAGCTCACCGAGGAACTGCACTTCCTCATCGGTGTTCCAGTTGATGCCTTTGCCGCCGTTGCCGAGTTTTTCCAGCAGCGGACCGAGCGAGGTGAACTGCTTGTAGATGTTCGGATAGTCGCGCTCGACCACCTGCAGGTTCGGCGCATTCTTGCCCGGCTGCGGCGCGACACCGGCGGTTTTCCAGTCGGTACCGCCGAATGGCTGGGCCAGCTCGCCGACGCTGTCATGCATCAGCGGCACGGTGACCAGGTCCTGCTCGATGCCCAGGTGCCCTTGGGCCATGGCCGAGAAGGCCTTGGCGATGCCCTTGTAGATCTCCCAGTCCGAACGCGATTCCCAGGCCGGATCAATGGCTGCCGACAGCGGGTGGATGAACGGGTGCATGTCCGAGGTGTTCATGTCGTCCTTCTCGTACCAGGTTGCGGTCGGCAGGACGATGTCGGAGTACACGCAGGTCGAAGACATGCGGAAATCCAGGGTGGTGACCAGGTCGAGCTTGCCGATGGCGCCCTCGTCGACCCATTCGGCCTCTTGCGGCTTGCAGTCGCCGACCTGGCCGATGTCCTCGTTCATCACGCCGTTGCGGGTACCGAGCAGGTACTTGAGCATGTACTCATGGCCCTTGCCCGAGGAGCCGAGCAGGTTGGAACGCCAGATGAACATGTTGCGCGGGAAGTTCACCGGGTTGTCCGGCTGCTCACAGGCAAAGCGCAGGCTGCCTTCGTGCAGGCCCTTGACCACGTAGTCCTTGGGCGCCATGCCGGCTGCAGCGGCGTCGCGGCAGATGTGCAGCGGGTTGGTGTTGAGCTGCGGCGCACTGGGCAGCCAGCCGGCGCGTTCGGCGCGGATGTTGTAGTCCAGGGCGTGCTCGGGGAACTCGCGCTTGTCGGCCAGCGGCGAGAGCACGTCGTGCATGCTCATCTTCTCGTGACGCCATTGCGAACTGTGGGCGTAGAAGAAGCTGGTGCCGTTCATCTGCCGTGGCGGCCGGCTCCAGTCCAGGCCAAAGGCCAACGGCAGCCAGCCGCACTGCGGACGCAGTTTTTCCTGGCCGACATAGTGGGCCCAGCCACCACCGGTCTGGCCGACGCAACCGCAGAGCATGAGCATGTTGATCAGCCCGCGGTAGTTCATGTCCATGTGGTACCAGTGGTTCATCGCCGCGCCGACGATGATCATCGAGCGGCCACGGGTCTTGTCGGCGTTGTCGGCGAACTCGCGGGCGATCTGGATGGCTTTCTCGCGGCTGACGCCGGTGATCTGCTCCTGCCAGGCCGGGGTGCCCGGTACGTTGGCGTCATCGTAGTCGCGAGCCACGTTGGCCCCGCCCAGGCCACGGTCGATGGCAAGGTTCGCCGCCGACAGGTCGAACACCGTGGCGACCTTGACCTGGCTGCCGTCGGCCAGGGTCAGGCTGCGCACCGGCACGCGGCGGTACTGCACGGCGTCCCCGGCGACATGCTGGAAGTGCTCGTGGCTTTCGCCAGCGAAGTACGGGAAAGCCACTTCGGCGACATCGCCACCGATCAGGCTCAGGTTCAGGTCGATCTCGCGGCCTTCGCCGCCTTCACGGGCAAGGATGTTCCACTTGCCCTGCTCGCCCCAGCGATAACCGATCGAGCCCTGCGGCGAGACCAGCTCGCCGTCGGCGTCGATGGCAATGGTCTTCCACTCGGGGTTGTTGTCCTGGCCAAGATTGCCGGCCAGGTCCGAGGCACGCAGGAAGCGGTCCGGCTGGTAGCCGTTGCCCGGCGCGGTGCCCAGCATCGGCTTGAGCAGCACCAGCACCGGCAGGTCGGTGTAACGCTTGGCGTATTCAGTGAAGTAGGCGCTCGGCTGGTCCAGGTGAAACTCTTTGAAGATCACATGGTTGAAGGCCTGGGCCAAGGCGGCGTCGGTACCCTGCTTGGGGTTGAGCCAGAGGTCGGTGAGCTTGGCCACTTCCGAATAGTCGGGGGTGATGGCCACGGTCTTGGTGCCCTTGTAGCGCACCTCGGTGAAAAAGTGCGCATCGGGGGTGCGGGTCTGCGGAACGTTCGAGCCCCAGGCGATGATGTAGTTGGAGTTGTACCAGTCGGCCGACTCCGGCACGTCGGTCTGCTCGCCCCAGACCATCGGCGAGGCCGGCGGCAGGTCGCAGTACCAGTCGTAGAAGCTCAGGCAGGTGCCGCCCAGCAGCGACAGGTAGCGGGCGCCAGCGGCGTAGCTGACCATCGACATCGCCGGGATCGGCGAGAAGCCCACCACCCGGTCCGGGCCGTACTGCTTGATGGTGTAGACGTTGGCGGCGGCGATGATCTCGGTGACTTCATCCCAGCTGGAACGAATGAAGCCGCCCATGCCGCGCTTGCTCTTGTACGAATCGGCCTTGGCCTTGTTCTCGACAATGCTCGCCCAGGCTTCGACCGGCGCCATGCGCTGGCGCGCCTCACGCCACAGCTTGAGCAGCGGCTTGCGGATCTTCGGGTATTTCAGGCGGTTGGCGCTGTAGATGTACCAGCTGTAGCTGGCACCCCGCGGGCAGCCGCGCGGTTCGTGATTGGGCAGGTCGTTGCGGGTGCGCGGGTAGTCGGTCTGCTGGGTTTCCCAGGTGATCAGGCCGTTCTTCACGTAGATTTTCCACGAGCAGGAGCCGGTGCAGTTGACCCCGTGGGTGGAGCGCACGATCTTGTCGTACTGCCAGCGCGAACGGTAGACGTTCTCCCAGTCGCGCGACTCTTTGCGGGTTTCGCCATGACCGTCGGCAAACTCGCCTTGCTTGCGGTTGAAGAACCGCAGTTGATCCAGTAAATGACTCATGGTGCTTTCCTCTCAGGCTTGCTGCTGCGGGGTTCTGCGCCCCGCCCGTGCAAGGTGTGAATTCGGGTTTCTGTCAGCAGGGGGTCGCGGCGCCTTTGCGCGCGTACCACCACCAGGTCACGACGATGCAGCTCAGGTAAAAGCCGACGAACATGTAGAAGGCCATCTGCGGGCTACCGGTCAGGGCCATGGACGAGCCAAAGGTCTTGGGAATGAAGAACGCGCCGAAGGCGCCCATGGCCGAACTGAAGCCGAGTACCGCGGCCGATTCCTTGCCGGCGTTTTTCAGCGCCTGTTCGCGGGCGGCGGCGCCTTTGCCGCTGGCAGCCTGTTCGTGCAGGGTGCGGAAGATCACCGGGATCATGCGGAAGGTCGAACCGTTGCCGATGCCGGTGGTGATGAACAGCAGCATGAACATGCCGAGAAAACCGTAGAAGTTGCCGCTCTCGCCCTGGGCAGGGATGAACGCCAGCACGCCGAAGACCATGACGATCATCAGCACGAAGTTCCACAGGGTGACCCGGGCGCCGCCGAGCTTGTCCGCCAGCCAGCCACCCAGCGGGCGTACCAGGGCGCCGACCAGCGGGCCGAGGAAGGCGAAGGTCAGCGCGTTGACCTGTGGGAAGGCGGTTTTGATCAGCAGCGGAAAGGCCGCCGAGAAGCCGATGAACGAGCCGAAGGTGGCCAGGTACAGCCAGCACATCAGCCAGTTGTGCTTGCGCTTGAAAATCACTGCCTGTTCGCTGAACGAAGCCTTGGCGCTGGACAGGTCGTTCATGCCGAACCAGGCCAGCACGGTGACCAGGATGATGAACGGCACCCAGATGAACCCGGCGTTCTGCAGCCACAGCTGGCCACCGTCGGCGAGCACTTGCGGCTGGCCACCGAGGGCGCCGAACAGGCCGAAGGTGATCACCAGCGGCACACAGAACTGCATGACCGAAACACCGAGGTTACCCAAGCCGGCGTTCAGGCCCAGGGCGGTGCCCTGCTGCGACTTGGGGTAGAAAAAGCTGATGTTGGACATGCTCGAGGCGAAGTTGCCGCCACCAAAGCCGCACAGCAGGGCGATCATCACGAACACGCTGTAAGGGGTGTTCGGGTCTTGCACGGCAAAGCCCATCCACAGCGCTGGCGCCAGCAGCGAGGCGGTGCTCAGGGCGGTCCAGCGCCGGCCGCCGAAGATCGGCACCATGAACGAGTAGAACACCCGGAAAGTCGCCCCCGAGAGCCCCGGCAAGGCTGCCAGCCAGAACAGCTGGTCGGTAGTGAAGTTAAAGCCGATGGCATTCAGGCGCACGATTACCGTGCTCCACACCATCCACACGGCAAAGGCCAGCAGCAGTGCGGGGATCGAGATCCACAGGTTGCGGGTGGCGGTCTTCTTGCCGCTACGGCCCCAGAACGCGGGGTCTTCGGGGCGCCAGTCGTGAATCACCGGGCCTTGGTCAGGCTGTTTAAGAACCGACATGGTCTTCTCCTTGGGCAATGCTGGAAAACGGGGGCGCAACGGCCGCTGGCTGCTTGCCGAGCAGCGGGCGTTTGCGGATTTCGCTGAAGTACATCCAGATGAGCGACACCCAGACCACGCCGTACATCAACATGAAGCAGGAGGAACGCACGCCGGTGAGGTCGACCAGCGCACCGAACAGAATCGGCAGGATGAAGCCGCCCAGGCCGCCAGCCAGGCCGACGATGCCGGACACCGCGCCCATGTTCTGCGGGTAGTCGTTGGCGATGTACTTGAACACCGAGGCCTTGCCGAAGGCGAAGGCGATGCCCATGACGAACAGCAGCACGGTGAACAGCGCAGGATTCAGGCCGATGTGAAAGTCCAGCGGGCCATTGATGGTCTGCACGTGCAGTTGGGTTTGTGGATACGAGAGCAGGAACAGGCAGATCCAGCTGACCCAGAGCACCCACCAGGTCACGCTCTGGGCGCCCCAGCGGTCCGACATCCAGCCGCCGACGGCGCGCAGCACACCGCCCGGCAGCGAGAAGCAGGCCGCCAGCAGCGCCGCGCTTTGCAGGCTGAAGCCGTATTCCTGGACGTAGTACTTGGTCATCCACAGCGCCAGGGCCACATAGCCGCCAAAGACGATCGAGTAGTACTGGCAGTAGCGCCACACCGCAGGCTCAGCCAGAGCCTTGAGCTGCTCGCCCAGGCTCGCCCCCGAGGCACTGCGGTGGGCCTTGTTGTCGGCACTGAGAAACCAGAACAGCAAAGCGCTGATGAACAGGATGGCGCTGAACACCTTCGGCACCAGTTGCCAGCTGCCGGCAGCAATCAGCGCCGGGGCGAGGAACTTGGTGACCGCAGCGCCGGCATTGCCCGCGCCGAAGATGCCCATGGCCAGGCCCTGGTTGCCCTGCTCGAACCACTTGGCGACATAAGCAATGCCCACCGAGAACGAGCCGCCAGCCAGGCCGACGAACAGGCCCAGCACCAGGAACTGCCAGTACGCCGTGGCGTGGCTGATCAGGTACAGCGGCAAGACACAGGCCAGCATCAGCAGGAAGAACACACTGCGCCCGCCGAAGCGGTCAGTGAGCATGCCCAGCGGCAGGCGCACCAGCGAGCCGGTCAGCACCGGGGTGGCGGCCAGCAGGCCGAATTGGGTTTCGTTGAGCTGGAGCAAATCCTTGATCGGCACACCGAGCACGGCAAACATCATCCAGACCATGAAACAGACGGTGAAGGCCAGCGTACTCATGCCCAGTACCAGGCCTTGGCGTATTCGCGGTTGAGTCATCTTGGGTCTCCAGTCAGGTAGCCATGGCCCGCAGACTAGAGAGGCAAACCCCGATAAAACTTGACCCCGATCAAAGAAGCCCTGGCGCTCATGGGCCTATGCTTGTACTGCCTACCTCCAACGAGGTAGAGCCGAAAATCCTCTAAACCCTTTGTTTATCAGGGCCTTGTCAACTTTCTCAGCGCCATCGCAAGAAATCTGACAGTTGCAAACTCTTTAGAGGTAGAGCGCCAGGGACCGGCTGCGAAACGATCAGCTGCAACACCCTGGAGTGCTCATGTGCCGTTTTCCCCTCCTCGCCCCCGGCCGCCGTCCATGATCGGCTGGCTGCGCAGCTCGTTGCCCGCGCGCGCGGGACTGGCGGTGATTCTGATTGCCGTGCTGGCCCTGGCCAGCTCGCTCAGCGCCGGCCTGATCGCCTGGTTCAGCCAGGGCGATGCGGCGGCGATCAACACCGCAGGCTCCGTGCGCATGGAGACCTACCACCTGAGCTGGAAGCTGGCCGCCAACGCCGAACCTGCCGAGCTCGAACGCATCCGCGACAGCCTGCAGCAGCGGCTCAACAGCCCGGCCCTGCAAGCGGTGCTCGAAGACGGCAAGAACCTTGAACTGCAAGCCAGTTACCAGCAGTTGCAGGACTACTGGCAAGAGACCCTGCTGCCGGCCCTGCACCAGGGCGACGCCGCCGGCTTTCAGGCCAGCACCCTGCCCTTCGTCAACCAGCTCAACCAGTTCGTCAGCCAGCTGCAACGCCAGAGCGAGCATAAGCAGGGCTGGCAGCAGGTGATCCAGGGGGCGGCGCTGTTCACCACCATGATCGTCCTGCTGTTCGGCCTGTATGAGTTGCAATACAACGTCATCACGCCGTTGAAGGAACTGGTGGACGCCACCCAGCGCTTTCGCCGCGGCGAGTTCCAGGCGCGGGTCAACCACCAGTCCGCAGACGAACTCGGCGAGCTGGCCACCAGCTTCAACGCCATGGCCGAAACCATCGAGCAATCCCACCGCACCCTGGAAACCCAGGTGCAGCAAAAAACCCTCAACCTGCAGCAGGCCAACGCCGCCCTCGAGCTGCTGTACCAGAGCAGCCGCAGCTTGGCCACACGGCTGGCCAACGCCGAGGGCCTGGATGAGCTGATCCGGCGCTTTCAGCAACGCCTGCCGGGGCTGCGCCTGTCGCTGTGCCTGCAAGGCCAGTTGCAGGCCCCGGCCCAGCAACTGCTGGCCCTGCATGGCGCCGACAGCCGCAAGATCTGCGCCAGCAGCGACTGCGCCAGTTGCCAACGGCACCAGCGCACCAACCGCCACACCTTCAGCATCAGCAACCAGGGCAGCACCCTCGGCGAGCTGAAGGCGCACTTTATCGACGGCCACGAGCCGCAAGCCTGGGAAACCGAGCTGATCCAGGCCCTGGCCAACCTGATCGGGACCTCGCTGTCGCTCAAGCGCCAGCGCGAACAGGACCACCGCCTGGTGCTGCTCGAAGAGCGCGCGATCATCGCCCGCGAGCTGCACGACTCCCTGGCCCAGGCGCTGTCATACATGAAGCTGCAGGTCAGCCGCATGCAAACCCTGATGCGCCGTGGCGAGCCGGTGGCAACGCTTGAGAACGTTACCGCCGAGCTGCGCGAAGGCCTGAACAACGCCTACCGCCAGTTGCGCGAGCTGCTCACCACCTTCCGCCTGCAGATCCACGACGCAGGCCTGGTGCAGGAGCTCAAGGACACCGCCGAGGAATTCTCCCGTCGTGGCGAATTCCAGGTGCACCTACACGTCGACAGCCTGGCCTTCGAGCTGTCGGCCAGCGAGCAGATCCACATCCTGCAGATCACCCGCGAGGCGCTGTCCAACTGCCTGCGCCACGCCCACGCGCAGAACGCCTGGCTGCAACTGCGCCAGCACGGCGAGAACGTCTGCCTGTCGATCGAGGACGATGGCCGAGGCTTTAGCGGCACCCATGACCTGCGCGAGCACCATGGCTTGAACATCATGGACGAGCGGGCCCGCAGCCTGCGCGGCCAGTTGCAAATTGTTGGCCGGGAGCCGCAAGGCACCCGGGTACAGATGGAATTTCGCCCGGAATTTCTCGGGCACTTGAGCGAAGGTAACCCTGTATGAACCCCTCCCCGCGCTACCGGATACTGCTGGTCGACGACCACCCGATGATGCGCCGTGGCATTCGCCAGATGCTCGAACTGGAAGACGACTTCCAGATCGTCGGCGAGGCCAGCCACGGCGAAGAAGCCCTGGCCCTGATCGCGCCGCTGCAGCCGGACTTGGTGCTGCTGGACAACAACATGCCGCAGATGAACGGCATCGAGACCCTGCGCCACCTGCGCAGCCAGGGCTATGCCGGCAAGGTGCTGCTGTTCACCGTGTCCGATGCCGAAGACGATATCCGCGACGCCCTGCGCCTGGATGCCGACGGCTACCTGCTCAAGGACATGGAGCCGGAGCTGTTGATCCAGTACATCCGCGACGCCATGAACGGCGCCCTGGTGATCAGCCTGGGGCTGACCCGGGTCATGGCCCAGGCTCTGCGCTCACCGCCGCGCCAGGCGGAAGTGGAGCTGACCGAGCGCGAACGCCAGGTGCTCAGGACCATCGCCAGCGGCTACAGCAACAAGGTCATCGGCCATAAACTGGGGATCACCGAAGGCACGGTCAAGGTGCATGTGAAGAACCTGCTGCACAAGCTTGGCCTGCGTTCGCGGGTGGAGGCGGCGGTGTGGGCCATGGAACACCTGCGCCACAGCGCCTGAGCGCCCCTTTGCAGGCTGCCCCTTTGGAGGTAGACCGGCAGAGGCATAGGCCGCCGGCGCCGCGGGTTTTACCATAGGCGCCAGCGGAGGTACGCCATGCTGACCCACCCTTCTACCGTTCTGGTTTTACGTCGCCATCACTTGTTCAACCAACTGCCCGAGAAAGTCTTCGAAGGCGTCTGCGCCCTGGCCATGCTCCGGCGCCTGAGCTGTCATGACACGCTCATGCACCAGGGCGATCCGGCCAAGCGTTTCTTTTTGCTGGTCAGTGGCCAGATCAAGCTGTACCGGCTCAGCGCCGACGGCCAGGAGCACCTGGTGGAGATCATTCAGCCGGGTCAGACCTTTGCCGAAGCGCTGCTGTTCAGCCAGGCGCGCAGCTACCCGGTGACGGCCACGGCGCTCAAGGATTGCGTGCTGATCAGCATCGACGGCGCCCACTACCGTAACGCCCTGGAAGACCAGCCGCAGGTGTGCCTGGCCATTCTGGCGAGCATGAGCATCCACCTGCACCAACGCCTCAAGGACATCGACACCCTGACCTCGGCCAGCGCCAGCCGGCGGGTGATCAACTTCCTGTTGCAGGAGTGCGACCCGGACAGCGGCCGGCTCGAGCTGCAGATATCCAAGCGCCTGGTGGCCTCCAAGCTGGGCATCCAGCCGGAGACCTTTTCGCGCACCCTGCACCGCCTGGTCGAAAGCGGTCTGATCGCCATGGAGCGGCGTAACATCCATATCCTCGCCGCCGATGAGCTGGCCGACTATCAAGGCTAGCCGGCCCTGCCCTCAACTGGCCGCCAGGCCCTTGCCGGCACGTTCCAGGTTGCGCCACAACCATATCGGCAACACCTCGGGGTCGAGGCTGTCGATCAGGTTTTTCAGGGTCAGGCCCAGCTCGGTGTCGCCTTCAATGACCAGGCGGCGGCGGAAGAACAGCGTGTCCGGGTCCTCCTGACGGCTGGCCAGCAGGAGGAACTCGCGCCAGTTGCCACGAATGGTCACATCGGCCTTGGCCCGCTCGGCGATCTGCAGGCCATCGCGGTTGCGCGTCAGGTACCAGGTCAGGTCCAGGTCGGGGATGCGCAGGCACAGCCAGCGCCCGCGCAACAGGTCGAACTCGCCATCGCGCAGCGGCGCGGCCAGGCAGCGGTTGAGCGCCTGCTGCAAGGCCACACGCTGGATCACGAAGGGTACCTTGCGGATCAATGGCAGGACCTTGTCGGCGCCCTTCAACAACCATTGCGAACGGTTCAGCACAGGCCCACCTCCTCGACCCGCAGCATGCCCGCCTGGCCATGCCAGTAGCCGTTGCAGCCGTCGACGCACAACGGTGGCGCTTCGCCCTGGCGCACCCGGGCAAAGGCTTCGATCACCTCGGCCATGCCCTGGGCGCGTGGGCTCAGGCGCAGCAGGTCGGCGCCGCAGGCTTCAAGCCCAGGATAGTCGGCCAGCAGGTTGGTGACCTCGGCCGACATGGTCTGGATACCGTTCAGGGTGAACAGCGCCTGGCCTTCCTGGCTGCTCAGGGCCAGGCCATCGGGGTAGTTGATGCAGCAGAACTGGCAGTCATCCTTGGGCCGGTTTTCCGCCCGCGCGGTAAAGCAGCGCGCCGAATAAGCCAGCGGCAGGTGGCCGTAGGCGAAGACTTCCAGCTGCGGCAGTGCCCGCCCGAGTTCGGTCACCTGCTCGAGCACCGCGCGAATCAGCGCGGCCGAGCACTCCACCGGCGGCACCCAGCGGATCATCCCGCAATCGAGCAGTTTCGCCACGGCGTGGCCGTTGTAGAGGTTCAGCGCCGGCCCGGCCACGAACGGCAGTTTGCGCTCGGCCAGGTAGTGCACCGCGCCCATGTCATTGGCCTCCACCAGCAATTCGCCGTTGTCGCACAGGCGGCGCAGGCTGGAGAGCTCGGAAGCGGCCTCGATCAAGGTCAGGCTCGACAGCACGATCTGCGCCGGGCTGCAGGCCTTGAGCTCGCGGCCCAGGCCCAGCCAGTGGTCGAGGTTCATGGCCCGGCGTTTCGAGCACACGGTTTCCCCCAGGTAAATCACATCCAGGGGCAAGGCCGACATCTCGCTGTAGAAACGCCCCAATTGTTCCTTGTCCCAGTAGTACAAAACGGGTCCCAGGCTGAGCTTCATGTCCAGTCCCTCATTGCCATGATCGATGGTAAGCACCCAGGGTGGTCTGGCTGCCTTCGGACAGACCGGCCAGCACCCGGCGCCACTGGTCCTTGACTGTAAAGCGTTGTGGCGCCAGGCGATGGGCGTCGAGCGCGGCGCGCCAGACCTGGGTGACCTGCTCGACATAGGCCGGGCTGCGCTGCCGGCCCTCGATCTTCACCGCTTCGACGCCCATGGCGGCGAGCTCCGGCAACAGGTCGAGGGTGTCGAGGCTGGTGGGCTCCTCCAGGGCGTGGAAGCGCTTGCCGTCGACCAGGAAACGGCCCTTGCACAGGGTCGGGTAACCGGCTGGCTCGTCAGGCTGGTAGCGGTCGATCAGCACTTCGTTCAGGCGCGCGCTGAGGCCATCGGCGTCTTCGCTCCAGCGCACCGCCTTGGCCGGCGAGCAGACCCCACACAGGTTCGGCGATTCGCCGGTGATGTACGACGACAGGTGGCAACGCCCCTCGGCCATGATGCACAGGCTGCCGAAGGCGAACACTTCGATGGGCACCGTGCTGCTGGCGGCGACCTGGCGCACCTGGGCCAGTGACAGCACCCGCGGCAGCACCGCGCGGCGGATGTTGTAGTGCTGGACGTAGAACGCCAGGGCACTGGCGTTGGTGGCCGAGCCTTGAACCGAGAGGTGCAGGTTGAGCTGCGGATGGCACTGAGCGGCGTAGCCGAGGACCCCCGGGTCAGCGGCGATCAAGGCATCGACGCCATGGTCGGCGGCGCGGTCCACCGCCCGCTGCCAGCGCTCCCAGCCCAGCGGCTGCGGGTAGGTGTTGACCGCGACATAGAGCTTGCGATTGTGCTGACGGATATGGGCGACGGCGGCGTCGAACTGCTTGTCGTCCATGTTCAGGCCGGCGAAATGCCGGGCGTTGGTGTCATCGCGAAAGCCGACATACACCGCATCGGCGCCTTGGCGCACCGCGGCTTTGAGCGCAGGCAGGTTGCCTGCCGGGCAGACCAGTTGCATGGGTTTTCCTCATCAAAGAAACCTATCTCCACTGGCCTGCACGGTAAAATTCGAACAGGCCCGGAGCACTGGGAAAAGCGCTGCCAGTCTAGCCAGCGCACCCAGTAGAGCCTTGACGGCAATCAAGGTCGCTCACTGCATCAGCTCGGCAAATGACAGGAACTGCACAGTGTCGTGCTTGTGCACCTGCTGCTCGCACTCCACCACGGCCAGGCCATCGGCCCAGCAGGCGGCGCTGAGCATCGCCGAGCTTTGCTGCGGGTGCAGTTGCACGCTGGACTGGCCGTTGGCCTCGGGCAGCAAGCGCGCCCGCAGGTACTGGCGGCGCTTGTTGCGCTGCAGCCAGTCAAAACCCGCCGGCAACGCCACAGGCCGTGGCAGCACATCGCGCACGCCCTGGGCCCGCAGCAGGAAGGGCCGTACCACCACCAGGGCGGTGATCAGCGCCGCCGCCGGGTTGCCCGGCATGCCGATCCACGGCCGGCCCGCCACTTCGCCAAAGGCCAGGGGCTTGCCCGGCTGGATCGCCAGGCGCCAGAAGTCGACACTGCCCAGGTCCTGGATGGCCTGCTTGAGGTGGTCTTCCTCGCCCACCGAAACGCCGCCGGACGTCAGCAGCAGGTCGCACTCGGCCGCCGCCAGGTTCAGCGCATGCTTGCTGGCCGCCAGTTCGTCGACCATCACCCCGTAGTCATGCACCTCGACGCCCCAGCCCTGCAACAGGGCTGTCAGGCAATAGCGGTTGCTGTTGTAGATCTGTCCTGGCGCCAGGGGTTGGCCGGGCTCACGCAATTCATCGCCACTGCTCAGCAGGCCGATGCGCAATGGCCGATGGACTTCGACCCAGGCCACGCCAGCAGCGGCCAGCAGGCCCAGCTCCTGGGCGCGCAGGCGCTTGCCGGCTTGCAGCAGCAGATGGCCTTCGCGCACCTCTTCGCCGGCCTTGCGCACATGCTCGCCAAGGCTCGCGGCCGGCAGCCAGACCTGCTCGCCGTCAACCCGACACAGCTCCTGGGGGGCGACCGTGTCGGCGCCCGGCGGCAACGGTGCGCCGGTGAAAATCCGTACCACCTGCCCCGGCTGCAACGCGGTGCTGGCCTGCTGGCCGGCGGCGATACGCCCGGCCAGGATCAGGCAACCACCGGCGGCGGGCAGGTCGGCCGCCCTGAAGGCAAAACCGTCCATGGCGCTGTTGTCCCAGCCCGGCAGGCTGCGCGGGGCATGAAGATCAGTGGCCAGCACGCGGCCCAGGGCTTTCTCCAGCAGTACCATCTGCACCGCTGGCGCGGGGGGCGCCTGCTCAAGCAAATGGCGGATGGCCTGATCGACCGGAATCAACCTGCCACTGTCGCAGACCCGCCCGCTCATGGCCGTGCTCCACAAGCCTCGATAGCCTGCGCGGCCTGGGCCTTGAGGTGCGGGGCGAAATTGCACGGGCCGGTGCGGCTGTCGAGCTGGCTGTTGAGGATCTGCGTCCAGGCCGTGCGACACGCGCCGGGCGAACCCGGCACGCAACACACCAGCACGCCATTGCTCATGCCGGCCAGGGCGCGGGACTGCAGGCTGGACATGCCGATTTCGGCCAGCGACACCTGGCGGAACAACTCGCCAAAACCTTCGACGTGCTTATCCAGCAACGGCAGCACGGCCTGCGGAGTGTTGTCGCGGGCGGTAAAACCGGTGCCGCCGGTGGTCAGTACCACCTGTACCGTGGGGTCGGCGATCCAGCGCGAGAGCGTGGCGCGGATCTGGTAGATATCGTCCTTGACCAGATCCCGGTCGACCAGCACATGCCCGGCGCCCTGCAGCAGGTCGATAAGGGTCTGCCCGGAGCTGTCGGTGTCGAAGGTGCGCGTATCGCTGATGGTCAGCACGGCGATGTTCAGGGGTTCAAACGTGCGTTGCGCCAGATGGGCCATGGCCTGGGCTTCCCGTGAAATGTGGATGGACCCAAGCCTGAACCTAAAGCCTGGACGAACCTATTCCTCGTTGGAGGTATGTCTTCAGGCTCAGGGCGCCAGGCGCTGGCGGCTCCACTGCCCGCCCTGGCGGCGGTAGTCGAGGCGGTCATGCAGGCGATCGGCACGGCCCTGCCAGAACTCCATGCGTTCTGGGGCCAGGCAATAGCCGCCCCAGTGCTCGGGACGGCGCAGAGGTTGTTCGACGAAGCGGCGGATGGTCTGCGCCAGCAAGGCTTGCAGCTCCTCGCGGTCGGCCAACGGCTGGCTTTGCGGCGAGGCCCAGGCACCCAGGCGGCTGGCTTCGGGGCGCGAATCGAAGTAGGCATCGGACAGCCGCGGATCGAGCCGGGTCACCGGCCCTTCAACGCGTACCTGGCGCTCCAGCCCTGGCCAGAAGAAGGTCATCGCCGCATAGGGGTTGGCCGCCAGTTCTTGCCCTTTGGCACTCTGATAGTTGCCGAAGAAGGTAAAGCCCTGCTCGTCAAAGCCCTTGAGCAGCAACACCCGACAGTGCGGGCGGCCATCGCTGCCGACGGTGGCCAGGTGCATGCTGTTGGCCTCCACCGGCTCGCGCTCGGTCTCGCGGGCCTGCTGCAGCCACTGCGTAAACAGGGCTAGCGGCTCAAGCGGGGCTTGGGCTTCCTGCAGGCCGCCCACGGTGTAGTTGCGACGCATCTGGGCAAGGGACAACGGCATGGCGGTGATCTCCTGTGTAGTTGTGCGCAGTCTGTAAGCAGCGCCACGCCCGCACCTTGATCACCATCAACGCCAGCGGCGTTACTTGAGGCGCAAACGCCTGGCCAGCTTGTGCAGGTTGCTCGGATCGACCGCCAGCAAACGCGCAGCGCTGGCCCAGTTGTCGCCACTCAGGCGCAGGGCCTGGAGGATGGCCTGGCGCTGACAGGCATCGACGGCGGCGCTCAGGGAGCTAAACGCCAAGCCAGGTTGCGCCGGCGCATCCACCTGCGGCGCCAGGGCCGGTGCGCTGTCCAGATCAAGCACCTCGGGCTCCAGGCTGATGATCAGATTGCGACTGCCCTCGCGGCTCAACTGCTTGAGCGCGGCGCGGCTGATCACATGCTCAAGCTCGCGCACATTGCCCGGCCAGTGGTAAGCCAGCAGCGCCCGCTCGGCCGCCGCCGACAGGCGCAAGCCACGCAGGCCCAGGCGCGTGCGATTGAGTTCGAGAAACTGCCCGGCAATCATCAGGACGTCGTTGCCACGCTCGCGCAGCGGTGGGATCGGCACCGGGTACACCGACAAACGATGGTACAGGTCGGCGCGAAACAGGCCGTCGCGAATGCTGTCGGGCAAGTGCCGGTTGGTGGCGGCGATGATGCGCACGTCCACATGCAGCGGCTTGTCGGCGCCCAGGCGCTGGATCTCGCCGTTCTGCAGGGTGCGCAACAGCTTGGCCTGGACGCTCAGGGGCAGCTCGCCGACTTCATCGAGAAACAGCGTGCCGCCGTTGGCCGCATCGAAGCGCCCGGCGCGGTCGCTGCTGGCGCCGGAGAACGCACCTTTGACGTGGCCGAACAGCTCGCTCTCGGCCAGGGACTCGGGCAAGGCCGCGCAGTTGACCTGGATCAGCGGCTTGTGGCTGCGTCGCGACAAGCGATGCAGACGGCGGGCGAACAGCTCTTTACCGACTCCAGTCTCGCCCAACAGCAACACCGGCAGCTCTGAATCCGCCAACACCTCCAGCTCGTTGAGCAACTGTTGCAGCACCGCGCTGTGGCCAAGAATCTCGCCCTCCTCCAGCGGACTGCGCAGGTCCTGGGGCGCGCTGCGCGACAGGCGCAGGCTGCGGCTTTCCTGCTCCAGGCGCGTGACCCGCAGGGCCGCTTCGATCTGCAGGGTGCAGCGCTTGAGCTCATCGCGGGCGTCGCTGTCGAAAGTCCCGGGCTGCAACGCATCGAGGGTGATCGCGCCCCAGACCTGGCCCTCGACATAGAGGCTGACGCCCATGCAGTCGTGCACTGCCAAAGGCTCGTGCAGCGCGGTATCGAGCAGGCCATCGTAGGGGTCCGGCAGGCGGCTGTCGGGCTCGAACCAGGTCGGCTCGCGCGAGGCCATAATGGCGGCCAGGCGCGGATGCTGGGCGATCACGAAGCGCCTGCCGAGGGCTTCATGGACCAGGCCGACGGTCGCCTGCGGGCGCAGGCTGTCACCCTCAAGGCGCAACAGGCCGACGGCGCCGCAGTTGAAGTATTCGCGCAGGGTTTGCACCAGGCGCTGCAAGCGCACGGCATTGGGTAACTCGACGATCAGGTCGGCGGCCAGGCTTTCACGCAACATGGTAGTCATCACCCTCTGTGGTTATCGCTACCCTGAGGTATGCGGGTAGATTTCACCATAACCACGGCGACGGCCCTTGATTTCGGGCAAGTAAAGCTGGCATGAGCGATGCAATTACCCCTGGGATCCTTCGCAACCAGAGCAGGCATCCTGATGAACCCGAACGAACTGATCGCCCATATCCTCTCGCGCTACCACGACCGCCACCGCCAGCAACTGCCGGAACTGATCCGCCTGGCCCGGCGCGTGGAGCAGGTTCATGGCGGCCACGAACAGTGCCCCAACGGCCTGGCCGACCACCTGCAGGACATGCAGCAGGAACTTGAAGGGCACATGCTCAAGGAAGAACAGGTGCTGTTCCCGATGTTGCAACGCGGCATGGGCCGCCAGGCGGGTGCGCCGATCCAGGTGATGCGCATGGAGCATGACCAGCATGGCGAGGCGCTGGCGCACCTGATGCAGCTTACCCGCGACATCTCCGCGCCGGATGGTGCGTGCAATACCTGGCGTACCCTGTACCGAGGGCTAGAGGAATTTCGCGAAGATTTGCTGCAGCACATCGAGTTGGAGAACGACGTGCTGTTCACCAACGCCTTGGCTTGATGTACTGGCCTCATCGCGGGTCAAGTCGAGGCGTCGCACCGCCGCTCCCACCGAGGCGTAGTTAATGCCAGTAGAACATCGCCTTGGCCAGGATCACGATCAGCAGCATATGCCCAAGGATGCTGCAGCGAATCCCGCGCGCCCGGCCCTCGCTCAGGTGCCCTCGCTTAAGCCAGAACGCCAGCAACAGGTAATGCCCGATGATGCTCAGGGCCAGGACGATCTTCAGGCTCAGCAGGCTGGCAAAGCTGCTGGCCAAGGGCTGACTCAAGGCCGCGCGGTGATGCCAGGCAAGGCCCAGCCCCGCGCCATACAACAGCAGCACCACGCCATGCAGTACCTTGCGTGAACGCACCGACAGCGCCTGATCGACCCCGGGCTGCGCCGCAGCCGGCACTTGCCGGCGTGCCGCCTGCCAGATGAGCACTTCAAAAAACAGGGTGCCGATAAAGGCAATGGCCGCCAGTAGATGAACCACCAACAAATACGGATACCACATCCTTCGCCTCCAGGCGCTTAACCAGGGTGCCCGTCAACCCGGGCGCGCAACAGCATCGGCGCATAGCGCCAGGCATACAAGGCAAACGCCAGCACCCAGCACACGCCCGCCAGCCACAAACCGCCCAGCGGCAGCCACAGCACCAGCAGCACCCGGCTGACCCCGGCCAGGTTGAGCAAGAAGAACGCCAGGGTCATCCCCGCCGGCGGCTGCAACGCCCGCCCGGTGTGGCCGAGGCTGACCCGGGCGATCATCGCCAGGATCAACCCGGCCATGGCGCCGATGGTCAGGCAATGCACGGCCAGGCTCGGGTTCAGCGCCACGCCGAAATGCCACAGGGCCATGCCCAGGCACGCCAGCACCAACCAGCCATAGGCCAGGTGCAGCGACCACAGCAGCGGTACCCGCCACAGCCCGTGGTCATACCAGCGCCACAGGCGCAGGGCGTGCCCGAACACCAGGGCGGCAAACAGCACGCCGATCCCGGCATGGGCCGTCAACGCCGACCCTGCCGCATACAGCATCGCCACCAGCGCCGAGCCCGCCAGCAGTAGCCAGTCAAGCCAGGGCCAGGGCACGACCGCCGTGGTCCGCCCCAAGCCGCGCTGGGTAAAGAACGGAATCACCCGCCCACCAATCAGGCCCATCATGGCCCCGACCAGCCAGATGCCGCCGAGCACGCCCTGGCGCTGCCACCCGTCGTGGCCATGCACCACGCCATACACAGCCAGGCCATCGACTGCCGTGAGCAACAGCAAGACCATCACGATCGGGTAATTGCGCTTCTGCCGCACGCGCCACAGGGTACTGGCCATCAACACCGCCACCAGCAGCGGGAAGCCCAGCTCCAGCAGCGCCAACAATGGCCAGGGTGCATTCGCCAGCCACGCCACTCGCCCGGCCAGCCACAGCAACGCCAAACCGGCCAGCGGCTTGCCGCTCAGGCCCGGTTGCCCGGTCCAGGTCTGCACCGCTGTCAGCAGAAAGCCGGCAATGATCGCCAGGCCAAAGCCGAACACCAGTTCATGCCGATGCCAGGCCAGCCAGCCCCCGGCCGGCTGCCAGTTGCCCAGCGATCCGTTCAAGGCCGACAGCCACAAGGGAATGGCCACCACCGCCAGGCCACAGCCGGCGAGGAACATCGGTCGGAACGCCAGGCGCAGCAGCGGCGTAATGGCCAGCGCTTTTCGGCGATCAAGAACTTGCATCAAGCCTCTCCTTACCTTGTTGCCGGAACTGCAGAAATACCCGGCGTCATCATCTGCCATCGGCAACCTGCTGCCCTTGTCGCACGTCAAGGCGCGCGACGTGTAACGGCGTAGCCTGCCAATCGCTGTTGATTACGCTAGTGCAAAGGTTGTGCCCTGGCGTGATTGTGGGCTGAAGTCGACAGGCTCAGGGTAAAAATGACCCTTTCATGGTCAATGGCACCTTATAGCCCTGGGTGTTTTTCACCCTGACGTAGCAGCGCGCCAGAAAACACGGGGCTTGCCGCCTGGCCCGGCTCTTGCTCGATCAGTACATCCTGGTCCAAGCCCTTGGTCCAAGCTCTGCCCCTTTTCCCGCTTGAGGATGAATCGCCATGGTGCTTCACCGCGTCCACCACCAGATCTTGCGCACTCACCACCTGTTCGAGCCGTTGAACGACGAGCAGCTCGACGAGCTGATGGGCAGCAGCCAGTTACTCAGTGTCGACAAGGGCGACCCACTGTTCCGCCAGGGCGAGCCGGCCGAGGCGTTCTACTTCGTGATCGCCGGCGCGGTGAAAATCTACCGCTTGACCCCGGACGGCCAGGAGAAAGTCTTCGAAGTCATCGGCCCGCGGCAGACTTTCGCCGAAGCAATGATGCTGATGGACACCCCCAACTACGTCGCCTCGGCTGAAGCGGTCGGGCAATCGCAGCTGTATCGGCTGTCGACCAGCACCTACATGCGCCTGCTACAGAGCAATGGCCGGCTGACCTTCGCCCTGCTGGGCAAGCTGTGCGTGCGCCTGCACCAGCGGGTCAACGAGATCGAGACGCTGTCGCTGAAGAACGCCACCCACCGGGTGGTGCGCTACCTGCTGACACAACTGATGCATGCGCAACCGGTGGAGCCGCAGTTCGAATTGCCGATGGCCAAGCAACTGATCGCCGGGCATTTGTCGATCCAACCGGAGACCTTCTCGCGGATCATCCGCCGCTTGATTGATGAGAAGATCATCACCCAGGACGGCCGGCGCATCGCCATCCTCGATCGACCGCGCCTGGAGCAGTTCGAATGAACGCCCTGCCCGTGTGCCTGTACTGCGAACACACCAACCCGGCCAAGGCCAGCACCTGCGAGCACTGCGCCATGCCCCTGCCGGCCACCGCCGCGTTGGCCGGGGCGCGGCAGCAGTTGCGCTTTCTGTGGTTTTGCATCGGCCTGACGCTGTTCTGCGTGGCGATGGTGTTCTGGTTGCCGCGCTAGGGCTGGGTCAACTGCCGATACAGCTGCGGCAAGCGTTGCGGCAGCTGCTCAGGCTGGCGAATCAGGGCATAGCCGTTGCTGCCGAACATGTACGGCAGGTAGGCGCCGGCCTGGCTATCGATGGTGATGCAAAAGGGTATCAGGCCCACGCGCCGCGCTTCACGCAGCGCTTCGCGGGTGTCTTCGACGCCATAACGTCCTTCATACAGGTCCAGGTCGTTGGGCTTGCCATCGGTGAGCAGCAGCAACAGCTTGCGCCTGCGCTTGCAGCCGCCAAGCAATTGGCTGGCCTGGCGAATCGCGGCGCCCATGCGCGTGTAGTAACCCGGTTTGAGCCCCTGGATCTTGCCACGGGCCAGGTCGTCGTAACGTTGCTCGAAAGCTTTCAATTGCTGCAGGCGCACCTGTTGGCGACGCAACGACGAGAAGCCGTACAGGGCAAAGTCATCCCCCAGCGCCGCCAGGGTTTCGCCGAACAACAGCAGGCTGTCGCGAATCACATCGATGACCCGCTGCTCATCGTTCAGGTGTGCGTCGGTGGACATCGAGACGTCGGCCAGCAACAGGCAGGCAAGATCGCGATGAGTGACGCGCTGCTCCATGAACAAGCCACGCTCGGCGCATTGGCCGTGCACGCGCTCAACCTGAAAGTCCACCCAGGCCTGCAAGTCCAGCTCACTGCCCTGAGGCTGCTGGCGCAGCCAGCGGCGATCAGTGCGCAACTGCTCGAACTGTCGGCGCAGACGCCGCGCCGAGGCTTGCAAGCGCGCCGGTAACGGCTGGGCACTCCCGTCACGCGGTTCAAACATCTGCAGGTTGACGAAAGCTGGCTGCAGGCGGCCCTGGCGGTAGTCCCATTCCGGGAGCTTGATGCCCTCACCCAGGGGGATGTCGTCGATCTGCGCCGGGGGCAGATCCAGGTGCAGTTTCAGGCCACCGCCCTTGCGAATTCGGGTGCGCGACAGGGTCAACTGATCGAGGTCTTCGGCAACCCGGGCAGCCTGCGGGTCTTCGCTGTCGTCCTCCCAACGGTCGAGGTCAACGTGTTCGGTCCAGCTGAACAGGTTCTCCAGGCGCACGATCAACAGGCCGCCCTTGGCCGGGCTGTCATCGATGCGGGTGGCGCGCTTGCGACCGCCCTGCTGCTCGCCGCAGGTGTTGGGCAAATCGCTCTGCCCGTCTTCCAGATCACCCGCCTGCGGGCTGGCCAGGTGCAGCGGCGGATACAACCACAGCGGCAGCGGCCAGGCGGCCCGTTCGCTGCGCGGAAAGTCGGCGACGCTGCCGGGGTCGCGCAAGGCCTGGCGCAAGGCGCGCTCAAGCAGCGCTTCATCCGGGCTGAGCGCTGCCGGATCCGGACGCAGTTGCAGGTGCGCATCGACCAGTCGCTGGTAGCGGCACCGCAGCCCTGGAAAGCGTTGCAGTAATGCCTGGGTCCAGCGCTGGTTGTCCCGGCCCCAGTGGCGCATGGGCCCCGCCTGGGCCGCTAGCAAGACCAGCCAGCGGTACAGCTCTTCGTTCAATGCACTATCGGCGAACACCGCCAGGTGCGCTGGCAGGCGCAGATTATGCGCATCGCACCAGGCCAATGGCGCCTGTCTGCAGGTGCCGGCGATCTGCTGCAACAGGTTGCGCCGCAGCACCAGATCACGCTCACTGGCGGCTTCAACGCCCATGCCGCCAGCTCCGCCCATGGCCCGGAACAACAAGGCCAGAGCCCGTTGCCGTGGCGCCAGTTCGACCCGCGCCGCGGGGAAATCCACACTCGCCCGACGGGTGATGAAGCGATGCCAGACGCTACCCACCCACTCTTCCAGCTCAACCGTGAAGGCCATGGTGGCGCCTCCCTTTGCACGACGCAGAAAGCGGCCCGCTGAATCAGCCGGGCCGCACCTGTTCAACGATAAACAGCAATCAAGAAGGCACTACCCTGGCCGGTGCACGCAAAGCCGCGCGACCACGCTGGCGAAAACTCAGCAGGTAGCACAACAAGCCGGCGAGAAAGCCCACGCCGCTAACCAGCCGCGCCCAGAACAGCCCGCGCAGTTGCTCGGTGGTGGACATGAACGGCAAGGCCGTGCCGTCTTCGGCCCAGCGTTGCAGCAGCACCTGGACCACGCCGGCGGCGGTGAGCAGCAAGGTGATCATCACCATCGACAGGGTCATCAGCCAGAAGCCCCACACTTCAAGAGTCTGCGAACGTTCATCGGCCGCCTCGCCGAGCCCGCGCAAACGTGGCATGGCATAACTGATCAGGGTCATGACGATCATCGCGTAGGCGCCGTAGAAGGCCAGGTGGCCGTGGGCGGCGGTCAGTTGCGTGCCATGGGTGTAGTAGTTGACCGGGGCCAGGGTGTGCAGGAACCCCCAGACCCCAGCGCCGAAGAACGCCGTCACCGTAGTGCCCTTGGCCCACAACGTAGCGGCGCGGTTGGGGTGCTGACGGCGGCGGTTTTTCACCATGCTGAAGGCGAACATGACCATGGCCAGGAACGGCAGCGGCTCCAGCGCCGAGAAGATCGAACCGACCCACAGCCACACCTCGGGCGCACCGATCCAGAAAAAGTGATGCCCTGTACCGATGATGCCGGTAATCAGCGCCATGGCGATGATCACGTACAACCATTTTTCCACCACTTCGCGGTCGACGCCGGTGATCTTGATCAGCACGAAGGCCAGCATCGAGCCCATGATCAGTTCCCACACGCCCTCGACCCAAAGATGCACCACCCACCACCAGTAGAACTTGTCACGGGCAAGGTTGCCGGGGTTGTAGAAGGAGAACAGGAAGAACACCGCCAGACCAACCAGGCCGGTCATCATCACCATGCTCACGGTGGTCTTGCGGCCCTTGAGCAGGGTCATGCCGATGTTGTAGAGAAAGCCCAGGCACACCACGACGATGCCCAGCTTGGTGATGGTCGGCTGCTCGAGAAACTCGCGGCCCATGGTCGGCAACAGCTCGTTGTGGGTCAGCCGCGCAAGGCCGGCATAGGGCACCAGCAGGTAGCCGAGGATGGTCAGCACCCCGGCGGCGGCGAACACCCAGAACAGCAGGATCGCCAGCCTTGGGCTATGCAGCTCGCGGTCGGCCTCCTCCGGTACCAGGTAGTAGGCGGCGCCCATGAAGCCGAACAGCAGCCAGACGATCAGCAGGTTGGTGTGCACCATGCGCGCCACGTTGAAGGGAATGGCCGGGAACAGGAAGTCCCCGATCACGTATTGCAGGCCCATGATCAAACCGAACAGCACCTGGCCGAGAAACAGGATCAGGGCAAACACAAAGTAGGGTTTGGCGACGGCCTGGGAAGCAAATTTCAGGTGTGGATTGGCAACGTTCATCACTCAGCCCTCCTGGTTTGGCGGCCAGCCATTGGTGTTGATGTTCGAGCTCCATTTGAGGAACTCGGCGATGTCGTCGACCTCCTGCTCGCTCAGGTTGAACTGCGGCATGGCCCGGCGCCCGGGCACCCCCAGTGGCTGCATCTTCATCCAGGCGTGCATGAACGGCTTGAAGCCCTCCTCGCCGCCACGGCGCTTGAACACGTTGCCCAGCTCCGGCGCAAAGTAGGCGCCCTCGCCCAGCATCGTGTGGCAGCCGACGCAGTTGTTCTGCTCCCAGACGGTCTTGCCGCGCACCACGGCATCGGTCAATTGCGCTTCGTTGCTGCGTTCGGGAAAGGTTTGTTCGGTGTGGTAGGTCAAGGCCAGGAATATCAGGAAGAAGAACACGCTTCCCCCGAAATAGATGTTCCTGGCCATGCCCTTGGTGAAGGTCTCTGACATGGTCGCTTCCTCATTGCTTGGCCCGGCCATGATAGAAAGCGCAAGGGCAAAACCTGCTTGATGGCAATCAAGAAACGCCGATGGTTTTACTCGGGTATTAGCCGTGCAGGAAGCGGCTCAGGCCAACCAGCGCCACCAGCACCAGGGCCCAGCTCAGCAGCAGCCAGCGCCAGCGCTGCGGGCCGTGGCGCAGCTCCATGAAACCGTCGCAAATCAACCAGGCCTTGGCCACCGCCAACAGCAGAATCCCCGCCCCCTGGCCGAGCATCACTGTCCCCAGGCTAAGGCCCGCCAGGGCCAGCCAGCACAGCACCAGCACGCTTGATGTCGACATGTGCCGTCCTCAATCCAGCAGGTAAACCAGCGGAAACAGCAGCACCCAGACCAGATCGACCATGTGCCAATACAGCACCCCGGACTCGAAGCCGCTGCACGGGCCAGGGCCATCGCTATGCTGCCAGGCCCGTAGCGCCAGCCAGGCCAGAATCAACATGCCGAGCAACACATGCAGAAAATGAAAACCGGTGACAATCCAGTACAAGGTGAAGAAGGTGTTGTGCTCGATTCCCAGCCCCGCGCCCAGCAGGTGGCGGTACTCGCCGAGTTTGAGCCACACATAGCCGCAGGCGACCAGCAAGGCCGCCAGCAACAACAGCGCGGCCGGGCGTGAGCGCGCCTGGCGTACCTGCTGCTGGGCCAGCGCCGCCAGCGCCCCGGCACTGAGCAGGCTCAGGGTCATGGCCAGGCCCGTGGAGGTATCGAGCAGTTGCCGGCTGTGGGCAAACAGCTGCGGTTTGAGCTGCTGGGTGATGGCGAACACCAGGATCAGGATGGCGAACACCGACAGCTCGGCGAGGATGAACAGCCACATCGCCAGGTCGCCCGGCAAACGCCGGGCGCGAGCTTCAAGCGAAGTGGACATCGACCACATCCATCAGCGCCGCAACCGTCGCCGGATCATCCGTCAGCGGCTCGGCCAGGCAGGCCAGGCAAGCCTCCCGAGGGCTCATGCCGGCGCCGATCATGCGTGCGGTGAAAATCAGCAGGCGAGTCGAGGCCACTTCTTCCAGATCGTGCTGGTCGAGCCGGCGCAGGGCCTGGCCAAGCTTGACCACCTGGCTGGCCAGGGCGCCATCGACCCCGGCCTCGCGGCGCACGATGCGCTCCTCTTCAACGCCCGGCGGGTAATCGAATCGCAGGGCCACAAAACGCTGGCGGGTACTGGGCTTCATGCCCTTGAGCAGGTTCTGGTAACCGGGGTTGTACGACACCACCAGCATGAACGACGGCGGCGCCTGCAGCACTTCGCCGGTGCGTTCGAGAAACAGTTCGCGACGGCCATCGGCCAACGGGTGCAGCACCACCACGGTGTCCTGGCGCGCCTCGACCACTTCGTCGAGGTAGCAGATGCCGCCCTCGCGCACCGCCCGGGTCAGCGGCCCGTCCTGCCACCAGGTGCCCTGGGCACCGATCAGATGGCGACCGATCAGGTCGGCGGCGCTGAGATCATCGTGGCAGGCCACGGTGTGCAGGGGCAGGTTCAGGCGGTGGGCCATGTGCTGGACGAAGCGGGTCTTGCCGCAGCCCGTCGGGCCTTTGATCAGCACCGGCATGCCGTGCTGCCAGGCCTGTTCGAACAGCGCCAGTTCATTGCCTTGCGCTTGGTAAAAAGGTTCGCAGCGGGGTTGTGTGAGGTCCATGGTTTACCTGGATAAACAGCGGGTTCGACGACCACGCTAAGAGCCCCTGCGACAACCTGGCAAGCGCCATGGCCGGCAAACTTGATCGCCGTCAAGCGGTCGGCGGCCCGCTCCGGCATAGCCTTTCCCGGCACCAAGAACCTGCGCTCTGTCCTGGTGTTCCAGCACATCGCAAAGGTCCAGCCTGAGGAGAGAAGGAATGCTGATCAGTAACCGAAAAACCTTTGCCCTGAGCCTCGCCAGCCTCTGTTCGGCGCTGGCGCTGGCGTTGCCCTCCAGCGTCAGCGCCGAACAGAAAAGCGCTACCGCGCAAGCGGCCATGGTCACCACCGGCGGCGCGCCGGACATGACCCAAGCCGATTTCGATGCCGCCAAGGAGATCTACTTCCAGCGCTGCGCCGGTTGCCACGGTGTGCTGCGCAAGGGCGCCACCGGCAAGCCGCTGACCCCGGACATTACCCAGGCCCGCGGCCAGGCCTACCTGGAGGCGCTGATCAGCTACGGCTCGCCCGCCGGCATGCCCAATTGGGGTACTTCCAATGCGCTGACCAAGGCGCAGATCACCAGCATGGCCCACTTCATCCAGCACACCCCGCCCACCCCGCCGGAATGGGGCATGGCCGAAACCCGCAACACCTGGAAGCTGCTGGTCAAACCCGAGGACCGCCCAACCCGGCAATTGAACACGCTCAACCTGCAGAACCTGTTCTCGGTGACCCTGCGCGACGACGGCAAGATTGCCCTGATCGATGGCGACAGCAAGCAGATCGTCAAGCTCATCGAGACCGGCTATGCCGTGCACATCTCGCGGATCTCCGCCTCGGGCCGCTACCTGCTGGTGATCGGTCGCGATGCGCGCATCGACATGATCGACCTGTGGCCCAAGGAGCCGACCAAGGTGGCCGAGATCAAGGTCGGCATCGAGGCGCGTTCGGTGGAAACTTCCAAGTTCAAGGGCTATGAAGACAAATACACCATCGCCGGCTCCTACTGGCCGCCGCAGTTCACCATCATGGACGGCGAAACCCTGGAGCCGAAACAGATCGTCTCGACCCGTGGCATGACCGTCGACAAGCAGGAGTACCACCCAGAACCTCGGGTAGCGGCGATCATCGCCTCGCACGAATGGCCGGAGTTCATCGTCAACGTCAAGGAAACCGGCAAGGTCATGCTGGTCAACTACGAAGACATCAAGAACCTCACCATCACCAGTATCGACGCCGCGCCGTTCCTGCATGACGGCGGCTGGGACAGCAGCCACCGCTACTTCATGACTGCCGCCAACAACGCCAACAAAGTCGCGGTGATCGACTCCAAGGAGCGGCGCCTGACCGCCCTGGTCGATGTTGGCAAGACCCCGCACCCCGGCCGTGGCGCCAACTTCGTGCACCCGCAGTTCGGTCCGGTGTGGGCCACCAGCCACCTGGGCGATTCCGGTATCTCGATGATCGGCACCGACCCGGCCAAGCACCCGCAGTACGCCTGGAAACAGGTCGGCTCGCTCAAGGGCCAGGGCGGCGGCTCGCTGTTCATCAAGACCCACCCCGAGTCGCGCCACCTGTATGTCGACACCACCCTCAACCCCGATGCCAAGCTCAGCCAGTCGGTGGCGGTGTTCGATATCGACAAGCTCGATGCCGGCTACAAGGTGCTGCCGATCGCCGAGTATTCGGGGATCAAGCAAGGCGCCCTGCGCGTGGTGCAACCGGAATACAACAAGGCCGGTGACGAGGTGTGGTTCTCGGTGTGGAACGGCCAGACCGAGGAGTCGGCGCTGGTGGTGATCGACGACAAGACCCTGGCGCTCAAACAGGTGATCAAGGACAAGCGGCTGATCACCCCGACCGGCAAGTTCAATGTCTACAACACCCAATACGACATTTATTGAGCCTCATCAACGCAAGGAGCCGTCATGAAAAATACCCTGCTTTCACTGTGCACCCTCGCCACTGCGTTGAGCCTGCAAACGGCGTTGGCCGATGACGGACTGGCGCTGTTCCAGAGCAAGTCCTGTGTCGCCTGCCATGCCGTCGACGCCAAGTTGGTGGGCCCGGCGCTCAAGGAGGTGGCGGCAAAGAATGCCGGCGTCAGTGGTGCTGCCCAGACGCTGGCCAGCCACATCAAGAACGGCACCCAGGGCAACTGGGGGCCGATCCCGATGCCGGCCAATGCGCTCAGTGATGATGAAGCCAAGCAATTGGCCAATTGGGTCTTGAGCCTCAAGTAACCCATCCAGGGAGGGCGTCATGAAGACTTACCGCTGTATTGCGAGCCTGGCGACCCTCCTGCTCTGCTCCGCTGTATTCGCCGCGCCTGACGCCCAGCGCCAGGCGCAGCTCGAACACCTGCTGGCCCAGGACTGTGGCGCCTGCCATGGCCTGCACCTGACCGGCGGCCTGGGCCCGCAACTGACCCCGGCAGCCCTGGCCGGCAAACCCCGCGACAGCCTCATCGCCACCGTGCGCCTGGGCCGCCCCGGCACCGCCATGCCGGCCTGGGAGGCGCTGCTGAGCGCCGACGACATCGGCTGGCTGGTCGATCATCTTTTGCAAGGAGCACCTGCCCCATGATCCGACGCGTACTGTTACCCGCCACCTGCGCGCTGCTGTTGTCCGCCTGCTCCCAGGCCCCACTGCGGGGTACGGGCGACCTGGGCCTGGTGGTGGAGCGCGCCAGCGCCAGCGTGCAGATCATCGACAGCAGCGCCGGCAAAGCCCTGGCGCGGATCGACGGCCTGGGCGATTTGTCCCATGCCTCGGCGGTGTTCTCCCGCGATCAACGCTATGCCTATGTGTTCGGCCGCGACGGCGGCCTGAGCAAAATCGACCTGCTTGCCCAGCGCATCGACAAACGCCTGATCCAGGGCGGCAACAGCATCGGCGGCGCCATCAGCCAGGACGGCAAGCTGATTGCGGTATCCAACTACGTGCCGGGCGGGGTCAAGGTTTTCGATGCCCACAGCCTGGAACTGGTCGCGGATATCCCCGCCACCCTGCTCGCCGACGGTAAAAAACGCTCGCGGGTGGTCGGCCTGGTGGATGCGCCCGGCCAGCGCTTCGTGTTCAGCCTGTTCGACAGCGGCGAAATCTGGAGTGCCGACTTCAGCCACGGCAATACGCCGCAGATCACCCGCTTCACCGCTATCGGCGAGCAACCCTACGACGCGCTGATCACCGCCGATGGCCGCTATTACATGGCTGGGCTGTTCGGTGAAGACGGCATGGCCCAGCTCGACCTCTGGCACCCGGAGCGCGGGGTCAAGCGCGTGCTCGGCGACTACGGACGCGGCCAGGCCAAATTGCCGGTGTACAAGATGCCGCACCTGGAAGGCTGGGCGGTGGCCGACAACCAGGCTTTCGTGCCGGCGGTCGGGCACCATCAGGTATTGGTCATGGATGCGCGCACCTGGCAGCAGACCGACACCATTGCCGTCGCCGGGCAACCGGTGTTCGTCACCGCGCGGCCGGACGGGCGCCAGCTGTGGGTCAACTTCGCCTACCCGGACAACGACCGGGTGCAGGTCATCGACAGCGAATCGCACCAGGTGGTCGCCGACCTCAAGCCCGGCCCTGGCGTATTGCACATGGAGTTCACCGCCCGGGGCGACCAGCTGTGGCTGTCGGTGCGCGACCGCGACCAGGTGCAGGTCTGGGACCCGTATAGCCTCAAGCGCCTTGCCAGCCTGCCCGCTGCCGCCCCCAGCGGCATCTTCTTCAGCAGCCGCGCCCAGCAGATGGGGTATTGAGATGCCAGTACACGCCCTGGAACAACGCCTGATCGAACACTTTCAGCATGGCATGCCGATTTGCGCCGAACCCTACCGCCAGATGGCACAGGTGCTGGACTGTAGCGAGGAGCAGGTCATCGCCTGCCTGCAACAGATGGCCGCGCGCGGCAGCCTGTCGCGCATCGGCCCGGTGTTCGACCACCGCCATGCCGGCGCCAGCACCCTCGCCGCCCTCGCCGTGCCCGCCGAGCGCCTGCAGCAGGTGGCCGAGCGTATCAACCAGTATCCCGAGGTGAACCACAACTATGCCCGCGAGCACCACTACAACCTCTGGTTCGTGCTGACCGGGCCCGACCGCGCGCACCTGCAGTGCATCCTCGACGAGCTTGCGGCCGACACCGGGCTGACCCCGCTCGACCTGCCGATGTTGACCGCCTACCGCATCGACCTCGGCTTCGCCCTGGGAGACGGAACATGAACCGGCCGCTGGCACCTGCGCAAAACCTGGCCTTGCGGCGCCTGCTCGAAGGCGGCCTGCCCCTGCTGCCCAGGCCCTATCTGGCCCTGGCCGAGCAAATCGGCGCCGATGAACAGCAGGTTATCGAACAGCTCAGCCTCTGGCAGCAGCAAGGCTTGTTCCGCCGCTTGGGCCTGGTGCTCAACCACCGTGCCCTGGGCTTTACCGCCAACGCCATGCTGGTGCTGGACGTCCCCGACGCCCTGATCGACGAAGTCGGCCAGCGCCTGGGAAGCGAGCCGCTGGTACGCCTCTGCTACCAGCGCCCACGGTGCCTGCCGCAGTGGCGCTACAACCTGTTCTGCATGGTTCATGGCCGTCAGCGCGAACGGGTCCAGGTGCAGATTGAATCCCTGCTCGCCCAGCACCTGCTCAGCGACCTGCCCTATCAGGTGCTGTTCAGCACCCAGGCGTTCAAACAGTGCGGTGGCCGCTTCGCCCCCGCCGTCAGCGTAGCCCTCGCCCATGGATGAACTCGACCGCCGCCTGATCAACCGCCTGCAGCTGGGCCTACCGCTGGTGCCCCAGCCCTGGCAGGTGCTGGCCGAGGAATTGGGCAGCAGCAGCCAGCAACTGCGTGAACGCCTGCAACGCCTGCTCGACGACGGCACCCTGACCCGCTTCGGGCCGATGTTCGACATCGAACGCCTGGGCGGCGCCTTTACTCTGGCGGCGCTGAAGGTGCCCGAAGCGCGCTTCGAGGCGGTCGCCGCCGCGCTTGAAACCATGCCCGAGGTCGCCCACAACTACCGCCGCGAACACGCCTTCAACATGTGGTTCGTCCTCGGTTGCGCCAGCCTTGAGCAGTTGAACCAGGCCCTGCAGCGCATCGAGCAACGCACCGGCCTGGCGCCGCTGAACCTGCCCAAGGAGGAGACCTACCATGTCGGCTTGTACTTCCCGCTCTGAACAGGCCCTGGCCCTGCGCCTGGTCGAGCTGACCCAGGCCGGCCTGCCGCTGGTCGAGGATCCCTGGGGCTGGCTGGCCGGGCAGTTGCAACTGAGCGTCGAGGCAACCCTTGAGCTGCTCAAGCGCCTGCAGGCCGACGGCGCGATTCGGCGCATTGGCGCAGTACCCAACCACTACCGCCTGGGCTATCGCTTCAACGGCATGACCGTCTGGGATGTCGAGGATGCGCAGATGCCGCGCCTGGGCCGGCTGATCGGCGCCCAGCCCTTCGTCAGCCACTGTTATCGGCGCCCGCGCAACGGCAGCTGGCGCTACAACCTGTTCGCCATGGTCCACGGCCGCAGTGCCTGCGAAATCGACAGCTACCGCGAACACCTGCGCTACCTGCTGGGTGATGCCTGCCGGGCCGACGACATGCTGGTCAGCAGCCGCATCCTGAAAAAAACCGGTCTGCGCCTACCCACCAACCCCTGAGCAAGGAGCGTTGCATGTTGAGGATCAGCCATTACCTGCGCGCCCTGGCCGGCCAAAGCCCGGCCCCGCGCACCAGCCCACCGGGCAGCCCGCGCGCGCCGGTGGTGATCTGGAACCTGCTCAGGCGTTGCAACCTGACCTGCAAGCACTGCTACGCCACCTCGGCCGACAGTGTGTTTCGTGACGAGCTGGACACCGAAGCGGCCCTGCAGGTGATCGATGACCTGGCCGCTGCCGGGGTCAAGGTGCTGATCCTCTCTGGCGGCGAACCGCTGCTGCGCGCCGACCTGTTCCTGCTCAGTGCCCATGCCCGCGACCAAGGCATGTTCGTCGCCCTGTCGAGCAACGGTACGCTGATCGATGAGCGCAACATCGCCCAGGTTCGCGCGGCCCGCTTCGATTACGTCGGCATCAGCATCGATGGCCTGGAGGCCACCCACGATGCCTTTCGCCAGCTCAAGGGCAGCTTTGCCAGATCGCTCAAGGCCATGCGCCTGTGCCGCGAACAGGGCATTCGCGTCGGCATGCGCACCACCCTGACCCAGGACAACCACGCCCAGTTGCCGGCGCTGCTGGCACTGATGCGCGACTGTGACGTGCACAAGTTCTACCTCTCGCACCTGAACTACAGCGGCCGCGGCAAGCGCAGCCGCAAGCTCGACGCACTGCAGCAGATGAGCCGTGAAGCGATGAACCTGCTGTTCGACCAGGCCTGGGAGGATATCCAACACGGCCGCGATAGCGACTTTGTCAGCGGCAACAACGATGCCGATGCCATCCTGTTGCTGCAGTGGACAGCGCGCCATCTGCCCGACCATTACCCGCAGCTGGAACAGATGCTGCGCGCCTGGGGCGGCAATGCGTCGGGCTGCGCCATCGCCAATATCGACAACACGGGCGAAGTGCACCCCGACACCTACTGGTGGCAACACTCGGTGGGCAACGTGCGGCGCACGCCGTTCCGCACCCTGTGGCTGGAGCAGCCCGACCCGCTGCTGTTGCGCCTGCGCGAGCATCCCCGGGCCGTCACCGGGCGCTGCGCCGCCTGCCGCTGGCTGAGTATCTGCAACGGCAACACCCGCACCCGCGCCTGGGCCGCCGGTGACCTCTGGGGCCAGGACCCGGGCTGCCACCTGAGCGATGAAGAAATCGGCCTGCCGCCAACCGCCTGCATTCCTTGCGTCACGCATTGACAACCTGACCGGACAAGCCGCCGACACAGGCGGCCATCCGGCGCCCCTGATGATGGAACAAGGAACGCCCTCATGCATTGTGCCTCCGTTCTACCCGCCGCCCTGCACTCGCCCTTCAACCCCGGTGAAGTCGCCCTGGTCGGCGCCGGGCCCGGCGATCCGCGCCTGCTTACCCTGCGCGCCTGGAGCCTGCTGATGCAGACCGATGCCGTGGTTTATGACCGCTTGATCAGCAGCGAACTGCTGGCACTGATTCCGCCTGGCTGCAGCCGCCATTACGTGGGCAAGATCAGCGGCTACCACAGCCTGCCCCAGGCGCAGATCAATCAGCTGCTGGTCGACCTCGCGGCGCGCGGCCAGCGGGTGGTGCGGCTCAAAGGCGGCGACCCGTTCATCTTCGGTCGGGGCGCCGAAGAGCTCGACTTTCTCCTGCAGCACGGCATCGATTGCCAGGTGGTGCCGGGCATCACCGCCGCCGCCGGCTGCAGCGCCTATGCCGGGATCCCCCTGACCCACCGCGACCTGGTCAACTCCTGCCGCTTCATCACCGGCCACCTGCAACAAGACGGCGCACTCAACCTGCCCTGGCAGAGCCTGGCCGACAGCAGCCAGACCCTGGTGTTCTACATGGGCCTGTCCAATCTGCGGCTGATCACTGAGCAGTTGATAGCCGCCGGGCTCGCCGCCGATACGCCGGCAGCCCTGATCAGCCACGGCACCTGCGCCGACCAGCAGGTGCTGCGCGGTACGCTCGCGATGTTGCCACGCCTGGCCCGGCAATGCCCCGGCGCCACGCCAACGCTGACGGTGATCGGCAAGGTGGTCGGGTTGTTCGCCGACCAGGCACTGCGCTACCCGGCGCACTTTGCCGCTGCCGCGCTGGCCGCCGAGGTCGCGCCATGAAAGCCCTGGCCCTTGTCCCGCTGTTGTGGATGGCTTCGGCCCAGGGCAGCGCCGTTGTCGACCAGGCCGCCCAGGACTATCAGCAACATTGCCAGCAATGCCATGGCGCCACGCGTTTCGGCGCCAGCGGCCCAGCCCTGCTGCCGGAAAGCCTGAGCCGGATCAAGCCGGCCGAGATCCGCCAGGTGATCAGCGCGGGCCGCCCGGCCAGCCAGATGAGCGGCTTTGCCAAGGTGCTGAGCCCAACCCGGATCGACGGCCTGGTGACCTACCTGCAACAGCCGCCGGCCACACCACCGACCTGGAGCGATACCCAGATCCGCGCCAGCCACCAGCTACTGAACGCCGTCGATAGCTTGCCAGGCACGCCCCAGCACGGTGCCGACCCGCTGAACCTGTTCGTGGTGGTCGAAGCCGGCGACCACCACATCAACATCCTCGACGGCGACCGTTTCACCGTGCTGGCGCGCTTTGCTTCGCATTTTGCCGTGCACGGCGGGCCGAAGTTCTCGCCCGATGGCCGCTTCGTCTACTTCGCCTCCCGCGATGGCTGGGTCAGCCAGTACGACCTGCACAACCTCAAACTGATCGCCGAGGTGCGCGCCGGGCTCAATACCCGCAACCTGGCAGTGAGCAAGGACGGACGCTGGGTGCTGGTGGGCAACTACCTGCCAGGCAACCTGGTGCTGCTCGATGCCCGTGACCTGACGCCGGTGAAAACCATCGCCGCGGTTGGCCTGGATGGCAGGCCGTCGCGGGTCAGCGCGGTGTACACGGCGCCGCCACGGGACAGCTTCATCGTCGCGCTCAAGGACGTAAAGGAGGTTTGGGAGCTGTCCAGCGCCGGCCAACCCGACTTCGTGCCACGCAGGATTGTCGCCGAGGACTTTCTCGACGACTTCTCCTTCTCGCCAGACTACCGGCAACTGCTGGCCACCTCACGCAAGGCCAACGGCGGCCAGGTGCTCGACCTCGACAGCGGCCAGGTCGTCAGTCGCATCGCCCTGCCCGGCATGCCGCACCTGGGCTCCGGCACCTGGTGGCAACGCGACGGTGCCTGGGTGTTTGCCACGCCGAACATCAGCAAGGGCCTGATCTCGGTAATCGACCTCAAGACCTGGCGCCTGATCAAGGAGATCCCCACCCTCGGCCCGGGCTTTTTCATGCGCAGCCATGCCAAATCGGCCTATGCCTGGACCGATGTATTCTTCGGCCCCGACAACGACGCCATCCACCTGATCGACAAGCAGACCCTGGAGATCGCCCACACCCTGCGGCCGATGCCGGGCAAGACCGCCGCTCATGTCGAGTTCAGCCACAACGGCCGCTACTTGCTGCTGAGCATCTGGGCCAACGACGGCGCACTGATCGTCTACGACAGCCAAACCCTCGAAGAGATCAAGCGCCTACCCATGAACAAGCCCTCGGGCAAGTACAACGTCGGCAACAAGATCGAGTTCGCCGAAGGTACCTCGCATTAGACCGTGCGCGAAAACTGGCCTTTGCGCCCACCGCCCAGGTAGGCGTCAAAGGCCATGGCGGTGTTGCGCATCATCAAGTGGCCCTGGGGCAGCAACTGCAAGGCGTGTTGATCAAGCGCCAGCAACTGGTCATCCACCTGCTCGGCCAACTGCTCCAGGGCCTCGGCGAAGTAGTCGTTGAAGCGGATACCGTGTGTAGCCTGGAACCGGTCAAAATCGATACGGCCATGGCACATCAGCTGGTTGATCACCTCGCGGCGCAGCAGGTCGTCGGCGTTCAGGCGATAACCGCGCTGAATCGGCAACATGCCCTGATCGAGTCGCGCGTAGTACTGGGACAATAGCTTGACGCTCTGGCTGTAGCTGTCGCCGACCTTGCCGATGGCCGACACACCGAGGCCGATCAGGTCGCAGTCGGCATGGGTCGAGTAACCCTGAAAATTGCGCTGCAGGGTGCCATTGGCGCGGGCCAGGGCCAACTCATCCTGCGGCAAGGCGAAGTGGTCCATGCCGATGTACACGTAACCGGCATCGGTCAGGCGCTCAATGGTCAGTTCCAGCAACTCCAGCTTGCGCTCCGGCGGCGGCATGTCTTCGCGGCGGATCATGCGCTGCGCGCGCACCTGCTCGGGCAGGTGGGCATAGCTGTAGGCGGCAATGCGGTCCGGGCGCAGAGCGATGATCTTTTCCAGAGTCACGTCGAAGCTCTGCACCGTTTGCAGTGGCAGGCCATAGATCAGGTCGACGCTGATCGACTTGAAGCGCGCCTGGCGTGCGGCGGCCACCAAGGCGTAGATCTGCGCTTCGCTTTGCCGGCGATTGACCGCAGCCTGCACATCGGCATCGAAATCCTGCACGCCGAAACTCAGGCGATTAAAGCCCAGGCCACGCAGCATCTGGATTTGCCCGGTACTGATGGTGCGCGGATCGACCTCGATGGAAAACTCGTGCTCGTCGCTGTCATCGAGGTTGAACGCCTGGTGCAGGCAGTCCATCAACTCGGCCAGTTGCGCGTTGCTCAGGTAGGTCGGCGTGCCGCCGCCCAGGTGCAGTTGGGTCAACTTGCGGCTGCGCTCGAACAGCGCGCCCTGCAAGGCGATCTCGCGTTTCAGGTAGCCCAGGTACTCGGCCGCGCGGTGGGTCTTGCGGGTGATGATCTTGTTGCAGGCGCAGTAGTAGCAAAGGCTTTGGCAGAACGGGATATGGATATAGGCCGACAGCGGCTTGGGGCTAGGCGCCAGGTTGCTGGCCTGCACGGCCTGCAGGTAGTCATCGATGGCGAACGCCGGGTGAAACTGCGGCGCGGTCGGGTACGAGGTGTAGCGCGGCCCCGGACAGTCGTACTTTTTTACCAGGGCGCGGTTGAATTCAAAGGCTGGCATCGTGATCGACCCATTGCTGATGGAGGGAAAGCCCCGGGCTGCTCTGGTCGAACAGCTGGCAGATGGCATCCACTTCCACCCGGCCGGCGGGCAATATGCTGATGTAACGCGCCGACAGCTCGACCAGCCCGGCCCGACTCATGGCCTCCAGCTGGCGCCAGGCGCAAGCAAAGTATTGGCGAAAATCCACGCCGTAGCGGACCTCGATGGCCTGGATATCCAGCTCCAGGTCACAGGCCAGGCGTTCGGTTACGCGCTGGCGCAGATGATCATCCGCCTCGCAGCGCCAGCCTCGGCAGGTGGCCAATTGGTCGTTGCCCAACTGTTGCAGGTAGTGCGCCAGGGTCAGGGCATTCTGCGTGTAGAGCTCGTCGAACTGGCTGATCGCGCCCAGGCCCAGGCCGATATGGTCGCAGTAACCGTGCCGGGTAAAGCCCTGGCAATTGCGCCGCAGGCGCCCACGTTCCTGGGCGATGGCCAGGTCGTCGTCGGCGCGCACGAACTGGCCCAGGCCGATGTGCTGGTACCCCGCTGCCAGCAGCTGCGCAAAACAGCTTCGGCGCATCAGCGCCTTGTCCTGCTCGCTGCAGGGCGCTTGCGGGGCACTGTGGGCATAACGCGCCGGCGGCTGGGCATAATCGAACACCCGCAGGCGGTCGGGCTCAAGTACGATCAGGGTGGCAAGCTTGCGGGCGAAGCTATCCGGGGTTTGCCAGGCGTGGCCGTAACCCAGGTCGACACTCACCGAGCGAAAATCGAAGGTGCGCGCGGCATCGATCAACGAATGAATCGGCGCCGGGTTCCGGCAGCGGGCGGCCGACAGCACCCCACCCTGGCCACAATCGGGCACGCCGATGCTGACATGGTTGAAACCCTGGTCGCGCAACAGGCCCATGGTCGCCCAATCGGTGTGATGCAGATCGACTTCAACACCGTAGTCACCCAGCTCGTGCTGGAGCAAGTTGAAGCGTTGGCGCAGTTGCTCCATCAACCGCCGCAGCACCTCGGGGCCTGGCGTGGCGCCGCTCAGCTGGAACTGCTCGATGCTCTGGTCGGCGCCCAGGTGGCAGCCCACCAGGGCAATCTCCCGCTGCAAGCCGCGCAGATAGGCGTCCTGCTCCTGGCCATCGAGCCCGGCCGGTAGCTCGACGCTCAAGGACAACGGCCGGTGCTGCTGACGGCTGGCACGCAGGGCGCGCAACACATCCAGCGAACCGATGCCGGCATGGAACCTGCGGGTGTCGGCATGCCCCCCGGGCTCGCCCGGCCATTGCCCGTGCGGGGTGATCTGCTGCGGGTGGCGATGGCGTGGGTCAAGCATGGCGGGGCTCCGAGACGGGCTGCGGAGCATCAGTGTCCGCCCTGAGCGGCCCGGGGGCCTTGATTTGCATCAAGCGCGGCGCGGCTGGCTACCAACTCAGGTAGAACATGGCCTTGGCCAGCAGCAGGATCAGCAACAGATGAACGAACACACTGTGATGAATGAACTTCACCCGGCCAGTGCTCATCTGCCCGCTGCGAAACCACAGCATGGCCACGAGAAAATGCCCCAGCACGCTGGCGGCAAGCACGATTTTCACCAGCAACAAGGTACCGAACGACGAGTGCAGCGGCGCCTGCAGCACCGGCACATAACGCTGCCAGACCATCCCCGCACCGGCCCCGAACAACACCAGCAGCACCCAGGGCATCAACTGCCGGGCGCGCTGGCCGATGGCTTGTTCCAGAAGCAGCATGAGCCTGGCCGGCAACTGCTTGCGGATGTGTTCCAGGAACAACACCTCGAAGAACACCGTCCCGATGAAAATCACTGCGCCGAACAGGTGCAGGGTTAACAACAGCGGATAAAACATCGGGGCCTCGGCGCGAGTCTGGCACTGGGCTCGAGACTAGCGCGGCGCTGAGGTGGGGTGGTTGACGGCAATCAAGAAAAGCCGCGGGGCAAGCCCGCTCCTACTCCGGTGTACATCTACGACTCTTCAGGGCGGCGTGCTTCGAGCAAGGTCCTGGGCAAGGCAAATCCTGCAAAACTGCGCTGGGTGACTGGGTTGTTGGCCTTTTGTACCCCGACGCGGTAGCGCATCAGGCCATCGGCCACGGCAAAGGTCAGGTCGACGCTGGTTTCGGTGCGGCCATTGAGCTGCGCGCGGCTGAGCAGGCGAAACAGCGACCAGGGCCCACGATAGCTGAGGCTGGCGGTGTTACCGCTGCTGTGCACCAGCGTCAGCTGGCTGGCGCTGGCACTGCCCAGATCGTTGGGCCAGACCAGCCCGGTGCGCTGCGGCGCGCCATGCCGGTAAGGAATCAACTGGCCATCGATACTCAACAGGCTACTCAGGCGAGTGCTGCTCAAGGCCAGGGGCTCGATGCTCAGCTGCACCGCCAGGTGGCCGCGGTTGTTGAAGAACGTGTCACGGATACGCTCGGCATGGTTCAGTTGCTCCAGTACATCGTTGCGCACCAGGTAGCCGCCGAGAGCGTCGGAGTACAGTGCGTCGAGGTTGTCCTTGAGGAACACGCTCAGGTATTGGTCCTGAAACTGTTGTAAGCGCCCCTTGGGGCCGAAGAAGGTTTCGAAGTCTTCCAGCGAAGCATCCTCCCCCCCCGGCGTGAACGGGTAACGATTGGCCAGACGTTCGCGGTAGAAGCTGTAGACCTCGCTGTCCCAGCGTTTTTCCAGCTCGCCCAGGGCGGCGATCATCAGGACCTGGGCGCTTTGGTCGGCAAGCTTTCTGGCCTGCTGGTTGAGCGGCTCGGGCAGGCCGGCAGCGATACGTTGCAAGTTGGCAATCGGATCGGCGCCGCCCAGCGAAAACCGTTGCAACACGGCTTTCAATGCAGCTTTGCCCGGGTCGGGGCTGTCGTGCACGGTTTTGGTGTAGTCGTAGACCACGCTGACCGCGCGCAAGGTTTCTTCATAGTAGGACGGCCGATCCCCCTGGGCCGTGATCAGCTCGGTAAGGCCGGAAAATGCCCGGCGGATCGCCAATGCCTGTAGTGACCCATCCGCCGCTTTTTGCGCGCCGCCCGCCTGCTCCTCGGCCAGCGGCAGCGACGGATAGATCACGCTGTTATCGCGCAGGGTTTCCAGCAGGCGCCGTATCGGTGCGCTCGGCCCGGTCACCTGTTCCAGTACTGCGACGCCATGGCTCAAGTCGCGAAAATCGACGATCGCGATCTGGTTCAGGGCCCGGCGCCAGCTGTCCACATAGTCGGCGTGATACAAGGCTCGAATGCGCTGGCTCAGCACCTCGCGGTCATGCTCGGAGAAGTCCAGCCGTTGGCGTTCACCGAGTACCCACTGATCGATCATCGCCAGCTCTATGAGGTTACCGCTGCCCGCCTCGAAGTACGCCTTGTAGCCTTTGGCCGTGAGCAGCGGAGCCAACAGCAGGCCGCTGCTTTCGCCGTCACTGGCTGGCGGTACCTGGTAGATGATGTCGAAGGCCGGGCCCACTTCACTGCGCAGGTCCAGCGCCGGTTGCAAGCGTGCCTGCGCCTGGCGCTTGAGCGAGAGATAGACCCGCTCGGCCATGGGCCGCTGGCGCAAGGTCTGTTGCACCAGGGCGATCCGTTCGTGGTGCTGCGGCAGGTCGGCGTCGGCGTACTTCAGCGCGTAGTCAAGGTGACGCATCAGGTCGACCTGTACCTGCCCCTGCCCCGGGTAGGCCCGCTGCCATTGCCTGGCCGCCCACTGTTGGACAATGGCCGGTTGGCGGTTGGCACGATCTTCGATCATGCGGTACACGCGTAACGCCGCCAGTTGCTCATCGCTGCCAGAAGGCGCCGCATTGATGGCTTCCAGGGCGCGGCTGGCAATGGCCGGTAAGAAGCGTTTGGACAGCAGGTTGAGGTACGCTTCGTCCACCGTCGGGCCGATTTTCTTGCCTTGGTAGAGGCCCATGTCGGACAACAGCGGCCAGGCCTGGCGATAATCGCCATACACCGAAACCGCGTCACGAATCTGATCCAGCGGCGCCAGCAGGTTGCGGCCGGTGGTGTCGACCGTGGCATCGATGTCCCGCGCACTGAACTCCTGGCTTTTGGCCAGGACACTGGCCGCCTTGTCTCGGTTGACGGTGAAGTACAGCTGCCAGAGCCCCACCGCCAGCAAGCAGCCCAGCGAGGCAACGCCGAACCCCGCGAGCAACAGCCGGCGCTTGCTGCGGGCGACCTTGATGTTGTCGCCGGCCAGCCCGGCCTCCGGGTAAATGACCCGTTGGAACAGTTGCTGGGCGAAATAGACGACCTTGCCGCCAGCAGGTTTGACCTCGGCCGCCGGGGGCGCCAGTTGATAGGATTTGCCGGCCTCGTTGACGAAGGCGTTGGTCAATGTGCCCTGCTGGTACACCGATGAAAAGTACACCCCACGCACCAGCGCAGGCGTAGTGAAGCGGTCGCTGCCGAGCATTTCAGCCAAAAACCCCAGCAGTGCCGGACGCAGGCCAGATAGCTGGCGCACCAGGGCCAGGAGGCGCTGGCGCTCAGTCAGCGAATGGGCCTGGGCGCAGCTGTCGAACACTTGCGCGCCAAGGCGCTCGATAAAGCGGTCGTATCGGCTGGCCAGTTCCACCTGCCAGGCATCGAAGTCATCCACCGCGTCCAGGCTAAAGGTGAACCCCAGCAGCGCTTCGCGCCCACTCGGAGAAAGCCGGGCAAAGAACTCTTCGAACCCTTCCAGCAAGTCGACCTTGCTCAACGTCACATACACCGGCAGCCGTGTCCCCAGTTGCCGGGTCAGTTCATACAGCCGGGTGCGCAGCAGGTTCGCCTGGGCCTTGCGTTGCTCGGGTTGCCGGGTCAGCAACGCCTGCAGGTCAACCACCAGCACCACGCCATTGAGTGCGCGGCGGCTGCGGGTGCGGGCCAGCCAGTCGAGCAGGTGCAGCCAGAGCCGCTGGTGAGTGCCCGCGGGGAGTCCCAGGTGAACGCTGCCCTCGCCCTCGGCACTGCTTTCGTGCGGCAGCGGCCATTCAGGCTGGCTGAGCAGTTCGCCTGGCGGGTCGATCAGCACCGCCTCACCCCCCATCCACCAGTCGATCGGATAGGCCAGGTCTGCATCCTGATGGGCGCTGGCGCCAGCGCGGGTGACCTGCGACAGGGCGAAGCTCTGGTTGGAGCGGGTGATCAGGCTGGTCTTGCCGGCGTTCTGCTCCCCGAGCACCAGATACCAGGGCAGTTGGTAGAGCGAACCGCGGCGCTCCATGTTGTTGAGCAGGTGATCGAGGCTGCGCGCCAGTGCCCGCTCCTGCGCCTGCACATGGGGCAGGCAGGGATCGGCCTGTCGCGCCGCTTGCTGTTGGCGCTCGACCTGAAAACGCTGGTAACGCTGGCGTACCCGCCAGGCCCAGACCAGCAGCGGCACCACCAGCACCACGATACTGACCGCCACGCGCATCGGCGCCTGCGCCAGTGGTCGATGTGCATTCCAGGCCCACTGCGGGCCCAGCCACCAGATTGCGCCCAGCATCAGCGCCACGCCCAGCAGCACCAGCAGCGCCAAGGCCCGATTGAACTGACGCAGCAGCGGCAGCCCCCAACGCTTGAGGTGACTCCAGACCATCCCCATAAATTCGCTCCTACTCCTTGACTGCGATGATCAGCGGGTCGGCGCCAAGGCGCTGTGCCACCTTCTGGTACAACTGTGGCTCCCAGCCCTGTGCGCTGGTGTCGCGCATCAAGCGGGCGACACCGGCATACAGATCGTCCGCCAGCCACGACAACCCGCGTGATGCCAGCAGGTCGGCGGCAATCACCGTGGCGTAGCTGCGCTGGCGCGGGGCATCCTGCTCAGCGTGCAATTCCTGCAAACGCAACAGCACCACCTCCACGCCTTCGCTATTGAGTTGGGCAATCAATTCGTCGCGCAGCCCGGCAAACTCCTGCACCGGGCTGTGCGCCGGCTCGTGCTGATCGGCTCCGCTGATCCAGGCCTGGGTCTGGGCATCGGCGAACGGTGTGCCGTCGCTGAAGCACAACCCGGTCAACCCCGGCAGCCGACAGGCAAAACGTTCACAGGCCTGGCGAATGGCGCCTGCCACTTCGTCCATGGCCAGGCGCGAGGCGACGCTGGCCGCCAGGAAGCTGCCTCGTAGCCAGTAGGGCGATGCGGCAACGCTTCTCTCGATGCGCATCAACAGGGCTGGCTCGACGTTGTTGGCAGCCAGGGCGTCCTGGTAGCTGTCGACGATATCGCGGGGCACCGCACTGAGTTCGGTACGCCGCTCACGGCTGATCGACGGCGCATTGCGCACATGCGTCCACAGGCCAAAGCGGCGTAACTGATAACCTACCGGGTCATAAGGATCCTGCTGGTTGATCTGCTCGGCCATGTTCAGCAAGGCGCGCCGCTGCTCGCGCTCATTGCCCACCGGCGCCGTGCTTGCGAAGAACGCCGGGCTCAAACCTGCGCCGCTGGCCACGGGGCGGCTTGCCTGGCTCGGGACGGCCCGCTCGCGGTACTTGCCCAGTTGCTGTTGCAGTGCTTCGATCGCCGCAGGTTCGATCCGTGTGGTCTCGACGCAACCCAGCAGCCTGGCCAGGGCCTGTTCGGCTTCGGCTTGATGGGCCTCGGCAAAGCTGCTGCGCTGCAGGCTCGGCAGTGCCTGGCCAAGCCCCTCGAGCAGGCGCAGCACCTGCTTGCGTTTGTTCAGGTAACCGGTCGGCCCTGGCACCGGGTGAGCACTGTCCCAGTAGTGCTCGAGCATGCCTGCCAGCAGCTTCACGGCATCCACCCAATGCTCCCATTCCCTCGTGCGCAGCCACACCACTTGCAAATGGCCAAGGATGCGCAGGTGCTTGCACTGAGTGGCAAGGTACTGGCGCGAGGCTTCATCGATGTACGGCCAGTCGATTGTGTTTTCGCGCAGGCCACCCAGCTTGACCATTTCCTGGTCGATGGCCTGGAAGGTTTCATCTTCCACATCAAAGAAACCGGCGGGCTGCTCGGCCTCGATGGGCGCCAACAGCTGCTGGAGGGCGCCGGCCGGGACATCGATCACCAACGACATAGCTGGCGCTCCTGCTCGATCAGCTCACCCAGGCCTTGCGCGTCAAAGACCAGCCCGTCGAGCGGCGAGTAGTCACTTTTGACGCTCAGGCGCTGGCCACCGCCCATGCGCCGTAGTAAGGCAATGGCTTGCAGCCCGCGCCCGGCGTCGACCACCAGCCCGGCATCGTCCAGCACCTGCCACGGATAGGCATCGGCAACCGGCTGCCCGTCCTTGAACAGTTGTATGCGGATGCGGTTGGGGCCGGGCGGATCATCCAGCACCAGCTGCACCCGGGAAATACTCGATTCGCAGCTGATCGCAAGGTATGGCCGAGGTGGTGGGACGCCCAGTGCTGGCGCGGAAATGATCATCCGTTGGCGTCTGTCGTCATCGGTCTCTGGCCAGAGCGATGCGAGGAAGCGAAAGTCATCCGCTGCACGGCGCTGCTCGTTGCGCTGGACCAGGTCGACGACGGCGGGCAGCACGCCCGTCCGCGAAGCCGGAGCCAGTACCGGCGCCGGCCCAGGTGGCGTACCGGCAGCTTCATCGAAACAGGCCAGGCGCTTGAGCGGCGAAACGATTGCGGTGCAATCCTGCGCCGCCGCCATGGCACCGGCAGGCATCACTACATACCAGCACAGGCCCAGCCATCTGTATCGCCACCCCTTGCCCATAGCCACTCCTCAGCGATTACCTGCAGCACCTGCAAGTTGCCGATAGTTGATCCGTTGAATTTCAAAGCCTTTAAAGAATCACTCAGATAAAAAATGAAATGCAAGCCACAGCCGACTAAAAAACAGCAAATCAATGAATATAGGAAGTGCGTGTAAGAAACATAAACACGCTTTTTAACGAAAGTCAGAATGCAGGCGAATTACCCTACACAATTATCGGATTAATTTAGGACGCGTCTGACATGACAAAGGGTTTTGGATCCATTCTTATATAAATGACCTACAGCCTGAAGTGGATAATCCCATGTCAAAGATGCACGGTTCCGTTGCCCCGAAAGAGCGCATCAACATTAAATATGTGCCGGCTACCGGCGATCAGCAGGCTGAAGTCGAGCTTCCGCTGAAACTGCTGATCACCGGTGATTTCCTCGGGCGCAGCGATACCTCGAGCGTTGAAGAACGCCGGCCAGTACGCATTGACAAGGACACCTTCAACGCCGTGCTGGCGGAGGCCGAAGTCGATTTGCACATGGCGGTGCCCTCGACGCTCTGCGCCGACGGCGAAAATGACCTGAACGTGCAACTTCAATTCACTTCCATCAATGACTTTGGCCCGGATGCCATCGCCCGGCAAGTGCCGGAGCTGAAAAAACTGCTGCAACTTCGCGAGGCGCTGGTCGCACTTAAAGGCCCGATGGGTAATGTACCGGCCTTTCGCAAGCACTTGCAAAACTTGCTCAGTGACGAGACCACTCGCCAGCGCCTGGCCGAGGAACTGGATCTGGTACTGGATGGCGCAAACACCTCAACAGATACCTAACCATCAAGCAACTTGGCCCTATTCACCTGCCCTGCATCCAGTTATAACCGGAGAACCCACCATGCCCAAGGAAAGTGCTGCCGCCCAGGTCCTGGCGACCGATGAACACGCCTCGCTGCTCGATCAACTACTGGCCAACACCACGATCCGCCCCGCCCAGGAAGGCTACGCCATCGCCCGCCAGGGCGTGGCTGCCTACATCAGCGAAATCCTGCAGAGCGGCGATCACCAGCAACCGGTGAACAAGCACCGGGTCGACCAGATGATCACCGAGATCGACCAGGCCTTGAGCGGGCAAATCGACCAGATCCTCCACCAGCCGCAGTTCCAGCAACTGGAATCGGCCTGGCGCGGTTTGAAGCTGCTGGTCGATCGCACGGACTTTCGCGAGAACATCAAGCTCGAGGTGCTGCATGTCACCAAAGAGGAATTGCTCGAGGATTTCGACAATGCCGGCGACATCACCCGCAGCGGCTTGTACAAGCACGTCTACAGCGCAGGTTTCGGCCAGTTTGGTGGCGAGCCGGTGGCGGCGATGATCGGCAACTACACCTTCGGCCCGTCGTCACCGGACATCAAGCTGCTCGGCTATGTGGCAGCCGTTGGCGCCATGGCCCATGCGCCGTTCGTGATGGCCGCGGCGCCTGAGTTCTTCAACCTCAAGAGCTTTCAGGACCTGGCCGGGGTCAAGGAAGTCAGTGACATCTTTGAAGGCCCCGGCCACACCAAGTGGCGTGGCCTGCGCGAGATGGAAGACGCCAAGTACCTGGCCGCTACCTTGCCGCGCTTTCTGTTGCGCTCGCCCTGGCACAGCACCGAGAACCCGATTCGCAGCTTTTGCTACGACGAGGGCATCGACGCCAATCACGATCATTACCTGTGGGGCAACACCGCGTTCCTGATGGCTTCGCGCATCACCGAAAGCTTTGCCCGCTACCGCTGGTGCCCGAACATCATCGGCCCGCAATCGGGCGGCGCGGTGGATGATCTGCCGGTGCACCTGTTCGAAGCCATGGGCCAGTTGCAGGCCAAGATCCCCACTGAAGTGCTGATTTCCGATCGCAAGGAATTCGAGCTGTCCGAAGCCGGCTTCATCCCCCTGACCATGCGCAAAGACAGCGACAACGCGGCGTTCTTCTCGGCCAACTCGGTGCAAAAACCCAAGACCTTCCCCAAGACCCGCGAGGGCCAGGAAGCGCAGACCAACTACAAGCTGGGCACCCAGCTGCCCTACCTGTTCATCGTCAATCGCCTGGCCCATTACATCAAGGTGCTGCAACGCGAGCAGATCGGCAGTTGGAAGGAGCGCCAGGACGTCGAGCGCGAACTCACCACCTGGCTCAAGCAGTACGTTGCCGACCAGGACAACCCGTCCGCCGACGTGCGCAGCCGCCGGCCCTTGCGCGCCGCGCAGATCGAAGTGCAGGAGGTGGCCGGCAACCCGGGCTGGTACCAGGTCGCGCTGGCGGTGCGCCCGCACTTCAAATACATGGGCGCCAACTTCGAGATCTCGCTGGTTGGCCGCCTGGACACCCAGTAAATGAGCCTGACCAGCCTGTTCGAACGCCTCGAGCCCGAGGCCCCGCGCTATCGCCCGGGCACGGCGCAGAGCCAGGCCCAGCAGGCGATCGAAGCGATCAAGCGTCACCTCGAACAGGTGCTCAACGCCCGCCAGGGCTGCTCGCAAAGCAGCCCTGAACTGGGCCTGCGCGACTTCAACGGGGCTACCCAGGGCAGCAATGACCTGCTGATCGCTATCAGCGCCGACATTCGCCGCTCGGTCGAAGCGTTCGAACCGCGAATCAAGGTCACCGGCGTGCGCTACCAGCCCGACCCGGACCTGCCGCTGGAGCTGAGCTTTCGTCTCGACTGCCAGCTCCGGCTCGACCACAGGGAAGAACAGGTGCAGTTGGAAGTGGCCATGCATGGTCGCGACGGCTACACCCGGGTGAAATGAGAAGACCATGAGCTTGAAGCAACGCTTTGCCGAAGAACTGCGTTACCTGCGTGAACTGGGCCGCGAGTTCGCCGAAGACAATCCGCAACTGGCGCAGTTTCTCGGCGACCAGGCCGGGGACCCGGACGTCGAGCGGCTGCTGGAAGGCTTCGCCTTTCTCACTGCCAAACTGGGCATGAAGATCGATGACGACCTGCCCGAGCTGACCCAGCCCTTGCTGCAGTTGCTCTGGCCGAACTACCTGCGACCGCTGCCCAGCGCGACCATCGTGCGCTTCGACCCGCTGCCTGATGCAATCAGCCAGCGCCAGCTGCTGCCCAAGGGCACACGGCTGTTCGCCAAGCCTGTGGATGGCGTGTCCTGCGAGTTTCGCACCTGTACCGAGGTCAATCTGTATCCCCTGGCCCTGCAGCAGGTCAGCGACGCCCACAGCCGTGAGGCGTCGCTGATGCGCATCGATCTGCGGGTGCTCACCCAACAGTCACTCGACAGCCTGGGCTGCGATCAGCTGGATTTTCACCTCAGTGGCGACGACGTTACCGCCCAGACCCTGTACCTGTGGATTGCCCACTACCTGCAACGCCTCACCTTGCACATCGATGGCCAGGTCTACGGGCTGTCTGTCCAGGACATCGTCTTTCCCGGCTTCAGCGCCGAAGAAGCCCTGCTGCCCTACCCGCGCAATGTCTTTGATGGCTACCGGATCCTGCAGGAGTACTTTGTCTTCCCCCAGCGTTTTCACTTCTTCAGCCTGACCCGCCTGGCCCGGGCATGGCCCGCGCTGAGCAGCGGGCAAATTCGCTTCGAGTTCGAATTCTCCCGACCCATGCCTAGCAATACTCACCTGCACACCCGCGACCTGCAGTTGTACTGCGCGCCGGCAGTCAACCTGTTCAGCCACGATGCCGAGCCCATTGCCCTGGACGGACGCAGCCTGGAGCGGCGTATCCGGCCCACCGGCGCGCAACCTGAAGCCTATGAAGTTTTCAGTGTCGACCGGGTCTCGGGTTGGGATGCGACCGACAAGGAGCGCAAGGGCGATCCGCTACGCACCTTTACGCCCTTTGAGTCGTTCCAACACGAGATTGAGCACGCCCGGGGGCGAACGGCGCTGTACTTTCGCACCCACATCGAAGAGTCCCATGGCCGCGAAGGCCTGCTCCATCGCATTGCCTTTGTCCGTGGTGATGAAAGCGCCTACATCGGCGAGCGTGAAACCGCCTCCATCGAACTGACCTGCAGCAATGGCGACCTGCCCCAGGCGTTGGGAATCGGCGACCTGTCGTGGTCTACCGAGACGACGCCTTCGTTTGCCACCTATACCAACCTGATCGCCCCGACCCGGGCCTACCGGCCGGTGCTCGACAGCAGCCTGCACTGGACGCTGATCTCCAACCTGTCGTTGAACTACCTGTCGCTGCTGTCGGCCGAGCCACTCAAGGCGGTGATTCGCGCTTATGACTTTGCCGCCCTGCACGACCTGCAACAGGCCCGCGCCACGCGCAAACGCCTCGACGGCATCGGCCAGGCGCAGACCACACCGCTCGACTGGCTGATGAAAGGCTTGCCGGTTCGCGGCCTGCAAACCCGTCTGCAACTGGACCAGAACGCCTTCCTGTGCGAGGGCGACCTGTACTTGTTTGCCAGCGTGTTGTCGCAGTTCTTTGCCCTCTACGCGAGCATCAACGCCTTCCATCGCCTGGAAGTGATCAACACCACCAATAACGAGCACTATGAATGGCCACTGTTGACCGGCAGACAACCCCTGATCTAGCCGAAACGCTGCTGGCCGACGCGCGGAACTATTCGTTCCACCGTTTGCTGGAGCAGTTGCACGCTCTGCATGGCGATGACCTCGAGGCGCTGCCTGCAAGCCCGGCCACACGCCGCCGGATCCGCCTGCAGAGCCAGGCCAGCCTGGGCTTTCCGGCATCCGATGTGGCCCAAGCGGGTTACCTGGCCGACGACGGCAGCGGCAATCGGCGTTATCGGGTGCAGACCACGTTCTTCGGCCTGCAGGGCAGCGACTCGCCCCTGCCCGCCTATTACCTCGACCGCCTGGCCTACGAACAAGCCCAGGAGAGCGGCATTCGCCCGGCGTTCCTGGATTTTTTCAATCATCGCCTACTAACCCTGTTGCACCAGAGCTGGCGCAAGTACCGCTACTACATCCGCTTCCAGCCCCAGGCCAGCGACCGCTTTTCGCGCTACGTGTTTTCGCTGATCGGGCTGAACGACAACAACCTGCGCGGTGCCACGCCGTTGCCCTGGGGCCGCTTGCTCAGCTTTGCCGGGCTGATCGCCAGCCGCAGTCGCCCGCCGTCGATGGTGTCCGGCATCGTCGAGCATTGCTTCGATGTACAGGGTGTCTACATACGTGAGTTCGAACGGCGCACCGTGCCCGTGCCACCGCGTCAGCGCCTGGTACTGGGCAAGGCCAACGGCCGGCTGGGCAGCAGCTTCGTGGTCGGCGAGCGCACCCGGACCCGCGCCAGCAAGTTCACCCTGGTGATCCCCAACCTGTCCCAGGCGCGCTTTCGCGAGTTTCTACCCAGTGGCGCGCAGTTCGCACGCCTGCGCCAGCTGCTGGAGTTTCTGCTGCGTGACGTGACTGCCTACGATCTGGAGCTGCGCCTGTGCGAAGAGGACGTACCGCCGTTCAACCTGCAACGCCAGGGCGGTACGCACCTGGGCTGGACCAGCTTCATCGAGAGCCAGCAACAGCACCCCCCCGCCGTGGTACGGATCAGGGGGCGCGCATGAACCTGACCCTGGTGATCGGCAATCCGGCGCAACTGCTGCATGGCTGCCTGCCCAGCCGGCGCATGGATTACAGCGGTGGCCTGATCGGCAGCTACGGCTGCGACTGGCTGCTGCGTGACCGCTCTGGCCGCGTGCGCCCACAGCACTGCCGGATTCACTGGCATGAAGGCCGCTTCTGCGTCACCGACCTGTGCGACGGCACCTACCTCAATGGCCATGACCTACCCCTGGGCCGCGGCGCTACGGTTCGCCTGAACGAAGGCGACGTTCTGCAGGTCGGTGCCTACCGGATCGTCGTGCACCTGCAAGCCGATGCCTGCGCGGATGATGACCCACGCCACCTCAGCCAGCGCTCGCTCGCCGAGTTGCTCAGCGGACACGAGGATGGCCTGGAGGACTGGTGCGCCAATACCCGGACGATGGAGACGGCGCCAGTGCCAGCCCCGGCCTTGTGCGCCGAATTCGAGCGTCTGTGTCGGCCGCTGGATCCGCGCGAACAACACGACCCGTTGCTGGCATTGGCGACGCTACCGTCAATGCCGTCGACGGCTGCCCATGGGCAACTTGCACAAAACCATCACCGCCCGCTGGTTGCACGTCGCAGCAAAAAATCGCTACAGGCCGGTACCCTGCGCCTGTGCCTGTTGCTGCTGGCGGCCCTGGCCCTCGGCGGCTGCACACTGCTGGGCAAGCTCGGCCAGGTGATCATCGACCCTTCGACGCCGGTGGGCGGGCCCGATGATCAACCCAGCCGCTACTCCCTGAGCCTGCACGCCAGCGATGACGTCAACCGGCGCCTGGTCACTCCGGGAACCGCGCTCATGGCTGGCGAGCAGCCCGCGCTGGCGCCCTACAGCCTCGACATCAAGGCCAGCAGCCCCCAGGCCCTGGCAGACAAGCTGCAAGCGGTGCTTGAGCATCTGTACGAAAACGCCCCGGGGCAATCGCCCGTCAGTGACGCACTTGCGCCAGAGCCGCAGGTGTCGTGGATCGACGAATCGCCGCTGGGGGATTACCAGGCTGCCGGCGTCCACCTTGCCACCGCGGCGCAGCACACCGCCCCGCAACAGATAGCCACGCCGGTGGCCTTCAGGGTCCTGCAACTGAGCGACGACTCATTGCTGATGACCGCCAGCGCCGAGGCCCTGGCACTCGACCTGAAAACAGCCCTGGGCAGCACTTACCTGCGCGTCGATGACTACTTGTTGCGGCCCGGCCAGTTCAAGTTCGTCGACCTGCAGCCTGTCGATGAACGAGCCCGTTTCATCGCGGTGATCGCCGACTACCACAACGAAGACGTCAGCCAGTGGAAGCAGCTGCTGCGTGTTGAACCCAAAGGCCGACGCTATGCGTTGCTGGTCGAGCTTGGCCAGGCCCAGGTCGCCCTCAAAGGTGAAACCCGATGACGCTGCCTTGCGCCCCAGACATCCAGAGATCCCCACAATGAGCTCACGCAACCCGGTCATTTGGCACGAGGGTTTGTTCGTCAAACCCCAACACTTCCAGCAACAGGCACGCGCCGCCGAGGCCGCTGTGCAACAGCGCTTTGAAAGCCTCAACCCGGCGCTGTACGGCTTCAGTGAGCTGGAGCTGAACAGCGCGTTCCTGAGCTTCGGCAAAGTGGCGATCAACAAGGCGCGGGGCATCCTGCCCGACGGCAGCATATTCGACATCCCCGGCGACCTGGCGCCGCCTGCGCCGCTGGAAATCGCCGACAGCAGCCTGGTCAACCAGGTGGTGTACCTGACGCTGCCGCTCCAATCCGCTGGCGCCCTTGAGGTGCGCTGGCCCGAGCAGTACGCCAACAGCCGCTACGCCCTGCAGCGCAAGCTAGTACACGACACCCAGAGCGAGGACGGCGACCAGGTGGACATGGCGCTGGCGGTGCCCAACCTGCAATTGATGCTTGAGCGCGATGACCGCAGCGCCTTCACCAGCATTGCCGTCGGCAGGATCCACGACAAGCGCCCGGACGGCAGCCTGGTGATGGATGAGCAGTTCTATCCCACCAGCCTGTCACTCCAGGCGGTGCCGGCGCTGCACCGCTACCTGGGCGAAGTCACCGGGCTGATGCGCGAGCGGGCCCGCAACCTGGCCGAGCGCATCGGCTCGCCAGGGCAGTCCGGGGTGGCCGATGTCACCGACTTCAACCTGCTGCAAACCCTCAATCGCTGGTTCCCGCTGTTCCAGCACCTGGCCCGTCAGCGCCATGTTCACCCCGAACGCCTGTACATCGCCTTTGCCCAGGCCTGCGGCGAGCTGGTGACCTTCACCGATGAGAGCCACCTGCCCGAGGAATGCCCGGCCTACCAGCACGACAACCTGCACCAGTGCTTCAAGCCCCTGGAACTGACCCTGCGCCGGGCCCTGGGCACGGTGCTGCAACCGCGGGCGGTGTCGCTGCCGATCGAAACCCTGGAATACGGCGTGATGAGCGCCGCGCTGGGCGACAAACGCCTGCTGGACAACGCCGAGTTCATTCTGGCGGTGCGCGCCAACCTGCCCCTGGACACCTTGCGCCAACAGTTGCCCCGGCAAATCAAGATCAGCGCCAGCGAGACCCTGGGCCAACTGATCAGCCTGCAACTGCCTGGCATTCCCTTGATCCCCTTGCCGGTGGCGCCACGCCACCTGCCCTTCCACGCCGGCTTCAGTTACTTCGAACTCGACCGCCACGACCCGGCCTGGCAAAGCCTGCGCAGCGCCAGTGGCTTTGGCTTCCACATCGCTGGCGATTTCCCTGAGCTTGAGCTGCAGCTGTGGGCCATCAGGAGTGAAAAAGATGCGTGAGACCGACCAGGCGTCAGCCCTAGACAGCTTTCTCTCCCCATCCAAAGCCTCGGAAACCGAGGCACCACCCCTGCGCTGCGACCCGCAGTTCGAGCTGCGCGGGCTGTCGTGGAACCCGCTGTGCGATGCCGCCATGCCGCTGATCGGGCTGGTCCTGCGCCTGCATAGCCTGGACGCGCACGATGATGCGCTGGCCTTGCGCCAGAGCATTCACAACCAGATCGTCACGGTGATGGAAGAAGTCGCCCAACTCGACTACGAACCCAGCACCCTCAAGGCCTACTCCTACAGCCTGTGCCTGCTGGTGGATGAAGTGGTCATGGCCAGCGCCTGGGGCTTTCACGGCGAGTGGCGACAGCAGTCGTTGCTCAGTGCCTTGCACCACGAATCCTGGGGCGGCGAAAAGTTCTTCACCCTGCTGGCACGCATGTCCAGCGAAGCGGCCAAGTACCAGCACGTCCTGGAGTTCATGTACCTGTGCCTGTGCGTGGGCCTCAAGGGCAAATACGGCAACCAGGCCAACGGCGAAGCCGAGGTGCAGAAGATCATCAGTCAGCTGCACGGCGTGCTGCGCCCGCTCAGGGGGGAAACGCCCCGGCAGCTGACCGAGCCGCTGCGCAACATCGCCCCACGCAATTACCGGATCAAACGCAGCTTGGCGCTGTGGACACCCTGGGCCCTGGCCGGCGTGGTCCTGGTGGGCGCCTACAGCGCCTACGCCCTGCACCTTAACAGCATCAGCGAACAGGTGCTGGTGTCCCTGGAACGGATTCTCAGCCTTTGAACGATTTTCAGCGCGCCCCCGGGCGCCTGCAAAGCCTGGCCCATCGGGCCAACACTCTCACCGTCATGGCGACGGTGGCGACCTGCGGGTCGTTCAATCGAACGCGACACGGAGCTTGTCATGCCAACACCTGCGTACATCAGCATCCACGGCCAGAACCAGGGCCACATCACCAAGGGTGCCTTCACCGCCGACTCGGTCGGCAACGTCTATGTCGAAGGCCATGAAGACGAGATCCTCGCCCAGGAAATCGATCACCAGATCACCACCCCGACCGACCCGCAGAGCGGCCAGCCGTCCGGCCAACGGGTGCACAAACCGCTGATCTTCACCAGCGCCCTGAGCAAGGCCTCGCCCATGCTCTACCAGGCCCTGGCCACTGGCGAAATGCTGCCGACCGTCGAGGTGAAATGGTTTCGGACCTCGGTAGACGGCAAGCAGGAGCACTTCTTCACCACCAAGCTGGAGGACGCCACCGTGGTCGACATCCACACCGTGCTGCCCCATGCCCAGGACAGCAACAACGCCAACTACACCCAGCTGATCAAAACCAGCCTGGCCTACCGCAAGGTCAGTTGGAGCCACGAAGTGGCCGGCACCGAGGCCTCTGACGACTGGCGCAAACCGGCGTAACCGCTACGCCCGTACCGTTGCGCCACGGCCCGCCTGTGGCGCATCCCTTACCTGCTGCAACTATCAGGAGGCGATATGCCCGCCATCGTACTGCTTGGCCACAGCCATCACTGCCCAACCTGCGGCCCGACCACGGTCGACAGTGGCGCCGACAGCTTCACCGTCAACGGCCGCGCCATCGCCCGGCTCGGCGACACCCTCGGCTGCGGCGCCACCATCACCAGCGGCTCGCCGTCGATGACCATCGGCGGCCACCCGGTTGCCCGGGTCGGCGACTCCACCGACCACGGTGGCACCCTGGAAAACGGCGACGCCAGCTGGCTGGTCGACTAACCCCGCCCGCACAAGGAGCCTCCCATGCCCCGCCAAAGCGACCTGCGCTTCACCTTCGAGCCCCTGCAGGGCGATGCCTTCGAGGTGGTCGAGTTCCGCCTCGAAGAAGGCCTGTCCCAGCCCTTTCACTTGAGCCTGGAGCTGGCCAGCCACGACCCGGCCATCGACTTCAACCGCGTGCTCGACCTTGCCGCGCTGTTCACTATCTGGCGGGGCGACACCCCGGTGCGCTACGTGCACGGCCTGGTCAGCCTGTTCAGCCAGGGCGACACCGGCTTTCGCCGCACCCGCTACCGCGCCGTGGTCGAGCCTAGCCTGGCCCGCGCCGGCCTGCGTTCGAACTGGCGGATGTTCCAGGGCCAGAGCGTGCCCGAGATCATCCTCGCGGTGCTCAAGGCCCAGCGCTTGAGCGAGGTCAAGACCTACCTGTGCTTCGACCACCCGCCGCGCGAGTACTGCGTCCAGGCCGGCGAAAGCGACCTCGACTTCATCGCCCGCCTGGCCGCCGAAGAAGGCCTGCTGTACAGCTTTGAGCACCGTGCCGACGGCCATACCTTGTGGCTCACCGACCGCGTCGGCGGCCTGGGCACCATCGGCACCCATGAGCACTGCCCGGTGCACTACCAGCCGCTCGCCGGCGGCGACAGCGCCGAGCCCGCCCTGCACCGCTTTCACTACACCGAACAGGTGCGCAGCGCGCGCCAGGTGCAGCGCGACTACACCTTCACCCACCCCTACTACAACCTGCAGCACAACGCCGTCGGCGCCAGTGACCTCGACCACCAGCACACTGACTACGAACGCTACGACTACCCCGGCCGCTACAAGCGCGACGCCAGCGGCAAGCCCTTCACCAAGACCCGCCTGACCGCCCTGCGCAGCGACGCCCGCCTGGCCCACATGGAAGGCGACGACGCGCGCCTGCAACCGGGCCTGGCCTTCGACCTCAACGACCATCCGCGCGAGGACTTCAACGACCGCTGGCGCACCCTCGCCATCGAGCACCACGGCACGCAGCACAGCAGCCTGCTCGAAGAAGCCTTTGGCAGCGACAGCGGCACCGCCTACCGGCTCAGTGCCAGCGCCATCCGCTGGGACGCCGACTGGAAAGCGCCGCTACGGGCCAAACCGTGCATCGACGGCCCGCAGATCGCCACCGTGGTCGGCCCGCCCGGCGAAGAGATCTACTGCGACGAATGGGGCCGGGTCAAAGTCAGCTTCCCCTGGGACCGCGACAGCAACCAGGACGACCACAGCTCCTGCTGGATCCGCGTCGCCCAAGGCTGGGCCGGCGCCACCTGGGGCGCCATGGCCATCCCGCGGGTCGGCCAGGAATTGATCATCAGCTACCTGGACGGCGACCCCGACCAACCCATCGCCACCGGCCGCGCCTACCGCGAAACCAACCTGCCGCCGTATCAACTGCCCAAGCACAAGACACGCATGACAATCAAAAGCCGCAGCCACAAGGGCCAGGGCTTCAACGAACTGCGCTTTGAGGATGAGCTGGGGCAGGAAGAGGTGTTCATCCATGCCCAGAAGGACAAGAACGTTCATATCAAGCACAACAATGGGGTGTTTGTTGGCAATGATCGCAGTGAACGCGTCAACCACAACGAGACCATCTCCATCGGTGATAACCGCAACGAAGATGTCGGCAACAACGAAACCATCAGCATTGGCGCCAACCGCAGCGTCACCATCGGTGCCAACAAAACCGAGACCATCACCCTCGCCAAGGCGGAAACCATCGGGCTGGCCAAAGCGTTGACCATTGGTGCGGGCTACCAGACCAGCGTCGGCGCGGCGATGAACACCAGTGTGGGCCTAAGCCAGAGCGAACAGGTCGGCCTCCACAAATCGGTAATGGTCAGCAGGCGCTTCAACATTACGGCAGGCGAGGAATTCACCGTCACCGTGGGCAAATCCACCCTGGTGATGAAGTCCGACGGCACGGTGCTGATCAACGGCAGAACCTTCGACTTCAGTGCGACCGGCGCTGTGCAAATCAACGGCAAGGACGTCGACATCAACTGAAGGACCCAACATGGAATTTCGCAACCTCACGCCATTTGCCGCGTTGTGCTTCAGTGCACTCGATACGCAGGACAAAGAGCACCCTGTCATCGTCATGAAGGTCGGCTATCACCTGCACCCCATCGCCGGCCAACCCGGGCATTGCAGTGCCGAGGTCATGGATGACGAAGCGGTAGCCTTATGTACTGCTGATCGTTACTTCGCTGAGGAGGGTCAGAGCAGCGTCCGCGAAGAAAGTGACCTGGCGCCGTTCAAACCTCGTTGCGATGTAATCATCAACGGCCATGCCCACGCCCCTGACGGCGTGCCGGCAACCTCCTGGACGGCAGGTATCCAACTGAGCGTGCCAGCGACGCCGCCCAGGATTCACGTCGAGCTGCCAGCACCCTGGCAGTCCGGCGCACCGCTGACCGAACAACAACTCTACGAGTGGCGGGATGCACGCCTGGACGCCGAACACCGTCGGGCATCGGCCCCCACTCGCGACGTTCTGCTGGAAAAGCACTTGCGCTTCAGCGGCCCCCGACATTTCCAGCACGGCTTGTTCAGCGGCTGGCGCCTGTTTGATGCCGAACCGGCAACCCGTGTGCCGCTGCGCTGGGAATACGCTTTTGGCGGCAGCAGCGTACTGCTTGATCCCGCCTATCCCGACAGTACAGCGCAGCCCTACCTGCTCAATCATGCCTGCTACTGCAATCCATTAGGCCGAGGCTGGATTGAGAAACGCCATGAAAAGCTCGCCTGGGCAATGAATGCAGCCATCCAGCAACTGCCCGCACCACAGATTGAAGCACTGGATAGACCCGTCACTCACCTGCATGTCACCGACCATCCGGACGGCGACATCAGCGCAGCAGACATGGCTCAGTTGTCGGCTACCTACGGCTACCGACCTGCAGGATTTGGTGTACTCGGCCGTGCATGGGCCCCGCGCCTGGCGCTTGCCGGCACTTACGATGAATCCTGGCAGGCGACACGCTGGCCGGGACTGCCCGAAGACTTCAACTTTGCCTATTGGAACGGTGCGCCTGCCGATCAACAAATCGACTTCGCACCACCGAACCTTCGCCTCGAGCTGTTCAACCTCACCCCACCAGAACTTAGTCACAACGGTCACCTGCGCATTGAACTGCCGGGCCATCGCCCCTTTGTGCTGATGCGCATGCACAACGGCGTGATCCTGCCACTGCCGATGCTCACCGACACCCTGTGCATCGATACCGATGCCATGACCTTGTCGTTGACCCACCGTGTCAGCTTGCCCAACCCGGATGACATTCGCGTACTGGAAGCGCGTTTCGAAATTGACCCAAACGCGCCGCTTATCACGTGTGTATCGCCTAGGCAACTCCACACGGAACAGGAGACGCCCTGACATGGCCGACAATGTCATCGCCCGCAAGCAGGACCGGTGGAAGGTCGTCAGCATCGTGCCGGATGTTTGCAAGACGCCAATGGGCGGCGCTGTCCCGCCGGTGCCCTACCCGGTCACCGCCGAGCTCAAATCTGCCACCGGCGTGGCCGGCTCTGTACGCGTCAATGGCAAACCGGTGGTGGTGTTCGACAAAAGCCTGGTGCCCAAGACCAACGGCGATCAGGCGGGCGCTGCCAAAGGCATCAAGAGCAACACGGTAGCCGGCAAGTGCTACCCCAAAGAAAAAAGCAGCACGGTAAGGGCTGAGAAGAAGCGAGTTGTGCGCCACAACGATCTGTTCTGGATGAACGGGCGGTGATGGACGATGAGTGAGTCCATTACCGAACTGGCCCGCACCGAAGTACGAGCGATCAGCGTGCCGATGCGTCCGCATCCGAACCAGTTGCTCAAACTCGACGAGATGCTGCTGCAGGCCAACGGCGACGGTACGGTGCAAGTGGATCTCTTCGGTACCGATGCACAGGGTAAGCCCTACCACGAATCACGCGCCCTGGATGAAGAGCGCTATGAGCAACTTCGAACGACCTTGTTAGAACTAGAAGTTGCCGCAATGCCGCCGTTCGGTTCGTTCAGGTCGGGGAATACGTTGGGGCGGGTTGTGGGGGAGACAGCACCTTCGAAAGTTTCAGCATGGCAAGCGAATCCATCTATCGAAGTTGAAGCAGAACTGGAAAAAAATTGGTGGACTCATATCAGCCCATGGGCTCATGGAAGTTTGGATTTAATGGGGTTCACCCCCGGAATTGGCGCCATACCCGATATGATTAATGCGGGCATCTACGCAGTAGAAGGCGACACTGCAAACGCTACTTTATCCGCAACGGCAGCAATACCCTTCGTAGGAGATACAATAAAAGGAAGCGTATTGATTGGGAAAAGCATTAGTAAAACAGGAAAAAAATCTACCAAAAATCAAGCCAAGAAAAACAATAGCGGCGGAAGAATCTTAGGTAACGAAAAATGCCGGTTACGACCATATAAGCCCGACACGTGTAAAGCCCAGGGTTTGACGGGGCATCATGTGGTGCCTGATCGTGTTTTTCGCCAAGGACCACGAACGGGGAAGAACAGAAATCAAATTTCTGGTGGGTTGAGCGAATCAGATGGTTTGGTTATTTGTGTCAAAGGCAAAGGACTAACCGACCAACACGGAAAAATACACAAAATTTATGACCCACTGGAGACGGTATTAGGTTTAAAAAATCACCCTCCTGGCACGGCGCGTCTATTCGACCTTGAAGTTATAGGTGCGTTGGCCGTGGCAAACGTCACCGGCTGTAACCCTGCACTGCTTGAAGCCCAGCTGAGAACTTATCACGAAATAAAAGGTTTACCGGGAAACCTAAAGGTTCGGGCGGACAAGTCTGGAAAGCTCATTAAATCAGTACCACCACACTCGCTCGGAAAAATGGGAGCCGGCGACTTTTAAGGAGAAAAATATATGCCTGCAAATCAAAGCAACACTATAACAATGAATACCGGCTCAGCCATCGACAAAGACATGTACTATATGTCCTGTTCCTTTACCAACTCTTCTTTTGACCTACCGTACTCGAGAATGTTTTTCTACCAACATAAAAACAGTGACAAATGGTTTTACCATGATTTACCAAACTGGCATGTCGTCTCAACGTGCTTTCCACCACCGGTGCCCGGTGAGGTGCGAAAAGTTTATGCGCTCAGTGAAGAGGGTGATATTGAGTGCTTTAGCCGCCAAGAAACAACCCTCGAAAAAATAGAAGATGCCGGTTTATTACCCACCAGCAAACTATATGGCTACGTCAATAAGCTTAGCTATATCAACGGCATGCTTTACGCGTGCGGGCGAAGAGGACAAATTTACAGGAGAAACCACTCAAACTGGGAACAGTTTGACGATGGCATATTGCAAACAGCAAGCACACACCTCGATCCCGAAGACCCAAGATACAGAGAAACAATCGACACTATAATTAAACAAACAGTCGACTTGTTCGATATCGCCGGCTTGAAAAACAATATATACACTGTCGGCTCTCGTGGCTTTATTGCTCATCATGACGGAACACACTGGAACACCTTAAAGCAACTAACAGCAGCGGACCTGCACGCGCTACTGTTATACCCTGACCTCACCACCGTACTGATAGTAGGCGCACAAGGCACCATTCTTAAAGGAAACGCCAAGAGCGGATTCAATGTCATTGCACGAAAAAACACCACCATAGACTTCTACTCTGCAACCGAGTACCAAGGAGTAACGTACATCGGGGGCAGTGATGGAATTTACAGCTTGCAAGATGGAGCAATTAAAAAACTGCGCGTTACCGCGCATGAAGTATCCAGCATTGAATCAAAGGACGGAGTCATGTGGGCCCTAGCATCCGACAAGCTGATGCGTTTCGACGGCAGACAATGGGAGTTCTTCAAACATGTCGATAACTGATTGCTCAGGGACAACTGATCGACTGCGGCAACGTTATCAATTGGGTCCGGCTCCCCCGGCCTTTTAGCCTGCATCTGCTCGGCCAGACCCCAACTGCCGCTTGAAATGAAGCCCTCGTCCGCACGCTTTTTCGTTTCTGCGCCGCTTTTACGATTCTGTGCGACACATCCCACTTCAGGTACTCCCGTACCAGCCCCTCTAAGTGGTAGCTTGGAAATGTTTTGTTGCACCCATCCTTTCTCATCATTTGCCCGCAAAGGAATGCCCCCCGCAATGAATTTCGCCCTGAAAAAACTGGCTGCGGCCACTCTGATGCTCGCTGGCCTGGCATCGATCACCTCGCCTGCCTATGCCAACCTCACCCCGCAGCAGAGCGCGGCCATTCTCAAGCGCTTCAGCGACGCTTCGGTCAAGGATTTTCGCCAGTTCCTGGCCAGTGTGGAGAAAAGCGAACTCGGCAAGGCCGACAAGCTCGACCAGAGCATCGCCGCCTTCCTCACCAACAAGCAGCTGACAGCTGAACAACAGAACGAAATCCATCGCCTGCTGGGCATCTATGCGCGGGTCAAGTACGGCGATGCGGCCACCCAGACCTTGCGTGAACTGGTGGCCATACCGACCTTTCGCGTCGACGGCGTCAATCAGCACGACAACCCCGAGTTCATCAAGATCGCCGAGAAGATCAAGAGCCTGGCCCAGGCCTTCAACCTGAACTTTCGCAACATCGACAACCGTGTCTACGAAATTTCCCTCGAAGGCCAAGGCGATGAAGTGGTCGGCATTCATGCCCACGCCGACGTAGTGCCGGTAACCCCGGAGAACTGGGTACTCAAGGATGGAACCCGACTCGACCCGTTCAAGGTCACCCTGGTTGGCGATCGCATGTACGGTCGCGGCACCGAAGACGACAAGAACGGCATCGTCGTGGCGATGTACGCCATGAAAATCATCAAAGAAGAGAGGCTGCCGCTGGCACGCAACTTCAAGCTGCTGGTCGACACCACCGAAGAGACCACCGGCGACGCCATTCCCTACTACTTCGAGCGCAACCCGACACCCAACTACAACCTGGCACTGGACGGTGGCTACCCGGTAGTGATTGCCGAGAAAGGCTACGGCACGGTCATGGCCAGCTTTGCCCGGCGCGCAGGCGATGGCAAAGGCGCGGAAATCACCACGCTGACCGGCGGCCTGGCCACCAACCAGATCCCTTCGACCTCGGTAGCTACCCTGGTAACCGACAAGCCCGACGCGCTGGCCGCGACCCTGCAAAAAGCCGGCGCCGAGTATGCCAAGGCCAATGGCGGCAACTTCGAGGTCAGCGCCAAGGTCGATGGCAAGGACGTCAAACTGACCGTCACCGGCGTCTCGGCGCACTCTTCTGAACCGGAGTCCGGGGTCAACCCGGTGGCGCGGATGCTCGACTTCATCAACGGCCTCGACGCCAAGGTCGCGCTCAAGCACAACCACGTCACCGATGCCGCCCGCTACGCTGCCGACAACTGGGGCCTGGACTACCTGGGCGGCAAGCTGGGGGTCGGTTTCTCGGACAGCTTCATGGGCCCGCTGACCACCTCGCTGACCTACGTCGGCCTGGATGACAAAGCCTTGAAACTGGCGGTCAACCTGCGGGTGCCAAAGGGCAAAAGCCCAGAAACCCTGAAGAGCGAAATCGCCAGCAAGCTGGACGCGTGGAGCAAGCAGAGCCACATCACGCCGACCTTCGACTACTCGATCGCCGAGCCGATGTACCGCAACCCCGAGGGTGAATGGGTCAAGGCGCTGCTGGCCGTCGCCAGCGAGAACCTGGGCATGAAGCACGAGTTCGGCACCTCCGCTGGCGCTACCTCCGTGCATGAACTGCCCAACGGCGTGCAGTTCGGCTTGGCCATGCCCGACGTCAAGTACACCGGGCATAACGACAACGAGTTCAAGACGGTGGAGCAGTTCCTTCTGGACCTGCAGGTGGTGACGGAAATGATGGGACGTGTAGGACAACTTCCCAAGCTCTGACGCGTGTGGCAGGCCCGCTGTTGTGGCGGGCCTGCATTGCGCAGTTTGTTAAACGCTATCGCACCACTTACAGGTTATGATCCACCAACGCCCCCTCCATGGAATGGATAAAACATGCACAAGCCCCCAGCCAGGCCAGGATTGCTCAGGGCCGCATTGTCTGCGCTGGCCATCGCCAGCATCAGTGGCTGCCTGACCAGCAAGCTGTACGAGCCGCGGGCCAGCGACGAAGTCTATACAGAGCAGGTGAGCCAGCTGTATGTGACGGCGGACCAGAAGAGCTTTGTGGTGCTGGGCAAAAAGTACCACTACTTCATCCTGGTCGAACCCAAACTGTTGCAGGCGATCCGCTCAGGGTTGCATGCCAAGATGCAGGCCAAGTTTCTACCGGTCCACGTCAGCATGTACGAAACCCTGGACGGCGAATTCGAACTCAAGATTCCCGGGCTTGAGCAACTTCAAGCACACGAGGTCAACGAGGCCAAAACGCTGGGCTTCGTGGCGTCAGCGCAAGAGGACGCCCTGCTGCATCGCTACAAGATAAAAGGCAGCCGCTTTAAATCCAGCAAGGACATCAGCGCCCTTGAGGGCAGCGCACTCAACAGCAGCTATACCCTTCAGGTTTCGGCCTACAGAGAAAAGAGCAAGGTCACCCAAGTGCTGCTGACACCGGTCACTGTCACCGCTGATGGCGTGTTGATGATCCTCGCCGCGCCGCTGCTGCCGGTGGCATTCATGGCGGCGCAACCGTTTCGGGTCAAATAGCGGTTGTACAGGCAAGTGATATCATTTTGACGTCAACTAATTTACCATCGCCGCGCTCTTCTGCGTGGCCCACCTTTTTTTGTCGCTGCAAGGTCCAGCCCGCACGGAAGCGAAGCACTCAAAACGCCGCTAAAGGAATGAACCGTGACCCCCGTGATGTTCCGCAAAACCCTGCTCGCCCTGGCCGTAACCGCCACTGCCCTGCCCGCCCTCGCTGAAACTGTCCAACTGACCAACGCCGGCTTTAAAAGCGAGCACCAGCGCTACAGCGGTAATCTCGAGATCAACGGCGCCTACACCGGCGGCAGCGACGAAGATGCTATCGAGCTCAATGGCTCGAGCATCGAGAAAGACCTGATTCTCAACGCCACCATCAACAGCACCGGTGACTTCGCCGGCGGCGTCGACATGGATGTCTGGGAAGGCACGCAGCCGTGGGTCGCCAACAGCGTTGGCGGCGACGTGATCAACAAGGGCAGCATTTCCGCCATCGGCGGTGGCGCCAACGCGCTGATGATCGACCCGGCGAAGATCGGCGGCAGCGTCATCAACGAAGGCCTGCTCTACGCAGAAGGCGCACCGCTGAACGACGACGGCGGCCGCGATGTCGCCCGCGCGGTGGATTTCTCCGGCTCCTCGGTAATCAAGGGTGACCTGCTCAACGCCGCCAGCGGCAAGATCATCGCCAAGGGCGAAGACGCCAAAGGCATCAACCTTGAAGGCGGCGAGATCGTCGGCAAGGTCATCAACCGCGGCCTGATCGAAGTCACCGGCGAAGGCGCCACCGGCATCGACGCCACCACCAGCGGCTCGGGCGTTTACACCGACATGGTCGACCTGGCCGGCATCGAGAACCACGGCACCATCATTGCCAACGGCAACGACGCCGAGGGCATCCGCATCGACGGTGCCAGCTTCACCGGCATGAACAACCACCTGGTCAACACCGGCACCATCCGCGCCGAAGACGCCGCCATCGCCATTGGCTTCAGCGACTTCGACAGCCCGGGCGCCCAGCCCTGGTACAAAGAAGAAGGCGATTTCAACATCTTCAACAGCGGTTCGATCATTTCTGCCGACGAGGCCATCGACGCCTCGCAAAGCAACCGCCCGGTCGAGCTGATCCTGCGCAAAGGCAGCGTCATCGTCGGTAACCTGATCGACCTGAGCAACATCGAGATCGAAGGCGACACCTCGTTCACCGGTACCGACAGCCGCGCTGACGGCGCCAACATTCGCCTCAAAGACGGCGGCTGGATCGATGTCGGCAGCGTCAGCGACAACCTGAAAACCACCCTGACCTTCGAGGCCCCGCACAGCAGCATCGACGGCAACCTGTACGTCGCCGGCAATTCGGCCCTGGGCCTGAACCTGAGCAGCGCCACCGACGCCAACACAGCCGTGCTGAAGGTCAGCGGCACCACCCAGTTCGGCCAGGGCGCCCAGTTGCAACTGGCGGCCAAAGGCGAAGACTTCAACGCCAACGGCAGCACCTACAAACTGCTCGAAGCCGGCCAGATCGAGCTGCTGGGCGCCGACGGCGAAAGCGTCGACCCGAACGGCAAACTCAACCTGGTCAGCAGCTCGGCGCTGCTCAAGGTCGACAGCTTCACCGTCGACAACAACCAGGTGGTGGCGGTAGTCACCGGCAAGGGCAAGGAAGAAGTCGAGCAGATCATCACCAACCAGGGTGGTTCGGCCAACAGCCAGAAAGCCCTGAACAGCCTGACCGCCGACGGCATGATCGGCAAGCTGGCCAACAACGACCCGTTCAAGCAGGCCCTGCTCAACGCCGACGAAGCCCAGATCGCCAAGCTGGCCTCGGAACTGACCCCGGAAACCAACGGCGGCGCGACCCAGGCAGCCACCACCAGCCAGAACCTGGTGAGCAACGTCACCGGCAGCCGCACCAGCTCGCTGCGCGGCGCCTCCTCGGGCGAAGGCTTCAAGGAAGCCGGTGTCTGGGTGCAGTCGCTGTACAGCGACGCCAGCCAGGACCTGCGTGACGGCGTGGCCGGCTACAACGCCTATAGCCGCGGTATCGCCGTGGGTGCCGATGGCAAGCTCAACGACAACCTGACCCTGGGTCTGGCCTACAGCTTCATCAACACCGACGTGAACGGCAAAAGCGGCAACCAGACCGAAGTCGACAGCCATGCCTTTACCCTCTACGGCGGGTTCGAGCACGGCAACTACTTCGTCGATGCCAGCCTGACCTATGGCTTCAACGACAACCAGAGCAAGCGCAGCATTGCCGGCACGCAAGCCAAAGCTGACTATGACAGCGATCTGCTGGGCCTGAACCTGATCGGTGGCTACACCTACCACATCAACCCGCAGGTTCTGGTCGAACCGCGCCTGGCTGCCCGCTACAGCCTGGTGAACATCGACGGCTACCGTGAAAAAGGCTCTTCGGCGGCGCTGAAAGTTGAAGACCAGCGTTACGAAGCCATCGAGCTGGGTGCAGGCCTGCGCGTGGCCGGCAGCTTCGCCCTGGGCGCCGGTACCCTGGAGCCGCAAGCCAAGCTGATGGCATATCACGACTTTGCCGCTGACGAAGCGAAAAGCACCTCGACCTTCCTGGCCGGCAGCACGCCGTTCGTGACCAGCGGTGCCAAGGCGGCGCGTGACAGCTATGAAGCCGGCGTGGGTGCCGACTACAAACTGGGCGCGGTAACCCTGGGCGTCAACTACGACTACATCGGCAAGTCGGGCTTCGATGCCGACGTGTTCTCGGCGAAAGTCCGTTACGACTTCTGATGAGCATGCGTCTTGCCGGCCCACGCCCGTGGGCCGGCCTCTGGCAAACCGTGGGGGCGCTGCTGGTCAGCGCCCTTCTCTGTGCCTGCCAATCCCCCTATCAAGGGTTGCAACAACTGGCTGAACAGCACGGTCGCCACGTAGAAATCGTGCCGGGCCAGGCGTTCCCGCTGGCCCTGCTGCCGCCGTCTGCACAGCGCCCAACCGAGCGCCTGCGGGTGTACCTGGAAGGCGACGGCCATGCCTGGGCCACGGCTACCCAGCCGAGCCTCGACCCAAGCCCGCGCAACCTGCTGGTGGCGCGCCTGGCAATCAATGATCCAACACCCAATGCCTACCTTGCCCGGCCATGCCAGTTTGTCTCGGCTGCCGGTTGCACGGCGGCGCTGTGGACTGATCGACGCTTTTCGCAAGAGGTGGTGACCAGCCTCAGCGAGGCGCTGGACCGGCTCAAGCAGCGTGTTGGCAATCGCCAGTTCGAGTTGGTGGGCTATTCAGGTGGCGCGGCGTTGGCCGTACTGTTGGCCGCGCAACGGGACGATGTCGCACAGATCCAGACCATCGCCGGCAATCTTGATCCAGGCTTGTGGGTACAGCTCAAAGGCTTGTCGCCCCTGAACGGTTCGCTGGACCCGATGGTCTATCGGGACCGCCTCAAGTCACTCCCTCAGCGCCACTTGCTGGGAGGCGCAGACAAGATGATTACTGGCGACATATCCGCCAGCTTTCGCGGCACGTCCGGCTCAAGCCGGTGCAATCAACGGGTGATCATCCCTGCTGCGACGCATGAGCAAGGCTGGGAAGCCGCCTGGGCAATCTGGCAAGGCCAGGTGATCGGACCGTGCCTGTAAAACCGGGCATTCCAGCGGTCGCAAACGAGATAGACCGCTCCCGCTGTAGGTCGTACCTGTCAGACCACTGATACATTTAGCGTCAGACCAGTCCTGAATTCCGCTAGCGAATTGTGGACGAAAGCCTAGCTTCCTAAACTTCGCTGACGACGGACAGGTTGCCCTGTTTGCCCCGATCAATATCACGGGTGACAGGCCGATGGCCTGCACGAATTGCATCTTCGCGCGTCATCGTGTTTACCGCGTGCACTCCCGCCTCCGGAGCTTGAAGCTCTGAACAACGAGCCGCTAAAACAATGAACAAAAATGAAATAGATGAAAGTAACTTCCAATTTCTGTCGATGTGGAAACGCCTCGCCGGTGATCACCCGGGTGCCAATCTGGCCGACGAACCTGGCCTGTCGATGCGCTGGGCAGACAATGCCTTTGCGTTCTGGAACGCGCTGTACCTGACCGAACAGATCAGCGACGCTGAACATTTGCGCACCCGGCTCACAACCGCCCAGAGGTATATGAAAAGCAAACAGCACGACGGCTTGGTGTATGTGTGCGAGGACTATTTGAGCGCAAGCCTGCTGGAGCAAATGGAGACCATCGTCGATAGCACAGGCTTGGTGTTTGCCCTGCACCTGACGGGCATGGTGGGTAACCTCCTGCCGTTCGCCGAACACAACCTGCACCCGGCCCTGACATTCAAGCGAGCGGAGAATGAAGAAATCCTGCAGGCCTATGCCGATATCAACAGTGCAGGCTACGGCTTGCCCCTTGCGGCGGGTCGAGCGGGCCTGATGGGATCGGATCTGTGGAGGTCCAGTGCGTATGCCTATGTCGGTTACGATAACGGCGTGCCGGTCTCGACATCTGCCGCCATCGTCAATGACGGGCAGTTGTACCTGGCCTTGGTGGCGACGCTGCCTGAAGCGCAACGCAAGGGGTTTGGCCATGCCACCGTGCGCCATGCCCTGCAGTGTGCCTACGAAGCTACCGGCCTGACTCGAACCAGCTTGCATGCCACCGAGGCCGGTGCTCCCGTGTATGAGCGTATTGGCTACCACCGGGTCACAAGGTTTCGAGCGTACATGCCCAAGCCTTGACCTAAAACCAATCCACGACAAGGGCCGCAGCGAGGTAACATTTTCCAAAAAAATAATTGAATGGCTTAATGATCACGGCTGGAGCATACCCCAAAATGATAATGACAGACCTATACAGCTCGATAATAAGCAAGGAACCATACAATGACCTAGACGTATTTTTTCTTGGCCACGAAAGCTTTGAAGAAATTCCACTTATTTCAAGATACAGCAGACTAGACCCGCTTGCCGCCGCTTTAGGAGACAGCAATGCTCTAGATTTCCTGATAGGACTTTCAGTGTTCTTGATCAACTCAATAACCACGTTGGCAAGATCAAAAAACATCAATGAAAGCGAGCTATTCGTCGCAATAACATTTACAGATTTCTCCACCTCTTCTGAAAACCCCCACATCATTCCAAATATATTCATTTACCCAAACAAGAGCAAGAATCATCAATTCCAAAAAGCCCTAAAGAACAACAACCCGAACAACAAATCCGTTGAGCTCGCAACCATTCAAGAGCACTTTTCAAGGTGCAATCTGAAAAGTAGCTTTACATTCTATGAAAGCAGGTTTTTTGACGATGCCTGCAATGAAGACATCATAAGAATATTTGCCGTCCCTAAACGATCCCGCAAAAAAATAGCGAGATAGTTACACGCAATGATGGAGACTACATGAGCGCCATTGTTCGCCTCGACGACTCTTACAGACCACGGCGGTTTTGCTCGCACGGATTGCGACCACACCTCAGCATCAACGGAGGATGAGGCCATGGGCCCACTGAAAACCCAAATTGCCGAGTTAAGGCAAGCCCTGCAGCAGCTCGTCGACCACAACGTCGAGAACCCGGACGATGATGACCACTGGAGTGGCGTGCTGTTCTTCTGTACAACCGACGAACGCACCCGCACCTTGGTTGAGCAGGTGGAAAGCCTCGCCAGTGAGCTCTTCTTCGATCCGCAAGGAAGGGCCCTGCGCCATCGCATGCGGGTAGCCTGTATTGACGGAGTCATCATTCAGGAGTCAACACCCACCCCAGACGACGAAACGGTCATCCATATCGAGCTGCTTCAGGCTGGTCGCATCACAGTGAGTACCGCCAGGTCGTAGGGCTACTCAGCCATACCGGAGCGCTCCGTCGCCAAACTGTTCAGCAATGCCACGAAGCCGACCTGACCCAGCAACGCCAGAACGCCGACGGCATTACCCTCAACAACTACTGGGACCGCGCCTCCTTCATTCAAAAAGCGAGGAGATACCGATGTCGAAGTCACGCGTAATTGGAACAACCACAGAGGCGATCCACGCCGCAGAGGCAGAACTAGGCCGACAGCTGCCAAGCTCTTTCTCGGAGTGGCTAATGGATAATAACGGAAAATCAATCGACAGCCTGACTGTCTTTCCGGTGTACGACGCTCGTGACCCAAGAAAAACCTGGGACTCGATTGTTAGACATTTCAAAGAAAACTGGCAGGGCTGGATCGAAAACTTCCCGCAAAGCCGGCAGAATCTTGAATGCATCGTCCCCTTCGCGGAGTTCGGGACCGGCGATTATTATTGCTTTGATTACTCTAAGCCCGGGCTCAGCGGAGAACCATCAGTCACCCGGTGGTCGCACGAGACGGGGGAGGCACTCTTCATTGCCGACAGTTTTTCCGCCTTTCTGAAAATCCCTCCAAGCTTGCGTATTTCATAGCAATCGCCTTGGCGCACTCAGAAGATAGCCCACCCGCAACTGAATCTGGCGAACAGCGCACTTGAACAGTAAATTTTCGAGTTTGGAAATGACCGCTAGCCCAATTTGCGGAGCAGGTAATCGCACTGATGGAGGGCGCATGAGCTATTGGCCAGGCAAAGCACCTGCCCACGACAGAACAGCAGAAACGAAAAAAGGCCCCGAAGGGCCTTTTTTCTATCACTACAGCACTCTGCTGAATGCTGTAGCGCCATATTTGGAGCGGGAAACGAGACTCGAACTCGCGACCCCGACCTTGGCAAGGTCGTGCTCTACCAACTGAGCTATTCCCGCGTCGTGATGGGGACTATTGTAACGATTCAATAAATCTCGTCAAGCCCTTGATTCAAAAAAGCTTTATTTCTGTTCCGAGCCTTCGCGCAGGTGCGGCCAGGCGGCGCGCAGGTAATGCACCATCGACCACAGGGTCAGGCCCGCGGAAATCATCAGCAAGGCGTAGCCGAGAATCACCCAGAACGTCAGTACCGGCGGGTTGGCCAGCAGGATCACCAGGGCGAGCATCTGCGCCGCAGTCTTCCACTTGCCCAGGTTCGACACCGCAACGTGCGCCCTCGCCCCAAGCTCGGCCATCCATTCACGCAGCGCCGAAACCACGATCTCGCGGCCGATGATCACCGCCGCCGGCAGGGTCAGCCAGAAGTTGGCGTGCACTTGCACCAGCAGGACCAGGGCCACAGCGACCATCAGCTTGTCGGCCACCGGGTCCAGGAAGGCACCGAACGGCGTGCTCTGCTGCAGGCGACGGGCCAGGTAACCGTCCAGCCAGTCAGTGGCCGCGGCGATGGCGAAGACACTGCTCGCTGCGATATAGCTCCAGTGATACGGAACATAGAACAGCAAAATGAAGAACGGAATGAGCAGGACGCGAAGAACGGTAAGCAGATTTGGAATATTCATCGGCACAACTGGCTGCAAAGTGAGCGAGCATTCTACTCGCTATGCAGGTTGGCATAAATCGACTCGGCAAGCTTTTTACTGATTCCCGGTGCTTTGGCGATTTCTTCGACGCTGGCGCGGGTCAGTTCCTGCAGGCCACCGAAGTGTTTGAGCAGGTCGCGGCGGCGTTTCGGGCCGACGCCGGCGACGCCTTCGAGGGTCGAGGTGCGGCGGGTCTTGCCACGCCGGGCGCGGTGGCCGGTGATGGCAAAGCGGTGGGCTTCGTCGCGAATCTGCTGGATCAGGTGCAGCGCCGGTGAGTCGCCCTTGAGGGTGAACTCGTGGGCCACGTCATTGAGGTACAGGGTTTCGAAACCGGCCTTGCGCGTGGTGCCCTTGGCCACCCCGAGCAGGATCAGGTCGGGCACCGCCAGTTCCTGCAGCACCTCACGGGCCATGTTCAACTGGCCCTTGCCACCGTCCACCAGCAGCACGTCGGGCAGCTTGCCCTCGCCTTCCTTGAGCCGGCCAAAGCGCCGGGTCAGGGCCTGGTGCATGGCCGCGTAGTCGTCGCCCGGGGTCACGCCTTCGATGTTGTAGCGGCGGTAATCGGACTTGAGCGGCCCTTCCGGGCCGAACACCACGCAGGAGGCAACGGTGGCTTCGCCGCTGGAGTGACTGATGTCGTAGCACTCCAGGCGCTGCGGGGTTTCGTCCAGGGCCAGGACCTGGGCCAGCGCCTCGAAGCGCGAGGCCATGTGCTGACGGTTGGCCAGGCGTGCGCTAAGTGCCTGCTCGGCGTTGGTCACCGCCAGTTGCTGCCAGCGCGCACGGGTACCGCGCACCCGGTGGCTAATGGTCAGTTCGCGGCCGCGCAGGGTGTCGATGGCGGCGGTGATGGCGGCGAAGTCCTCGTGCACCACGTTGACGATCAACTCGCCCGGCAGCTCGCGCTCGGCGTTGCCCACGTAATACTGCGAGAGGAACGCGGCCATGACCTCGGCCACCTCCTCCTCGATGCCCACCTGCGGGAAGAAGTTCTTGCTGCCCAGTACCCGCCCGCCGCGCACGCTGATCAGGTGCACGCAAGCACCGCCGGGGTTGACGAACGCGGCGACGACATCCACGTCGCCGCTGCCGCCTTCCATGCTCTGCTGGTCCTGGACCCGGCGCAGCAAGGCGATCTGGTCGCGCAGTTCGGCGGCCTTCTCGAACTCCAGGGCCATGGCCGCCTGCTCCATCTCGGCGTTCAGCTCGTTGGTCAGCTGGTGGCTGCGCCCTTCAAGGAACATCACCGAGTGGCGCACATCCACCGCGTACTCTTCGGGCTCGACCAGGCCGACACAAGGCGCCTTGCAGCGCTTGATCTGGTATTGCAGGCACGGCCGGGTGCGGTTGGCGTAATAGCTGTCCTCGCACTGGCGGACAAAAAAGGTCTTCTGCAGCAGGCTCAGGCTTTCGCGGATGGCACCGGCGCTGGGGTACGGACCGAAATACTTGCCCTTTTGCTTCTTGGCCCCACGGTGAATGCCCAGGCGCGGGTAGTCACCGTCGGAGAGGAACACATAAGGATAGGATTTGTCGTCGCGCAACAGGATGTTGTACGGCGGCCGCCATTCCTTGATCAGGGTCTGCTCGAGCAGCAGCGCCTCGGTCTCGTTGGCGGTGATGGTGGTCTCGACCTGGACGATGCGCGCCACCAGGGCAGCCGTCTTCGGCGCCAGGCCAGTCTTGCGAAAATAGCTGGCGAGGCGCTTCTTGAGGTTCTTGGCCTTGCCCACATACAGCAGCCGGGCCTCACCGTCGAACATCCGGTAGACGCCCGGGCGACCGCTGCAGGTCGCCAGGAATGCGCTTGAATCGAACTCAGGTGTCATGAATGCGCTCAGAGACTGGCGTCAACCATGCCGTGGCGGACCGCCAGCAGCGTCAGCTCGACGTCGCTGGTGACCGAGAGTTTTTCGAAGATCCGGTAACGGTAAGTATTGACCGTTTTCGGTGACAGGCACAGCTTGTCGGAGATGATCTGCACCTTCTGGCAGCCAACGATCATCAGGGCGATCTGAATTTCCCGCTCCGACAACGCATCGAATGGCGAACCTTGCGGCTGGAACGACTTGAGCGCCAGCTGCTGGGCGATTTGCGGGCTGATGTAGCGCTGGCCAGCAAATACCAGGCGTATGGCCTGGACCATTTCATCCAGCCCGGCACCCTTGGTCAGGTAACCGGCGGCACCGGCCTGCAGCAGGCGGGTGGGAAACGGGTCTTCTTCACAGACGGTTACCGCCACCACTTTCACGTCCGGGTGGCTGCGCAGCAGTTTGCGCGTCGCCTCCAGGCCGCCGATCCCGGGCATTTTCACATCCATCAGGACCACGTCGGGCTTGAGCTCGCGCGCAACTTTCAGCGATGCCTCGCCGGAGTCGGCCTCGCCCACCACCTGCAGGCCATCGATATCGGCCAGCATGCGCGTGATGCCCGTACGCACCAGATCGTGGTCATCGACCACCAGCACCCTAATCAAGCAGACACCTCGCACTGCGGCGGTAATTGGATCCCGCCACCTTAGCAAAAAATACAGCCGTAGACCTAACGGAACACGTCATTTGCCTGACGTCATTTTTCATTTGCCCGACAGCCGCCCATACATCCCCCGCTCATAGCCACCGGCCTTTACCGGTGGCCGCTGCCCTCGCTCGGCAAGGCTGCCCAGCAATTGCTGAACGGCGGCCTGGTCGGTCGTTTGCAGCAGGCGAAAACTGCTGAGCAATTGCTCTTCTTCGGCGTTCAGGCTGCTGTGCTCAACCGGGGTATGCATCCCGCTCAACACATACAACGCATCGACCCCACGCGCCGCCACCGCCGCCAGGTAGTCGGCCTTGGGGGTACGCTCACCGCTTTCATACTTGCCCTGGGCGTTGGGTTCTACCCCACCGATGTCGCCAAAGGCACGCTGGGTCAGGCCCAGGCGTTCTCTTTCTTCCCTGATACGCGAACCGATTCCGTTCATCTGTCTGACGTCCCTTATCCAGCATCCGGATGGATGAGCACACAGCCCTCAATGGCGTGCCTCGAACGAAGCCAGAACTATGCCGCGATAAGGTCCGCTGCACAAGTCAAAGCCCGCTCTACCTGTCAGGGATTGTCAGGACAACCGTCAGGCCCTCGGCCGCTCGCCTATGCAGTTGTTGTACAAGGCACTAATAAACCGACAACTTCCATTAATAGCTAACGTGCCATCACCGGACCATTTGTGGCGCTCTAATACAACGTTGTGCGAAGAATAAATAAGTTCAAGAGGACCTGAAAAGCCCCGTCAAAAAAACCATGAAAATCGCCAGATGCAGCCGAGGCAACGGCTTTCTGGCGTCATTTTCACGACAATATGCAGATATCGGTTTTTTGACGCCGAACTAACCACAAACTTTAACTCATTGATTTATAACGGTTTTTAAACTTTAACAGAACGAATTTAAACTTTATCCAACTCAGAGTTAGAGACAGCTTGCCGAAGTTAAAAAAACTCCCTTAGGATGTAATAAGACAACGAAAAACGCTTGCATCGCCTCCTTTTAGCGCGCTGCTTTTTCTTGCGCGTCTGCCGCGTCGACTATGCCGTTTAACTGAGTATCTCGGTCAGCCTTTGCTGCACCTTGGGAGAGGGAACTATGAATATCAGTATCTTTGGATTGGGTTATGTGGGCGCTGTCTGTGCCGCCTGTTTGTCCGCCCGTGGGCACCAGGTGCTGGGCGTGGATATCTCGCCGGCCAAGATCGACATGATCAACCAGGGCAAGTCGCCCATTGTCGAGCCGGGCCTTGAGCAATTGCTGCTCGATGGTGTGCGTCATGGCCGCCTGCGCGGCACCACGGATGTCCAGGCCGCGGTACTGGCCACCGAAATGTCGCTGCTGTGCGTCGGCACCCCAAGCAAGAAAAACGGCGACCTGGACCTGGTCTACATGGAAGCGGTTTGCCGCGAAATCGGCACCGCCATGCGTGACAAGGCCAGCCGCCATACCGTTGTGGTGCGCAGTACCGTGCTGCCCGGCACCGCCAAGAACGTAGTGATCCCGATCCTCGAGAAGTACTCCGGCAAGCGCGCCGGCATCGACTTCGGCGTGGCGGTCAACCCCGAGTTCCTGCGTGAAAGCACCGCGATCCAGGACTACGACTTCCCGGCCATGACTGTGATCGGCGAGCTGGACTCGCAATCGGGCGACCTGCTGCAGTCGCTGTACCAGGGCCTGGATGCCCCGGTGATCCGCAAGTCGATCGAAGTCGCCGAGATGATCAAGTACACCTGCAACGTCTGGCACGCCACCAAGGTCAGTTTTGCCAATGAAATCGGCAACATTGCCAAGGCGTCCGGGGTCGATGGCCGCGAAGTGATGGATGTGGTCTGCCAGGACTACAAGCTCAACCTGTCGCGCTACTACCTGCGCCCAGGCTTCGCCTTCGGCGGCTCGTGCCTGCCCAAGGACGTGCGCGCCCTCACCTACCGCGCCGGCCAGCTGGACGTCGAGCACCCGCTGCTGGCCTCGATCATGGCCAGTAACCGCAACCAGGTGAAAAACGCCTTCGACCTGATCACCCGCCAGGACAAGCGCCGCATCGGCCTGCTGGGCCTGAGCTTCAAGGCCGGCAGCGACGACTTGCGCGAAAGCCCGCTGGTGGAACTGGCGGAAATGCTCATCGGCAAAGGCTACGACCTCACCATCTACGACGCCAACGTCGAGTACGCCCGAGTGTTCGGCGCCAACCGCGAGTACATCGAGTCGAAGATCCCTCATGTTTCGTCGCTGCTGTGCAACGACCTGCAGCAGGTGATCCGCGACGCCGAGGTGGTGGTACTGGGCAACAACGATGACCGTTTCGCTCAAGCCCTGGATGCCAGCGACGGCAAGCAGATCATCGACCTGGTCGGCTTCATGGCCCACGGCAGCGATGCCCAGCGTGAAGGTATCTGCTGGTAAGGCCCCAATACTCCATTCAGAGAGTACCCGGCGATTCACCCAGGCACCCCGCCTGACTGACTGCTCACCTGCCTCCTGCCCGGCCGACCCTGTCTTGGCCAGGGGCGAAAAGTGCGCATGTCATTCAGCCGGGCGTGGCCCGAACACAGGAGCAACGACTACATGGAACGACAGCAACAGCCGCCCTCGGGCCGGCCGGACTACCTGCAGGCAGGCGCGCGTTTTTGCGCCTGGGCCTGCCTGTTCGGCCTGATCGCGCTGGCGTCGGAGATGGTCGCGCCGCAGTACCTGGACCCTGCGCACCACAAGTTCATCTTCATCATCGGTGCCCTGGGCATGTGGCGCTATGGCAATGCCATCGTCCACTACCTGCGCGGCATGTACTTCCTGCACTGGAAGTTCCCACGCATGCGCAAGGCGGTCGAGCGCATGGGCGATGCGGCACTGCCGGCGCACATGTTCATGGTGGTGACCAGTTTTCGCATCCCCACCCACACCACCTTCAAGGTCTACCAGTCGGTGTTCCAGGAGGTGCAGCGGCTGAAGGTGCCGTGCACGGTGATCGCCTCGATCGTCGAAAAGGGCGATGAGCAGTTCATCAAGGAGATCATGCGCAACGAGGTCAAGGACCGCGACGACATCAGGCTGGTGATCGTCCGCGCCCGCGGCACCGGCAAGCGTGATGGCCTGGCCCATGCCTTCCGCGCCCTGTCGCGGCAGATGCCGCTGGAGGACTCGGTGGTCGGTGTGGTCGACGGCGACACCATGATGCTGCCCGGCTGCGTCGAGCGCGCGGTCAAGCTGTTTGCCTACCTGCCCAACGTCGGCGGCCTGACCACCAACGAGTTCTGCGAAGTCGAAGGCAGCAACCTGATGCGCCAGTGGCACTCGATGCGCTTCGTCCAGCGGCACATCAACATGTGCTCGATGGCCTTGTCGCAGCGGGTGCTGACCCTGACCGGGCGGCTGTCGTTCTTTCGCGCCAGTGTCATGACCGACCCAGACTTCATCCGCGACGTCGAAGCGGATTTTCTCCAGCACTGGCGCCTGGGGCGCTTTCAGTTCCTCACCGGTGACGACAAGTCGTCGTGGCTGAGCCTGATGCGCGCTGGCTGGGACACCTTCTACGTGCCCGACAGCAACACCCTGACCGTCGAGCATCCGCCAGACAACAGCTTCTGGCGCGCCACCCGCCAGTTGATGTTTCGCTGGTACGGCAACTCGCTACGCCAGAACTTCCGTGCCACCGCCCTGCTCGGCCGCGCCCGCCTGGGCCTGTTCACCCTGTACGTGTTGCTCGACCAGCGTGTGTCGATGTGGACCTGCCTGATGGGCCTGACCGCCTCGGTGGTCGCCGGCATCGTGTTCGGCATCCAGTACCTGCTGGTGTACCTGTTCTGGGTGCTGCTGTCGCGCAGCATCGTCACCGTGCTGTTTCTGTTCGCCGGCCACCCGGTCAGCCCGGTGTACCCGTTCGTTCTTTATTACAACCAGATCATCGGCTCGCTGATGAAAGTCTACGCCCTGTTCCACATGGACCAGCAGAGCTGGACCCGGCAAAAAACCACGTTAAGCAACGGCGCCGTCAACTTCGATGCCGCCCTGAACCGCTGGTCCTCCAAGGCGATGCTGTTTTCATCCATCGCGATTTTCTTCGGGGTCATCTCGGTTCTTCTCGAACTCACGCAACGTTAAGGAAAGGCGCCTGCCATGAGTAGCTCAAGTACACCCGCAGTACCGGCCAACGTAGTCCACGAAGCCATCGACGAACGCCAGTACGTGCGCACCAAACTCAACGCCCGGGTCAAGCTCAGCGCGGCCGGCCAGCCGCCGTTCGACAGCACCCTGCAGGACATCTCCCTGGGCGGCATCGGCCTGGTTCATCCCGAGCCGCTGAAGATCGGCAGCCTGTACCACGCCTCGATCCAGTTGCGCCTGAACCAGGTCGACCTGAACATCGACAGCCAGATCAAAATCGTCTCCCAGCGCGGCCAGGAAGTCGGCGCCCAGTTCGTCGAGCTCGACGCGCAAAAGCGCGACATCCTGCGCTACATCATCAGCGCCTACCTGTCGGGCGAGATCGCCGACATCAATGGCCTGTTCAACGTGATGCAGCGGGAAAACTACATCAAGGAACGCAAGCACAAGTACGCCAGTGCGCGCAGCTCCGGCGAGCGTCTCAAGGCCACTGTCGGCACCCTGCTGTATGCCGCTGCCGGCATCGCCGCGCTGGGCTTTGTCGCCTACAAGTGCTACCTGCTGTTCTTCCGCATCCCGGCAGTGCAGGCCCAGGTCTCGGCCAACGCCCAGGTCATCAGCATGCCCGACAACGGCTATGTGAAGTTCCTCCTCGCGCCTGGGCAAACCGAGGTCAAGGCCGGCACGCCAGTGGCGAGCATTTCCACTCAGCTGGCCACCAGCTTCACCAGCCCGGCCGACATGAAGGCGGTGGCCGACCTCTCGCCCGGCGACCTGCAGACCCTGCTTGGGCGCGCCACCATCGAGACGGTGATCAACAGCCCGTGCGACTGCGAAGTCTACTTCCCCAGCAAGCCACTGGACGGCTATGGCTACAAGCAGGCGCCACTGGTGCATTTGCTGCCCAAGGATGAAGGCCTGTTCGTCACCGCCAACGTGCCGTTCGACAAGCTCACCGACATCGGCCGGGTGACCTCGGTGGACCTTAAGGTGTTCGGCCTGGATGAAACCTTCAGCGGCAAGGTCATCGACTCGCGCGTCGATGAGGCCAACAAGAACCTGGCCCTGACCATCGCCCCCGACAGCCCGCTGCCGCGCGCCGCGTACCAGAAGCCGGTAGCGGTGGACCTGTACCTGGGCCTGCCGTTCACGGCTTCGCGCTAAGCCCCACCAAGGAAGGAATAGGCAATGAATGCGAAGACGCCCTCCCGCCTGTTGCTGGCAAGCATCGGTCTTGCCTGCGCCGGCAGCGCCCTGGCCGGGCAAAGCCTGGAGCAGATCCGCTACGCGCTGTACAAAGATCCCAGTGCCAACGTCAGTGCCGACCTGCGCGCCCTGGCCGAGCGCGGAGACCTGGCGTCCAAGCTGTTGCTCGGTGATGTGCTAGCCAACAGCGATGGCGCCAGCCGCGCAGAAATCATCGCCCTGTACAAAGAGGCGTTTGCCGATGGCCGTGGCCAGGTACCGGCACTGGCCTCGCTGGCGCGCCTGCTGGACCGCACCCCGAGCCTGCAAAAGGGCCAGCAGCAGTGGATGGCCCAGGCCCTGACGCGCTACCCGGCGACCCTCGACCCGCGCAATGCCAGCACCACCCTGGAAGTGTTCCTGGTTTACCCGCAACGGGTCTCCACCGAGCAAGCGGCGCAGTTACTGGCGCTGTACCAGCAGTCGTGCCTGCTCAATTGCCGCCCCGAGCTGTACCAGGCGGTATTGGCCGAGCGTCAGGGTGACCGCGCGGGCGCCGAGCGTTTCTACCAGCAGGCGGTGCGCGTGGATGTGCGGGCGATCGATCGCTACTACCGCTTCCTCGGCGACGATCAGGACCGCGCCTTCCCGGCCTTTGCCCGCAGCCTCGAAGCGCTGCGCCCGGCCCTGGCGGTAGAGATCGTGCACCGCATCGGCTCGTTGCTCGACAGCATCAACAGCGTGCAGCGCGCCGAGCAGGAGGCCGACCGCTATGAGCGCCAGGCCAGCGCCATGGGCCCGGCCCGGGTGCAGGATGCCGCGCAACTGGCCGCCGACAAGCAGCGCAGCGATGCCCTGGACCTGGCCCGCACCGAAGCCCACCGCTGGCGCGACAACGCCGTCGAACGCGGGTTTGTGCCGGCGATGGTGTCCAAGGCCAACTACATGATTTCCAACCCCACCGAGCACAACGCCGAAGAGACCCAGGCGCTGATCGACCAGGTCCAGGCCCGCGAAGCAACCCGGGCCAAGGCGCTGCAGGCCTCGTTCTACATGGTCAACAACTGGCTGACCCTGGACCCGGACAAGGCCCGCGCACTGATCGACGAGCTGCTCGCCAGCCGTTACCCCGACGCCGAACTGCTGCTGGCCGAGTACTACAGCAAGGGCGTGGCCGACCAGCCCGACCAGGACAAGGCCCTGGAGATTTTCCAGGCCCAGGCCCGGGCCGGCTCCACCGCCGCCTGGTACCGCATGGCCACCCTGCATGCTTACGGGCGCGCCATCTGCCACGACCCGGTCAAGGCCTACACCTATGCCCAGGTAGCCCTGGCGCTGGGTGAGAACGGTGCCCGCAGCCTGGTCAAACGCCTGGAAAAGACCCTGAAAAAGGATGACATCGAGCGTGCCCTGGCGGCGCGTACCGATCTGTTGAAGGAGGCAACCCTGTGAAAGCCCACCACACCCTGTTCGGCGCCCTGCTGGCCCTGGCACCGCTGTACCCGGCGCAAGCCCTGGAAGAAGTCACCGGCCCCGAGGCCGACAGCAGCGAGCCGGTGCGGGTCGCTGGCGCCAGCGAACCGGTGATCACCTCGGAATTCTTCAACAAGCTCACCGTGCAGACCGGCTACGGCCCGGAAAACTCCGAAGTCGGCCGCAGCCGCGAGATGTTCTACAGCCTGCGCTACGAGCCATCGTTTGCCTGGTACTCACCGGAAAAACGCTGGGCCAAGTGGATGGTCTATGGCCGTGTGTGGCTGAACTACGACTCCAGCGAGTCGGCCAGCGTGCAGAACGAAAACGCCAACAACCTCGACCGTGAACAGCCCAAAGGCTGGTACGCCGAGCTGCGCGAGCTGTATGTGAAGCGCAACCTGCTTGGCGACGACCCGCGCTTCTCGCTGTCGGCCGGGCGCCAGCGCTATTTCGACGACTACGGCATCTGGTGGGACGACAGCATCGAGTCGCTGCGTTTCAACTACAACGACACCTTCTCCCGTGGCTTCGTCGCCGTGGCGCAGAAGTTCTACAACTACAACAGCGACGTCAACCGCCTGGCCGACAGCGAGGAGCGCACCACCTACCTGATGGGCGAATACGCCTACCGCTGGAGCGAGCACAACTGGGCCGGCGTACGCCTGCTGCACGAGAACGACCACAGCGGCCACGACGCCGAAGACCGCTACGACTTCAAGGGCATGCGCTACGGGCTGTTCTTCAAGGCTGACGACCTGGACGTGACGCCGCTGTTCAGCGACTACCACCTGGAGCTCGCGGGCCTGGATGGCAAGGTCGACAACACCGACGTCAACGGCGTCACCAGCACCGGCCACAACGCCAGCGGCTGGGCGGCCCTGGGTGAAATCGGCAAGCGATTCCACGACTTGCCGTGGACGCCACGGGTAGCCCTGCGCGGTGGCCTGACCGACAAACCGAGCAACGACAACGACGGCTTTCGCCTGAACGCCATCCAGTCCGACCGCATCACCCGCCAGGGCAGCTACAGCACGCGCCTGGCCAGCGCCTTCGTCAGCCTCGATCTGCGCAACCTCAGTTACTACGGCATCGCCCTGGAAACCAACCCGACGCCGCGCAGCGCCCTGGATTTTCGCCTGACCGAACTCAAGCTGCGCGATGCCAACGGCACCCTGCCGATCCGCCTCGAAGGCGACCAGCGCAGCGAGCGCAACCGCGCCATTGCCCAGGGCACCCACGGCGGCGGCAAGGATGTCGGGCAGATGCTCGACCTCAATTACTACTGGAAGATGTTTCCGGTGGCCATCGACGGCAAGCACCTGGACGTCAACGCCCTGGTCAGCGCCAGCTACCTCAACGCCGGCAATGCCCTGGACAGTGGTGATGACTACCAGCTGACCTTCGGCGTCGTGGTCAGTTACTAAGGACGGAACCCGAGATGATCTTCGCCTCCAACGTCTTCCTGTTCCTTTACCTGCCGCTGTTCCTGGCCGTGTACTTCCTCGCCCGGGCGCAGTGGCGCTCGACGGTGATCGTCGCCGCCAGCTACATTTTCTACGCCTGGTGGCGGCCGGACTTTCTCCTGCTGTTCGTGGCCATCACCTATTGGAACTACTGGTTCGGCCTGCGTATCAAGGCGCGCCTGGATGCCGGCGACAAGCGCTGGGCGTTCCGCCTGCTGTGGATCGGCATCATCGGCAACCTGTCGACCCTGGGCTACTTCAAGTACGCCAACTTCGGCGCCGACGTGCTGGCCGCCCTGCTCGCGCCGCTGGGCATCAACACCTTCACCCTGGAGACGATCTTCCTGCCGCTGGGCATCTCCTTCTATGTGTTCCATGCCCTGAGCTACATCGTCGACATCTACCGCAAGGACGCCACGCCGACCAACAACTTCATCGACTTCGCCGCCTTCGTCGCGCTGTTCCCGCACCTGGTGGCAGGGCCCATCCTGCGCTACAGCCAGCTGGCGCCGCAGCTGCGCCAGCGTACCCACTCGCTGGAGCTGTTTTCCCTGGGCGTGTGCCGCTTCATGCTCGGCTTCATCATGAAGGTACTGATCGCCGACCAACTGGCGCCGATCAACGTGCTGTTCATCAGCGAAGGCACCTTGCAGTTGAGCGATGCCTGGTTCGGCCTGGTGGTCTCGACCCTGCAGCTGTACTTCGACTTCGCCGGCTACAGCCACATGGCCCTGGGCCTGGCGTTGATGATGGGGTTCCGCTTTCCGGAAAACTTCAACCAGCCCTACGTGTCGCAGAGCATCACCGAGTTCTGGGCGCGCTGGCACATGACCCTGGCGCACTTTCTGCGCGACTACGTGTACATGCCGCTGGTGCGCAAGCGCATCGCCGGGGCGCTGCCGGCGCTGGTCTACACCATGCTGCTGTCGGGCCTGTGGCATGGCGCCAGCTTCGCCTTTATCTGCTGGGGGCTGTTCTTCGGGTTCGGCATGGTCATCGAGCGCAAATTCAACCTGGCGACCAAGATCACCACGCCCTACCACCTGGGCCGCAACCTGCGCACCTTCGTGCTGATCATCCTGAGCATGCCGCTGTTCTTCACCAACGACCTGCGCCACAGCATCGACATCTACCAGGCGCTGTTCGGCCTCAACGGCCTCGGCTCGCTGGACCTGTACGTCCTTGGCGCCTCGAAGATGGCCATGTCGTTCGCCGCCATTGCCCTGTGCTGGCTGGTGCTGGCTGGCAGCAACAACGTGCGGTTCTACGCCGGCAACAAGGAGCAGTACTTCATGCGCCATGTCGGCGGCCTCAAGGCCCTGCTGCTGTGGGCAGGGTTTGCCCTGGCGCTGAGCAGCCTGGCGGCGCATTCGTTCTCGCCCTTTCTGTACTTTCAGTTCTAGGAGACCGCCATGTACCCGGTCATGAATTCGGCCAGCAAGGTCAACGGCATTGCCTTCGGCGTCCTGCTGGCGGGCATGTTCGTCTACTCGCTGCCACCGGTGTTCAGTTTTGCCCGCAACCAGACCGACGCCTGGAACCTGTTCGTCGACGGCAAGCTGCTGCGCAAGTTCGAGCAAGTCTACGAGAAGCGCTTTTTCCTGCGTGAGCCGTCGGTCGAGCTGTGGGCCAACGCCCAGTACCGGCTGTTCGACGAAGGCACCAAGGGCGTGGTGCTGGGTAAGGACGGCTGGCTTTACACCAACCAGGAGTACCGCGTACCGAACAACCTTGAGGCCAACCTCGACGGCCAGCTCAAACAGATCGCCGAGATCGAGCAACGGCTCAAGGCCCACAACAAGCGCCTGATCGTGCTGCCGCTGCCGATGAAAGTCGACGTGTATGCCGCCCACACCCAGCGCGCGGTCGACCCGCGGGCGATCAGCCTGTACGAGCGCTTCGTCGAGCGTCTGCAGGCGCAGGACATTGCGGTGACCCCGCTGCGTTCGGCATTCCTAGCCAACCTCGCCGGCCCCGAGCTGTTCCTCAAGTCGGACACCCACTGGAGCCCGGAAGGTGCGCGCCTGAGCGCCTACGAACTGGCCCACCAGCGCCCGGAGTTGCTCGGTGACGAGCGCTACTTGTCGCACAAGGTCGCCGACAAGACGGTCAAGGGCGACCTGATGAACTACATCCAGTTCAACCACGCGCAGCTGGCGCCGCAGTTCGGCCCCAGCCAGATCGCCCTGTACGAAACCCTCAAGGCCGAACAGAGCGCCAGCGACCTGTTCGCCAGCGAAAACCAGAGCCTGATGCTGGTGGGCACCAGCTACAGCAAGATCGATGACTGGAACTTCGTCGGCTTCCTCAAGGAGGCACTCAACCGCGACCTGCTGAGCGTGTCGGTGGAAGCGCGCGGGCCGTTCGAGGCCATGAGCCAGTTCCTGGCCAGCGACCAGTTGAGCAACCCCGAGATCGACACCGTGGTCTGGGAGTTCCCCCTGCGCACCCTGCTCGCCCACCGCCTCGGCTCCCTGAGCCGCCCCGGCCAGACCCAACATTTCTAAGGAGAGACTGATGAATACCGCACTGCAACGCCTGCTCGCCACTTCCGCCCTGCTGCTGGGCAGCGCCGCCGTTCATGCCGCCGAAGGCAACGCCGACCTGTACGACGCCGTGGCCCCGGCCGATTCGGCTTTCGTCCGGGTGCTCAATCTGTCGAGCAGCAACATCGACGTGACCCTGAGCGGCAAGATCAACCCGCAGCGGGTCGCCGCCGGCCAGCTCAGCGGCTACCGCTTCACCCCGGCCGGCGCGCACAAGATCGCCGTTGGTGGCACCGCCATCGAACCGCAGCTCAAGGCCAACGCCGCCAGCACCGTGGTCTTTGATGGCAGCAAGCTGACCCTGATCGCCGACAAGTACGTCAACGAACCGAAGAAAGCCCAGGTCGCCTTCTACAACCTGACCCCGGCCCAGGCGGCGTTGAAAACCGTCGACGGCAAGCACGTGATCGTCGACCCGTTGGGCAAGGACCAGACCGGCAGCCGCATGGTCAACGAGATCAAGATCGGCTTTGCCGCCTACGTCCAGGAGCAGAACGTGGCCAGGTTCGATGAACTGTTCCTGAAAAAAGGCCGCTCCTACAGCTACGTGCTGCTGCCTAAGGGCGCCGGCTACCAGAGCATGAGCCTGGCCAACAGCATCGACCCGAGCGAGTGATCATGAAGCGCATTCTTCCCCTTGGCCTGGCGGCCCTGCTGGGCCCGCTGCTGAGCACCCCGGGCGTGGCCGCAGAGCCCGCCAAGGCCACCTGCACCAGCCTTGAATGCATGGTTTGCCCGGGCCTGAGCAACCCGCAGAACTACGCCGAAGGGCGTATGAAGCTGATGCGCGAGATCGTCCCGGCCAAGGACCGCTGGCTGTTCCGCTCGGCGGTCGACCTGACCAACGATTTCGGCATCCCGGCGCCCATGCGTGCGGAGTTCGCGCGTTTGATGGCCGCCTTTCGCCAGCAGGGCATCCATGTAGCCATGGCGGTGCAACCCACCCGTGGCCTGATGCACCGCGACAAACTCTATGCCGACAAGCTGCATGGCTTCGACTTTGCCCGCGCCAGCGGCAACCTGGACAGCTACCTGCAGCAACTGCGCGCCGGTGGCGCGGTGGTGCCGCCCTTGATGCAACTGGTGCACACTCCGCCCAAGGGCGAGTTCTTCTTTCGCCGTGACCACCACTGGACCCCGGCCGGCGCCGAAGCCACCGCGCGACTGGTCGCCGAAGAGGTACGCCGCCAGCCGTTTTATGCCCAGCTGAGCAAAAAGCGCTACCGCACCGAACCCGGCGTCATGGTGCCCAAGGACGGCACCATGAACCTGGCGCTGAGTTATATCTGCGGCAACAATTATGGTTTCCAGTATGTACGCGGCTACCAGACCATCCCCGAAGCCGACGGCGCCGATGCGCTGTTCGACGACGCGCCGGACCCAGAGGTGATCCTGGTCGGCGACAGTAACGCCGCCGCCCGTGAAGACGAGAGCAAGCAGTTCAACTTCGACGGCTACCTCAAGCAGTACCTGGAAGTCGACATCCTCAACTACGCCCTGCCCGGCGTCGGCCAGGACGGCTCGCTGCTCGAATACCTGCTGTCGGAGAACTACAAGCCCAAGGCGCCACCGAAGCTGATCATCTGGGAGCTGCCGGCCAACTACCAACTGGAGTCCGAGCAGATGTACCGCCAGTTGATCCCGGCGATCAAGGGCGGTTGCCCGGTGTCGACCGAGGTCCTGGCCAACCGGGTGCAGCGCCCGCCGCTGCGGGTCAACGAGCGCATCGAGCTGCTCAGCAATGCCGGCGAGGCGCGCAAGAACCTCAGCAACGGCCAGGGCTTTCTCGACATCCGTATCAGCGACAAGAACGTCAAGGACTTCTACGTGATCGTCTATTACGACAACGGTGCCCGCGACAAAGTCTGGTTCCGCCGCGAGGCGGTGGTCACCGGCGGCCAGTACTACCTGGAGCTGAGCCGGGCCAAGGAGTTCGCCGGGGCCAACCTGCTGTCGGTGTTCATGGAGCCGACCAAGCCTGGCACTGCCGCCACTCAAGTGGAAACCCGCGTATGCCTGTAAAAACCTGGGCAGCACTGGGCCTGGGCCTGTGCGCCAGCCTGCAGTTGGGCAGCAGCCTGGCCGCCACCTCGATCTGGCCGCCGCGGGCCACCGCGCAGTCGGCGATGATCGCCGACTACCGGACCTTGAGCTGCAGCAAGGAAGTACCGCCGCCCTACACCGGCAGCTTGCAGATGCAGAGCAAGTACGACCAGCGCGACGCCAGCAAGTCGACCCTGCGCAGCACCCCGGATGCCAGCAGCGAGCAGATCGACAAGCAGGTCAAGCCGTTCATCGGCGGGCTGATCTACGCCAGCAAGCGCTTCCAGCGGGCCAAGAATCCGCAGGAAGCGAACATGGCCCTGGCCTGTCAGGACCAGTGGCTGGAGCGCTGGGCCCAGGCCGGTGCGCTGCTCAACCCCGACGCCAGCAGCACCGGCATGGCCGCACGTAAATGGGCAGTGGCGGCCATGGCCTCGACCCTGCTGATGACCCAGGCCGCCAGCGACGCCAAGCTGCAATTGTCGCCGGCGCAAAAGGCCTGGTTCAGTCAACTGGGCGAGCGCATCATCGCCGAGTACCAGCCGCGCCGTACCCCGGGCTTTGCCTGGTTCAACAACCATGACTACTGGGCGGCCTGGGCCGTGGCGGCGACCGGCATGCTGGTGCAGCGCGACGATTTCATCCAGTGGGCCGACGGCAACCTGCGCCGTGGCCTGCAGCAGGCGGTCAAATCCGCCGATGGCAGCTACGCCTACCTGCCGCTGGAAGTGGCGCGCAGCAAGCTGGCCGCCACCTACAGCCAGTACGCCCTGGTGCCGCTGGTGCTCCTGGCCGAATCGGCGCGGGCCAATGGCCTGGCGTGGAGCAGCGACGATCAGCAGACCCTGGAACGGCTGGCAAACTTCGCCGCGCGCAGCATCCTCGACCCCGACGGCCTGCCCGAGCTCAAGGGCAAGTCACAGAGCGACGTCGCCCCGTACAAACTGGCCTGGCTGATCCCCTTCCTGCAGCGCGCCCCGGGCAACCGCCTGGCCCGCCAGCTGTATGACAGCGAGGATGGCGAGGTCGACAACTACAGCCAGATCGGCGGCCCGCTCAAGCCGTTCTATCCCAAACTGCCGTAACCCAAGGACGAACCGTCATGGCCATGCTTGCCCGCCCGCTTACCCTTTCCTGCCTTGCGCTGCTGTTCAGCGCCATGGCCCAGGCTGCCAGCCAGAGCTTGGCGCTGCAGCAATCGCTGAGCGCGGTGAACAGCGCCGAACACCAGCGCGACCTGCAACAGTTGCAGCAACAGGTCAGCCAGGCCGTGCAACTGCAGGTCAGCGAACGTGCGCGCCCGGCTGGCCGCGCCAGCGTCAGCCTGCAACCGATGTTCTCGTCCCAGGCTGGCAGCTGGCCGTTCGAGCCGTTCGTCAACAACGGCCTGTTCCGCGCCATCGCCGGCTACCAGGCGCATCACCCGCAAGCGGTGCTGGTGCGCGGTGGCAGCATCACGCTCGCGCAGTTGCACGATGCCCTGAGCGACCCGAAGATCATCAAGCGCTACAAGGACGGCTACCTGCTCAGCTACCCGCTGGTGATCGCCAGCGACGGCGGCCTGCTGCTCGAAGGCACCAGCCTGTACCTGTACAGCTACTCCGGCACGGCGCTGATCAACCAGGGCTGGCTGGGCTTGAACCAGTCGCGCCTGGAGAGCGTCGCCGGCGACAAAACCGCCAGCACCGACCGCGCCTGGCGCCCGTTCGTGGTGGCCTGGGCCGGCAGCCACACCCAGGTGCTGGGCTCGACCCTCAACCGCCTGGGCTACAACGCCAACCTTTCGCGCGGCCTGACCACCGCCCTGAGCAGCCAGCAGGCAGCGTCCACCCGCCCGGCCACAGTGATCATCCGCGACAGCCAGTTCAATGAGCTGTCCAGCGCGGTGGAGCTGCAACACAGCCAGGCGCAGATCGACAACAGCCAGTTCGGCCAGTCCCAGCAGTACGCCATCGACGTGCGTGACAGCCAGGTGACAGTGCGCAACAACCAGCTGCGCGGCATCGACAACAACAGCGGCATCCGCCTGCGCGGCCAGACCCGCGCACGCATCGAGCACAACCTGATCCTCGGCGCGCACAAGGCGGCCATCGAAGTCAGCGAGCAACAGGGTGCGCTGCTGCTGACCGGCAACCTGATCGGCGACAGCCGTGGCAACGGCATCCAGCTGCGCAACCTGGCGCCGACGCCTGCCGCGCCGCTGTTGATCAGCGACAACCTGATCGGCAACAGCCAGGGCAGCGCAGTGGATGCCAGCGAGGTCGGCGCCGTCAGCCTGATCGGCAACCGCATCGGCAACAGCCCGGAATACGCCGTCAGCCTGCGCAATGCCGCGCCGCTGGCCGGCCCCCTGACCTTGAGCGGCAACACCCTGGGCAAGGTCGGCAAGGCGGTGGTACGGGTCGAGGGTTTGCAGCAGGTGGTGCTGGGGCCGAACACCTTCGAGGGCAAGCCGATCCAGCAGAACTTGCTGATCGGTGACTTGTTGCCGGTGCAGAGCCTGCTGCTCGATGCCACCCAGCGCCGGGGTTGCGTGGTGCGGGTCGAGCTAGGCGATCGCCCGCTGCAGGCGCAAAAAGCACTCGTCTTCGCCGACACAGACAAAGCCCTCGCGCAGGTACAGGAACCGTGCCGGGTTGCTCTTGAACACCATCAGGCGCAGCAGCGGCAATTGCCGTTGGCGGGTCCAGTCGGCCAGTTGCGCTAACACCCAGCTGCCGACGCCACGGCCGCGAAAGCCTTCGAGCAGGTGCAGTTCACGGATGAACAGGGCCTGGCGGTCCTGGCTGAGGCTGAAGTAGCCCAGCGGTTGCTCGGCTTCGCTGATCAGCCACTGCTCGCGCCACTCCCAGGCCTGGTCGAAGGCTTCTTCCTGCCAGAGCAGATCGAACTCGCGGTAATACGCCAGCATGGCCCGGCGCGTGAGGTCGCGGGCGAAGGTGCGGTACTGGTCGGTGGCGGGGGTCAGTTGCACAGTCATAGTGGTTCTCTTCGCGGGTCATGCCCGCGATGCTTTTCAAGGTTTGAATTCGTCGGCATAACACACCGGCGAACTCCCCGGCCCCTGGCGCTCCAACTCATCCTCAAGCCACTGCGCCAGTACCGTGGCATTGTTGTGCGCGGTGTCCTTGCCGGCATACAGCAAGGTCACATCGCCCTGCCCGGCCATGCCCAGTAGCTTCCACCAATGCACAGGCTGGGCCGTCAGCTCCTGGCGATACTGCTCGGCAAAGCCGGCAAAATCCATCTCTCCCTTGTGAAAAGCCTGACGCAACGCCGTTGAAGGCGCCACCTGCGGCAGCCACAAAGCCTGCAGCTGGTCCTTGCGCTTGTTGCGCGGCCACAGCCGGTCGACCAGCACCCGCTGGCCATCGGCGGCGTCCTGCGGGTCATAAACGCGTTTGCAGCGGATCATCGTTACGCTCCATCGGCAGGTCCTTTGATGCTAAGACTTTCCTTGACCGAGGTCACGGCACTGTCAGCGATTGTTTTTATCATGGCCGGGCAAGGCTAAACCCTTCCTGGTAACCCGGACCCGTCATCATGACCACCCCGACCCTGGCTGGCAGCCCATCGCTGGCCAACCACGACCCACGCCCCCGTCTCGATCACAAACCCGGCCGCACCACCCTGACCCTGTTCTTTGGCTTGCTCGTGGCCGGCCTGGTGTATACCGCCTGGAGCCTGATGCGCGACATCGACGCCACCGGCACCGTGGTCACCACCTGGACACCGTTTCTGCTGCTCGGCCTGGCATTGCTGATTGCCCTGGGCTTCGAGTTCGTCAACGGCTTTCACGACACCGCCAACGCCGTGGCCACGGTGATCTACACCCATTCGCTGCCACCGTCGGTGGCTGTGGTCTGGTCCGGCTGTTTCAATTTTCTCGGCGTGCTGCTGTCCAGTGGCGCAGTGGCATTCGGCATCATCGCCTTGTTGCCGGTGGAGCTGATTTTGCAGGTCGGCTCCTCGGCCGGCTTCTCGATGGTTTTCGCCCTGCTGCTGTCGGCAATCATCTGGAACCTAGGTACCTGGTGGCTGGGCCTGCCGGCCTCGTCGTCACATACCCTGATCGGCTCGATCATCGGCGTCGGCATCGCCAACGCGCTGATGCACGGACGCGATGGCAGCAGCGGCGTGGACTGGACCCAAGCCAGCAAGGTCGGCTATTCGCTGCTGCTCTCGCCGCTGGTGGGTTTTTCCTGCGCGGCGCTGTTGCTGCTGGCCCTGCGCATGCTGGTCAAGCGCCGCGAGCTGTACCAGGCGCCGGTGGGCAATACGCCGCCACCCTGGTGGATTCGCGGGCTACTGATTCTCACCTGCACCGGGGTGTCGTTCGCCCATGGCTCCAACGACGGGCAAAAAGGCATGGGCCTGATCATGCTGATCCTGGTCGGCACCCTGCCCATGGCCTATGCCCTCAACCGAACCATGCCGGCAGACCAGTCGCTGCAGTTTGCCGCGGTAGCCGAGGTCACCCAGCAGGCCTTGCAGCGCAGTACCGCGCACCCGGCACCGGCGGATCCACGTCAGACCCTCAGCGCCTTCATCCGCCAGCCGCAGGCCAGCGACGAGCTGCTACCGGCCCTGGCGGCGCTGGCCGGCATGATCGGCACCGAGGTCAAAGGCTATGGTTCGCTGAACAAGGTACCGGCAGAGGCCATGGCCAACGTGCGCAACGACATGTACCTGACCAGCGAGGCCATCCGCCTGATCGACAAGCATCAATTGGGGCAGTTCGATGCCGATACCCAGGCCAAGGTGCAGCTGTTCAAGCAACAGATCGACAGCGCCACCCGCTACATTCCGCTGTGGGTGAAGATCGCCGTGGCCATCGCCCTGGGGCTGGGGACCATGGTCGGCTGGCGGCGGATCGTAGTGACCGTCGGCGAGAAGATCGGCAAGACCCACCTGACCTACGCCCAGGGCGCTTCGGCGGAGCTGGTGGCGATGTGCACCATCGGTGCGGCGGACATGTACGGGCTGCCGGTGTCGACTACCCATGTCCTGTCGTCCGGGGTAGCCGGGAGCATGGTTGCCAACGGCTCGGGCTTGCAGATGCGCACCCTGTTCAACCTGCTGATGGCCTGGGTGCTGACCTTGCCGGCGGCGATTGTGCTGGCGGGGGGGTTGTATTGGGTGTTTCGGCAGGTGTTTTAGCCATCGCGGGGCAAGCCCGCTCCCACAGGTATGTGCGAGCGGGCGTGCCCCGCAATAGGGCGCTAAGCAGGAATCTTCAACCCCCGCTCCACCGTCGGCCGCGCCACAAACGCCGCCAGCACCCGCTTGACGTTGGCAAAGTCATCAAAGCCGACCAGCTCACCGGCCTCGTAAAAACCGATCAGGTTGCGCACCCAGGGCAAAATCGCGATGTCGGCAATGCTGTACTCGTCCATCACCCAATCGCGCCCCTGCAGGCGCTTGTCCAGCACCCCGAGCAAACGCCGCGACTCGGCCACGTAACGATCACGCGGACGCTTGTCTTCATACGCCTTGCCAGCAAACTTGTTGAAGAACCCCAACTGGCCAAACATCGGCCCGATCCCGCCCATCTGGAACATCAACCACTGCAGGGTTTCGTAGCGCTTGGCCGGGTCCGCAGGCAGCAGCTTGCCGGTCTTTTCCGCCAGGTAGATCAGGATCGCCCCGGACTCGAACAATGCCAGCGCCTGGCCGCCCGGGCCATTGGGGTCGAGGATCGCCGGGATCTTGTTGTTGGCGCTCAGGGAGATGAATTCCGGAGTCAGCTGGTCATTGGTTTCAAAGCTGACCTTGTGCACCTCGTAGGCCAGGCCGATCTCCTCGAGCATGATCGACACTTTCACGCCGTTGGGCGTAGGCAGCGAGTACAGCTGCAGCAGCTCAGGCTGTCGGGCAGGCCATTTGCGGGTGATCGGGAATGCACTGAGATCAGTCATGAGCAGGACCTTGGGCCGTAAGATGAGAGCGACACTGTAACCAGTTTTGTCACCGCCGCGCGACCATCACCCAGTCGCGATGGCGCTCCGGCCCGCATTCGAAAAACGCCTCGCCCACTTTGCTAAAACCATTGCGCTGGTAGAAGCGGATGGCCCGGGCATTCTGTTCGTTGACGGTCAGGCGAATGCCGCCGCGCACCTGCGCCAGGGTGTCGTCGAGCAACAGCTGCGCGCCGCCCTGGCCATGTTGCTCGGGCAGCACATAGCAGCGGCTGAGCTCCGGCAGGCCGTCCGCCTCGGCAATTCCCAGCACCTCGGGCGCGTTGTCGACCAGGCTGTAGCCCACCACCTCACCCAGGTGCTCCAGCACCCGCAGGCGCTTGCGCGGGTTGAGCAGGTGCAGGACGAAATGCTCGGGCTGCAGCCGGGTGTCGATGTATTCCTGCAACGCCTGGGCGGCAGCGTCCGGCGGGCTGGCCAGGGCGAAGGTCTGGCCAGCGATGATGCTCAGCGCCTCGGCATCACTGGGCCGGGCAACACGGGTAGTGAATGGCATGCAGCAACATCCTGTCGAACGGGCGATCCGGCATGGTAGCCCGAACCCGGCGACGCCGTCAGCGCCGACGAAACAACGGCCGCGGCTCGATCACCGAACGCCCGTACAGCACGCTCATGCCGGCCAGGCCCAGCAAGGCATCCTCGGCGCATTTGTCTTCCCGCACGGCGTAACTGTCGAAGCCGCACTGGCGCATATGGCTGAGCTGGTCGCGCAGCACATCACCCACCGCGCGCAGCTCACCATGCCAGCCCAGCCGGGTGCGCAACAGGTACGCCTGGCTGTAGCCACGGCCGTCACGAAAGCTGGGGAAATCCACCGCGATCAGCGGCACCTGGGGCAGCCAGGCACGCAGCGGCTCGATCTCATCGTCCGGCCCCAGCCACAAACCGTCACGGCCCATGGGCCGCTCGGCGCGGCGGGCAATCCAGGTGGCCAGCGGCAAGATCAGCAGGCCATCGGGCAGCACCTCGCCGGGTTCGCGCAACAGCTGCCAGGGATCGTGCTCGATCAACTGCGCTTGACCATTGCGCAGGCCAATTACATTACGCATATCAGCTCCTCCGGGCGCTTGGTATAGACCCGTTCCTTGAAGGGTTCCAGGCCGACCCGGCGCACGGTGTCGACAAAGGGCTCATCCAGCTCGCGATAGGCGCAGTAGGTGGCGATGATCTGTTCGATCACCTGCGGGATCTCGGCGGCGCTGAACGACGGGCCGATGACCTTGCCCAGGGTACTGTGCTTGCCCTGGGCGCCACCGAGGGTCACCTGGTACCACTCGCTGCCATTTTTATCGACGCCGAGGATGCCAATATTGCCGATGTGGTGGTGGCCGCAGGCGTTGATGCAGCCGGAGATGTTCAGGCTCAGTTCGCCCAGGTCGTGCAGGTAGTCCAGGTCATCGAAGCGGCGCTGGATCGACTGCGCGATGGGAATCGAGGTGGCGTTGGCCAGAGCGCAGAAGTCGCCACCCGGGCAGGCGATGATGTCGGTCAACAGACCAATGTTGGCCGTGCCCAGGCCCCGCTCGCAGGCCAGGCGCCAGAGTGCATGCAGGTCGCGCTTGCGCACGTCGGGGAGGATCAGGTTCTGCTCGTGGGCAATGCGGATCTCGCCAAAACCGAACTGCTCCGACCAGTCGGCCACGGCATCCATCTGCGCATCGGTCAGGTCACCCGGTGGCGAGGCATCGCCCGGTTTGGTCGAGAGCACCACGCTGGCATAGCCCGGCACCTTGTGCGGTTTGACGCAACAGGCCACCCAGCGGGCGAAGGCGTGGTCCTGGGCCAGGTGGGTGTCGTAGGCCAGTTCATTGTCGATGACGCTGTCGTAGGCCGGTGGTTCGAAGGCGGCGGCGACCCGCTGGAACTCGTCTTCGGTCAGTTGCGCCGGGCCGTCCTTGATGTGTTGCCACTCCTCCTCCACCTCGCGGGAGAACGCCTCGATGCCCAGCGCCTTGACCAGGATCTTGATCCGCGCCTTGTACTTGTTGTCGCGCCGGCCATGGCGGTTGTACACGCGCAAAATCGCTTCGACATACGACAACAGGTGCTGCCACGCCAGCCCTTCGCGGATCTGCAAACCGAGGATCGGCGTGCGCCCCAGGCCGCCGCCGACCATCACCCGCAGGCACATCTGGCCACGGCCGTCGCGGTACAGGTAGAGGCCGATGTCATGCATCATGATCGCCGCGCGGTCTTCAATCGCCGAGCAGATGGCGATCTTGAACTTGCGCGGCAAAAACAGGAATTCCGGGTTGATGGTCGACCACTGGCGCAGGATCTCGGCCAGCGGCCGCGGGTCGAGCAGCTCGTCGGCGGCAACACCGGCAAAGGCTTCGGTGGTGATATTGCGCACGCAGTTGCCGGAGGTCTGGATCGCATGCATCTCGACCTCGGCCAGGCGCTGAAGGATGTCCGGCACCTGGGCCAGTTCGATCCAGTTGAACTGAATGTTCTGGCGCGTGGTGAAGTGGCCGTAGCCACGGTCGTACTCGCGCGCGATCTGCGCCAGGGTGCGCATCTGCCGGGCGCCGAGGGTGCCGTAGGGGATGGCCACGCGCAGCATGTAGGCATGCTTTTGCATATACAGGCCGTTCTGCAGGCGCAGGGGCAGGAACTCTTCTTCGCTCAGTTCGCCAGCCATGAACCGGCGCACCTGATCGCGAAACTGCGCCACGCGCTCGAACACCAGTGCACGGTCATACTCGTCATAGTGATACATGGTTCGGACCTCATCAGGGAGGCCGTCACTATGGCTTTTGGGTGTACTGAGTTACAGATTCAGGTTGGGGGTATTTATACGGATCAGATGGACTTGAAGCATCGCGGGGCAAGCCCGCTCCCACCCTGTAGGAGCGGGCTTGCCCCGCGATGAGGCCCTACCCCACTACACCTTCGCTGCGCTTCAACTCACCAATCTTCTCCAACCGCGCCCGCACGATGTTGCGGCTGATATTGAGCAGGCGCCCGGTCTGCAACTGGTTGCCATGGCAGAAGCGGTACGCGGTGCGAAACACCGTCTCCTCGATATGCTCGTACAAGTCCGGGATGTTCTGCTCGAACAGCGCCGTCAGCGCCGCCTCAAGGTTCGGCGGCTCGCTGGCGATGCGCAGCGGCTGGCTGTGTTCCTCCTGGCGGATGCCCACCGAACGCATGTCCACCAAATGCAGGTCGGCCGGCTGCACCACCTGTTTCCGGCATACCAGCAAGGCATGGTGAATGGCGTTTTCCAGCTCGCGGATGTTGCCCGGCCAGCTGTGCGAGAGCAGCTTGCGTTCGCTTTCCAGGCTTAGGCTGGCGCGGCTGTAACCCAGGCGCTGGCAGTGCTCTTCGAGGAAGAATTCGGCCAGCGGCAGGATATCCCCCGGCCGTTCGCGCAGCGGCGGCAGACGGATGGTTGCCACGTGCAGGCGGTAAAACAGGTCTTCACGAAAATGCCCGGCCACCACCGCATCGGCCAGGTTGACGTTGGTCGCCGCCACCAGGCGCACGTTGATCGGGATCGGTGTGCGCGAACCGAGGCGCACCACCTCGCGCTCCTGCAGCACCCGCAATAACTTGACCTGCATGTTCAACGGCAGGTCGCCGATTTCATCGAGGAACAGCGTGCCGCCGTTGGCCGCTTCGAACCAGCCGGCCTTGCTGTTGGTGGCGCCGGTAAAGGCGCCTTTCTCGTGGCCGAACAGCTCGCTCTCGACCAGGGTTTCGGCAAAGGCACCGCAGTTGACCGCCACGAACGGCTCGCGCCCGCGGCGGCTGAGTTGATGGATATGCCGGGCGACCAGCTCCTTGCCGGTGCCGGTCTCGCCAATGATCAGGGTATTGGCTTCACTCGGCGCCAGGCGTTCGATGCGGCTGAGCAGTTCCTGGGAGCGCGGGTCCTTGAACACCAGAACGGTGGCGCGAACGGATTTGGTCAGTTCCCGGGCGTGGGGATGGGTTATCAGCGACATGGTGCATTCCTGGCAGTGAAAGCGCAGGGCCATAGTGCCCGAAACAAATTAGAACAAATAATTATTAATTAGCATTTATATATTCCAATAAGAGATATGTGTTTTGCACTGCTGCCCCAGCAACAGTCGCCCAGCAATCCGTGGCTGCTGGCCAGCAGCATCGATCCCCGAGAACATCCTCGTTGGCAACGTAGCCCAACAAATCCGGGGCCTGCAGCGCCCTGGCACGCATTTCGCTCAAGCCTGGGCAAACGCACCGTGCAAGGACCTCTCGATGACACTGCAAAAAACCTTCGCCTTCGGCCTGAGCCTGCTGGCCCTGTCGCTCAGCGCCGTGGCCGCTGAAACCTTCGCGCCCAAAGCCGACCCGCTGCAAGGCGATGGCCGGGTCTCGGCGTTCTACAGCTGGAGCCAGGCCATCCCGGCCAGCCCAGGCAAACTGCTGCGCAGCGAACCCCTGGAACAAACCCTGAGCCTGCCCGGCGCCGCCTCGCAGTTGCGCATCCTCTACAGCTCTACCGACGGCATCGACGGCAAGACCCCGGTGGCCGTCTCCGGCGCGCTGTTCATTCCCAAGGGCAAGGCGCCGGCAGGCGGCTGGCCGGTGGTGACCTGGGGCCATGGCACGGTGGGCGTGGCGGATGTCTGCGCGCCGTCCTGGGCCGGGCGCTCGTACCGCGACGTGCAGTACCTGGCGCGCTGGCTCAACGAGGGCTATGCCATTGTCGCCACCGACTACCAGGGCCTGGGCGTGCCCGGCGGCCACCCGCTGCTGAACAACCGCATGGCTGCCTACGGCATCCTCGACGCTGCCCGCGCGGCGATTGCCGGGGTGCCGGGCTTGGCCAACAAGGTGCTGGTGGTCGGCCAGTCCCAGGGCGGCGCCGGCGCCTTCGCCTCGGCCGCCTATGCGCCGACCTACGCCCCGGAGCTGGGCCTGAAGGGCAGCGTCGGCACCGGGGTGATCTACACCGTCGGCGCGAAGAACGTCGGCGAACAGGACCAGGACAAGGTCGACGCCTCCCTGGCCTATGGCTTCTACACCCTGCTGGCAGCCCAGCAGTACGACCCGAGCATCGACCCGCGCGACTTCTACACCGACAAGGCCCTGCCGCTGTTCGAGCAGGCCCGCACCACCTGCCTGTCGTCGCTGGTGGCCGATGTGGTCGGCACCGGCCTGACCCCGGCCAACACCCGCAAGGCCAACAGCGGCGAGCAGCTCAAACCCTGGCTGGCGCAGGTGTCCTACCCAACCCTGAAACTCGCCCAGCCGATCTTCATCGGCACCGGCGCCGAAGACAAGACCCCGGCCGCCGCCACCCAGGTAGCGCTGATGCAGGACGCCTGCAAGACCGGCTCGATCGTCGAAGGTCACTTGTACAAGGGCCTGGGCCATAGCGAAACGGTCAATGCCTCGCTCAAGGACTCGCTGCCCTTCGCCCGCAAAGTGTTCAGCGACCAGCCCATCGCACCGATCTGCAACCCCACCGTGCAATAAGGACGCTGACCGTGAGCATCGAATTCTTCACCCGCCTGCCCTTGCACGGCGAAACCCAGTTCCTCCCTGGCGACCCGCGCAACCGCGGCGACTGGCATGCCGACGCCGACGACAGCACCGGCGCGGTCTCGAACTTTGCCGTGGGCGATCACTTCACCTACATCGACTACCTCGGGCAGATCGCCCGCGCCGCCGAGATCAACGGCTTTGGTGGCGCACTGATGGTCAACGCGCCGTCCGGTGAAGAGCCATGGACGGTGTGCTCGCTGCTGGCCCGCGAGACCCGTACCTTAAGCTACGTCACCGCCTTCCAACCCTTCCACTACACGCCCTGGGTTGCCGTGCAGCAGGCGGCGACCTACCAGCGCGCCAGCGGCAACCGCCTGGTGTGGAACATCATCAATGGCGGCTCGGATACGGTGCAGCGCCAGGTTGGCGACTTCAGCGACCACGATGAACGCTATGAGCGCGCGATCGAGTTCATGGACGTGGTCAAGGGCTACTGGCACTCGGAGAACTTCCACTATCAGGGGCGCTTCTACAAGGCCGAAGGTGGCGGCCTGCGCGGCCCGCAGAAAAAGGCCGAACTGCCGCTGATCTGCACCGCCGGCTCGTCGCTTGCGGCGCGGGAATTCGCCGCCCGCCACGCCGACTTCTACCTGATGCGGGCCGAGCACCCGAGCGAGATCCGCGCGCTGATCGCCGACATTCGCGAGCGGGCGCTCAAGCATGGCCGCAGCAATATCCGCTTTGGCCTGTCGATCGATGTCATCACCCGCGAGACCGAAGCCCTGGCCCTGGCCGAGGCCAAGCGCTTCTTCGACGAAGGCGTGGCCAAGGGCGCGGTCAAGGCCGTGGCCGCCCATGCCGGGCTGCGCACCGCGCGCAAGCTCAGCTACGAAAGTGAGTACGCGGCCAAGGATGAAACCCGGCCGTTCGACGACTTTTTCATCTACCCCAACGTCTGGGCCGGTTTCGGTTATATCGGCATCCCGCCAGGCCTGGCGCTGGTTGGCAGCTACGAGAACGTGGTGGCGCGGATTCGCGAGTACAACCAGTTAGGCATCGACCTGTTCTTCCTCGCCGGTTACCCGCACCTGGAAGAAGCCTACCGCCTGGGCGAGCACATCCTCCCGCATTTTCGCAGCGAACGAGCGCCGCTCAAGCGCATCGACACCCAGGCGCCGGCCCTGCGTGCGGCAGGAGCCTGAGGCCATGGACACTTTTGATCGACAGCGCCGGCGCTTTCTCGGCTACAGCCTGGCGCTGGGCGGCGGCCTGCTGCTCAGTGGCTGCGGCCCCGACACACCTGCCGCCAGCAACCTGGCCAGCGACCCGCCCCGCCATGGCGGGCGCCTGCGCCTGGGCGTGCTGTCGGGCGGCCAGGTCGGCAACCTTGATGCCCACAAACCGATCGGCAGCGGCATCGTTCGCGGCTTTGCCCTGTACAGCAAGCTGTGGGAATGGGACGAGCAGATGCAGCCGCGCCTGGCCCTGGCCGAAGAAGCCGAGGCCAGCGCCGACGCCAGCAGCTGGACCGTGCGCCTGCGCCAAGGCCTTGAGTTTCACAACGGCAAGACTATCGATGCCGACGACCTGATCTTCTCCATTCGCCGCCTCACCGACCCGAAACTGGCCTCGCCCTATGCCGCGCTGCTGCACTGGGTCGACCGCGACAACCTGGAAAAACTCGACGCGCGCACCGTGCGCATCCGCTTCAAGGACGGCCGTAGCTACTTGCCACTGGCAGAAACCTGGGTCAACTTCGGCGGCATCGTCCCGGTCGATTACCACCCGCTGACCAACCCGGTGGGTGCCGGCCCCTACAAGCTGAAAAGCTTCACCCCCGGCCAGCGCTCGGTGTTCAGCCGCTTCGAGAACTACTACAAGGACGGCAAACCCTACGCCGACGAACTGGAGATCATCGACTTCAAGGACCAGGTCTCGCGCCTGGCTGCCTTGCGTGCCGGGCAGATCGACATGGCCAACGGCCTGCCCAGCGAGCAATTGCAGATCATCGAACGCGACCCGCGCCTGCAACTGGTGACCTCGGTCAGCGGCAACTGGCTGTCGTTCGACATGAACACCCGTAAGCCGCCGTTCGACAACCCGAAGGTCCGCGAGGCGTTTCGCCTGCTCGCCGACCGCCCGGAGCTGGTGCGCCGTGCCTTGAACGGCCAGGGCCGGGTGGCCAACGACCTGTACGCACCGAACGACCCGACCTTCAATCACAGCCTCGGCCCGCGCCCGCATGACCCGCAACGGGCGGCGCAACTGCTGCGCGACGCCGGTTACGAGCAACTTGAAGTCGAGCTGGTGACCACCAGCGGCCCAGCCCTGGCATCGGCGCTGGTGTTCGCCGAACAGGCCAAGGCCATGGGCGTGAGCCTCAAGGTGCGCCAGGTCGACCAGGCCACCTTCGACGGCCCGCAGCACGACCAGTGGCAACTGAGCACCGGCGGCACCATCGGCGCGCCGTTTCTGGCCAGCGCCATGCATATCGACGCGCCCTTCGCCGTGGCCAACAAGACCCACTTCAACGACCCGCAGTTCAGCGAACTGTTCCTCCAGGCCATGGCCCAGCCGGACCTGGCCAAGCGCAGCGCCCTGGTGCACCAGGCCCAGCAGATCCAGTACGAGCGTGGCGGCCTGCTGATCTGGGGCTATGTGAATCTGCTCGATGCCTTCTCGCGCCAGGTCGGCGGCGCCGCGGCCGAGCAGACGCTGTTCAGCACCTGGCGTTTCGACAACCTCTGGCTGCGCGGCCAGGCCTAGCGCAACCCCGCCTGACGCTGACGGTACTCCCCCGGCGTCTGTTGCGCGTAACGCAAAAAGAACCGGCTGAAATACGCCGGGTCCTTGAAGCCCAGGCTGTAGCAGATCTCGTTGGCCGAACTGCCGGTGTACAGCAACAGGCGCCGCGCTTCCTGCATCAGCCGTTCAAGGATCAGCCGCTTGGACGGCAGGTCGGCGATACGCCGGCACACTTCGTTGAGCCGCGCCTCGGTCACGCCGATGCCCTGGGCATAGCGCGCCAGCGGCCAGTGTTCGAGGTAGTGGGCTTCGATCAGCTCGTTGAAACGATGGAACACCTGCAAGTCTTCATGGCGGGTTTGCCGTGCCGGCAACGAGCGCGCGCACAGGCGCAGCAGGCTGGTCATGATCAGCCGCGTCAGGCTTTCCAGCGCCGCCCCGCGCCCGGCTGCGCTGGCGTTGATCTCACTGTGCAGCTCGTCGAACAGCAGCGCCAGGCGCCGCGCCTCGGCGGCGTAGCTCGGCTCCAGGCCATTCAAGGCCACGCAGGCCGGCGCCACCTGCGGCCCCGGCGCCAACCCCGGATCAGCTTCGAGCAACTGCCAGACCAGTTGCTGGCGCACGGTCAGCACATGGCCGTCGGCATCGGGCTCGGTGACGAAGGAATGCGGGATGGTCGGCGGCGTGAGGAAGAACATCGGCCCTGATTCAACGTACTGCTGGTCGTCCAGGTACACCCGCACCGTGCCGCTCTTGACGTAATGCACCTGGAAAAACCGGTCATGGCGGTGCACCGGCATGTTGCGGCCGAAAAACCCGGCCAGGTTGCCGAGCTTGTCGTAGTGCACCTCGGCATCGCTGTAGCGCTGGTCATAGACCTGACCGATGTTGATGTTGGGGATTGGCTGGCGCTCGCTCATGGCCCTGCTCACTCTTGTTGCTCTGTCGCCAGCTTACTCCTGCAGCAAGCCGCTTGCATTTCGTTAACATCTTAATTATAACGTTAATACATTAACAATTATTCGAGCAGGGACCCTGCCCCCTGCCCCAGCCAGGAGAACCCCATGAGCCGTGCCTTGCACGATGCTGCCAGCGGTACCCTGTTCGGCGTTGCGCTGAACTACCAGGGTTTGCTGAACCAGCGTCTCGCCGAATTCGAACAGCCGCCGTACCAAAAGCCGCCGGTCAAGCCGGTGCTGTTCATCAAGACCCCCAACACCCGCAATGGCCACGGCCAGCCCGTGGTCTATCCGCAAGGCATCGAACAGCTGCAACCGGGCCCGGCCCTGGGCGTGGTGATCGGCAAGCGTGCCACCCGGGTCAGCGTCGACAATGCCCTCAGCCATGTCGCCGGCTACACCATCGTCAATGAATTCAGCCTGCCGGAAGACAGCTATTACCGCCCGGCGGTCAAGGCCAAGTGCCGCGACGGCTTCTGCGCCCTGGGCCCTGAGCTGGTACCCGCCGCGCAGATTGGCGACCCGCAGCAACTGAGCATCAAGCTGTTCGTCAACGGTGCCCTGCGCCAGCAGAACAGCACCGCCAACATGGTCCGCAGCATCGCCCAGCTGATTGCCGAGATCAGCGAGTTCATGACCCTGCACGAGGGCGATGTGCTGATCACCGGCACCCCCGAGGGCCGCGTCGATGTGCTGCCCGGGGACCAGGTAGAAGTCGAGATCAGCGGCCTCGGGCGCCTGACCAACAGCATCGTTGCCGCGCAGGAGAAGCGCTGATGAAACACGCACGTATCCGCTACCAGGGCCAAGTCCACGCCGTCACCGTCGAGGCCGACAACGCCGTGCGCCTGGCTGACGGCCGCTTGCTGGCAGAGCAGCAGGTCGAGTGGCTGCCACCGGCCACCGGCAACATGTTCGCCCTGGGCCTGAACTACGCCGACCACGCGGCAGAGCTTGCCTTCACGCCGCCCACCGAGCCGCTGGCGTTCGTCAAGTCGGTGGGCACCTACACCGGCCACAACCAGGTCAGCTGGCGCCCGGACAACGTCGCCTACATGCACTACGAGTGCGAGCTGGTGGCGGTGATCGGCAAGCCGGCGCGCAACGTCAAGCGCGAGGACGCCCTGGATTACCTGGCCGGTTACACGGTGTGCAACGACTACGCGATTCGCGATTACCTGGAGAACTACTACCGGCCCAACCTGCGGGTGAAAAACCGCGACGCCACCACCCCGGTCGGGCCGTGGATCGTCGATGCCGCCGATGTGCCGGACGCCTCCAACCTGACCTTGCGCACCTGGATCAACGGTGAGCTCAAGCAGCAAGGCAGCACCAAAGACATGATTTTCGACATTCCCTACCTGATCGAATACCTGTCCAGCTTCATGACCCTGCAGCCGGGCGACATGATCGCCACCGGCACCCCCGAAGGCCTGGCCGACGTGGTGCCGGGCGATGAAGTGGTGGTCGAAGTCGAAGGCGTCGGGCGCCTGGTCAACCGTATTGTCAGCGAAGCCGAGTTCTTCGCCCTCAACCGCCAAGAGGCATGAGCAACATGATCAAACACTGGATCAACGGCCGTGAGGTCGAAAGCAAAGACGTGTTCGTCAACTACAACCCGGCCACCGGCGAAGCCATTGGCGAAGTCGCCAGCGGCGGCGCCGAAGAGGTCGGCCAGGCAGTAGCAGCGGCGAAAGAAGCCTTCCCGAAATGGGCCAACACCCCGGCCAAGGAGCGCGCGCGGCTGATGCGCAAACTCGGTGAGCTGATCGAGCAGAACGTGCCGCACCTGGCTGAACTGGAAACCCTCGACACCGGTTTGCCGATCCACCAGACCAAGAACGTGCTGATCCCGCGTGCCTCGCACAACTTCGACTTTTTCGCCGAAGTCTGCACACGCATGGACGGCCACAGCTACCCGGTCGACGACCAGATGCTCAACTACACCCTGTACCAGCCGGTGGGCGTGTGCGGGCTGGTGTCGCCATGGAACGTGCCGTTCATGACCGCCACCTGGAAGACCGCGCCGTGCCTGGCCCTGGGCAACACCGCGGTGCTGAAGATGAGCGAACTGTCGCCGCTGACCGCCAACGAACTGGGGCGCCTGGCGGTGGAAGCCGGGATTCCCAACGGCGTGCTCAACGTCATCCAGGGCTACGGTGCCACCGCTGGCGACGCCCTGGTGCGCCACCCGGACGTGCGCGCTATCTCCTTTACCGGCGGCACCGCCACCGGCAAGAAGATCATGCAGACCGCGGGCCTGAAGAAGTACTCCATGGAGCTGGGCGGCAAGTCGCCGGTGCTGATTTTCGAAGACGCCGACCTTGAGCGCGCCCTGGATGCGGCGCTGTTCACCATTTTCTCGCTCAATGGCGAGCGCTGCACCGCCGGCAGCCGTATCTTCATCCAGCAGAGCGTCTACCCGCAGTTCGTCGCCGAGTTCGCTGCGCGAGCCAAACGGCTGATCGTCGGTGACCCGCAAGACCCGAAAACCCAGGTAGGCTCGATGATCACTCAAGCCCACTATGACAAGGTCACCGGCTACATCAAGATCGGCATCGAGGAAGGCGCCACCCTGCTCGCTGGCGGCCTGGAGCGCCCGGCCAACCTGCCGGCGCACCTGGCCCGTGGCCAGTTCATCCAGCCGACGGTGTTTGCCGATGTGAACAACAACATGCGCATCGCCCAGGAAGAAATCTTTGGCCCGGTGGTGTGCCTGATCCCGTTCAAGGACGAAGCCGAGGCGCTGCAGTTGGCCAACGACACCGAGTATGGCCTGGCCTCGTACATCTGGACGCAGGACATCGGCAAGGCGCATCGTCTGGCCCGCGGCATCGAGGCCGGCATGGTGTTCATCAACAGCCAGAACGTGCGCGACCTGCGCCAGCCGTTCGGCGGGGTCAAGGGTTCGGGCACCGGCCGTGAAGGCGGGCAGTACAGCTTCGAGGTGTTTGCCGAGATCAAGAACGTGTGTATCTCGATGGGCAGTCATCATATTCCGCGCTGGGGCGTCTGACAGCATCGCGGGGCAAGCCCGCTCCCACAGGTTTTGAGGCTGCCTTGTGGGAGCGGGCTTGACCCGCGATGAAGGCGCAACCGATCGCAAACAAGAACAACAATCTCCAGGAGTTCCATCATGGGCGAAGTCGTCCTGGCAGCCAAAGTCTGCCACGTACCCTCGATGTACCTGTCCGAACTGCCCGGCAAGCATCATGGCTGCCGCGAGGCGGCGATCGCCGGGCACAAGGAAATCGGCCGCCGCGCCCGCGAACTGGGCGCCGATACCGCCGTGGTGTTCGACGTCCACTGGCTGGTCAACAGCGGCTACCACATCAACTGTGGCGAGCACTTCAAGGGTACCTACACCAGCAACGAGTTGCCGCACTTCATCAAGAACATGGACTTCGAGTACCCCGGCTGCCCGGAACTGGGCGAACTGATCGGCCTTGAAGCCAACGCCGCCGACGTGCGCACCCTGGCCCACAACATCCAGAGCCTTGAGCTTGAGTACGGCACCCTGGTACCGATGCGCTACATGCACATGGACGTGCCCAACGAACAAAAGCTCAAGGTCGTGTCGATCGCCGCCTGGTGCGCCTGGCACCGCCTTGAAGACAGCTTCGCCTTTGGCGCCGCGGTGCGTCGGGCCATCGAAAAGAGCGACCGCAAGGTCTTGGTACTGGCCTCGGGTTCGCTGTCGCACCGCTTCTCCGATGACCGCAACGCCGAAGCCAACATCCACAACTGGACCCGTGAATTCGACAAGCAGATGGACCTGCGCGTGGTCGAATTGTGGAAGCAGGGCCGCTTCAAGGAGTTCTGCGCGATGCTCCCGGACTACGCCAACCACTGTTATGGCGAAGGCGGCATGCACGACACGGCGATGCTCCTGGGCCTGCTCGGCGGCGCCGACTACAACAAGCCGGTCGAGGTACTGACCGAGCCGTTCGGCAGCTCCGGCACCGGGCAAATCAACGCCATCTTCCCCCTGTAACCCTGTAGGAGCGGGCTTGCCCCGCGATCACCCCATCGCGGGGGCAAGCCCGCTCCTACATGAGACGGAGATCCTCATGCCGCACTTCATCGCCGAGTACACCGACAACATCGAGCAGCAGGCCGACCTGCCCGGCCTGTTCGACAAGGTCCACGCCAGCCTGGGCGCCAGCGGCGTGTTCCCCCTGGGCGGCATCCGCAGCCGTGGCGTGCGCCTGGACAGCTGGCGCATGGCCGATGGCAAGCATGACTATGCCTTCGTCCACATGACCCTGAAGGTCGGCCACGGCCGTGACCTGGAGACCCGCACCCAGGTCGCCCAGGCGCTGTTCGAGGTGATCACCGCGCATTTTGCCGAGCTGCAAAGCCAACGCCTGCTGGCCCTGTCGTTCGAGATGATCGAGCTGCACCCGCAGCTGAATTTCAAGCAGAACAACGTGCACGCCTTTCTGCAAAACCAGGCGGGCTGAGCCACAGCCACCCGCCCTCCCCAACGGCCCTCTGACAAAAAGTACAAGATCATGAGCACAGCCAATACTGCCGAACACGCTGCCCTTGCCCAACATGACTCGACCCACAGCAAGATCACCTGGCGGCTGATGCCGCTGCTGCTGATCTGCTACCTGTTCGCTCACCTGGACCGCATCAACATCGGCTTTGCCAAGATGCAGATGAGCAGCGACCTGCACTTCAGCGACACGGTCTACGGCTTTGGTGCCGGGCTGTTCTTCATCGCCTACGCGCTGTTCGGCGTGCCGAGCAACATGGCTCTGGACCGGGTCGGGCCACGGCGCTGGATCGCCACCCTGATGGTGGTCTGGGGCACCCTGTCGACCAGCATGCTCTGGGTCGAATCGGCCTCGGGTTTCTACGTCCTGCGCTTTTTGCTGGGCGTCGCCGAAGCCGGCTTCTTCCCCGGTATCCTGGTCTACCTCAACCGCTGGTACCCGGCCCGCCGCCGTGGGCAGATCACCGCGCTGTTCGCGATTGCCGTACCCATGGCCGGTGTGGTCGGCGGGCCGTTGTCGGGCGGCATCCTCGAACTGTTCCACGACGCCGCCGGCCTGCGTGGCTGGCAGTGGATGTTCCTGATCGAGGGCGCGCCGGTCATCCTCCTCGGCCTGGTGGTGCTCAAGTGCCTGCCGGACAGTTTCGAAAGCGTCAGCTGGCTCAACGGCACTGAAAAGCAGCAGCTGCGCGAACAACTGAACCAGGAAGAGCAGCGCAAATCCATCACCTCGTTTGCCGGCATCCTGCGTGACAGCCAGGTCTGGCTGCTGGTGGCGGTGTACTTTGCGGTGATGCTGGCGGTCAACACCCTGGCGTTCTGGATGCCGACCCTGATCCATGGCGCCGGCATCGGCAGCGATGGCCGGGTCGGGCTGCTGAGCGCCGTGCCCTATCTTGCCGGATGCTTCTTCATGATCGCCTGCGGGCGTTCATCGGACCGTCAGCGTGAACGCCGCTGGCACCTGTGCGTACCGCTGCTGATGTCGGCCATCGGCATCGCCGTGGCGGGCCTGGCGCCGGGCAACCCGGTGATGGTGCTGGGCGGCCTGATCATCGCCGGCATGGGCGCCAGCGCCGCCTTGCCGATGTTCTGGCAACTGCCACCGGCGTTCCTGTCGAACACCACCCAGGCGGCCGGCATCGCCCTGATCAGCTCGTTCGGCAGCATCGCCTCGTTCCTCGCCCCGTACCTGATCGGCTGGATGCGCGACACCACCCAGAGCGCCAGCCTGGCCCTGTACGTGCTGGCGCTGTTCATCACCCTCGGCGGCTTGCTGGTGCTGCGCACCAAGGCTGCCATCGTCAACCCTCAGTAAGAGATTTCGCCATGCTTGACCACAGCCAGATCCTGCAAGCCGCCGCCCAGCTGGACCGCGCCGAACGCAGCCGCGAACAGGTGCGGCAGTTCTCCCTGGAGCACCCGGGCATCAGCATCGAGGACGCCTACGCCATCCAGCGCGCCTGGGTTGCGCAAAAGATCGAGGACGGGCGCAAGCTGGTCGGCCACAAGATCGGCCTGACCTCGCGGGCCATGCAGGTGTCGTCGAACATCACCGAACCGGACTACGGCGCGCTGCTCGATGACATGTTCTTCGACGAAGGCAGCGATATTCCCTTCGAGCGCTTTATCGTGCCGCGGGTCGAGGTGGAGCTGGCGTTCGTGCTCGGCAAGCCGCTCAAGGGGCCGAACGTGACCCTGTTCGACGTGCTCGACGCCACCGAGTGGGTGATCCCGGCGCTGGAAATCATCGACGCACGCATCCAGCAGGTCGACCCGCACACCCAGGCCACCCGCAAGGTCTTCGACACTATCTCCGACAACGCCGCCAACGCTGGCGTGGTCATGGGCGGGCGCGCGGTGCGCCCGGGCGATATCGACTTGCGCAAGGTGCCGGCGGTGCTCTATCGCAATGGCGTGATCGAAGAGTCCGGGGTCTCGGCCGCGGTGCTCAACCACCCGGCCAAGGGCGTCGCCTGGCTGGCCAACAAACTGGCACCGTACGACGTCACCCTCGAAGCCGGGCAGATCATCCTCGGCGGCTCCTTCACCCGCCCGGTGGCGGCCAACCCGGGCGATACCTTCCATGTCGACTACGACATGCTCGGTTCGATTGCCTGCCGTTTCGTTTGAGGACTTGCCCATGGACATACCCATCAACCGCTTCAAACAACGCCTGCAACGGGGCGAGGCGCAAATCGGCCTGTGGCTTGGCCTGGCCGAGCCGTACTGCGCCGAACTTGCTGCCAACGCCGGTTTCGACTGGCTGCTGATCGACGGCGAACACGCGCCCAACGACCTGCGCGGCATGCTCGGCCAGTTGCAGGCCATCGCCCCCTACCCGGCCCAGGCGATCATCCGCCCGGTGATCGGCGACACCGCGCTGATCAAGCAGGTGCTGGATATCGGCGCGCAAACCCTGCTGGTGCCGATGGTCGAAAGCGCGGAACAGGCACGCGAACTGGTGCGCGCCATGCACTACCCACCCAAAGGTGTGCGCGGCGTCGGCAGTGCCCTGGCGCGGGCCTCGCGCTGGAACAGCATCCCCGGCTACCTGGACCAGGCCGATGAACAGATGTGCCTGCTGGTGCAGATCGAAAGCCTTGAAGGGCTGCACAACCTCGAGGCGATCGCGGCGGTCGAGGGCGTTGACGGGGTGTTTATCGGCCCGGCGGACTTGAGTGCGTCCATGGGTTATCGCGGCAACCCCGGCCACCCCGAGGTGCAGGCGGCGATTGAACAGGCGATTGTGCAGATTCAAAAAGCCGGCAAGGCGGCGGGGATTCTCAGTGCCGATGAGGCCTTGGCGCGGCGCTACCTGGAACTGGGCGCCGGGTTTGTCGCGGTGGGGGTGGATACCACGGTGTTGATGAAGGGCTTGCAGGGGTTGGCGGGCACGTTCAAGGGGGATGTGCGGGTGGGTTCGTCTGGGCCTTCTGTGTATTGACAGTCCCGGCCTCATCGCGGGTCAAGCCCGCTCCTACACATCCCCGTAGGAGCGGGCTTGCCCCGCGATGCAGTTACCGCCCTACCTGCTTCAACTCCTCCAGTAGTCCCAGCAGCGCCTGCAGCTTCTGCTCACCGAACTGCTCCTGAATCCGCCGGTAGTTGCTCTCCATGCACTGGCTCATCGAAGCAAAAATCTCCTCCCCCTGGGCCGTCAGGTTGACCCGCACCCGACGCTGATCCTGCTCGGCCTTGCGCCGGCTGACCAGTCCGGCCGCCTCCATGCGCACCAGCACCCCGGTCATGCTCGGCTTGAGGATGCAGGCCAGTTCCGCCAGGCGGTAGATCTCCATTTCCCCTTGTTGGCGCAGGATACGGATCACCCGCCACTGCTGCTCGGTGAGCCCGTGCTGGTTGAGCGAGGGTCGAAAAAAACGCATGGCCGCTTCACGGGCTTGCAGCAAGGTCAGGGTCAGGGACGGGCGCGGTTGGGGCATGGAATGGCTAATCATCAGGCTATTTTGTTAACACTTTAACAAAATCAACGCCTTGCCACAGCCCTGGCACCGGCAGTCAAGCCCGGCGGCACGCAGGGTCAAGACGCAAGCGCGGTACAAGGCCTTAATAGAGCCCATCAGTACTTCACTTTTCAGGCTGCGCCATGATCAACATCGAAACGCCGACCTACTACACCGCCACCAAAAAATACAACCTGAGCTTCCCGACCCTGGAAGAGGACGTGGACGCCGACGTGGTCATCATCGGCGGTGGCTTTTCCGGGATCAACACCGCCCTGGAACTGGCGGAAAAAGGCATCACCAACATCGTCGTGCTCGAAGCCCGCTACCTGGGTTTTGGCGGCACTGGGCGCAATGGTGGGCAGATCATGGCCGGCATCGGCCACGACCTGGAGAAGATCAAGCAGCACGTCGGCGACGATGGCCTGCGGCAGATCTTCGAGATCAGCGACCTGGGCGCCGACATCATCAAGAGCCGCATCGCCAAGTACGCCATCGACGCCGACTTTTGCCACGGCTACGGCTACATGGGCTTCAACGCCCGCCAGGAACAGACCCTGCGCGCCTGGGAAAAGGACTTCAAGTCGGTCAACTCCCAGCATGAGATCCGTTTTCTCGGTGGCAGCGAGGTCAAGCAGATCATCGGCTCCGACGCCTACAGCAGCGCCCTGTTGCACATGGGCGGTGGCCATGTGCACTCGCTGAACCTGTTGCTCGGTGAAGCCAAGGCGCTCAGCGGGCACGGCGTGCGCATCTTCGAGAACAGCCCGGCGCTGCAAGTGCAGTACGGCGAGCGCATTCGCGTGCGCACCGGCCGCGGTTCGGTGACTGCCAGCAAGCTGCTGTGGGCCTGCGACAGTTTCCTCAACAAGCTGGAACCGGAACTGCACCGCTCGACCATCAACACCTATGCCTTCCAGATGATGACCGAGCCGCTGTCAGAAGAACTGATCCAGCGCATCAGCCCGATTCGCGGCGCCTACAGCGACATCCGCCCGGTGATCGACTACTACCGGGTGACCAACGAGAACCGCTTGTTGTTTGGTGCCGCCACGCCACTGGTCGAACACATCCCGCGCGACCTCAAGGCCTGGAACCGCAACCTGATGCTGAAGATTTTCCCCTACCTCAAGGACGTGAAGATCGACCTCGCCTGGGGCGGGCCGATGGCCTGCAGCCCCAACCTGTTCCCGCAGATCGGCACCCTGCCCGGTCGGCGCAACGCTTTTTACGTGCAAGGCTATTCCGGTTTTGGCGTGACCCCCAGCCACATCATCTGCAAGGTCCTGGCCGAAGGCATGAGCGAAGGCTCGGCGCGCTATGACCTGATCAGCTCGGTGCCACGCCCGACCATCCCGGCCAAGGATCAACTGCGCTCAGTGCTGCTGACTGCCGGCAAGTCCTGGCACCAGTTGTCCGGCTACTGGAATGGCCGGCGCTGAACCCGATTGTTTTCAACCCTCAAGGAACACTGCCATGACCCTGACTGCCGTTAAACAGAACATCCAGCTCAGCGAACTCGACGCCTGGGGCACCGTTGCCGACCTGGGCTCGGAAATACTCGAAGGCGAAGTACGCGCCTTCGGCAAAATGACCTTCGGCGCACCGACCGATGCCATCAGCAGCGCCTACTTCGGCACCACCACGGGCAAGTTCCGCATGGTCTACCCGTTCAACGAACAGGCGGTGGTGGTCACCGGCCAGGTGCGCTTGACCGACGAAGCAACGGGGGTGAGCCGCACCTACAACCAGGGTGACAGCTGGTTCGTGACCAAGGGCACGCCGGTGTTATGGGAGATTCTCAGCGAGAGCTTTGTGAAGCATTACGTTGCGGTGGTCTGACTGAAAGCATCGCGGTGCGACGCCTCGACTTGCCCCGCGATGAGGCCCTAAAGCCTGGCCAAAGACGCCCCGAACATCCACCACAACGCCGCCAACCGCCGCTCGAACGCATCCGCCCCCGCATAAATCAACTCGACATTCAAACTGTCGACGATCCCCAGGTACGCATCGCCATACAGGCGCTGCTGCCCCTCCTCCAGCCCCGGCGCGAACGTGCGCAACGCCTGGGCAAACAACTCGCCCAGCCGCGCCAGGTACGCCTCGAACCCGGCGCAGATCACCGGCCGCAATTCACTCGGCGGGAAAAACGCCGTGCGCAGCATGAAGCGCAGATGCGCCGAGGCCTGGTAGCGCTCGTTCAAGCGCTCGACAAAGCGCTGCCCGGGCAGTTCACCGGCCGGCACCTGCTCGGCAAAGCAGGCTTCCAGGTACTCGTGCTCAGCATGCAATGCCAACGCGTAAACCACCTGGAACAGGTCATCCTTGCCAGCGAAATGCGCATACAACGACGGCTTGCGCATACCTGCAGCGGCAGCGATATCGTTCAGCGACGAAGCGTCATAACCCAGCTCGGCAAACTGCTCGACGGCAATCGCGCAGATCTTCTGTGCCGACGGCGTCAAGCTTCTCATAGCGGTGTCTCCCACAACAAATACGGATCAATGGCCAGCCAGGCTCTGCAGGTGCGGCTCGGCATGGCGGGTGCTGACATGCACCAGCAGGGCGACGAATACCGCCGAGAGGCCGAGCAACAGCGCCCAGTGCGACGCACCCAAAGGCGCCATGATGCCCGACAATGGCGTGGCAAACGACGAAATGATCAACTGGAAGGCCCCCAGCAAAGCGGCGGTCGAGCCCAGCGCCTTGCTTTGCGAGGACATCACCAGCGACATCAGGGTCGCCTCGGCAATGCCCAGGCCGAACATGGCCACGGCCATACCGGCGACGATGCCCACCAGCCCTGCCGAACTCAGCGCACCGGCCAGCACCAGCGCCGCACCGACCAACATGCACGCCGCGCCCCAACGCGCCAGGCGCACCAGCCCCTTGCGCGCCACCAGGCGGCCAGCGGTGATGGCGCCGAGCAAAATGGCCACACCGGTAGCCCCGAACAATGTGCCGAAGGCTTCTACCGACAGGCCGAAATGGTGCTGGTAAACCAAGGCCGCACCGCCGATGTAGGCAAACAGGAAAAAGAACACCGCCGACAAGGCCAGGGCCGGGCGCAGGAACTGGCGGTCACAGGCAATACGCACGTAGGTGCGCCAAAACTCCCGTGGCTGCCAGGCCATGCGCTGGTCCTCGGGCAAGGTCTCCTTGAGCATCACGGCAGAGTTGAGCAGTACCAGCACACCCAATCCTGCCAGCACCAGCATGATCGCCCGCCAGCCAAAGTGCGCACCGACAAAACCGCCCAGCGCCGGGGCGATTACCGGTGCCAGGCCTTCGATGGTCATCAGCAAGGCAAAGATCTGCGCAGCCCGCGCGCCTTCGGCGACGTCGCGGACCATGCTCATGATCACCACCAGGGTCAGGGCGCTGCCCAGGCCCTGGATGAAGCGCGCCAGCAGCAGGCTGTTGAGGTCTGGCGCCGCAGCGGCGGCCAGGGAACTCAAGACGAACACCAGCAGACCGGCAAGCAATGGCCGGCGCCGGCCAAGGGTGTCGACCAGCGGGCCGAACAACAGCTGCCCGGCGCCCATGGCCAGGAGGAACACGGTCAGGGTCAGCTGCACCCCGGCATAGGAGGTGGCGAACTCGCTGGCAATACTCGGCATGCTGGCCAGGTACATGTCGACCGCCGAGGGCCCGAGGGCGCCGATCAAGGCCAGGGAAATGGCAAAGCCGACCTGGGCGGTCGGCGTGGAGGTTGCACTGTGCATAGGCTCGATTCCAGATAAAAACGGGACCTGGCTGGCGCTTACCGCTAAACCTACCTATCGGTAGGTAGCCAGATTGGGCGAGCCTATACAGACCGCATCCTGCGGTCAAGTCAACAACGATGAAGCGATGCTCAGGCCAGGCTGCTGGCGCGGTAGTCCTTGGGCGACTGCTCGAACTGCTTCTTGAACGAGCGGCTGAAGTGCGCCGAGTCGGTGAAGCCCCATTTGTAGGCGATGGTGGTGATCGATTCGCGCTTGAGCACCGGGTTGGCCAGGTCGGCGGCGCTGCGCTTGAGCCGCGCGCGCTGGATGTAGCGGCAGACGCTGTCGCCCTGCTCTTCGAACAGGCGGTAGAGGTGGCGCACGGAAATGTTCAGGCGGTTGGCGAGGTTGACCGGGGTCAGGTTGGCCTGGCCGAGGGAGTCGTCGATGACTTTCTGCACATAACTGCGCAGGTTGGCGCCCTGCAGTGAAGCCGGCAACGCCGCAAGATCGTCGCTGCCTTCCAGGGCCGAACCCAGTAACGACAGGAAGGCACTGTGCAGCGCCTGGCCCTCGCCCTGCTCGTCTTCACCGGCGCTGTGCTCTTTGCACAACTGGTCCATCAACAAGTGCAGCATGCGCCCGCAGGCGCGGGTCTGGGAGATCTTGCCGAAGGTGCGGCTGTCGTTGCCCAACTGCTTGCACACCTCGGCCCGCGACAACGACAGCGAGGCGTGCTCGATCAGGCCGAAGGGCATGATTTCGCAAGCGCCTGCGGCGTCCATCAGAAGCATTTCGCCGGGCGCCAGCTGGATGCTGACGCCGTTCTGGGTAATCTGCGAGAAGCCGGTGCGCTGGCTGACCAGGAAGCAATGCTGGTCGTTGTCGCGGTCACTGTTCAAGCCCTTGCGGCGGATCAGCCCGGCATTGGTGCGCAGGTTGGCCAGGGCCAGGCCGCCACGCGACCAGGTGGAAATCTCGCCGATGAACAACGAGGGGTTGAACGCCAGTTCCGTCTCGTACACCCCGCAGATGTTCTGCATCGTTGCGTTCCAGCGTTCCAGCGCAGGGCTGCTGGCGTGATGGATACTCATGGGTACCTCCACAATGGCATCTTGTTTTTGTTGGGCAATAGTTAACATGTTATCTATGTGCGCGCAACTTGCTTGAAGCAGCCAGAATGAAAGCAGGTTTGATGCCAGATGGCCGGGTCAGAGCCCGGCCAAGAGCGCCGGCAAGCCTTGCAGCGCGACCAGCAGGTGCTGGCGTTGCTCGGGGCTCAGGCGAATGTAGCGACGAAAGGCCGGCAGGCGGTTGACCACCTCGCTGGCGCCGACGTGTTCGAGGGTCAGGGTCCACTGGCCGGCGCACCTGTGCAGCAGCAGGCGCTTGAAGTCCAGGGGCATCAGTGCCTGCAGCAACGGCCCGTCGGCCTGCAGGCGGCGTTGCAGTTCGGCCTGCAGCGCCGGTTCACCCTTGCGCAACTGAACCCGCAGGTCGCTGCGCCGCAACGACCCGCTATGGTGCAGTTCCAGGCGGGCATTGCCCTGCCCTGTGGCAGGCAGCGTCAAGCTGAACTCGGTCAGCACCAGGTGCATGAGCAATTGCGCCTCGCAACGCTCGCGCACCTGCACCGCCTGCCCGGCCCAGGCGAAGCGGCCGAGGCCCGGGCCGAGCACCTCGAAGCTGTCCAGGCCCAGGTTGTGTTGCACCCTCTCAAGGGTCAGCCCCGGCCGATAACCGGCCGGCGCCCGTTCAGACAGCCTTTGCCACAGTTGGCGCAGGGCAATAGCCATGTGCGGTCTCCGGTTGGTGAGCGAATTCACGCGCCAGCACCTCTTCCACCGAGGCCGGCTTGAACGGATTGACCTTCTGCACCAGCAGCGTCCAGAACAGCGCATACACCGCCGTGCCGGCCAGCATCAGGCCGAAAGGCACATAGATATCGGCCGGGTCCATGCCGGGCGGGGTGATGAACCACATGCCCAGGACAATGCCGACGCTAGACAGGATCTGCGGCAGCGGAAACAGCGGCGAGCGATAGGCCCGTGGCAGGTCCGGGCGGCGGATGCGCAGGATCACCACCGACAGGGTCACCAGCAGGTAAGCGGTGCTCCAGGCGCACACCGCCGCCAGCACCAGGTGCATGATGCGGTCGGTGTTGCCGCCCAGCCACAGGGCATGCAGGCACGGAATCAGTGCGGCGACGAGGATGCACAGCAGCGGCGTTTTAAAGCGCGGGTGCAGGTAGGTAAAAACCTTGGGCAAGGCGCCGTCGACAGCCATGCCATAGAGAATCCGCGGCACCCCGGCCATCAACGTATTGATGGTCGCCGCGCCCGCGAACAGAAAGCCGATGCCCAGCCACAGCGGGCCAATATCGCCCATCACCTGTTCGGCAAAGCGCGGGATGGCCATGGGCGTATCGAGCAGGTGCACACCGCTGGCGGCATCGAGCAGCACGTTCTCGACCTGGCGCTTCATCGCCGCGCCGTAGATGAACATGCATGTCGCCACCCCGAGCAGGCCCAGGGCCATGGCCCGCGGCATGCTTTTGGCCGACTGGCGCAGGTCCGGGGCCAGTGGCGTGACGAATTCGCAGCCGACGAACATGAACATCGCCATGCCCACCAGCGAGAGGATGGTCACCAGGTCCGTGCCCACCAGCGACACCCCGAACCAACCCTCCAGCTCGACTGCCGGTGCGGCGACCAGACCGAGCACGCCGAAGACCATCAAGGTGGTCCACATGCCGAAGGTGAGGATGATCTCGGCCTTGCCGAACGCACTGACGCCAAAGGCATTGAGGATGGCGAAGATGATCACGAAACCGACGCCCAACAGCCACGAGCCGCCGGCCGATTCGGCCAGGGTGTTGAGGTGCTCGAAGTTCACCAGGGCCATGACCCCGGCCAGCATGGTCTCGGCGGTGCCGGCGAAGACATGGACGATCAGGTACGCCGACAACGTGCCGGTGATCGCGAAGAAGCGGCCCATGCCGCAGTTGATGTAGTCGTAGACCGCGCCGGTGGTCGGCAGGATCGACGCCGCCTCGGCAAAGGTGGTCGCCTGCGCCAGCATCATCACCACGGCAATCAGCATGGCCACGGCGAAAGCACTGCCGCCGATGCCGAAGCCCATGGTCGCGGTAAGGATCACCGGGCTTGCCATGATCAGGCCGATGGTACTGGCAAGGGCGGTGGGAAAGCCGACCGTGCCGCGATTCAGGTGCGCACTGAGCGTGTCGTTGAGCGACATGGCAAAAGACCTCGAGCAGAAGGATGACAGTGGTCCTACTCTGCGCCCGGTGGCAATGGCCGTCTTGCCCGTGCCTGCCGTCAAGGTTGTAGCTGGCTGCCAGGTTCAGCCCGCAGCCGGCAGGCGCACGCAGTCCTGCGGGCCGAGCAGGCGGCCGTCGGCGGCGCGCAGCTCCAAGGGCCGGACCGCTTTGCCCTGTTCACGATCGACCAACTGCGAATGGGCCTCACCTTCAGCGAAGTAGAACGCCTCGCCCCACTGGCGCAAGCCGACGACCAAGGGGAACAGGCCCAGGCCTTTTTCGGTGAGCACGTATTCCTGATAGGCGCTGCCTTCGGACACCGGCACCAGTTCGAAGATCTGGTGCTCGACCAAATGGCGCAGGCGGGTGCTGAGGATGTTCTTGGCCATGCCGAGGTTGCGCTGGAACTCACTGAAGCGCTTCAAGCCGTCGAAGGCATCTCGCACGATCAGCAGCGACCACCAGTCGCCAATGGCATCGAGGGAACGGGCCACCGGGCATTCGGCGTCTTGCAGGCGGGTGCGTTGGACCATGGGAAATCTCGCCAATAAAAGTGGTTGCAATATAAAACCAGTTTCTCTAGCGTACAACTGGTTTCATTATGCAACCACAAGGACTTGAACCATGCCGCCCGCCCATCGATTGTCATCTGCCGTTGTCTTGCTGTTCTCCGTGGCCTGCGCCCTGGCGGTGGGCAATGTCTATTACGCCCAGCCTTTGCTCGAAGCCATGGCCCGGGAATTTGCCATCGACCCGGGCCTGGTCGGCCTGGTAGTGACCCTGACCCAGGTCGGCTATGGCCTGGGCCTGTTACTGCTGGTGCCGCTGGGCGATCGCCTCAACCGGCGGTGGCTGATCGTCGGCCAGTCGCTGTTGTCGGCCCTCGCCCTGCTGCTGATTGCCTGGGCACCGAGCACGCCCTGGCTGTTGCTGGGCATGGGCCTGAGCGGCCTGCTGGCGGTAGTCACCCAGGTGCTGGTGGCCTATGCCGCCACGCTGTCGGCGGCCAGCGAGCGGGGCCAGGTGGTGGGGGTAATCACCAGCGGCATCGTCATCGGCATCCTGTTAGCCCGCACCCTGTCCGGGGCCATGGCCGATCTGGCCGGTTGGCGCTCGATCTACTGGCTGTCGGCGGCCTTGACCCTGCTGATTGCCGCCCTGCTCTGGCGCGTGCTGCCACGCCAGGAACCGGCGCAGGCGGCGGGCAGTTACCGCGAACTGATGCGCTCACTGGCGTTGCTGCTGCGCGATGAACCGCTGCTGCGCCGGCGCTCGTTGCTGGCCCTGCTCAGCTTCGCCTCGGCGATGGTGCTGTGGACGCCGCTGGTGCTGCCCCTGAGCGCCCCGCCGTTGTCGTTGTCGACCAGCGAAGTCGGCCTGTTCGGCCTGGCGGGCGCAGCAGGCGCACTCGCCGCAGCACGGGCCGGGGCACTGGTGGATCGCGGCCTGGGCCAGTGGGTCAGTGGCGGCTCGCTGTTGTTGATGCTGGCGTCCTGGGCGGCCATCGCCCTGACCGGTTATTCGTTGTGGGCGTTGCTTTTGGGCGTTGTACTGTTCGACCTTGGCCTGCAGGCCGTGCACGTGGCTAGCCAGAGCCTGATCTATCGCCTGCCCGAAGCCACCCACAGCCGCCTGACCGCCGCCTACATGCTGTTCTATTCGGTGGGCAGCGCCTTTGGCGCGCTGAGCTCGACCCTGGTCTATGCCTGGGGCGGCTGGCTGCTGGTATGCGCCTACGGCGCGCTGCTCAATGCCGTGGCCCTGGGTTACTGGTGGCTGAGCGAAGGCGCGCGGGCTCAAAACTGCACGTCGAGTATCACGTTGTCCAGGTAGGTACCGGCGGGCGGTGTGCTCTGATCGGTGTAGACCTTGGCGTTGTAGTTGAAGATCTGGCTGCCGGTGCCGGTGCCCACACCGGGGTTGATATCGGCGTCGCTGCTGGCCCGCCGGGCCGTGGTGACGCTGCCCCAGCGCACGCTGCCGGCGCTCTTGAAGATGTCATAGGCCATATAGTTGTTGGCCGCCGACTTCATCCGCCGGCGCCCGGCGGACACGTTCTGGCCATCGTCCAGGCCCACGGTGTAGTTGCTGCCCTTGGTGCAAGAGACGTTGACGTTGCTGGTGACCGTGCTGAAACCACCGACCACCGGCGCGCTGCCGAAGCTGATGTTGGGGCTGGTGATCTGGCAATCATTGGTGACGGTCAGGCTCACGGTCAGGCTGGTGGTGCCGGTGAGGTTCTGCCGGCCCAGGCAGATATTGCCCAGGCCGATGCCCCAGCAGTAGCTGATGTTCCAGTACACCGACAGGGTTTCCTGGTAGAGGCCGGCGGCGACGTTGCTGCCGGTCAGGGTCTTCACGTAGAGCGGCACCGACTTGGGCGTGGTGCCGTTGAGCAAGCCGAGGGCATCGATAATGCCGTTGCGGGCAAAGTCGTAGGGCAGGCTGCGGGCGACCGGGAAGTTGCTGGTGTTGTTGGCGTACAGGGTGTAGCTGATCACATCGCCTGTGGGCCCGAGCATACCGGTACTGCCCGCGGGCGGGGTGAAGGTAGCGTAGAAGTGATCGTCGCTGGCCAGCAGGCTCACCAGCGAGCCTGTGCATTGCAGCCCGCCGTTGAGGGTCGAGGCCGACTGGATGGCATTGCGCACCAGGGTCGAACTGACGCTGCCGAAACTGGCCGGCGCGGTATCGATCACCGCGCACAACGCCTGCACCGGCGGGCTGGCAAGCACTGCCAGCAGCATCAGCAGGCGCTTCATTGGCACACCAGCGGGCCGATCAGCGGCACCTGGTCCTGCTCGGGGTCCAGTTTGAACTGCACCCGGCAACTGCCGCCATCGGCCAGATGCACCTGCAGGCTGTTGTCTGCGGCCAACCCTTCCAGGTACACCAGCCCGTCCCAGCCGACCACTGCCAACGCCCCGCTCTGCTCGTGGCGCACCTGGCTGCCCAGGGACAGTTCCTTATTGTTGCCATCGACCAGGACGATACTCGCCGCCACCACGCGCTGCAGCGGGAACTCCAGCAGGTAGCCGCTGCCGCGACGCACCGCCACCCGTTGCTCGACCTGCGGGCTCTGGACGTTGGCCGGCAGCTCCATGGGGTCGATCTCGTACTTGGCCCGGTAATAGGCGCTGCTCCAGGGCACCAGCAAATGGCCGTTCTTGTCGGTGCGCCCAATCAACTGGTTTTCGTAGCGTACCGGCACCTGGGCAAAGCCTTGGGTACTGACCACCACGAAGGCATCGTCGATGCGGTTGGCGGCGAACACCCCGGCGTCCATCCACACCAGCGAACCACTGGCATCGGCCCAGCGGGTCATGCTGTCGCTGCCGCCATAGGCGCCGGCCTGCAGTTGCACCGACTGCAGGCGCCAGGTGACATCGGCCTGGCGATAGGCCTCGCGGTCGCCGTCGGCGTAACCGAGGTTGAAGCCGACCCCGCCTTCGCTGGGCACCGCGCGGCTGTAGTTGACCCGTTGCTGGTTCTCGCCGTCCTTGTTGCGCTCGACGCTGAAGCTCAGGGTGCCGCGCAAATCGAAAGGGATCACCAGTTGCGCCTGCACCGCCCACTGGCTGTCGCCGATTTCGCGGTTGGCCGACAGGTACAGGCTGCTGTTGCGCCACAGCGGCTTGCTCCAGCTGAGGTTGAGCAAGCGGGTGCGCGAGTTGTCACCGGCGCGCACATCGAAATAACCGGCGCCGAGGCTACCGTAGCGCTCCAGATTGACGCTCATGGTCACCTGCTCGCTGCGCTGGCTCAGGCGCGTGTAGGGGCTGTCGACCAGCGACAGGTCGGCGTAGTCGCCACGCCGTTGCAGGCGCTGATAGTTGAAGCCCAGGCGCTGGCTGTTGTACTGGTAGCCGAAGCTCAGTTGCTGGCCGCTGCGGCTGTCGAAGCTGCTCTGGCTCAGCGCGGCGTTGACCACGCCCCAGTTGCCCACCTGCCAGTTGCCGCCCAGCCCGCCAAGGGCCAGGGACTCGGCCGCTTCAGCATGGCTTTCGAGGGTGAAGCTGTCGCTCAGGCCGTAGCGCAGGCTGGCCGCGGCAACCCCCGGGCCATAGGCAAAATCGCGAATCGCGTAATCCCGGCGCAGGCTACCGGCAGCCACCGAAAAATCCGCCAGGCCCTTCTGCAGCAGGCTGCTGGTGACATAGAACGGCAAGGTGGTCGATACCTGCCGCCCCAGGGCATCGGTGGTCACCACCACCGCCTCGCCAGCACCGTTGATGAACGGCACGTTGGTCAGGGTGTAGGGGCCTGGCTGCAGCTCGGCGCTGGAACTCTTGTAGCCGTTGATGAACAGGTCCACCGAAGACGGCACTGCCGCCTCCCCGGCAAAGGCCGGCAGTGGATAGGTGACCAGGTCCGGGCGCACGGCAAAGTCGCGCGACAGTTGCAGGCCACCCAGGCGCACCGAGCCGGTCCAGGGCAAGGCGCCGCTGATCACGTCGCCGACCTCCAGGGTCAACAGGCGCGCTTCGTCGGTGTAGCGCCAGGTGGTGTCGTAGCGGCGAAAACCTTCCTGGCTGTCGGCGTAGTCGTTGCCGCCCAGGGACTGGCGCCACTGGCCGGTGGTCGACAGCGTGCCCCAGCTGTCGAACAGGCGCAGTTCGTTCCAGGCCGCCAGATAACGGCCGCCGTCGTCGGTGTCGTTGAGGTACAGGTCATAGTTGAGCAGCGCACCGAAGCTGCTCTGCGCTTCGCTGGCGGGGTACAACTGGCGGCTGCCGATGCGCTGGGTCGGCAGCCAGGTCGGCGGCACCTGCAAAACCAGGCGCTGGCCCTGGCTGTCGTAGTCACTGTGCAGGCCGGGGATGCTGTCCAGCGCCACCTCGTCGCCGTACTCGCCGGGCAGTTCGATACCGGCGGCCTGCAGGTCGGCCGTGGCCATGTACAGGCGCCCGGCGCGCTGCTGCACAGCCACCAGCTCAGGGCTGCTCATCTGGTTGACCACCAGTTCCAGGAACAACGGCGCATCGGCAACCGCCTCGAGGCTGGCCGGGGGCGGCGGCAGTTCGCCGGCCAGCAGCGAACCACAGCACAGCACGGTCAGCCCACAGGCCCGCAGCGCCGAAGAGATGCTCACACACTGTATCCGACCATTACCGGGTCCTCCCTGGCCCCTGTTGTCTTGCCGCTAGCTGTCGTTCATTGGCCCTGACTCAGGGTTTGCGCAGGCTCCTGGCCATTGACCCGGCCCTTGAGCACCGAAGCGGCACTCAGCGGCTGTGGCGCCGGCCAGCGCATGCTTGCACCGGGCAATACATAGCCAAGCAAACCTTCCACCAGCGGCCGGCTTTGCCCGCCCTGCTGCAGCACCACGTCGGTCAGGCGCGCGTGCACCGGGCCGGTGTTGCGGATTTCTACATAGGGTTTGCCTTGCACCGAGACCTGGCGCCAGCTCAAGGCCGGCTTGCCCAGCGCACTGTCACCGCGCTGGCCCGTGACGTCCGGCTTGCCCCACAGGCCTTCGCCGTAGACAAACAGCGGCACCGAGTAGCGCATCTGGAAACGAATCGCCGCCTGGGCCTTGTCGGCGTTGGCCGCTGCCGGCAAGGCCGGGGGAATTTCATCGATGATGATCCGGTAGGCCTGCTCCTGGCCGACCGGGGAGCTGCCCGTGCGGGTCAGGCGAATCAACTGCTTTTGCCCGGGGGCGATGTTGGCCACCGGCGGGCTGCCGATGATCTCGCGCTGGGCCTGGTACTGGTCGTCGAACTCGCCCTGGCGCCAGGCGAACACCCGGACCTGCAGGTTGGCCGGCGCGTCGCCGCGGTTTTCCAGCCACAGCGCACCGGCTTTCTGATTGGCCTCCAGCACCGGATCGATCGGCCAGATCAGTACCGAAGTGGCGGCCTGCAACGGCGCACTGCACAGCAAGGCCAGGGCACACGCCAACAGGTTGTAGCTCAAGCGCGAACTGCCAGCGCCTACTTCCATGCACACACTCCTTATTGTCGAAATCATCCAGCGGCGCTGCTCAAAAAGTCAGCACCACCTGCACCACATCGGTATAGCTGCCGGCCGGCAGGCTGCCGGTCAGCTGGGCTCGGGCGTAGACCGGCAGCTTGATCGCCGTCGGGTCGCTGTAGCTCACCGCCACGCTCTGGTTGATGCCCAGGCTCTGGCTGAAACCGGCGTCGCGAAACAATTGATAGGCCACCAGCGAAGTGCCGCTGCTGCGTTTGAGGTTGCGCGTGCCGCTGGCGCTGTTCAATCCTGCATCCACGCTCATGCTCAGGCTCACCCCCGGCGTGCATTGCAGGGTCACCGTGGTGCCGCCCAGGGCCGTGGTCACACTGCTGGTCGACAGCGCCGAATAGCTGCCGAAATCCAGGTTGCCGTAGTTGCTCACCCCGCCCACCACCAGGCAACCGGCCGCCACCGTGGCACTGACCTGAAAGGTACTGGTGGTGACCGCCGCCAACGGCAGCGGCAGGCTGCAGGCAACCATGGCCAGCAGCGCAGGCAAGGCGCGGGTCACGGTTCAGAAACTCAGCTCGACTGCCACCGTGTCGGTGTACACCCCGGCCGGCAGGCCCGCCTTGCCTTTGGCCAGGCCATACAGGTTGACCGTCTGCGCCACGCCGGTACTGGTCGGCAGCGTAATGGTGCCGTCGATGACCAGCAGCTGTGTGTGCCCTGAATCGGTGTAGAAGTCATAGGGCACGTAATTGGCGACGCCATCGTAGAGCGCGCGGCTGCCGCCAGCCGATTGGCTGTCATGCGCCCCGGCGCCAATTTTGACCACGGGCACGGTGCCGCTGGAACAAAGAATGCTCATGGCGCCACCGCCACCACCCAGCACCTGCCCGGCGGCAGTGGTAAACAGCGCTTCCTGGGTACCGAAGTTCAACGTACCGAAGTTCAGACCACTGGCGCCGCCGCCACCGTTGACCTGGCAACTGGCGGTCAGCGTCAGGGTGGCGCTGATGTTGCCGGTTACCGTGGCCGCCTGGGCCTGGGCCGCGAGCGCCAGGCCGATGCCGGCGAAAATCAAGCGTGAAAGGTTTGGGTGCATGAATCACTCCTTGCGTGTTACCAGTCCAGGGTCACCATCAGGGTGTCGCGGTAAATGCCGGCCGGCAGCGCCTTGGGATGGGCGACTACTGCACCGTAGATCGGAATTGGAATCTGTGCGGCGCTACTGACCGAAAAATTGCGGGTCTGGCCGATGTTGTAGCGGGCCCGGCCCGACGGGTCGGCAGACAGCTCATAGGGAATCAGCTCACGGCCGTTGCTCAGGCGTCGCGTGGCGCCGTCACCGTTGGTACCGCCATTGATACTCACGGTAAAGGCCCGCACCGCCGGGTTGCAGCGCACTTGCAGGCTGCCGTCGCCGGTAGTTTCTTCGATGCCGGAGCGCAGCGGGTTGGTCCAGCTCGGGCCCTGACTGCCGAAGTCCAGCACGCCGCCCCCAGGCGTCTCCAGCGTGCCGGGGCCGCCGCTGATCTGGCAGGCACTGCTGATCACCAGGCGCGCCTGGATATGCCCGCTCATGGCCGCAAAGGCATCGGGGCCGATCAACAGCAGTGGGCCAACAGTCAACAGCAATACCCGTTTCATACTGCCAGTTCCTTTAACAGGCGCCGCCCCGGTTACCAGGTGACGGTGACTTTGAGCAGATCCGAATAACGCCCCACCGCCGGCACCTGGGCCAGGCGGTCGATACGCGCATATAACGGCAGCGCCACCGAGCCCGAGTCGGGCACCCGCGCATGCTGGGCGACATTGACCGGCAGTGGCATGCGCCAGGCCGGGTCCTGATACAAACGGTAGGGAATGAGTTGTGCCGAAGGCTGGTTGCTGGCCAGGTAGCGCACCTCGCCGATGCCGCCGTGCTGGCCGCCATCGACCTGTACCTGGTAAGCGGTGTCGGGGTTGCATTCAAGGCGAGGTGGGCGCCGAGCGATCAACTGGCTGCTGAGCGGGCCGGTCGGGTCGTCCAGCCGCGCGGCGCTACCGAAATCGAGCACGCCAAGGGCCTGGGCGCCGGCATCGCGGGGCTGGTGGATGAGCACGCAACCGCGCTGCACCTCCACTTTGACCTCAACCATGAAATCGGCGGCGCCTGCCGTGCTGGCCATGCTCAGCCCGAATAGCGTCGCCAAAGAGCGTCCCTTCACCTTGTCATCCTTCAACGCAGGAGTGATCTGAGCTTGAGGGTAGCAGTGAAGGAAAAACCTGCCAGTTCGCAGGGAAATGTATAGCCCCCGTACAAGATTCCTCTGTAGGAGCGGGCTTGCCCCGCGATAAAAACCACCACCTATCCCCTTTCCAGATCACTGGCCGCCCTCAATCATATTGGTTAAATTAGCCGCCCTCGCTCAAGCTGGCCCTTGAGTCCCGTTGCCCCGAGGAACCCGGTTTGCCTACCCTGTCCCCTTCCTGGATACGTTCGCCGTTGCGCGCCTTGCGCCGTTTGCGCAAGCCGGCGGCTGATGACAGCCCCCTGGCAGCGACCGTTCGCCAGCACTTCTTCGTCAAAGCCGAGGCCCGCGGCTACACCTTGAGCGCCGGCCAGCTGCGCGTTATCGAGCACATGGCGACCCAGGCAGCGCAACTTGAACGCGGCCAAGCGCGCAGCCTGTACCTGTATGGCGCGGTCGGGCGCGGCAAGAGCTGGCTGCTCGATGGTTTCTTCCAGGCCTTGCCCCAGGCCGACAAGCGCCGTCTGCACTTTCATGACTTTTTCGCCCGCCTGCACCAGGGCATGTTCGAGCATCGCCACGCGCAAAACGCCCTCGCCTGCTCCCTGGATGAACTGCTCGAAGACTGCCAGGTGCTGTGTTTCGACGAATTCCACGTGCATGACATCGGCGATGCCATGCTCATCACCCGGTTGTTTCAGGCCTTGTTCGAGCGGCGGATGTTTTTGCTGGTGACCTCCAACTACGCGCCGCAAGGCTTGTTGCCCAACCCGCTGTATCACCAGCGGTTCGAGCCGGTTATCCGTTTAATCAACAGCCAGATGCAGGTGCTGGAAGTCGGCGGCGAACAGGACTTTCGCAGCCTGCCCAGCGCGGCTGGTCAGCAGCGGTTTACCCAGGGGCACTACCTGTGGCCGGGCAGCCGCGAACAGCGCCAGGCCTTGCAGTTGCCTGAGCCAGGAGATACGCCGGTTTTACTGGAGGTTGGCAAGCGCAAACTGCGGGCACGCCTGAGCGAGCAACGCACGGTGGGGTTTGATTTTGTCGAACTCTGCGAACAACCCACGGCGGTGATCGACTACCTGGAACTGGCGCGGCGTTTTGATCACTGGATCATCGACCGCCTGCCGAACCTTGAAGACTGCTCGATTGCCGCCCAGCAGCGCTTCATCAACCTGGTCGATGTGCTTTATGACCAGGACAAGCACCTGGTGCTGATCGGCAGCCTGCCACTGGCCGCCAGCCTGGGCGGCAGCGCCAGCGACCTGGCCCGCACCCGTAGTCGGTTGGGGCAGTTGCGTCAGGCTGGCGGCTGAGACCTGAACTACGAGCGCTTCGCGCTCGATCGCCGGAAATGCCGGCTCCCACAGGATTGGCTGTGTTCTCAAGGTTGGTCCTGTGGGCGGGCTTGACCCGCGATGAAAGCCCTACCCAACCCGTGCCAGGCTCTCCAACACCGCCTCGATCTCCACCAACACCGCCGGATCATCCAGCGTCGAAGGCGGGGTATACGGCTGCTGGTCGGCAATCTTGCGTAGCACTGCGCGCAAGATCTTGCCCGAACGGGTCTTGGGCAGGCGCTTGACCACCCGTACCTGGTTAAAGCACGCCAAAGCGCCGATCTGCTCGCGCACGCTGGCCACCAGCTCGCTCTGCAACTGCGCCTCAGAAACTTCCTCGCCGTCCTTGAGCACCACCAGCGCCAGCGGCACCTGGCCTTTGATGTCGTCGTGCACGCCAATCACCGCGCATTCGGCCACCGCCGGATGGCGGGCCACCAGGTCTTCCATCTCGCCGGTGGACAGTCGATGGCCAGAGACGTTGATGACGTCATCGGTGCGGCCCATGATGTAGACAAAACCGTCTTCATCCAGATACCCGCCGTCACCGGTGTGGTAATAGCCGGGATAGGTCTTCAGGTAGGCATCCAGGTAGCGCTGGTGATCGCCCCACAAGGTCTGGCTGCAACCGGGCGGCAGCGGCAAGGCGATGACAATCGAGCCTTGCTGGTTGGCGCCCAGCAGATGCCCGTCATCATCCAGCACCCGCACGTTGTAGCCCGGCACCGCCCGGTTGCTCGAACCCGGCCGCGCCGCACTGCCCTCCATGCCCACGCAAGGCGCGGTCACCGGCCAGCCGGTTTCGGTCTGCCACCAGTGGTCGTGCACGGTCTTGCCGCTGGTTGCCTCCAGCCATTGATGGGTGCTGGAATCGAGTTTCTCACCGGCCAGAAACAGCTGGCGCAGGGAGCTCAGGTCATAGCGGCGCAGCAGCGCACCGTCGGGGTCTTCCTTGCGGATCGCGCGCATGGCGGTGGGCGCGCAGAACAGGCCGTTGACCCGGTACTGCTCGACCACCCGCCAATAGGCACCAGCATCCGGGGTGCGGATCGGCTTGCCTTCGTAGAACACCGTGGTGCAGCCATTCATCAACGGCCCGTAGACGATCAGCGAATGGCCGACCACCCAACCGACATCGGAAATCCCCCACCACACGTCACCCGCCTGCATGCCATAGATGTGGCGCATGGCAAAGCGCAGGGCCACGGCGTTACCGCCGTTCTCGCGGACGATCCCCTTGGGTTTGCCGGTGGTGCCGGAGGTGTACATGATGTACAGCGGGTCGGCGGCAGCCAGTTCCACCGGCGCCACCGGGCTGGCCGTGGCCAAGGCCTTGAGCCAGTCCAGGTCGCGGCCTGCGACCAGGGTTGCGGTGGCTTGCGGGCGTTGCAGCACCAGCACCTGGCGCGGCTGGTGCCTGGCCAGTTGCAAGGCGCGGTCCACCAGCGGCTTGTACTCGATGACCCGGTCGAACTCCAGCCCGCACGAGGCGGTCAGCAGCAGCGTGGGCCGGGCATCGTCGATGCGCAGGGCCAGCTCGTTGGCGGCAAAGCCACCAAACACCACCGAATGCACCGCACCGATGCGCGCACAGGCGAGCATGGCCATGGCCGCCTGGGGCACCATAGGCATGTAGATGATCACCCCGTCGCCCTTCTCGACCCCAAGGTCGCGCAACAGCCCGGCCAGGCGCGCCACTTCATCGCGCAGTTGGTTGTAGCTGAACTGCTGCTGGCTGCCGGTTACCGGCGAGTCGTAGATCAGCGCAGTCTGCTCGCCACGGCCTTGCTCGATCTGATGATCAAGGGCCAGGTAGCAGCTATTGAGGCGGCCGTCGGCGAACCACTGGTGGGTGCCATCGGCATTTTCAACAAGGGTTTGCAGGGGCTTGCGGTACCAGGCCAGGTGGTCGGCCTGTTCGGCCCAGAAGGCGGCAGGATCGGCGATGGAGCGGGCGTAGCTGTGCTGGTATGTCATCGAATGTAAAACCCTGAACTTGTTGTTATTAATAAAGGGCGAGCTTCGAGTATGGACCGCAGTTGTCAGTGTGCCATGGGACTTAAGTCGCATCTTGCCGGTATGATGGGCGGCGATTATTGACGAGCCTGCCGTAGCCCCCATGCATACCCTTGAAGACCTCAAAGCCGGCCGTCTGGCGGGCATTACCCGCCTCGACCTGGCCTGCGGGCTGGAACAGTTCCCACGGGAAATTTTCGACCTGGCCGACAGCCTGCAAGTGCTCAACCTGACCGGCAACCGCCTCAGCGACTTGCCTGGGGATCTCGGCCGCTTGCACCAACTCAAGGTGCTGTTCTGCTCGCAAAACCGCTTTCACCACCTGCCCGAAGGCATCGGCCAATGCCCGATGCTGGAAATGGTCGGCTTCAAGAGCAACCAGATCGCGCAGGTCAGCGGCGCCGCGCTGCCACCCCGGCTGCGCGCCCTGGTGCTCACCGACAACCACATCGAAACCTTGCCCGAGGCCTTGGGCGACTGCCCCGATCTGCAAAAGCTGATGCTCGCCGGCAACCGCCTGCGCGCGCTACCGGCGAGCCTCGCGCGCTGCACCAAGCTTGAACTGCTGCGCCTGTCGGCCAACCAACTGCCCGCTCTGCCCGACTGGCTGCTGCAGATGCCGCGCCTGGCCTGGCTGGCCTACGCCGGCAACCCAATGGCGACGGGTTACTGCACACCGGAGGATCCTGGCCATTGCCAGGTGATTGACTGGCAGCAGATCAGCCTTGAACAGGTGTTGGGCCAGGGCGCGTCCGGGGTCATTCACCAGGCCCGCTGGCAGCAGCAGAGCGCGCCGGTGGCGGTCAAGCTATACAAAGGCGAGATCACCAGCGACGGCTTGCCGCTCAACGAAATGAGCGCCTGCATTGCGGCGGGCGATCACCCGCAACTGGTCCGCCTGGCCGGGCGCATTGACAACCACCCGCAGCACTTGCCGGCACTGGTGATGCAGTTGATCGAGCCGAGCTGGTTCAACCTGGCCGGGCCGCCGAGCCTGGACTCGTGCACCCGCGATTGTTATCCGCCCGAGCGACGCCTGAGCCTGGCCAGCGTGCAGCACCTGGCCAGCGCCATTGCTGCAGTGGGCGCGCACCTGCACGGGCACGGCATTACCCATGGCGACCTGTATGCGCACAATGTGCTGTGTGATGAGGCTGGCGACTGCTTGCTGGGGGATTTTGGCGCGGCGTCGTTTCACCCCCTGGATGGCAGTGTGGCGGCTGAAGCGTTGCAGCGGATCGAGGTATTGGCGTTTGGGGTTTTGCTAGGGGAATTGCTGGCGTGTTGCGAGGGGGATTGCGAGGGATTGAGGGCGGTGCAGCGGGGTTGTGTGCAGGCTGAGGTAATGCGTCGGCCAAGCTTCAACGAGGTCTGTCAGCAGCTTCGCGGTGTCTGAATCGCGGGGCAAGTCGAGGCGTCGCACCGCCGCTCCTACACACTGTGGGAGCGGCGGTGCGACGCCTCGACTTGCCCCGCGATGAGGCCCTGAAGGCTTAACCCGCCAGACCTACATAAACGTTCTGCACGTCATCGTTATCGTCGATCGCCTGCAGGAAGGCTTCAACCTCTTCCATCTGCTCATCGCTCAGGGTGCTGACCGGGTTCTTCGGGGTGTAGCCGATTTTCGCCGAGACCACGGTGAAGTCTTGACCCGGCAAGGCTTTCTGCACGGCGTCGAGGTCGGTGGTGTCGGTGATGAACAGGGTCGCGCCCTCTTCTTCGCCTTCGGCAAAGTCCTGGGCGCCGGCTTCGATGGCGGCCATTTCCGGATCAGCGTCAGGGCTGTTCGGCGTGGCTTCGATCAGGCCGACGTGGTTGAAATCCCAGGCCACCGAGCCGGAAGCGCCCAGTTGACCCTTGCGGAACAGTACGCGGATCTGCGCCACGGTGCGGTTGACGTTGTCGGTCAGGCACTCGACGATCAGCGGCACCTGGTGCGGGGCAAAACCTTCATAGGTCACGGCGGTGTACTGCACCGCGTCGCCGTCCAGGCCGGCACCCTTGCGGATAGCACGCTCAAGGGTCTCGCGGGTCATCGAAGCCTTTTTGGCTTGCTCGATGGCCAGGCGCAGGCGCGGGTTCATGTCCGGGTCGGCGCCGGACTTGGCCGCGATCTGGATCTCTTTGGACAGCTTGCCCATGATCTTGCCTTTGGCGTTGGCTGCTACTTCTCTATGCTTGGCTTTCCACTGTGCGCCCATCTCGACTCTCTTGTTTCAGGTGCCGGTTCAGGTAGCGACCGGCCAAAGTGGCAAGCAGTTTATACGCTCCGCAGGCCATCGACAAAAAAACCGGTCAGCCCTTGTCGGCCTTGCCCGCGGCAGCGGCAAATCGCGCCAGGCGCACATCGAAGTGGCGCGGGCGGCGACCGTTGTCTTCGGCCTGTTCCTTGCGACGGATGGCATTGCGCACCATCAGCGAGCCCAGGTAGCGGATCGGCTCCGGCGGGAAATAGCCCAGCGGGCCGTTGACCAGCGGCGAACGGGTCCATTGGTTGTCCAGGCCCAGGGCCAGTGATGAGAGTATCTGCCCGCCCATGTGGCAGGGGCCAACGCCGCTGCCGGAATAACCAAAGCCATAAAACACATTGCCCTGGCCGTTGAGCCTGCCGAAGAACGGCAAACCGGTCACCGAACGGTCCGACGGCCCGTTCCAGGTCGCGGCGATCGGCACCTGGGTCAGCGCCGGGAAGAACTCGCCGAGGCTGCGGCGCAGCAACGGCTCGTAGGGCGACGGCTGGTCGAACACCGGCAGCATGCGCCCGCCATAGGCGAAAGTGTTGCCGCCCTTGCCGAGCATCAGCCGACCATCGCTGGTGTTGTGGTAGTAATGCACGAAGATCCGCGAATCGAGCACGCTGATGCCGCTGCTCAAGCCGATCTGTTCGAGCAACTGCGGTTGCGGCTCGGTGATGATCATGTCGCTGGAGACAATCGCCACGCTGCGTTCGAACTGCGGGAAGGCCCGCGCCATCCAGGCATTGAGGGCCAGCACCACGCGGCCGGCGCGGACAGTGCCAGTGACCGTCTCGACCAGCGCCTGCGGCCCTTCCTGCAAGCCGGTCATGGCCGTGCCTTCATGAATGCGCACACCCTTTTGCAAGGCAATCCGGCGCAGGCCGCGCACCAACTTGCCCGGCTGCACCGTAGCCGCGGCCGGTGAGAACCAGCCCTCCAGGTGCTTGGCCGAGCCTGCCAGACGCTGCACCTGCTCCACCGCCAGGCGCCGGAACGAGTTGATACCCTGGCGCTCAAGCGCTGCGATCACGCCATCGGTTGCGCCGACCTGGGCGCGATTGGTGGCCGTGTACAGGGTGCCGTCCAGGCGATAGTCGGCGTTGATGCCATGGGCCTGGCAGAACTCGCCGATGGCGTAGATGCTCTGCTCCGAAGCCTTGACCAGGCGCACTGCCTCCTCCACCCCAAACAGCCGCTCAAGGGTGAAATACTTGGCCGACCAGGACAGCGCGCAACCGCCGTTGCGCCCGCTGGCACCGGCGCCGCAGATATCGGCTTCGATCAGCACGACATCCAACGCCGGGGCGTGCGCTTTGAGCATGAGCGCCGTCCACAGGCCGGTGTAACCACCACCGACAATGCACACCTGGCAGTCGATATCGCCCGCCAGCGGCGGGCACGCGGGTGCAACTTCCTGGTCCAGCGCCTGTTGTAGCCAGAACGGTCTCATGTGGGCTTCCTTTTAAGTTCAAGTACGCAGCGGTTTGATAGCCATGGCCGTGTTGGGGGCGACCGCCGGAGTGTGCTCGGCGCTGGCCGGGCGGCTGTTCCAGTGCGGCAGCAGCACCAGGGCGGAGAACAGCGCGCAGCCGGCAAAGACGATGAACACCGTGACGCTGTCGAAGTAGCCCGGCAGCAGGCCACCGAGAATCGCCCCGACCGACCCGCAGCCGTTGACGAAGCCTGCCGCAGTGGCGCCGGCCTTGGCGGTGCCGAAGTCGATGGCCGCAGCGCCGCTGATCATCGAATCCGGCCCGTACAGGGTCAGGCCCATGACGAACAGCAAAGCCACCACCAGGATTACGCTGCCGGTATTGAGCGCGGCCATGAACAGCCCGAGGGTCACGGTCAGCACCACCAGGCTGATCACGCAGGCCGGCATGCGCCGGGCGCCGAAGAGTTTGTCTGACGCCAGGCCAATCATGATCGGGCCCAGCAAACCCGCCAGCTCGAAGGCGGTAGGGATGATCGCCGCACCGACCTTGCCCACCGAGGGCATCTGTTCGAAGACGATCACCGGGCCCCAGAGCAGAATCGCGTAGCGCGCCGGCTTGAGCAGAAAATACGCCAGGCCCAGGGTCAGCACCGTGCGGTTGCGCAGAATCTCGCGCAGCGGTGCCCAGATACTGCAAAGGCTCGAACCCGGGACCATGCTTTCAGGCTCCGGCTCCACGGCCGGCAAGCCGACGTCTTCGGGCTTGTTGCGCTGGAAGATGAAGAACAGCAGCGCCACCACTGCCACCACCGCCGCGCTGGAGATGAACGCCGCGTGCCAGCTGCCGATCAGGGTATAGGCCCACCAGCCGGCGAACGGCGACGCCACCAGGCCGCCGAAGGCATAGCATGAACTCCACAACCCCAGCACCCGCCCACGCTGTGACGAGGGGAAGAAGCTGCCGATGTTCTTGCACAGCCCGGCCCAGCCGGTCGACTGCGCCAGGCCCTGGACCAGCATGCAGGTGGCGAAGATCGGGAAGGTCGCGTAGCTGCCCATCACCACCGCTGCGGCGGCAGAGATCACCAGGCCACCGAGCACCACCACCCGCGGGCCAAAGCGGTCGGCGAGCATGCCCCAGGTAAACTGCCCGACTGCGTAGGCGGTCAGGTAGATGGCGTCGAGGTTGGCCATGGCCATTTTGTCGAGGGTAAAGCTTGGGTCTTCGGCGATGCCAAGCTTGGCCACCGAAAAGGCTTTGCGGGTGAAGTAGAACGCGGCGTAGGCCAGCCAGGTGATGGCAAAAATCTGCACGCGCCAACGTTTGATATCTGCGACGTAGTTGTTCATGGTGGATCTGACCTCGGAAGCTGAGTGTGCCGGCAGAATTTGGAAAAAACGCCTGTTTTGTTGTTGTGTTGCGCACTGCGTGACGGCCGGTCGAACCCGTCACCTGCTCAGATGGAAACAATTACTGACTGATAAATAAAATCGATTTATCGTATTTCACAAATAAGCTCAGCTTGTAACAGGTGCTGCGATGTCGGTGTCCCATGCTCAGTTGAAGGCTTTCCACGCGGTTGCCGTACACGGCAACTTCACCCGCGCCGCCGAGCGGTTGTTTCTGACCCAGCCGGCGATCTCCGACCAGGTGCGCAAACTCGAAGAACGCTTCGGCGTATTGCTGTTTCACCGTAATAAACGTTCGGTGCAACTGACCGACCTGGGCGAGCGCCTGCTGGCGATCACTCAGCGCCTGTTCGTCTGCGAAGCTGAAGCCCATGAACTGCTGCAGGATTCGCGTGCCCTGCAGACCGGCACGCTGGTGCTGGCGGTGGATGCGCCGGTGCACGTGCTGCCGCAGATCGCCCGCTTCTGCCAGCAATACCCGGGGATCAGCGTCAAGATCGAAACCGGCAACACCGACGAGTCGCTGCTGCGGCTGTTCAACTATCAGGCCGACCTCGCCCTGCTCGGCCGAGATGTGGATGACGAGCGGCTACTGTGCGTGCCGATGCGCAGCGACCCGATGGTTGCCTTTGTGTCGCACCACCACCCGTGGGCCAGCCGCGGCTCAATCAGCCTGGCTGACCTGGACGACACGCCGATCGTGCTGCGTGAACCGGGCTCCGTAACCCGCCAGACGCTGGAAGAAGAAATGGCCCGCGCCGGCCTGCGCATCCGCGCGGCAATCCAGGTCGAAGGCCGGGAAGCGGCGCGCGAGGCGGTGGTGGTGGGGATTGGTGTGGGGGTGGTGTCGGCCGCCGAGTTCGGCGCCGATGCGCGGGTGTGTGCCTTGCCGATTGTCGATTGCCAGCGGCGTTTGACCGAAACCCTGGTGTGCTTGCGCGAGCAGAGCTCACGGCGGCTGGTGGCGACGTTTTTGCAGATGGTCCAGGACAGCCTTTAGTCCCATCGCGAGTCAAGCCCGCTCCCACATCCTGGGCTGCCCCAAAGGTTGGATTGGTGTCCAACTTCTTGGGGGCAGTCCATCTCCTGTGGGAGCGGGCTTGACCTGCGATAGGCCCTAAGCCGCCTCCCTGCCCCGCGCCACCGCCTGCGCCGCCGCCAACATCGAGCGCAACAGCACCGCGCAGCCATCGGCCAGGTCTTCAGGCGCGGCATTCTCGATTTCGTTATGACTGATCCCGCCTTCGCAGGGCACGAAGATCATCCCCGCCGGCCCCAGTTCAGCGACGAAGATCGCGTCATGCCCGGCGCCACTGACGATATCCATGTGCGACAGCCCCAGGCCCTTGGCCGCGCTGCGCACCGCCTCCACGCAGCCCTCGTCGAAGTACAGCGGGGGAAAGTCGGCGGTCGGCGTCAGGCTTTGGGTCAACCCATGCTGCTTACAGGTGCTGCTGATCACCTCCTTGACCTGGGCAATCATCGAATCCAGCCGCGCCGGCTCCAGGTGACGGAAATCCAGGGTCATGCGCACCTCGCCAGGTATGACGTTGCGCGACCCCGGATAGGCCTGCAGGCAACCGACCGTGCCACACGCATGGGGCTGGTGCTCCAGGGCCACGCGGTTGACTGCTGCCACCACCGCGCTGGCGCCGACCAGGGCATCCTTGCGCAGGTGCATCGGCGTGGGCCCGGCATGCGCCTCGACGCCGCGCAGGGTCAGGTCGAACCACTTCTGCCCAAGCGCGCCGAGTACCACGCCGATGGTCTTGTGCTGGTCTTCAAGGATCGGCCCCTGTTCGATATGCGCCTCGAAATACGCGCCCACCGGATGGCCGCTGACCGCCCGCGGCCCGGCATAGCCAATGGCATTGAGCGCCGCGCCGACGGTGATGCCTTCGGCGTCGGTCTTGGCCAGGGTTTCGGCCAGGGTGAATTTCTCGGCAAACACCCCCGAGCCCATCATGCACGGGGCAAAACGCGAGCCCTCTTCGTTGGTCCACACCACCACTTCCAGCGGCGCCTCGGTCTCGACCTTGAGGTCATTGAGGGTGCGCAGCACTTCCAGCCCGGCCAGCACGCCAAAGCAGCCGTCGAACTTGCCGCCGGTGGGCTGGGTGTCGATATGGCTGCCGGTCATCACCGGCGGCAGTTGCGGGTTGCGCCCCGGGCGGCGGGCGAAGATGTTGCCGACGCCATCGATGCTCACCGTGCAACCGGCTTCCTGGGTCCATTTGACGAACAGGTCGCGGGCCTGACGATCGAGATCGGTCAGGGCCAGGCGGCAGACGCCGCCCTTGACCGTGGCGCCCAGTTGGGCCAGCTCCATCAGCGACTGCCACAAGCGCTCGCCGTTGATATGCCGTTGGGTCGATTGCAGAACGTCCTGAGCTGTTTGCATGGTGTTCTCCTGCATCACGTGTCTGGCCTCTGCGGGCCTTAAGGGTTACACGGTGGGTTTGAGGTTGGCGGTACGGGCCGCCCTGAGGCTGCCAAGGGCGAAGTAGATCAACCCGCCCAGCGCGGAGCCGGTGAACCAGCCAAAGTCGTAGAACCAGCTGAAGGCGGTGCTGTGCAACGACAGCAGGGTCAGCGCCACCGGTACGCCGAAAGCGATGAAGCCAGCGGCGTTCCAGGCCGGATAGACGTCGTCGCGGTACAGGCCGGCGAGGTCCAGGGTCTGTTTGCGGGTGATGAAGTAGTCCACCACCATGATCCCGGCAATCGGCCCGAGCAGGCTGGAATAGCCCAGCAGCCAGTTGGAATAGACGCTCTCCAGGCTCACGTCGCTGACGATCCAGCCGAGCTTTTTCAGAAGCTCATGGCCCATCAGCAGCAAGCCGACCAGGCCGGTCAGCAGTACCGCCGTGGTGCGGCCGATCCATTTCGGCGCGAGGTTCTGGAAGTCGTTGGTCGGCGAGACGATGTTCGCTGCAGTGTTGGTCGACAGCGTGGCGATGATGATCAGGGCCATGGCCAGCGCCACCCACATCGGGCTCTGGATATGGCCAATGAGACTGACCGGGTCGGACACGGTTTCGCCCACCAGCGAGGCGGAGGCGGCGGTCAGTACCACGCCGAGGGCGGCAAACAGGAACATGGTCAGCGGCAGGCCGAAGATCTGCCCGAGGATCTGGTCCTTCTGGCTTTTCGCGTAGCGGCTGAAGTCAGGGATGTTCAGCGACAAAGTGGCCCAGAAACCGACCATGGCGGTCAGCCCGGCAAAAAAGTAGCCGTACACGCTGGCGCCTTCCGAGCGCTTGGGCGGCTGGGCCATCAGCTCGCTGATCGAGACGTTGGGCAAGGCCCACACCAGCAGCCCGGCGCCCACCAGCACCAGCAACGGCGCCGACAGGGTTTCCAGCCACTTGATCGACTCGGCGCCGCGCAGCACCACCCACAGGTTCAGGCACCAGAACAGCATGAAGCCGATCACCTCGCCAGTGCCGCCGAGCGCCTTCCAGTCGGCTGACAACGATCCGAGAAACAGATGAATGGCCAGGCCGCCGAACATCGTCTGGATGCCAAACCAGCCGCAGGCCACCAGGGCGCGGATCAGGCACGGCACGTTGGAGCCGAGGATGCCGAAGGACGAACGCAGCAGCACCGGAAAGGGAATGCCGTACTTGGTGCCGGGAAAGGCATTCAAGGTCAGCGGGATCAATACCACGGTATTGGCCAGCAGGATCGCCAACAACGCCTCGCCCACGGTCAGGCCGAAATAGGCGGTGAGCACGCCGCCGAGGGTGTAGGTCGGCACGCAGATCGACATGCCGACCCACAGCGCGGTGATGTGCCATTTGTTCCAGGTGCGCTCGTGCACCTTGGTCGGGGCGATATCGTGGTTGTAGCGGGGGCTGTCGAGGACGTCGCTGCCGGCGTCGAGTTCATACAAGCCGTCGCGTTCGCTCACCTGCGATCTGGTCTGCTGCATGGCCGCTCCACTGTTGTTGTGTTTTTGGGAGTTGGTTGCATTGCACTGGCATGTGGGCAATCACGGCTGCCCATGAGAAATCTTGACCATTTCCACAACCTGTCAAGAACGACAGGACCACTGGTCGTTTTCTCTTGTCACGCCAAAAAACATATAAACCTTATAAATCATCTACTTATATTGAATATAAGCTTATAAATTAAATATTTGCCCTATCCAAAATCGCCAACTAGATTCAATTCCTGTCAGCGATGACAGGTTTTCGCCTACGCTGAAAAAGTACAAAACCTAGAACCGGTAACAACCGGTCAAGCCTGCGAGGAGCATCTGATGACGCTTATGATTCGTGGCGCCACCCTGATTACCCATGAAGAAAGCTACCGTGCCGATGTCTTGTGTGCCGACGGCGTGATCAAGGCCATCGGCAGTGACCTTGAGGTGCCGGCCGGCTGTGAAGTGATCGACGGTAGCGGCCAGTACCTGATGCCCGGCGGCATCGACCCGCACACCCACATGCAACTGCCCTTTATGGGCACCGTGGCCAGCGAAGACTTCTACAGCGGCACCGCCGCGGGCCTGGCCGGTGGTACCACCTCGATCATCGACTTCGTCATCCCCAACCCGCAGCAGTCGCTGCTCGAAGCCTTTCACCAGTGGCGTGGCTGGGCCGAGAAGTCGGCCAGCGACTACGGTTTTCACGTCGCCATCACCTGGTGGAGCGAGCAGGTGCGTGAAGAGATGGCCGAGTTGGTCAGCCAACACGGGATCAACAGCTTCAAGCACTTCATGGCCTACAAGAACGCGATCATGGCCGCCGACGACACCCTGGTCGCCAGCTTCGAGCGCTGCCTGGAACTGGGCGCGGTGCCCACCGTGCATGCCGAGAACGGCGAGCTGGTCTATCACCTGCAGCGCAAGCTGCTGGCCCAGGGCATCACCGGCCCGGAAGCGCACCCGCTATCAAGGCCCTCGCAGGTCGAAGGTGAAGCCGCCAGCCGCGCCATTCGCATCGCCGAAACCCTGGGCACGCCACTGTACCTGGTGCATGTCTCGACCCGCGAAGCCTTGGATGAAATCACCTACGCGCGCAACAAGGGGCTGCAGGTGTACGGTGAAGTGCTGGCCGGCCACCTGCTGCTGGACGACAGCGTCTACCGTCACCCCGATTGGCAAACCGCTGCCGGCTACGTCATGAGCCCGCCGTTCCGCCCGCGCCAGGAAGGCCACCAGGAGGCACTGTGGCATGGCCTGCAATCGGGCAACCTGCACACCACCGCCACCGACCATTGCTGCTTCTGCGCAGAGCAGAAAGCCGCCGGGCGCGACGACTTCAGCCGTATCCCCAACGGCACTGCCGGCATCGAGGACCGCATGGCGGTGCTCTGGGACGAAGGGGTCAACAGCGGCAAGTTGTCGATGCAGGACTTCGTCGCCCTGACCTCAACCAACACCGCGAAGATCTTCAACCTGTTCCCGCGCAAGGGCGCCCTGCGCGTGGGTGCCGATGCCGACCTGGTGCTCTGGGACCCGCAAGGCACGCGGACCCTCTCGGCCGCCACGCACCATCAAAAGGTTGACTTCAACATCTTCGAAGGCAAGACCGTGCGCGGCATCCCCAGCCACACCATCAGCCAGGGCAAGCTGGTCTGGGCCAACGGCGACCTGCGCGCCGAGCGCGGTGCCGGGCGTTACATCGAGCGGCCGGCGTACCCGGCGGTGTTCGATCTGCTCAGCAAGCGGGCCGAGCATTCCCGGCCGGTTGCCGTTAAGCGCTGAAGAGCATCGCGGGTCAAGCCCGCTCCCACATGTGGGAGCGGGCTTGACCCGCGATGGAAGGCGAAGCCTTCCCAAAAAACAAGAAAAAAAGAGGAACCCACCGTGATCGATTCCCTCAACCACCTCCCCCGACCGTCCGAGAACAACGCCACCCTCGCCGAGCACTTCAGCGACCTGGCACCGCCGTTGACCGCCCGCCAGGCCGAGCTGGAAGCCTCGCGCTGCCTGTACTGCTTTGATGCCCCGTGCGTCAACGCCTGCCCCAGCGAGATCGACATTCCCTCGTTCATCCGCAACATCCACCAGGAGAACGTCCAGGGCGCGGCGCAGAAGATCCTTTCGGCCAATATCCTCGGCGGCAGTTGTGCGCGGGTATGCCCCACCGAAGTCCTTTGCCAGCAGGCCTGCGTGCGCAACAACCACCAGGAATGCGCGCCGGTGCTGATCGGCCTGTTGCAGCGCTATGCCGTGGACCACGCCGAGTTTGCCCAGCACCCGTTCCAGCGCGCCGCCAGCACCGGTAAGCGCATTGCCGTAGTGGGTGCCGGCCCGGCAGGGCTTTCCTGCGCCCATCGGCTGGCCTGGCACGGCCATGACGTGGTGATTTTCGAAGCCCGGGAAAAAGCCGGCGGCCTCAATGAATACGGGATCGCCAAGTACAAGCTGGTGGACGACTTCGCCCAGCGCGAGGTGGATTTCGTCCTGCAGATCGGCGGCATCGAAATCCGCCACGGCCAGGTGCTGGGCGACAACCTCAGCCTGGCCGAGCTGCAACAGCAGTTCGACGCGGTGTTCCTCGGTCTGGGCCTGAATGCCGTACGCCAGTTGGGCCTTACCAACGAAGCGGCGCCGGGCATGCTCGCCGCCACCGAGTACATCCGCGAACTGCGCCAGGCCGATGACCTCAGCGCCCTGCCCGTGGCCGGCCGCTGCATCGTCCTCGGCGCCGGCAACACCGCCATCGACATGGCCGTGCAGATGGCCCGTCTCGGTGCCCGCGACGTCAACCTGGTGTACCGCCGTGGCGTCGAGGACATGGGCGCCACCGAACACGAGCAACACATCGCCAAGGAGAACCAGGTACGCCTGCTGACCTGGGCCCAACCTGAGGAAGTATTGCTCGACGATCAGGGCCGGGTGCGCGGCATGCGTTTTGCCCGCACGTATCTGCTTGATGGCCGCCTGCAGCCAACCGGGGAAACCTTCGAGCTGGCCGCCGACGCGATCTTCAAAGCCATCGGCCAGGTGTTCGATGACAGCGCCCTGAGCGACAGCAGCGGGCAGCAACTGGCCCGCGACGGCGAGCGCATTCGCGTTGACGAACAGCTGCGCACCAGCCTGCCCGGCGTCTATGCCGGCGGCGATTGCACCCAGCTCGGCCAGGACCTCACCGTCCAGGCCGTGCAGCACGGCAAGCTGGCCGCCGAGGCCATGCATGCGCACCTGATGCTCAATGTGGAGGCTGCATAATGGCTGACCTGTCGATCGAATTCGCTGGCATCAAGGCGCCCAACCCGTTCTGGCTGGCCTCCGCACCGCCCACCGACAAGGCCTACAACGTGGTCCGCGCCTACCAGGCCGGCTGGGGTGGCGTAGTCTGGAAAACCCTGGGCGAAGACCCCGCCGCGGTCAACGTCTCGTCGCGCTATTCGGCGCACTACGGGGTCAACCGCGAAGTCATGGGCATCAACAACATCGAACTGATCACCGACCGCTCCCTGGAGATCAACCTGCGCGAAATCACCCAGGTGAAAAAGGACTGGCCTGACCGCGCGCTGATCGTGTCGCTGATGGTGCCCTGCGTCGAAGAGTCGTGGAAAGCCATCCTGCCGCTGGTCGAAGCCACCGGCGCCGACGGCATCGAACTCAACTTCGGCTGCCCCCACGGCATGCCCGAACGCGGCATGGGCGCGGCGGTCGGCCAGGTTCCCGAGTACGTCGAACAGGTCACCCGCTGGTGCAAGACCTACTGCTCGCTGCCGGTGATCGTCAAGCTGACGCCGAACATCACCGACATCCGCCAGTCGGCCCGCGCCGCCCATCGCGGTGGCGCCGACGCGGTGTCGCTGATCAACACCATCAACTCGATCACCAGCGTCGACCTTGAACGCATGGTCGCCCTGCCCATCGTCGGCGACATGAGCACCCACGGCGGCTACTGCGGCTCGGCGGTCAAGCCGATCGCCCTGAACATGGTCGCCGAAATCGCCCGCGACCCGGCCACCCACGGCCTGCCGATCTGCGGTATTGGCGGCATTGGCAGCTGGCGTGACGCCGCCGAATTCGTCGCCCTCGGCTGCGGCGCGGTGCAGGTGTGCACGGCGGCGATGCTGCATGGTTTTCGCATCGTCGACGAAATGAAGGACGGCCTTTCGCGCTGGATGGACAGCCAGGGCTACCGCAGCCTCAAGGAATTCCAGGGCCGCGCCGTGAGCCACACCACCGACTGGAAGTACCTGGACATCAACTACCAGGTGGTGGCCAAGATCGACCAGGCAGCGTGCATCGGTTGCGGCCGCTGCCACATCGCCTGTGAAGACACCTCGCACCAGGCCATCGCCAACCTCAAGCAGGCCGACGGCAGCCACCGCTACGAGGTGATCGACGCCGAATGCGTGGGCTGCAACCTGTGCCAGATCACCTGCCCGGTGCAGGACTGCATCGAGATGGTCCCGCAGGACACCGGCAAGCCGTTCCTCGACTGGCTGCATGACCCGCGCAACCCGTATTGCGAAGCGTCCTGAGGCAGAGGGTAAAAACAGCGAGGGAGGCTCATTGAGCCTCCCTCGCCTGTTTGCCCTCAGCGCAGTTCACTGCGCCGGTACAGGCTCAAGCCCACCGCCAGCGCCGCCAGCATGCCGGCGCAACTGCGGTTGATCCACTGCAGGGTGCGCGCCGAAAAGCGCCGCATGGCGTGACGCCCGCCATAGGCGTAGACGGCCATCATCACCCCGTCGATCGCCGCGCTGGTGATCGCCAGCACCAGGTACTGCTCGGCCACCGGTTGTTCAGGGCGAATGAACTGCGGCAGGAACGCCGAGAAGAACAGCAAGCCCTTGGGGTTGGACAAACCCACGAACAAGGCCCGCAAGAACGCCGAACGCCCGCTGGCGCCAGCGCTCACCGCGCTACGTTGCAAAGCGCTGCTCGGCGCCCGCCAAAGCACCCAGGCCAGGTACAGCAGGTACACCGCGCCCACCCACTTGACCACACTGAACAGCTGTTCCGAGGCTTGCAGCAAGGCGCCCAGGCCGCAGCCCACCGCGGCGATCAACAGCAGGTCGGAGAGCATCGCCCCGGCCATGCCGAACCCCGCCACGCGCATGCCATGGGAAGCGCCATTATTCAGGGCCAGGAGCATGGCCGGGCCGGGGGTGATCATCACCGCGCTGGCGGCGATAACATAGAGCAGCAGGGTCGAGGCTTCCATGGCGGGCTCCGCGGGCAGAAAGGCCCCAGCATGCCTCGGCCAGGCGGTTCATGGCAATCGTACCGACCCACGAATGCCTATATCATGGTGACTACAGGAAAATCCCCCCCCCCGAGGAAGGAATCGTCATGCTTTACCGCCTGGGCGCCGATGGTCTGGTGCTGTTTCACTTGTGTTTCATTCTGTTCGTGCTGTTTGGCGGTTTGCTGGTACTCAAATGGCGCGGCGCGATGTGGTGGCACCTGCCGGCGGTGTGCTGGGGGACGGCCGTGGAGTTCTTTCACCTCACCTGCCCGCTCACCGAATGGGAAAACCGCCTGCGCCAGGCCTCGGGCCTGGCCGGTTACGAAGGCGGTTTCATCGAGCACTACATCTGGCCGATCATCTACCCGGCCGGGCTGACACCAAGCATCCAACTGGTGCTCGGCGCGGTGGTGGTGCTGGTCAACGGCCTGGTCTACCTGCGCGTGTTGCGCCAGTGGCAGGCGCGCCGCCAGCAACGCATCGCTTAACGGGTTGCAACGATAAACAGCCGCGGGAATGGCAACAGCACCGTGCCATCGGCCGCCAGCGGATAAGCCTGCTCCATGGCCTGCAGGTAGTACTGTAAAAAGTCTGCCTGCTCCTGGGCATCCAGCGCCGCCAGATACGGCCGCAGCGCCGATCCCTTGAACCACTCCACCACTGCCGGCGCGCCGCCTGCCAGCGGGTGGTAATAGGTGGTGCGCCAGACATCGACCCGCCGGCAATGGGGGCTGAGCACATCGTAGTAATAGGCGGCGGTGTGCCGTGGCGGCAACTGCAGGTCACCGACCTTGCCGGCCCAGCTACCCAGCCTTGCGATCTCGCGAATCTGCCGGTGGGCCGGTTCATCGAGGTTGTCCGGGGTCTGGATGGCCAGGCTGCCACCGGCCGTCAGCTGACGCACCAGGTGCGGGTACAGCAGCGCGTGGTCGGGCAACCACTGCAGCGAGGCGTTGGCGAGGATCACATCGACGCCCTGTTCGGCGCTCCAGTTGCCGATATCACCGACTTCGAACGCCAGTTGCGGCAAGCGCTGGCGGGCCGCGGCGATCATGTCTTCGGAACTGTCGACGCCTGTGACCTGCGCCTCGGAGTAGCGGCTGGCGAGCACTTGCGTGGAGTTGCCCGGACCGCAGCCAAGGTCCACGGCGCGGGCAACCGTCTGGTTGGGCAACGCCGCCACCAGATCGCGCACCGGGCGCGTGCGTTCGTTCTCGAAGGTGCTGTACTGCGCGGCGGACCAGGTCATCGCAGGTTCCTTTAGTGGCCTTGGGAATTCGAGCGTGGCCCTAGCATGCCGTGCGCTAACACTGATGACCAGTTCCCGCTAACATGGGCGGCTCCTTTACTTGCCGGAAGCCTGCCATGAGCCTGACCATCCGCCCCGCCCGGCGCGACGACGCCGCCCAGATCCTCGCCTTCATCACCGAACTTGCCGACTACGAACGCGCCGTCCACGAGGTGATCGCCTCCCAGGCCGATATCGAGCGCACCCTGTTCGACGACGGCGCCAAGGCCCTGAGCCTGATCTGCGAGCGCGATGGCCAGGCCATCGGCTATGCGGTGTACTTCTACAGCTACTCGACCTGGCTTGGGCGCAACGGCATCTACCTCGAAGACCTGTACATCACCCCTGAGCAACGCGGTGGCGGCGCCGGCAAGCAGCTGCTGCGCCATATCGCCATCGAAGCCTGCGAGAACGGCTGCGGGCGCCTGGAGTGGAGCGTGCTCGACTGGAACGAGCCGGCCATCCAGTTCTATAAGTCCCTGGGCGCCCTGCCCCAGGATGAATGGGTGCGCTACCGTCTTGAAGGCGCCGGCCTTGAGGCTTTCGCCCGCGGTTGAGTGGCTGGGCAAAGGTGGCGCGATCGGCTAAGGTGCGCGCCTTGCCCTACTCTCGCCTTGCCAAGGAATGCACTGAATTGAAGGCTTTACTTCGCTCCCTCCCGGTACTGTGCCTGGGACTTGCCCTGACCGGCTGCAGCCTCACCCCCGCCGACCCGGTGAGTTTCAAAGAAAATGGCCTGTATGGCTTTAAAGACGCCAGCGGCAAGGTCATCGTGGCGCCCTCCATCGACCTGCAACCGACCTTCCACGAAGGCATGGCCGCCGTGCGCATCAACAACAAATGGGGCTTCATGGATCGCAACGGGAAGCTGGTCATCCCGACGATCTACACGCGCCCCGGGCATTTCAAAGATGGCCTGGCAGGCGTCTGCCTGTCGTCTTCCGAATGTGGCTACATCGATGCCCAGGGGCGCACCGTGATCCCCTTCGATTATGACTGGGTAGAGAGTTTCAGTGACGCCCAGGACGGTTTGGCGGTGGTCGCCAAGAACAACCGGTACGGCATGATCAACCGCAAGGGCAAGCAGGTTATCCCCCTGCGTTTCAGCTCCCGGCCCCTCACCGATAAGGGCCTAGTGTTGCTAAACGACAGTGACAGCGACAAAAGCGGCCTGATGAACACCGCCGGCAAAGTCGTGCTGCCCTTCGAATACGACGCCATCGCCTACAATACCTGGGGCGGGCGGCTGGTCAACGACGGTCTGCTGAGCGTGGCCAAGGAAGGTAAATGGGGCTTCGTCGATCTCTCCGGCAAGCTGGTGCTACCGTATATCTACGACAGCCGGGCCTTCTTCCGTGACGGCCAGGCCATCGTAAAACGTGACGGCAAGCATTACCGGATTGACCGCAAGGGCAATGAAACGCCCTTGGAATACGAGCCGTTGAAGCTACCCTGACTGCAGTTCCGCTGATGTAAGCCTGGTGCACAGGAGCGTTGCCCATGGTCGTGAAAGCCAACACCCAGACCTTCACCATCCTCGCCCAGGACCCGGCGGTACGTAATGCCCGCGGCGAGCTGCTGTTCGCCCGGGTCAGCGTGCCGCTGGAAACCCTCGGCCTGGGCCCCACCGGCTACCGCCTGAAGGTGGTCGACTTCGATGCCTCGCGCAACCAGCTGTACCACGCCCACGCCTACCAGCAGGACGCCACCAGTGGTGCGATGGTCGACCCCTTCGATCCGCCCGGCGAGGCGCTGCTGGGCAATCCGGCATTTCATTGCCAGCACGTCTACGCGGTGGTCATGCGTACCCTGGCGCGCTTCGAGATGGCCTTGGGGCGCCGGGTTGGCTGGGGCTTCGAAGGGCATCAGTTGCACGTGGTGCCGCACGCCTTCGTCGAGGCCAACGCCTTTTATTCACGGGCTGATCGCGCCTTGATGTTCGGCTACTTCAAGGGCCTGGACGGCCAGCACGTGTTCACCTGCCTGTCCCACGACATCGTCGCCCACGAGGCCACCCACGCGATTCTCGATGGCTTGCGCGGCGGCTTCATGAATGCCTCGGGGCCGGATCAGGCCGCCTTCCACGAAGGCTTTGCCGACGTGGTGGCGCTGCTGTCGGTGTTTTCCCTGCGCGAAATCATCGAGTTCGCCCTGACCAATGGCGAACGCATCGAGCTGACCGTGCAGGGCGAGCGCCGGCTGCTCAATGGCGATCAACTGAGCCCACAGAACCTCGCCGAATCGCTGCTGTTCGGCATCGGCGAAGAGTTCGGCCAACAGCTTGAAGGCCTGCGCGCCAATGCCCTGCGCCGCTCAGTGATGCTGGCGCCGTCGGCCGATTACTTGAGCGACGAGCAGTTTGCCCAAGCCCACAACCGCGGCGAAATCTTCGCCGCCGCCATGCTGCGCAGCATGCTCGCCCTGTGGGTGGCGCGCCTGGGCGAGCTGGGCAATTTTGGCGACAACCTGTACAACCTGCGTGAAGTGGTCGAGGAAGGCGCCAAGGCCGCCGACCAGCTGCTGACCATCGCCATCCGCGCCCTGGACTACTGCCCGCCGCTGGACCTGGAGTTCGGCGACTACCTGGCCGCCCTGCTCACCGTCGACGCCCAGGTGGCTCCGGACGATTCGCGCTACGACTACCGGCTGATCATCCGCACCACCTTCGAGGCCTTCGGCATCGTCCCGCCAGCGGCGCGCACCGACAGCGACGGTTGCTGGCACGGCTTTGCCGACAACGGCCAGGTGCAGTACCGCAACAGCCATTTCGACTCGATGCTGCGCGACGACGAAGAGGTGTTTCGTTTTCTCTGGGAGAACCGCGCGGCGCTGGGTATCGACGAGCGCGCCTACACCGAGGTGGTGTCAGTGCGCCCGAGTATCCGCCTGGGCACCGACGGCCTGCTGCTGCGCGAAAGCGTCTGTGAATACATCATGAAGGCCAACATTTTTGGCGCCGAACTCAAGAGCGTGTGCAACATCAGCCCGCGTCCGGCCTGGATCAAGACCACCGACGCCCTCACCGTGTATGGCGCCGGTACGCTGATTTTCGATCAGTACGGGCGCATCAAGTACCACGTCCAGCGCCCGCTCAATGACGGCCAGTGGCAGCTGCGCCGCTTGAGCTACCTGGCCGGCCTGGAAACCAGCGAGCTAGACCTGCGCAACCCGCTGGCCCAGTTGCATCGCCAGCGCGCCTGGCAGGTTGGGCCACTGCGCGAGGAGCAAGCATGAACCCGACCAGCCTGACCCTCTATGCCTACCAGGTCGGTTTTGGCGACTGCTTCCTGCTGCGCTTCAACTACCCAGGCGGGGTGCGCCGCCACGTGCTGATCGATTTCGGGTCCATGGGCATGCCCAAGGGCGTCACCCAGGGCCAGCGCCTGCTGGCGATTGCCCAGGACATTGAAGCCAAGTGCGCGGGCAAGCTCGATGCGGTGGTCGCGACCCACCGCCATGCCGACCATATCAGCGGCTTTGCCCGCAACCGCGCCGGCACCGCCAGCGGCGATGTGATTCGCCGCCTGGCGCCGCAGTTGGTGCTGCAACCCTGGACCGAACAGCTGGAGCTCGCTGAAGACGCCAGCGCCCCCGAGCAACCCGGCCTGCGCGGTGCACGCAGCATGGCCCAGACCCTGCAGAGCATGAATGCCCTGGCCAGCGCCGTGGTCAAACTGCTCGACCAAGGCAGGCATGGGCTGTCCGAGGAACTGGCCAGGCGCCTGGGGTTTATCGGCGAAGACAACATCTCCAACGCCAGCGCCGTGAACAACCTGGCGAGCATGGGCACACGCAACGCCTATGCCTTCTTCGGCAGCGAGGATGCCCTGGCTGAGCTGTTGCCCGGTGTGCGCACGCATATCCTCGGCCCGCCCACGGTCGAGCAAAGCGCTTCGATCCGCAAGCAGCGCAGCCGCGACCCGGCCGAGTTCTGGCACCTGCACCGGCAGTTGCTCGATGCCCAGGTCAACCCACCGGACGATGACCCGGGGCCCTTTGCCGACTACCCGGCGACCCGTGGCAGCAAGCTGCCGATGAGCACCCGCTGGATCGCCCGGCGGGTGCGCGAAGCCCGTGGCGAGCAACTGCTGCAGATCGTCACGGCGCTGGACAAGGCCATGAACAACACCAGCCTGATCCTGCTGTTCGAGGTGGCAGGCAAGAAGCTGCTGTTCCCGGGCGATGCGCAGATCGAAAACTGGAGTTATGCCCTGAGCCACCCGGAAATTCGCGCGCTGCTGGCGGACGTCGACCTGTACAAGGTCGGCCACCATGGCAGCCTCAATGCCACGCCGAAAAGCCTCTGGGGCGGCTTCAGCAAGCGCGGCAAGGCCGGTACGCCGCAGCGCCTGACCAGTGTGCTGTCGACCATGCCCGGCAAGCACGGCAACCCCGAGGCCGGCACCGAAGTACCGCGGCGGCCATTGCTGGAAGCGCTGGGCAAGGAGAGCGAGTTGCACAGCACCGATGGCTTGGGCGCCGGGGTGTTGTGTGAGGAGATCGAGATCAGCTTTTGATCTGCGGGGTTTTATCTCGGGTCAAGTTGGTCGTAGTCCAAGCGCTTTTTGCTACCATCGTGCTTCCCGCTCACTTACGGCCCTTGCTCATGTCGCCTGCCGCGCCCCCGGAAAAGCCCATCCTTAAATCGCGAGGCGTCCTGAGGTGTAAGGGCCAGGGGCGGACACCGCCCCCGGCTGGGTGCAGGGTCAGGTGGGTTGTGGAGTCTCCTGAACGGCCTGCTCAGACAGCTGGCTCAACTGCGCCTGGCTGGCGGGGGTGGAGTAGGTGAGTTGGCCGTTGAGGCTGGGGGGAGCATTTCCGCCATACAGTGAATTGCCCCAGGCAACTACGCGCTTATCTGCAGTCAGTGCTGCGAACCCGAAGAAATTAGCGTACACAGCCTGCACGTTAACCAACTGTCCGACAAGCGTTGGCGGAATAGCTCCACCTAGATGGGCGGCTCCCCAACTGCGAACCTGACCATCGCTGAGCAGCACAGTAAAAGCGCCTAGGGAGGCAACCAGTTGAACAATATTCTTCAAGCTGGCGATCTCGTCCGGCAAGATTCCCCCAGCGACCCTCCCCCATGCTTTTACACTGCCATCACTGCGCACTGCAGCAAAGGCTACGCCCGCTCCTCGTATGTCGATAAAGTCATTGATTGGAACCAGTTCAACGGGCAAGCCTATCCCCCACGACTGGACTTGGCCGTTCGCGCGTAAAACGGCGAATCCATGACCTGCGGCCGCGACCCGAACAACGTCGGTCAACCGAGCAATATCTTCCGGCAAAATGCCGCCATAGTCAGCGGCCCCCCAAGCCCTCACCTGGCCAGTACGACGCAAGGCTGCAAACGCAAGTCCATTGGCACACACATCGACAATATCGGTCAATTGGGCGATGTCTGCAGGTACGTCGCCATAATATCCCCAACCCACAACATGACCACTAGCTCTTCGTGCCGCAAAAGATGCCCGTCCGCCGTACAACTCCACCACATCCGTGAGCGCAACAATGGGGGCAGGTGGTAGATCTCTACCCCAAGCCTGTATCTTGCGTTGCGCTGTTAAAGCAGCCATGCCGTAGTATGTGCCAATGGCCTGAGTGAAGTTACCACTCAAACTAAGTGGGTTGCTCCCCCAGGTAACCAGCGCCCCATTAGCACGTCGAGCAACCATCGCCCAGTCCCCCCCCACCACCGCCACCGCATCACGTACCTGAGCCGCCACAGGCGAAAGCACGCCACCGTTTAATGGAGCACCCCAGGCGATCATCGAACCGCTATCGGTGATTGCAGTATATGAATAGGGATTGGCTCCAATATTGGAGCGATTGACCAACGTGAGAGAACCTGCAGTTTCCGTCCATACGTACAGCAGCCGCGAAGGTGCCTGATCAAGGAAATGCATGCCCACCTGCGGTTCAGTGTCCCCGTCATAGCGCCAACGCGCTTCAATGGGTTGCAATGAAACAGTATCCACTGCAACCAGCAGACGTTTCATGCTGTAACCCCAGTCGACACCGCCAGAACCACTCCGCGCCCCCATCACCTTGGGAATCCCGCTCGCAATCAACTTACCTACGTTGAACCCACGCACCGCCGACTCAAACACCTCGCCATCACGCTCGACCGTATAATCCAGGGTCACACTGCCCTCCTGATTGAGCAGCACCACCTCCCGCTCGATCGTCTCCCGGTAAACCTCACCCACTTCATCTGTCCGTACCGTGCGGCTCTTGCTCACTGAGCCAGCCCCTTCAGCACCGCGCCAGTACACCGTGACCACATCATTCACACGCAAGCCGGCCTCCACCCCAATGGTGATCGTCGCGCCACTGGGGACATTGATCGGATCAAGCCCGTCGCCCTCGGCCTCGACAATACCAGGGGCGGGAAAGCGCAATCCTGCCTCGCCGATGTACAGGGTCAAGGTGTCGGAATAGCGGGGACGCTGGTTATCCTCGACGACCGAGTAACTGATCTGGACCTCGTCGCCCAGGCTGGGGAGGATTTCGCTTACCGGCACAGTAAAGACTACTTCAGGCACTACTTCGGGAACGGTGATCTCGTCGGTATAACTGCCCCAGGCCAGGACCAATTTCTGCCCCTGGCGCATGCCGTCGTAGAGGAAAATGCGCACCGTGGCCACCAGCCGTCCTTCGGGGTCCCACGCACCGTTGTCGACATCGTCCACGCTCGGCGCCGCCAGTTCCGCCACCGCCTCACCGACGTACAGGCCCAGCCGTTGCGACTCTTGGTATTGGCCGCTGGAGTAGATGACCCGGTAGAACACTTCAAGCGTACCGCCATCGAGCAGGGCTATATGATCTGCCTTCACCTCCACCACCAGCGGCTGACCTAGCTGGTTGTTATTGCTGATCAAGCGATGCGCTTCATGTAGGTACGGCCGCTGATCCGCACGTATGCCATGCCAGACCACCACCACCCGCTGCCCGACCGCCATGCCGGCATAGGCCGGCACAATCACATGCGCCCGGGGCAGGTCGGCAGGTAGATGCTGCTCCACCGCCTCGGCCACGGTCGGGGCGGCCAGCCCCAGGTTCACGCCCCTGACCCCGACCGTGGTGCGCTTGGAAGGAATCACGCCCCCCACCCCTTTGTCCAGTTCATAGGACACAAAGGCCATGCCTTGGGCAATCGCTGCAACGACAGCATTGGGAATACTGAACGGTGCCAGATGAGGGAGTCGCGTAAGGATGAAAGGCTCCGGTTCAAACGGCGCTATACCACTCCCCTCTTCGGTAAACCCTCGCCACTTGACCTGGATCCGGTCGTTCACGGCAAAACCGGTTGCCCGTGAGGCGTAGACCTGCACCGTCACATCCGCCCCCTCCAGTTGCGCCAGATCGACGTAACCTTCATCGTCGGCTTCTGCGATCAGTGGCGGATCGAGGCGAAAGCCACCCGCCTCCACCTGCGCATGGCTGTGTAGCGACCAGCCATCCGAAAAGTTACCGACCTCATCGAGCAACTGGTACACCACCGCCAGCTCATCGGAGTCGCCCGCTTCAATGATGGTGTCGTAATCGACGACGATCTCGATCAGCTTGCCCACTTCCTGCGCCTGGACTTCATGGCCCACGATCACTCCACCCCAGCTCAAGCGTACGGTGTCGCGCACGGCCATGTTCAGCCAAGGGAAGATATACACCTCCACGCCGCGCCGGGCGTACTCTTCATCGATGAGCTCGACCGGTACATCCGGCGGGACCAGCCCGTAATGACCTTCCAGGTCGGGCCGGGGGTCCGGCCCGCCTGGCAGCGCGCGCTTGGTCTTGAGCAGCAGGCGTCCCGAGTCGGCTTCATCGCCACTCAGTGCCTTGACCTGAAACCAGACCTGCGCGACGCCATTCGGGATGTTTTGTGCTGGCACGTAGAGGTACAGCAACTTATTCAGGTCGTCCCGTTGCACCACATAGGGAACAGGTGTGGCCGCCTGCTCCGGATCGCCCCAGAATACGCGTACTTCATCGCCTGGGGCCATTTGCAGGTACGGCTCCACCAGTACCAGCAAACCATTGGGGTTGGTTTGCAACACGGCAGCAGTGATCCCGCCATCCAAACCGTCCGGGTGATCGAACAACTCGGTCATGTAGGGAATGCGAACATGACTGTTTACGATCGACTGGATCTGCTCAACGCGCAGGTACCAGGGGCTGGGATCTTCGTCGGGGAGCAGTGGCGTAACAGCTGGGAACGGCGAGTCCTGATTCATGGGGGTACCCTGGTGTCGATGGCAGAAGGCGCGTTCCCGTCGAGAACGCCGGTCGACCCTTATTCAATACCTCGATACGCCGTGCCGCTACTGACAAAAATGCCAGGTCGCGCGGATTCGACAGGGGCATTCATGGCCAGGAGCAAAACCTAATATCGATAACTGGAGTTATGCACTGAGCCATCCGGACATTCGCGCGCTGCTCCCACAATGCAATTGCGTGCACCGCCCCTGAAGCTGGCTTGCCAGCGAACAGAGTGCCCCCCTTTTTGCTACCATCGCGCTTCCCGCTCAACACGGCCCTGCTCATGTCGCCCCCGGAAAAACCCATCCTCACCCTGGCCGAAAACTACCGCCACGGCGAACGCATTGCGGCCCACTGTCACAATCGCGCGCAGTTGATCCACGCCCTCAGCGGGGTGATCACGGTCAACTCGCTGCAGGGCAGTTGGGTGGTGCCGCCGGGGCGTGGGGTGTGGGTACCGACGGCGGTCGAGCACGACTTGAAGATGGCCGGCGCCGTACGCATGCGCACCCTGTTCATCGACCAGAAAGCCCGCACCGACCTGCCGCAGGATTGCCAGGTGGTCGACATCTCGCCACTGCTGCGCCAGTTGATCATCAGTGCCATGGACATACCCGCCGACTACCCACCAGGCGGGCGCGACGAACGGTTGATGCAGCTGATCCTCGATGAAATCCGTGTGCTGCCGATCCTGGCCCTGCATGTACCCACGCCGCGCGACCCGCAACTGGCCGAGCTGTGCCAGGCCCTGCGCGATGCGCCCAGCGAAGACTGGAACCTGGCACGCGCCGGCCGCCTGCTCGGCACCAGCGCCCGCACCCTGACCCGGGCCTTTCAGCGCGAGACCGGCCTGAGCTTCATCCAGTGGCTGCGGCGCATGCGCCTGCTGGCCAGCCTCGACTCCCTGGCCGCCGGGCATCCGATCCTCGATGTGGCGCTGGACCTGGGCTACGACAGCCCCAGCGCCTTCAGCGCCATGTTCCGCCGCACCCTCGGGGTATCGCCCTCGGCCTACTTCGGCAAGGCCCAGGCCTATGGCGCGGCGCAGACCGACTGATCAGCCGTCCTTCTGGCGCAGCAGCAACGACGCCAGGGCGCAGGCGGCCAGGGCCAGGCAGGACAGGTAGAAGGCATCCGAATAGGCCATCAGGTAGGCCTGCTGGCGCACACTGTGGTCGATCAGGTCCAGCGTCTGCACCACTGCCGGCGACTGCACATCCACCAGCCCGCCCGGCAGGCGCTGCTGCACGGCGCCATCGAACATCGTCAAGCCCTCGCCGATACGCTCGGAATGAAAGCGCTCACGCTGGGACACCAGTTGCGTGAGCAAGGCCGTGCCCACTGCGCCACCGAGGTTGCGCAGCATCGAGATCAGCGCCGAGGCGGAGCCTGCCTGGGCCTTGTCCAGGCCTTTGACCGCCAGCACCGAGAGCGCCACCATGATCAGTGGCTGGCCGATGCCGCGGACCACGGTCGAGGGGATGATCACGTTGGCGGCGGCATCATCCGACAGGTGTGCCCCCAGCCAGCACCCCAGGGCCATGATCGCAAAGCCACTGGCCACCAGCAGTTTGGCGTTGAGCCAGCGCATCAGCCGTGGCAGCAACGGCGCCAGCAGCAATTGAACCAGGCCATAGGCAATCAGGCTGACACCGATCTCGCGGGCGTTGTAGCCCTGTACCAGCGACAGGTAGTTGGGCACCAGAAACACCAGGCCGAAGGTCGCCGCGCCGAACACCGCCATGGCCAGGCTGGCAACGCCGAAGTTGTAACTGGCCAGCAGCCGCAGATTGATGAACGGCCGGTCGCCCCACAGCTGGCGCTGGATGAACAGCGCCAGGGCAAAACCGGCCACCAGGCTGAAGCCGACAATGAACGAGGAGTCGAACCACTCCTTGCGCCCGCCCTCTTCCAGCACGATCTGCAAGGCCCCCAGGCCCAGGGCCATGGCGGCGATGCCCAGCCAGTCGGCCTGGCGCAACTTGCGTCGGTCACCCTCCTTTGCACCAATCGACCAGGCCACGGCCGCGATCAGGGCGATACCCGGCAGCAACTGCAAGAGGAAGATCCAGCGCCATGAATACGCATCGGTCAGCCAGCCGCCAATCGATGGCCCGGCCGCTTGGGCGACGCTGTTGGACAGGCTGAACAAGGCCATGCCCAAGGGGATTTTGCTCGCTGGAAGCTCGGTGATGATCAACTGCATCGACAGCGGAATCAGCACCGCCCCCGAGGCGCCCTGGATCACCCGGATGGCGATCATTGCCTGCAGGCTCGGCGCCAGGGCGCAACTGACCGAACTGAGCAGAAACACCACCGAGCCCACCAGCATCACCCGCCGCAGGGAGAACACCTGCACCAGCCAGGCGGTGAGCGGGATCATGGTGATTTCGGCGACCAGGTAGGCTGTCGAGATCCACGAGCCTTCCTCGAAACTGGCCCCCAGCGCCCCTTCGATCTCCGGCAAGGCAGCGCTGGTGACGTGCACGTTCATCCCGGCCATGAAGCAGCCGAACAATCCGCCGATCACCGCCACCCAGGCGCGCAGCGAGACTTTGTCTTCAACGGCCATGCCGGGCCTCCCGGGTGTCGACCGTGGCGATCACCGACATGCCGGGCAGCAGTTGCGCTTCACCGGCGGCCGACGGATCGAGCTGGATGCGCACCGGGAAGCGCTGGACGATCTTGGTGAAATTGCCGGTGGCGTTGTCCGGCGGCAGCAATGCGAACACCGCGCCGGAGCCAGGCGACACGCTGTCGACCGTGCCCTGCCAGTGACGGCCAAATGTGTCGACGTCCAGGGTGACCCGCTGGCCAGGGCGCAGGTGCTCAAGCTGGGTTTCCTTGTAGTTGGCGATCACATAGGCCTGGGCCACCGGCACCACCGCCAGCAACGGCAAACCGGGGCTGACGTACTGCTGCTGGCGTACTTTGCGCTGGCCGACCACGCCATCGAAAGGCGCGCGAATTTCGGTGTCGGCCAGGGCGTTTTCAGCCAGGCCCAACTGCGCCTCGGCCTCTTCCAGGGCCGCCTGACGCGATGCCAGATCGGCCTGGGCCTGTTGCCGTTGGCTGCTCAGCACCCGTTGCCGCGCCTGCTGGCGCTCAAGTTCTGCGGCAGCTGCACGTAACAGCGCCTGCGCTTTGACCCGGCTGGCGGTGGCGCTTTCCAGGCGCTGGGCGCTGGCGGCCTGTTGCCCGGCCAACTGCCGGTAGCGCTGCCAGTCGAGCTGCGCGCGCCGGGCTTCGCCTTCACTGGCGGCGTGCTCGGCCTGGGCCCGGGCGATGGCCTGGCGCTGCTCGTCAAGCTGCGCGCTGAAGGTGGCCAGGCGCGCCTGTTGAGCCTGCACCGCGGCGGCGCTGGCAGCCTGTTGGGCACGGGCCTGGCGCAGGCGCTGCTGGTAGTCGCGAGGGTCCAGGCGCACCAGCACCTCACCGGCCTTGACCCGTGCGTTGTCGGCCACGCGCACCTCGGCGACATAACCGGCCACCCGCGCGCTGATCGGCGCCCAGTCGGCACGCACGTAGGCGTCGTCGGTCTGCTCGAAGAAACGCGCGCTGCTCCACCAGTAACCGCCATAGGCCAGCAGCGCCAACAGCCCGGCGGCGCCCAGCACGTAGCTGGCCTGGCGGCGACGGGTCAATGGCCGGGTGGCAATCTGCGGATCAGGGCTAACGGCCTGGTTCATGGGCGGGCTCCGGTGTGCAAGGCAAGGGCTTGAGGGGTGTTGCTACGCTGCCAGCCGCCACCCAGGGCGCGGAACAGCGCGACCTGACGCTCCAGCAGGCGCAGGTCGGCTTCGGCCAGTTCGGCCTGTTGGCGGACCAGGGTGCGTTGACTGTCGAGCAGCTCCAGGCCGTCCGCGGCGCCGGCCTCCAGGTTCAGCCGGACCCGTTCGAAGGCACGCAGGCTTTGCCCCGTGGCTCGCGCCAGCGCCGCCCGTTGCTGGCGTTCGCCGGCGTACAGCGCCAAGGCTTGCTCGACATCGCGCAAGGCGCTCAGTACCACGCTGTCGAAATGCGCCAGGGCTCCGGCGCTGCTCGCTTGCGCTTGCTCGACCCGGGCATGGGCCTGCTCGCGGTTGGGCAAGCGCCAACTGATCAACGGGCCGATGGCAAAGGTCAGCGCCTTGCTGTCACCCATGGCGCCAATCGTTGCCGCTGACGACTCCAGCGCCGCGCCAAAATGCACCTGCGGATACAGCTCGGCGTTGGCCGTGTCGATCCGGGCGCGGGCGGCGAACAACTGGCGTTCGGCCTGGCGGATGTCCGGACGGCGTTGCAACAGGCTCCAGGCATCGCCCACCGGCAATGGCCGGGCAATGCTGGGCAAACGCTGACAGCGGCTGGCGTGTTCATCGACCTGTTGCGGCGGCTGGCCACTGAGCACCGCCAGCTCGAACAAGGCGGCCTGACGCTGGCCCTGCAACCAGGGCAAAAGCGCGCGGGTCTGCTCCAGCAGGCTTTGCTGGCGGCTGACATCCAGTTCGGTGAGTACCCCGGCAGCGCGTTGCTGGCGAGTCAGGGCCAGGCTGTTTTGCAACAGCGCCACCGACTGTTGCTGCACCTCGCGGCGAGCGCCCAGGGCGCAGATGCGCAAGTAGGCCCGGGTGGTTTGTGCCGCCACGCTGACCCGCAACTGGTCACTGGCGGCCTGCGCCGCTTCAGCATCGGCGCGGGCGGCAACGATACCGGCGGCAACCCGGCCCCACAGGTCCAGCTCGTAGTCCAGGCCCACCTGCGCTTCATGCTGCCACTGGCTGTCGGCATGGCTGTCGGTGGCTTGGGCCAGGGTCTGGTCATCACCATCGCGGCCATATCGGTAGCCATAACCCACCAGGGTGCTTGGCCAACGGCCGGCGGCGGCACCGCGCAGGCCGCCAAGCAGTACCTGGGCGTTCGCCTGAGCGGCGGCCAGGTCATGGTTGTATGCCAGGGCTGCGCTCACCAGTCGGTTCAGTTGCGGGTCCTGGTACAGTGACCACCAATCCTGCGCCAGTGCATCCGCACGGGTACCTGCGGTGCGGCTCAGCTCCACCTCCGGCCGCTGCGCCGGTGTCAGTGCCCGGTCCTGGTCAAAATGGCTGCACGCCCCGCTCAGCACTACCCCTGCGCACAGCAACGGCCAACGCGCCTGTCCCATGCTGCTTCTCCTGTTGTTGTCATTGGAGCAGCAGCTTAGGCAAAGGCGCGGTGTCGTTCGCTCGCGATAAGGTCAGCTATCGTCGCAAAATGGACAACAGCCGTATCAACCCAGCAGAAAGGCCTCGACCTGCTGGCTGCAGGCCGCCGGATCTTCCTGCATGAAGCAGTGACCGCCCGGCACCTGAGTCGCGTTGACGTGACGGTTGCCCTCGGCCCAGCGCTGTACCGACTGGGGCACGAAGGGATAGGTGGACTCGCCATACAGCACCAGGCTCGGGGTGCTCACCTGGGTCAGTGAGGCCCACATGCGCCGGGGGAAGGAGCTGAAGATTTCCACCTCGCGGCTGGGCCGGCACTTGAGCACCACGCCCTCGCCGCAATCGCCGATGGCGTGTTCGATATAGGACTGCAACGCCGATTCGCTCCAGCCCTTGAAGATCCCCCGCCCCTCCAGCGACGCTCGCGCCGCGTTGCGGTCCGGCCAGTGGCTGCGGCGGCTGGCGGCCTTGCGGGCCAGGGCGTGGCGACGGTGCAGGCCGACCAGGGCCGCAGCGCCCATGATGCCCATCATGGCGCGGCTGAACAGCACCGGGTCGAGCAGCACCGCGCGCTGGAACAGCTGTGGCTGCTGGGCCAGCATCAAGCCGGTGAGCACCCCGCCAAAGCTGTGGCCGACGGCAAACCGCGGCACGTCGCCGTACTCGCCGCGGCCCGCGTCGAAGGCCTCGATGGCCAGCTGCGCGGTGCGGTTCCAGCCGGCGAACGGGCCGCCATGGTCGCTGTCGCCATGGCCCTGGACATCGCACAACCACAGGTCGAACTGTTCGGCCAGGCGCGCCAGCAACGGCTGGTAGACCAGGCAGCAAAAGCCGTTGCCGTGAAGAAAATGCAGCAGCGGTTTGCCACTGGCTGGGGAGCGCCAGCCGCGCAGGGTGAAGCCAGCACTTGTGTCATGGGACCAGGGAATCAACTGCATGTACCAGCGCACTCACGTCAGGAAAAGCTCGATTCTACAAACAGCAAGGGGTACAGGGATATCACCAGCAGCACGGCCATGAGCAGATTGAACAGCATCAGCCAGCGCGGGTTCTGCAGCACCGTGCGCAAGGCACTGCCAAACATCACCCAGACGCACACGCTGGGCAGGTTGACCAGGGCGAACACGGCGGCAATGACGATGACGTTGGTGACGTAGCCCTGGGCCGGGGTGTAGGTGGTAATCGCGCCCACGGCCATCACCCAGGCTTTTGGGTTGACCCACTGGAATGCCGCCGCGCCCCAGAAGCCCAGGGGCTTGCGGCTGGCCGAATCGCTGACCGACAGCGGCCCGGACGTGGCGATCTTGTACGCCAGGTACAACAGGTAGGCAGCGCCGACATAACGCAGCACGGTGTAGATCGGTGGGTAGGCCTTGAACACCTCGCCCAGGCCAAAGCCCACCGCCAGGACCATGACCATGAAACCCACGCTGATGCCCAGCGCATGAGGGATCGAACGGCGCACGCCGAAGTTCACCCCGGAGGCCAGCAACATGGTGTTGTTGGGCCCCGGGGTGATCGAGGAGACGAACGCGAACAACACGAAGGCAGTGATCAGGTCCAGTGAGCTGAGCATGGCAGGCATCCAGTTTTTTTATTGGGCTGCGCTGACACTAACGGAGTCCTGATCCGCCTCGACCATACAGTTAGGGAAAATAATGCCGCTACACTTGACTGTCCTGCTCCGCCAGCGCCTCGACGACGAACTCCAGGCGGTCCTGACCGAAGAACATCTGCTCGCCGACAAAGCAGGTCGGTGCGCCAAACACGCCGCGGCGCACCGCCTCTTCGGTGGTGTCCTTGAGCGCGGCCTTGACCTCGGGATCGGCGCTCCAGGCCTGGTATTGCTCAGGGTCGAAACCGGTCTCTTGCAGCACCGCCGCCAGCACCTGCAGGTCAGCCAGATTCCGCTGGCGCACCCACATAGCCTGGAACACTGCACTCAGGTAGGCCTCGAAACGCTCCGGCTGATAACGCTGCACGGCAACGGTGCCGCGCATCAGGCCCAAGGTATTGATCGGAAAGCCTGGCGGCAACGCCAGGGTCACGCCATAGCGCTTGGCATAGCGCTGAAAGTCGACGAACACATGCCGGGCCTTGGCCGGCACCATCACCGGCGAAGCGTTGCCGGTGGCCTGGAACACCCCGCCCAGCAGCATCGGCCGGTACACAAGCTGCGCAGCGTGTTGGGCGCAGAGTCGTGGCAGTTGGGTCCAGGCCAGGTAGCTGGCCGGGCTACCCAGGTCAAAGAAGAATTCGACAGTTTTGCTCATCTGCAGCGGTTCCTTTTTTGTTGTTGTGAGTGACTTACCAGCGCTCCATCCACGGCCGCAGGTCGAGCTCGAAGGTCCAGGCATCGCGCGGCTGGCTGTGCAGGAACCAGTAGCTGTCGGCGATGTGCTGCGGGTCGAGAATGCCGTCCTGGTCCTTGAGCGCATAACGCTCGGGGAAGCTGTCGCGGATGAACGCGGTATCGATCGCCCCGTCCACTACCACATGGGCGACATGAATATTGCGCGGTCCCAGCTCGCGGGCCATGCTCTGGGCCAGGGCGCGAATACCATGCTTGGCGCCGGCAAAGGCGGCAAACCCGGCAGCGCCGCGCAAGCCGGCGGTGGCACCGGTGAACAGGATAGTCCCGCGCTCGCGGGTGACCATACGCCGGGCGACCGCCTGGCCGGTCAGGAAGCCGGCGAAACACGCCATTTCCCAGATCTTGAAGTACTTGCGCGCGGTCTCGTCGAGAATGCTGCATGGCACGTTGGCACCGATATTGAAGACAAAGGCTTCGATCGGGCCAATGCTGCTTTCGATCTCCTCGACCAGCGCTGCCACCTCCTCTTCCTTGCGCGCGTCCGAGGCAAAGCCGTGGGCCTCGCCACCGGCGGCGCGAATCTCGTCCACCAGCGGCTGCAGCTTGTCGGCGCTGCGCCGGGTCATGCAGGCCACATAACCCTCGCGGGCAAAACGGCTGGCAATCGCGCCGCCGGTTGCATCGCCGGCCCCTACCACCAGTACCACCTTCTTGCCTTGGGTCATGTCTCGCCTCCATTGGTAAACGATCATTTAGTAAACGAACGCTATGCTATGATCCAGCTCTCGTCAAGCCAGCCCTAGGGAGCGTATCGGCGTGCGCTATTCGACCAACCACAAAGAACAAACCCGGCAAAAGTTGCTGGAAAGCAGCGGCGCCCTGGCCAAGCGCGGTGGCTTCGCGGCCACCGGCGTGGCCGGGCTGATGAAGGCCATCGGCCTGACCGGTGGTGCCTTCTACAACCACTTCCCGTCCAAGGACGACCTGTTCACCGAAGTGGTGCGCCGCGAGCTGTGCAACAGCCCGATTGCCCAGCGACCCATGAGCCGCGCGCGGCTGGAGCGCTGCCTGGACCAGTACCTGAGCATGGCCCATCTGCACAATGTCGAAGGCGGTTGCGCGCTCCCGACCCTGGGCGCAGAAATCGCCCGTGCTGAGCAACCGGTGCGGGCAGAAGCCGAACACTGGCTGTGCAGCCTGCAACAGGCCTGGGCGCAGACCCTGGAAGACCCGGCCCTGGCCTGGGCGCTGATCAGCCAGTGCGTGGGCGCGCTGGTGATTGCGCGCATGCTGGCCAACGAGCCGACCCAGCAAGAGGTGCTCAAGGCCTCCCGCGACTTCATTGCCGGGGCCATGCATGAAGCCCCTTGAGTCGCTGCTGCTGAGCCTTGCCCTGGCTGCCCCGCTTGGCGCCCTCGCTGCCTGCCCGGTCGGCCAGTACGAAATCTGCCTGGGCAGTTGCATCTGCTCCCCTATCGACCCCGGCCAGGCCGGCACCGTGCTCGACGATCTCGGGCGCATGGCCAGCAGCTCCCTGGCCCTCGCCTTGCAGCAGGCGCGCGACAGCGCGGCGGCCGGCACGGTGCTGCCGATCCCCCTGCACATCCGCGCCCAACTTGAGCCGTTCTATGACTTCCAGGTGCTTGATGCAGCGCGCTACAAGGTCGGCGACCAACAAGCCCTGGACAGCGCCAATGCCCTGCTGCAGAACCCCGACGTCAATGCCGTGACCCTGATCGACATCATCGTTTTTCGCAACGACGCCGATGCCCAGGACAACGTCGCGCTCTGGGCCCACGAACTGCAGCATGTGCAGCAGTACCAGCAATGGGGCGTGGAGGAATTCGCCCGGCGCTACTCGCGTGACTTCGACGCTGTCGAAGCCCCGGCCTACGCGATCCAGGCGAAAGTAAGCAAGGCCTTGCGCGAGCGGGCCTCAGGGCAGGCGCGCTGAGTCAGGCCCGGGCCGCGCGCAGTGCGCTCAACGCCGGTTTGATCATCGCCTGCAGGCGCGGTGCGTCAATGCCATCGCGGGCCTGAATGGCAATGCCGTGCAGCAAGGTGGCGAACAGGTCGCCCAGGGCCTCAGGGTCGGCATCAGCCTGGAGTTCGCCACGGCCGTGGGCCTGGCGCAGCAGGTCGATGATCGACTGGGTGCGCTGACGGCGCAGCTCGCTCATCCAGTCGAGCACGCCAGTGATATCCGGCCCGCCACTGGCGGTCGATGACACCGCCAGACAGCCGCGTGGGCCATCCGCTGCGGTGTAGGTAGCGATGGCATCCAGCAGGATCTGCTCCACCGCCTGGCACACCGGCAGGCCACGACTGATGACCCGCTCGGCAAAGCCGCCCTGCTCGGCCAGGTACAGCGCCACCACTTCGCGAAACAACTGCTCCTTGCTGCCAAAGGCGGCGTAGATGCGCGCCGAGGCAATGCCCAGAGCACTGACCAGCAAGGCCATTGAAGTGCCTTCGTAACCGTACTGCCAGAAGGTTGCCAGGGCCTTGTGCAGGGCCTGGTCGCGATCAAATTCCCGGGGACGTCCGGCCATGGGTTGTGTGTCCATCAAATCAGGTGTGGCGGATTCTACCCTGCAAGACAGTTGACGCAAGCCCGTTGCCGCCCTATTGTTTGTCGATCGACAAACAATAGGAAGTCAGCATGCGTACCCTCAAAGGCCCCAGCCTGCACCTGGCCCAGTTCAGCGCCGAGCAAGCACCGTTCAACAGCCTCCCAGAGATCGCCCGCTGGGCGGCCGGCCATGGTTTCAAGGCGTTGCAGGTGCCGGCCTGGGACCGGCGCCTGTTCGACCTGGAGCTGGCCGCCGAAAGCCAGACTTACTGCGATGAGCTGCGCGGCATGCTTGCCGAACACGGCCTGCAGGTCAGCGAGCTGAGCACCCACCTGCTCGGCCAACTGGTGGCGGTACACCCGGCCTACGACGCCCTGTGCGACAACTTCGCCCCGCCAGCGCTGCACGGCAAACCCAAGGCGCGCACGGCCTGGGCGCTGGAGCAGCTGCACCTGGCAATCAAGGCCTCGCAACGCCTGGGCCTGACCGACATGGGCACCTTCTCAGGCTCCCTGGCCTGGCCTTACCTGTTCCCCTTCCCGCAACGACCGGCGGGCTTGATCGAGACGGCCTTCGAGGAGCTGGCACGACGCTGGCGGCCCATCCTCGATGCCTGCGAGGAGCACGGCATCAACCTCTGCTACGAAATCCACCCCAGCGAAGACCTGCACGACGGCAGCAGCTTCGAACGCTTCCTCGACCTGGTCGATCAGCACCCGCGCTGCAACCTGCTGTTCGACCCCAGTCATTTCGTCCTGCAGCAACTGAACTACCTCGACTACCTGGACATTTACCACACGCGCATCCGCATGTTTCACGTCAAGGATGCCGAGTTCAATCCCACCGGCCGCCAGGGGACCTACGGCGGGTACTGCGACTGGAGCGAACGGGCTGGACGTTTCCGCTCGCTGGGCGACGGCCAGGTCGATTTCAAGGCGATCTTCTCCAAGCTCGCCCAATACGACTTCCCCGGCTGGGCCACGCTGGAATGGGAGTGCTGCCTCAAGGACCAGGAAGACGGCGCCCGCGAAGGTGCGGCGTTCATCGGTGAGCACATCATCCAGGTCACCACCCGCACCTTCGACGACTTCGCCGGCGCACCGGTCGACCCGCAACAGATCCAGACCCTGCTGGGCCTGGCTTGAATGCCCTTTTCACATGGAGCGCAACAGATGTCAGCAAGCCCCGAAGCCAACTTCGAACATCGCTATTTGATCCTGGAACCCGGCCGTCGCCTGCATTGCGTGCAACTGGGCAGCGGCCAGCCGGTGCTGCTGATCCCCGGCTGGCCGCAGACCTGGTACGCCTGGCGGCACGTGATGAGCGCCCTGGCCCGCCAGGGTTACCAGGCCATCGCCGTCGACCTGCCGGGCACCGGCCTGTCCGACCCGGCCGCCGAAGGACATGACACCGGCAACATCGCCGCGCTGCTGCACCGGGCCATGGGCCAACTGGGCCATCAACGCTACCGGCTGGCCGGGCATGACGTGGGCATGTGGGTCGGCTATGCGCTGGCCAGCGACTACCCCGACGCGGTCAGCCAACTGGTGCTCAGCGAGGCGGTGATTCCGGGCCTGGCCGAGGCGCCACCGATCTTCGTCAGCACCGAGCAGAACATCTTCATCTGGCACTTTTTGTTCAATCAGTTGCAGGACTTGCCCGAGGCCTTGATCACCGGCCGCGAGGACCGCTACCTGACGTTCATGTTCGAGCGCTGGGCGCATCATGTTGACCGCGTAGCGGTCGACACCTACATCAAGGCCTACAGCAAGCCCGGAGGCCTCAGTGGCGGGCTGGCCTATTACCGCTCGATCAGCCAGACCATCGCCCAGAACCGCCAGCGCGCCGGCAAACGCCTGGGCATGCCGGTACTGGCCATCGGCGCCGAGCATGCTACCGCCGAGGTGCCGCTGCAGACCCTGCAGGCCCATGCCGACAATCTGCGCGGCAGCGTCATCGCCGACTGCGGGCACTTCGTCATGGAAGAAGCGGACGAAGCGTTCAGCGCGCAAGTGCTGGCGTTCTTCGAAGCGAACTAGACTTAAAAATTGCCCCCCGCAACACATTGGCCCGAGGTTGCCGGCCCGCCGGCAACCGCGTTGACGTAGGACTTCGCACAGGAGCACACGCAATGGACGAAGCCAGGCTTAACGACTTCATGGGCAAGCTGGTGTCCGACATGGGCGCCGCCGCCATGCTTGCCAACCTGATTCTTGGCGATGAGCTCGGTTTGTACCGGGCCATGGCCGACAGCCAATTCATCAGCCCCGAACAACTGGCCGACAAGACCGGCTGCAATACCCGCCTGCTGCGCGAATGGCTGAGCGCCCAGGCCGCTTCCGGTTACATGGAACACAGCGACGGGCGTTTTCGCCTGCCGGAAGAACAGGCCATGGCCCTGGCCATCGAAGACTCTCCGGTGTATGTGGCCGGTGGCGCTTCGGTGATCGCCGCGCTGTTTCATGACAAAGACAAACTGGTTGCCGCCATGCGCGGCGATGGCGCCCTGGCCTGGGGCGATCATCACCCGTGCATGTTCAGTGGCACCGAGCGTTTCTTCCGCCCCGGTTACCGTGCCCATCTGGTGGCCGAATGGCTGCCGAGCCTGACCGGGGTGATCGACAAACTGCAGGCCGGGGCCAAGGTCGCCGATATTGGCTGCGGCCATGGCGCCTCGACGGTGATCATGGCCCAGGCCTTCCCCGCCTCGCGCTTCAGTGGCTTTGACTACCATGGCCCGTCCATCACTATCGCCAGCGAACGGGCTGCCGAAGGCGGGGTGGCCGAGCGCACGCAGTTCGTCCAGGCCAGCGCCAAGAACTTCCCCGGCAACGACTACGACCTGATCTGCTATTTCGACTGCCTGCACGACATGGGCGACCCGGTCGGCGCCGCCCGGCATGCCTACGACACACTCAAACCCGACGGTACGGTGCTGTTGGTCGAGCCCTATGCCAACGACACCCTGGATGAAAACAGCACGCCGGTCGGGCGACTGTTCTATGCCGCCTCGACCTTTATCTGCACGCCCAACTCGCTGTCCCAGGAAGTCGGCCTCGGGCTGGGTGCCCAGGCGGGGGAAGCGAGGCTGCGGGCAGTGTTTGAAGAGGCCGGGTTCAAGCGCTTTCGCCGGGCCACCGAAACACCGTTCAATTTGATTCTTGAAGCGCGCAAGTAGTCCCCCTATCGCGGGTCAAGCCCGCTCCTACAAGGTTATCTGAACCTCTGTGGGAGCAGGCTTGACCCGCGATGCTGTACATCCCCACCCGTCCCCCGAGCAGAGAAATTTGCAGGAAGCACTTGCACGCCAAATATTATGGTATACCATCAGACAACAAGACCAACCCATCCTGCACGGGAGCAGCCCATGAGTTTCGAAATCCGCAAGATCGTCACCTACAGCGAACAAACCCTGATTGAAGGCGGCAAGGCCACGGACAAGCCAGTGACCATGGTCGGCCTGGCTGTGGTGCTCAAGAACCCATGGCTGGGTCGTGGTTTTGTCGAGGACTTGAAGCCCGAAATCCGCGCCAACTGCTCGGACCTGGGTGCGCAAATGGTCGAGCGCCTGTGCGCGGCCATCGGTGGTGCCGAGAAGATCGAGGCTTATGGCAAGGCTGCGGTGGTCGGTGCCGATGGCGAGATCGAACACGCCTCGGCGGTGATCCATACCTTGCGTTTTGGCAACCACTACCGCGAGGCGGTCCAGGCCAAGAGCTACCTGAGCTTCACCAACAAGCGCGGCGGCCCGGGGACCTCGATCCAGATCCCGATGATGCACAAGGACGACGAAGGCCTGCGCTCGCACTACATCACCCTGGAAATGCAGATCGAAGACGCCCCGCGTGCCGACGAGATCGTCGTGGTGCTCGGCTGCGCCGACGGTGGCCGCCTGCACCCGCGCATCGGCAACCGCTACATCGACCTGGAAGAGCTGGCCGCTGAAAAAGCGCAATAACAATAATTACGCCCTAGGAGCGACCGATGATTCAGCCTGCTGCTGAACGCACCCCGGCCGGCACCAGTTACCTGGCGACCGGCCAAGGCCACCCCGTGGTGTTGATCCACGGGGTGGGCCTGAACAAAGAAATGTGGGGCGGGCAGATCGTTGGCTTGGCCTGCGACTACCAGGTGATTGCCTACGACATGCTCGGCCACGGCCAGAGCCCGCGTCCGGCCGCCGGCACCGGCCTGCCCGGCTATGCCGCGCAACTGACCGAGCTGCTCGAGCACCTGCAAGTGCCGCAGGCAACCATCATCGGCTTCTCCATGGGCGGCCTGGTGGCGCGCGCCTTCGCCCTGCACTACCCACAGCGCCTGGCTGCGCTGGTGGTACTCAACAGCGTGTTCAACCGCAGCGCCGAACAGCGCGCCGGGGTGATAGCGCGTACCGCCCAGGCTGCCGAGCACGGCCCCGACGCCAACGCCGAAGCGGCCCTGGCACGCTGGTTCAGCCGCGAGTACCAGGCGGCGAATCCAGCGCAGATCGCGGCCATTCGCCAGACCCTGGCCAGCAACGATCCGCAGGGCTACCTGACCACCTATGAACTGTTCGCCACCCAGGACATGTACCGCGCCGATGACCTGGCCAGTATCCAGGTGCCGACCCTGATCGCCACCGGTGAATGGGACCTGGGCTCGACCCCGGCCATGACCGAGCAACTGGCCCAGCGCATTCCCGGCGCCCAGAGCGTGGTGCTGGCCGAGCAACGGCATATGATGCCGGTAGAGTCGCCGCGCCTGGTCAACCAGATGCTCCTGGACTTTCTCGGGCACGCCCGAACCCTCTGCGATTCAGCCAAGGGGATCGTTGCATGACACTCGTATCCTTCCAGATGTGCATCGACGGCCAGTGGCTCGATGCCGTCAGCGGCAAGACCTTCGACAGCCTCGACCCGTCCACCGCGCAAGCCTGGGCGCAACTGCCCGATGCCGATCAAGCGGATGTCGAACGGGCGGTACAGGCCGCGCAAACAGCCTTTGACAACCCGGTCTGGCGCGGTCTCAGCGCCACTGCCCGGGGCAAGCTGCTGCGCCGCCTCGGCGACCTGATCAGCGCCAACAAAGAGCACCTGGCCCAACTGGAAAGCCGCGACAACGGCAAGCTGATCCGCGAGACCCGCGGCCAGGTCGGCTACCTGCCGGAGTTTTTCCACTACACCGCAGGCCTTGCCGACAAGCTCGAAGGCGGCACGCTGCCGCTGGACAAGCCCGACCTGTTTGCCTACACCGTGCACGAGCCAATCGGCGTGGTGGCGGCGATCATTCCCTGGAACAGCCCGCTGTACCTCACCGCGATCAAGCTGGCGCCAGCGCTGGCGGCCGGCAACACCATCGTCATCAAACCCTCCGAGCACGCCTCGGCGACCATCCTGGAGCTTGCGCGGCTGGCCCTTGAAGCCGGCTTCCCCCCAGGGGTGGTCAACGTCGTCACCGGTTATGGCCCAAGCACCGGCGCCGCGCTGACCCGCCACCCGCTGGTGCGCAAGATCGCCTTCACCGGCGGCGCCGCCACCGCCCGCCACGTAGTGCGCAGCAGCGCCGAGAATTTCGCCAAGCTGTCGCTGGAGCTGGGCGGCAAATCGCCGAACATCATCTTCGCCGACGCCGACCTGGACAGCGCCATCAATGGCGCGGTGGCCGGCATCTACGCCGCCTCCGGGCAGAGCTGCGTGGCAGGTTCGCGCCTGCTGGTGCAGGAGGAGATTTTCGATGAGTTCGTCGAGCGCCTGATCGAGCGGGCCAAACGCATCAAGATCGGCAACCCGCAGGATGAAAGCAGCGAAATGGGCCCGATGGCCACCGCCCAGCAACTGGCGGTGGTCGAAAGCCTGGTGGCCGCGGCCAAGGCCGAAGGCGCCAAACTGCGCCTGGGCGGCCAGCGCGCCGAGGTCGAAGGCAATGGCTGGTACTACCAGCCGACCCTGTTCGAATGCGACAGCCATTCGCTGAAGATCATGCAGGAAGAAGTCTTTGGCCCGGTGGCGGCAGTCATCCGCTTCAAGACCGAGGCCCAGGCGCTGGCCATGGCCAATGACTCGCAGTTTGGCCTGGCCGCCGGTATCTGGACCCGCGACCTGGGCCGTGCCCATCGCCTGGCCCGGGACGTGCGCTCGGGGATCATCTGGGTCAACACCTACCGCGCGGTGTCGGCCATGGCGCCGATCGGCGGCTTCAAGAACAGCGGCTACGGCCGTGAAAGCGGCATCGATTCGGTGCTGGCGTATACCGAGCTGAAAACGGTGTGGATCAACCTCTCCACCGCGCCCATGCCCGACCCCTTTGTCATGCGTTAGGAGCGCCAGTCCATGATCGAACCCGGCATTTACAAAGACGTGATGGGCTCCTTCCCGTCCGGCGTCACGGTGGTCACCACCCTGGACGCCGACGGCGCCATCGTCGGCATCACCGCCAGTGCCTTCAGTGCACTGTCGATCGACCCGGCGCTGGTGCTGTTCTGTCCCAATTACGCCTCCGACACCTACCCGATCCTGCGCGACAGCAAGCAGTTCGCCATTCACCTGCTGGCCGCCGGGCAAACCGCCGAAGCCTATGCCTTTGCCGGCAAGGGCAAAGACAAGGCCAAGGGTATCGACTGGCACCTGAGCGAGCTGGGCAACCCGCTGCTGCGCAACGCTACGGCGATCATCGAGTGCGAGTTGTGGCGCGAGTACGACGGTGGCGACCACGCCATCATCGTTGGCGCGGTCAAGCACCTGATCCTGCCCGAGCAACCGGCAACACCGATGATCTACCACAAAGGCAAGCTCGGCGCCCTGCCGCCGCTGGCCTGATTGATTCGGAGCGCAGCGATGAACAACGAGAAGTACGAAAAAGGCCTGCAGATCCGCACCCAGGTGCTGGGCCAGGACTACGTCAACCAATCGATCAAGAACGCCGACGACTTCAACAGGCCCTTGCAGGAGCTGGTCACCGAGTACTGCTGGGGGCATGTCTGGGGCCGCGACGGCTTGTCGCTCAAGGAACGCAGCATGATCAACCTGGCGATGATTTCCGCGCTCAATCGCCCTCACGAACTCAAGCTGCATATACGTGGCGCCTTGCGTAACGGTCTGAGTCGTGAGCAAATACGCGAAATCCTGCTTCAAGTCGGTATCTATTGCGGTGTGCCCGCAGCCGTGGACAGTTTCCGGCTGGCCCGCGAAGCCTTCGCCGAGGCCGACTCGGAGCCCACCCGATAACGACGGGCTGTTCACCTGCAACAGCCCTCAGCAGAGCACCGATGATGAAACGCCAGCCTCTCGACGACAGCTTCAAGGTCAACCGCAACCCCGTCACCCTGCGTGAAATCGTCCTCGACAAACTGCGCGGGGCGATCATGAGCTTCCAGCTGCTGCCGGGCGATCGCCTGGTCGAGCGCGACCTCTGCGACCGCCTCGGCGTCAGCCGTACCTCGGTACGCGAAGCCCTGCGCCACCTGGAGTCCGAAGGCCTGGTGGAGTTCGCCGATGCCAAGGGCCCGCGCGTCGCGATCATCACCCTCGAAGACGCCCGCGACATCTACGAGCTGCGTTGCGTGCTCGAAGGCCTGATCGTCCAGCTGTTCACCTTGAACGCCAAGGCCAAGGATATCCGCGCCCTGGAAAAAGCTCTGGAAGTGAACCGCAAATCCCTCGAAGAAGGCGAACTGCAACAGGTGATCGATTCGGTGCAGGGCTTCTACGACGTGCTGCTCGAAGGCTCGGGCAACCACGTGGCCGCGACCCAGCTGCGCCAGTTGCAGGCGCGCATCAGCTACCTTCGCGCGACCTCGGTGTCCCAGGAAAACCGCCGCGGCGCCAGCAACCAGGAAATGGAAAAGATCGTCGCGGCGATCAAGACCGGTGACCCGCTGGCCGCTCACCAGGCCTCGGTCGATCACGTACGCGCCGCCGCCAAAGTGGCGCTGGACTACCTGCGCCTGAAACAGAACGACAACAGCAAGGTGCGCGACATCGCCGCGCCCATTGCCCTCAAAGAACCCCGCATAGGCCGCTGACCATGCCCGCCGTCCCGCGTTACTGCCCGCATTGCACTGCCGAGCTGCACCAGGGACGGCCCAGCGGCGACACCCACGAGCGCTTGCTGTGCAGCGCCTGTGGCTATGTTCACTACGTGAACCCGAAGATCATCGCCGGCTGCATCATCGAGCAGGACGGCAAGTACCTGCTGTGCCAGCGGGCGATCCCGCCGCGCCCGGGCACCTGGACGTTGCCGGCAGGCTTCATGGAAAGCGGCGAGACCACTGAACAGGCGGCGCTGCGTGAGGTCTGGGAAGAAAGCGGTGTGCGCGGCGAGATCATCTCGCCCTACTCGATCTTCAGCGTGCCGACCATCAGCGAGGTGTACATCATCTTTCGCGCCATCGCCCTGGAGATTACCGGCCAGTATGGGCCCGAGACCCTCGACTATCGCTTCTTCGCCCCCGAAGACATCCCCTGGGACGAGATCTACTACCCGGCGATCCGGCAGATTCTCGAGCGTTACATCGAAGAGCGCCAGGCCGGGGTGTACGGGATCTACATGGGCAACGATGACACCGGCAAGGTGCACTTCATCCGTTAACCCGCCCCCAGCGCTGTGCGTCGGGCATGTCTGGCGCCATGCCCGGATAGTTTCGTATACCATATCCAGAAATAACTTCGGACGACGCCACCGTGACCGTACCCCGCCTCAATGCCCCGGACCTGGGCAACACGCCTTCGACTTCGGAAATCATCACCCGTCACCTGCGCGATGCGATCATTGCCGGGCACTTCGCCGAAGACGAACCGATCCGCCAGGACGATATCGCCCGCCAGTTCAACGTCAGCAAGATCCCCGTGCGCGAGGCGCTCAAGCGCCTGGAGGCCGAAGGCCTGGTGATGTTCCAGCGCAATCGCGGGGCGATGGTCACGCGCATGTCCGAATCAGAGCTGGCGCAGATGTTCGAAGTGCGCATGCTGCTCGAAGACAAGGCCCTGCGCCTGGCCATCCCGAACATGACCGAAGCGACCTTCGCCCGCGCCGAACGCATCTGCCAGGAGTTCGTCGGCGAGAACGACGTCGGCCGTTGGGCCGAGCTTAACTGGGAGTTGCACGCCTGCCTGTACGAACCGGCGCAGCGACCCTTCCTGGTCAATATGATCCGCTCGGTGAACGACAAGCTGGAGCGCTACCTGCGCATGCAGATGAGCCTGTCGGCAGGTAAGGATCGCGCCGATCACGAACACCGCGACATCCTCGACGCCTGCCGGGCCAAGGATGTCGAGCTGGCGGTCAGGCTGCTCGACGAACACATCGCCGGCGTCTGCAAGACCCTCTTCGAGCACCTGCCTCCCACCAAATAATGGCAACCTGGTGGACCTGTGGGAGCGGGCTTGCCCCGCGATCGAGCGCGAAGCGCTCGCCATCCAGGCGCCAGCTGTTGTGTTGGATGGACTGGCCTCTTCGCGGGGCAAGCCCGCTCCTACAGGTTCCGCCGCTGTGCCGATTTCGTCATGGGCGTGGCGTAAAGGCATCAAGCCTGCGCACTGGGGGACACGCCACTCTGTCGTTCACTTCCCTGAACGGACGCGGCCTCCCATGAAACGCATTACCGTGATCGACTCGCATACCGGCGGCGAACCGACCCGCCTGGTCACCGACGGCTTCCCTGAACTGGGCAACGGCAGCATGGCTCAGCGCCGCCAGCGCCTTGCCGAGGAGCACGATCAATGGCGCACGGCCTGCATGCTGGAGCCGCGCGGCAGCGATGTACTGGTCGGCGCGCTGCTGTGCCAACCGGTGGACCCGAGCGCCTGCGCCGGGGTGATCTTCTTCAACAACAGCGGTTACCTGGGCATGTGCGGCCACGGCACCATTGGCCTGGTGGTGTCGCTGGCCCACCTTGGGCGGATCGGGCCGGGCGTGCACCGCATCGAAACCCCGGTCGGCACCGTGCAGGCGACCCTGCACGAGGATCACTCGGTCAGTGTGCGCAACGTGCCGGCCTACCGTTACCGCAAGGACCTGGCGCTGGACGTGCAGGGCTTAGGCCGGGTGGTGGGCGATGTGGCCTGGGGCGGCAACTGGTTCTTTTTGATCGCCGACCACGGCCAGCAGGTCGCCGGTGACAACATCGAGGCGCTGACCGCCTACACCTACGCCGTGCAGCAAGCCTTGGAGGATCAGGGCATCCGTGGCGAGGACGGTGGCCTGATCGACCATATCGAACTGTTCGCCGACGACCCCGACGCCGACAGCCGCAACTTCGTGCTCTGTCCCGGCAAGGCCTACGACCGCTCGCCCTGCGGCACCGGCACCAGCGCCAAGCTCGCCTGCCTTGCCGCCGACGGCAAGCTGCAGCCGGGTCAGCACTGGCGCCAGGCCAGCGTGATCGGCAGCACCTTCGAGGGCTCGTTCGAAGCCGACGGCGAGCGGATCATCCCGACCATTCGCGGCCGTGCGCACATCAGCGCCGAAGCCACGCTCATTCTGCAGGAAGACGACCCGTTCGCCTGGGGCATTCGCCCGTGAGCGGCGCTGCCGTGGCCGATGTAATCGTGATCGGTGCCGGTATCATCGGCGCGGCCTGCGCCCAGGCGCTGGCCGCCCGTGGCTTGCGTGTATTGGTGCTGGACGCCGGGCTGCATGGCGCCACCGCCGCCGGCATGGGCCACCTGCTGGTGCTCGACGACAACCCTGCGGAACTGGCACTGAGCCAATATTCGCTGCAACGCTGGCGCGAACTGGCGCCGCAATTGCCAGAGGCCTGCGCCTACCGCAGCAACGGCACGCTGTGGCTGGCGGCCAACGGCGAAGAAATGGCCGTGGCCGAACACAAATTCAACCTACTGCAAGCACAGGGTGTGACCTGCGAGCTGGTCGCCGGACGCGCCTTGCGCCAGCGCGAACCGGCCCTGCGCGAGGGGCTCGAAGGCGGCTTGCTGATCAACGGCGACGGCATCCTCTACGCCCCGGCCACTGCCGGCTGGATGCTGCAATCGCCAGGGATCGAGCAGCGTCGGGCGCGGGTCAGCGCAGTGCAAGGCAAGCGCGTGCGGCTGGACAATGGCCAGTGGCTGAGCGCCGAAGCCGTGGTGCTGGCCAACGGCATCCAGGCCGTTGACCTGTGCCCGGAGCTGCCCATCGAGCCGAAGAAAGGCCACCTGCTGATCACCGACCGCTACCCCGGCACCGTCACCCACACCCTGGTAGAGCTGGGCTACGTGACCAGCGCGCACACTGCCAGTGGCCCGTCCACCGCCTGCAACATCCAGCCGCGCCCGACCGGTCAGCTGTTCATCGGCGCCTCGCGCCAGTTCGGCACCACCGACCCAGCCGTGGAAGGCTGGATGCTCGCGCGCATGCTCAAGCGCGCGACCGAGTACATGCCGGACCTGGCCAACCTCAACGGCATCCGCGCCTGGACCGGCTTTCGCGCCGCCAGCCCCGACGGCCTGCCGCTGGTGGGCCGCCATCCGCAGCAGGACGGCCTGTGGCTGGCGGTCGGCCACGAAGGGTTGGGGGTCACCACCGCGCCGGCAACTGCCGACCTCTTGAGCGCCCAACTGTTCGACGAAACGCCGCCGCTGGCGGCCATCCCCTACCTGCCAGATCGCTTCCTCGGAGCACTCGCCCATGCCTGACCTGACCCTCGATGGCCGCCCGCTGCACGTGGCCGACGGCACCAGTGTGGCCGCCGCCCTGGCCCTGGGTGGCGATGGCTGCGCGCGCACCTCGGTCAGCGGCCACCGCCGTGCACCGCTGTGCGGCATGGGCATTTGCCAGGAATGCCGGGTGACCATCGACGGCCGTCGACGCCTGGCCTGCCAGACCCAGTGCCGCGACGGCATGCAGGTGGAGACCCACGCATGAACGAACAGACCAACCTGCTGATCATTGGCGCCGGCCCCGCCGGGCTGGCTGCGGCACTGGCCGCTGCGCCCCGGGCCGCGCGCATCGTGCTGCTCGACGACAACCCGTTGCCGGGCGGGCAGATCTGGCGCGACGGGCCCCAGGCCAAGGTGCCCGCCCAGGCGCGCCGGCTGCGCGAGCAGGTGCTGGCCTGCACCAATGTGCACTGGCACAGCGGCACACGGGTGATCGCCAACCCCGGCCCGAATACCTTGCTGGTGGAGAACGCCGAGCGCGGCTGGCAGATCCACTACGAGCGCTTGATCCTCTGTACCGGCGCCCGCGAGCTGCTGCTGCCGTTCCCCGGCTGGACGCTGTCTGGGGTGAGCGGTGCCGGTGGCTTGCAGGCGCTGATCAAGGGCGGCATGCCGGTGCGCGATGAGCGCATCGTCATCGCCGGCAGCGGCCCTTTGCTGCTGGCCAGCGCTGCCACCGCCAGAGAACACGGCGCCCGGGTCCTGCGCATTGCTGAACAAGCTTCGCGCGCGGCCGTCGCAGGCTTTGCCGCGCAGTTGCCGCGCTGGCCGCACAAGCTGCTGCAATCGATCGGTCTGTTCGACCGCCAGTACCGCACCGCCAGCCATGTCCTGGCCGCACTGGGCACTGACCGGCTCGAAGGCGTGCGCCTGCGTCAGCAGGGCCAGGTGGTGGAAATTGCCTGCGATCGACTGGCCTGCGGCTTCGGCCTGATCCCCAACATCCAGCTGGGCCAGGCCCTGGGCTGCGCCGTGCAGCAGCAGGCGATTACCGTGGACGCCTGGCAGGCGACCTCGCAGCCCGGCGTCTACGCGGCAGGCGAATGCACAGGTTTTGGCGGCAGCGAGCGGGCCTTGGTCGAAGGTGCTATTGCCGGAAATGCTGCGACCGGCAACAGCCAGGCGGCGCAGCGGCTGTGGCGCCGGCGCGCCCGCTGGCACGCGTTTGCCAGGGCGCTGCATAACGCCTTCGCCCTGGACCCTGCGCTAAAATCGCTGGCCGCTGCCGACACCCTGGTGTGCCGCTGCGAAGACGTCCCCTATGCCGCCCTCACCGGGCATAGCGACTGGCGCCAGGCCAAGCTCGCCAGCCGTTGCGGCATGGGCGCCTGCCAGGGCCGGGTGTGCGGCGCGGCCACGCAGTACCTGTTCGGCTGGCAACCCTCGGCGCCACGCCCGCCGTTCAGCCCGGCGCGCATCGACACCCTGCTGTGCCTTGAGCAAACCAGCGACGCTTGAGATAAATACCGGGGGCGCTCTATGATCCCGACGATCGCCCCCGGAACGTCAGCGCCATGCACGCCACGCTCAACCACTTCGCGCCCTGCGACCTGCCGACCCTGCTCAGCAACCTGCAGCCCATCGCGCCGCTGCTCGACACGCTCAACGATGTGGTGTTCTTCATCAAGGACCGCCAGGCGCGCTACGCCTTCGTCAACCAGACCCTGGCCCGGCGCTGCGGGCGCAAGCACCGCGAAGAGCTGCTCGGGCTCACCGCCGAGCACGTATTCCCCGCCCGCTTCGGCCCGCTCTACACCGAGCAGGACCGCCGCGTGCTCAGCAGCGGCCGGGAACTGACCGACCAGCTCGAGCTGCACCTTTACTACGGCAACCAGCCCATCTGGTGCCTGACCCACAAACGTGCGCTCAAAGACGCCGAGGGCAATATTGTCGGGCTCGCCGGTATTTCCCGCGACCTGCAATTGCCCCAGTCCAACCACCCGGCGTTCCACAAGCTTGCCGCGGTCGACGCGCATATCCGCGCCCACTTCACCCGCCCTGTCAGCCTCGCCGAACTGACTGCTATTGCAGGCCTCTCGATAGCGCAACTGGAACGCCACTGCAAACGCATCTTCCAACTCACGCCGCGGCAGATGATCCACAAGGCGCGGCTGGAAGAAGCCTCGCGCCTGCTGCAAGACCTTGACCTGCCCATCACCGACATCGCCCTGCGCTGCGGTTACACCGACCACAGTGCCTTCAGCCGGCAGTTTCGCGCCCTCACCGGGCTTTCACCGAGCCAGTACCGCGACAGCCAGCGCTGAGTGTTCCTTTAGCGGGCGCCGCGCGCCAGCAGTGCTCCGATATGTAACACCTGCGTAGCGCCCGTTGAGTTGCGGTGAAACCACCGACAACACCCCGCCTTTGCTGCAGGCGCCCTAGCGCACGGGCCGCAGGATTATTCCTACACCCACAATAAAACAGGCACGGCCATTGCACTAAAAAATATCGTATACGAAATCTCCAATACGATATCTAACAGCACTTATCCGACCACGAGGCACCTATGAAAAACCGCACATTTGCCGTAGCCCTCGGCGCTGTTCTCAGTACCGCCTGCATTGCCAACGCCCAGGCCGACAAGCTCGACGACATCATCGGCTCCGGCAAGCTGCGCTGCGCCGTGACCCTGGACTTCCCGCCCATGGGCTTTCGCGATGAAGCCAACAAACCCGCCGGCTTCGACGTGGACTACTGCAGCGACCTGGCGAAGGTGCTGGGGGTCGAGCCAGAAGTGGTCGAAACACCCTTCCCCGACCGCATCCCGGCCCTGGTCTCCGGCCGCGCCGACGTGATCGTGGCATCCACCTCCGACACCCTTGAGCGGGCCAAGACCGTCGGCCTTACCGTGCCCTACTTCGCCTTCCAGATGGTGGTACTGACCCGCGACAACACCGGCATCAACAGCTTCGACGACCTCAAGGGCAAAGCACTGGGCAACACCAGCGGCACCTATGAAGCCATCGCCCTGGAAAAAGACGTGAAGAGCTGGGGCAGCGGCACCTTCCGCGCCTACCAGTCGCAGAACGACACCCTGCTGGCGGTCGCCCAGGGGCACATCGACGCCACCGTGGTCACCAACACCGTCGCCGCGGCCACCCTCAAGTCCGGCAAGTACAAGAACCTCAAGGTCGCCGGCAACGCCCCCTACGTGATCGATTACGTGTCGCTGGGCGCCAAGCGCAATGAATACGGCCTGCTGCGCTACCTGGACCTGTTCGTCAACCAGCAGGTACGCACCGGGCGCTACAAGGAGCTGTTCACCAAGTGGGTGGGCACTGAAATCGCCCCGACCGACCTGACCGTGCCACAGGTCTACTACTGAGGTGGGCAGCATGACCAGCACACCCATCCCCCTGACCGGGCGCAGCCTGGTCGAGGGCGCGGCCCAGGGCCCCTTGCTGTTCGCCGATACCGGGCTGAGCTTCTGGGGTGGGGTTGACCCCGCCAGCGGCGAAGTCATCGACCATCATCATCCACTGAGCGGCCAGTGCATCGCCGGGCGCGTACTGGCGATTCCCAGCGGGCGCGGCTCGTGCACCGGCAGCAGCGTGATGATGGAACTGATCAGCAACGGCCACGCCCCGGCGGCGCTGGTGCTGGCCGAAGCCGACGAGATCCTCACCCTCGGCGTGCTGGTCGCGCAGACGTTGTTCCAACGCTCCCTGCCGGTGCTGTGCATCGGCAAGGAGGCCTTCGCCAACTTGCGTGGTGCAGGCTGGGCGCGGGTCGAAGGCGAGCGCCTGAGCCTGTATGCCCGGGCACCCACCGATCACTGGCAGGCCGCGCCTTTTAACCAGGGCGCCCGGCCGTTTAGCACGGGTCTGAAGCTGCAAGCACAGGACCAGGCGCTGCTCGACGGCAGCCACGGCAAGGCTGCGCAGATGGCCATGCAGATCGTCCTGCGCATGGCCGAGCTGCAAGGCGCCGAGCAGTTGCTGGACGTGACCCAGGCGCATATCGACGGCTGCATCTACACCGGCCCCGCCAGCCTCGGTTTCGCCGAACGACTGCTGCGCTGGGGCGCGAAGGTGCGGGTGCCGACCACGCTCAATGCCATCTCGGTCGACCAGCGCCGCTGGCGCGAGCTGGGCATCGACCCGGCACTGGGCGAACCGGCCAGCGCCCTGGGCGATGCCTATATGGCCATGGGTGCGCAGATGAGCTTCACCTGCGCGCCTTACCTGCTCGACAGCGCGCCGACCCAGGGCGAACAGATCGTCTGGGCTGAATCCAACGCCGTGGTCTTCGCCAACAGCGTGCTGGGTGCGCGCACCCTCAAGTACCCCGACTACCTCGATATCTGCATCGCCCTGACCGGCCGCGCGCCACGCATCGGCTGTCACCTGGACAGCCAGCGCAAGGCGCAGTTGCTGGTGCAGGTGCCGGCGCTGCAGCCGCTGGACGACAGCTTCTACCCCCTGCTCGGCTATCACATCGGCGCCCTGGCCGGCTCGCGGATCCCCCTGGTATACGGGCTGGAACAGGCGCAGCCGAGCCTGGACGACCTCAAGGCCTTCGGCGCCGCCTTTGCCACCACCTCGGCCGCGCCGCTGTTTCATATCGCCGGGGTCACTCCCGAAGCCCTGGACCCGGCGCAGGTCCTCGAACCCGGCGCCAGCCTGACCAGCGAGCATATTGAACTGCACAACTTGCTGCACAGCTGGCGCGCGCTCAACAGTGCCCACGAGCCTCAGGTGGATGTGGTGTCGCTGGGCAACCCGCACTTTTCCTTCAGCGAATTCGCGGCGCTCGCACAGCTGTGCCAGGGTCGGCGCAAGCACCCCGAGGTGGTCGTGGCCATCACCTGCGGTCGCGCGGTGCTCGAACAAGCCCGCGCCGCCGGGTTGATCGCCGGGCTTGAACGCTTCGGCGTCACCCTGGTGACCGACACCTGCTGGTGCATGCTCGGTGAGCCGGTGATCCCGCCAGCGGCGCGCACGCTGATGACCAATTCCGGCAAATATGCCCACTACGGACCGGGCCTGGCCGGTCGCCCGGTGCATTTCGCCAGCCTCGCCGAATGCGTCGAGTCGGCCTGCAGCGGCCAGGCCAGTGGCCACTTGCCGGCCTGGCTGCAACCTGCCGGGTGCACGGAGGGCCGCGCGCATGTTTGACTTTGACTACACCTTCCAGTGGCGCTCGGCCCTGCGCGCGCTGCCCGACATGCTGGCCGGTGCCTGGGTGACCTTCGAGACCGCCGCACTGTCGATGATCTTCGGGGTGCTGATCGCCCTGGCCCTGACCGTGATGCGCGAAGGCAAGCAGCCGCTGCTGCGCGGCGTTGCCAATGGCTGGGTGTCGATTGCGCGCAACACGCCGTCGCTGTTCCAGATCTACATCCTGTACTTCGGCCTGGGCTCGCTGGGGCTGCACGTCAGTTCCTGGATCGCCCTGCTGGCCGGGATCACCTTCAACAACGCCGGGTACCTGGCGGAGAACTTTCGCGGCGGCCTCAAGGCCGTGCCGACCACGCAAATGCGGGCGGCGCGCTCGCTGGGCATGAGCGCCTTTCAGACCTACCGGATGATCGTCATCCCGCAACTGTTGCGGGTGGTGTTCTACCCCTTGACCAACCAGATGGTCTGGGCAGTGCTGATGACGTCGCTGGGGGTGATCGTGGGCCTGAACAACGACCTGACCGGCGTGACCCAGGACTACAACGTCAAGACCTTCCGCACCTTCGAATACTTCGCCCTGGCGGCGGCGCTGTACTACGTGATTGCCAAGGCAATCGTCGCGCTGGCCCGGCTGATGGCCTGGCGGCTGTTCCGTTACTGAGGAGCTCGGCATGTTTTCCACCGGTTTTACCTGGAACGACTTGGTGTTCCTGCTCGACGGGGCGCGCATCACCTTGCAGCTGACCTTCTGGGCCATCCTGCTGGGCACTTTCGCCGGGCTGCTGTTCGGCCTGGCCCGGGCCCTGTGGCCACGGCTGAGCCTGCCGCTGGCGTGGGTGCTGGATGTGTTTCGCAGCGTGCCGCTGCTGATCCAGTTCGTGCTGTTCAACTCGTTCAAGAGCATCGTCGGCCTCGACATCAGCGCCTTCAGCGTCGGCTGCATCGTGCTGGGGGTCTACACCGCCGCGTACTTCACCGAGATCGTCCGTGGCGGCGTCCTGGCGGTGTCGCTGAGCGTGCGCCGGGCCAGCCGCTCGCTGGGCATGAGCTACCTGCAGGACCTGCGCTGGATCGTCCTGCCGATGGCCACCCGGGTGGCGTTTCCCGGCTGGCTGAACCTGGTGCTGGGGGTGATGAAAGACACGGCGCTGGTGATGTGGATCGGCATCGTCGAACTGCTGCGCGCCTCGCAGACCATCGTTACGCGGATTCAGGAACCCCTGCTGGTGCTGTGCATCGCAGGCCTCATCTACTACGTCATGAGCCTGGTGGTTGCCCGCCTGGGCGCCCGTCTGGAAAGAAGGTGGCAGGAAAATGATTGAGATCGAGAACGTACACAAATCCTTCGGCGACCTGGAAGTGGTCAAGGGCGTGAGCCTGACCGTGAACAAGGGCGAAGTGGTGTCGATCATCGGCGGCTCGGGCTCGGGCAAGTCGACCTTGCTGATGTGCATCAACGGCCTGGAACCGATCCAGAAAGGCAACATCCGCGTCGACGGCGTCGAGGTCCACCACCGGGCCACCGACCTCAACCGCCTGCGCCAGAAGATCGGCATTGTCTTCCAGCAGTGGAATGCCTTCCCGCACCTGACGGTGCTGGAAAACGTCATGCTCGCGCCGCGCAAGGTGCTCGGCAAAGACAAGCACGATGCCGAAGCGCTGGCCGTCAAGCAACTGACCCACGTGGGCCTGGGCGACAAGCTCAAGACCTTCCCCGGCAAGCTCTCGGGCGGGCAGCAGCAACGCATGGCAATTGCCCGGGCGCTGGCCATGTCGCCGGACTACATGCTGTTCGACGAGGCCACCTCGGCGCTCGACCCGCAGCTGGTGGGCGAGGTGCTCGACACCATGCGCATGCTCGCCGAGGACGGCATGACCATGGTCCTGGTGACCCACGAGATACGTTTTGCCCGGGATGTGTCGGACCGGGTGGCGTTCTTCCGTAACGGCCTGGTGCACGAAATCGGCTCGCCGGACCAGGTGATCGGCAACCCGTTGCAACCGGAGACGGCGGCGTTCTTGAAGTCGGTGAAATAGAAGCATCGCAGGGCAAGCCCGCTCCTACAGAGATCTCTGTAGGAGCGGGCTTGCCCCGCGATAAGGCCTGCCCTAACAACACAAGGAGTCCTGTGAATGCGCTCATCGAAAATAGTCCACATCGTCAACTGCCACGCCGAAGGCGAAGTCGGCGACGTCATCGTCGGCGGTGTCGCCCCGCCACCGGGCGCCACCGTCTGGGAGCAATCGCGCTGGATCGCCCAGGACCAGACCCTGCGCAACTTCGTTCTCAACGAACCGCGCGGCGGCGTGTTTCGCCACGTCAACCTGCTGGTCCCGCCCAAGGACCCGCGCGCGCAAATGGCCTGGATCATCATGGAGCCGGCCGATACTCCGCCGATGTCCGGTTCCAACTCGCTGTGCGTGTCGACGGTGCTGCTCGACAGCGGCATCCTGCCGATGACCGAGCCCGAGACGCGCCTGGTGCTCGAAGCCCCCGGCGGCCTGATCGAGGCCGTCGCCCAATGCCGCGACGGCAAGGTGCAGCGGGTGGAAGTGAAGAACGTGCCATCCTTCGCCGACCGCCTCGACGCCTGGATCGAGGTCGAAGGCTACGGCTCGCTGCAGGTCGACACCGCCTATGGTGGCGACAGCTTCGTCATCGCCGATGCCCGGCAACTGGGCTTTGCGATACACCCCGACGAAGCCAGGGAGATCGTCGAGATCGGCCTTAAAATCACCCGCGCCGCCAACGAGCAACTGGGTTTCAGCCACCCGCTGAACCCGGACTGGGCGCACATTTCCTTCTGCCAGATCGCCGCGCCCATCGAGTATGAGGATGGCGTCGCCAGCGGCGCCAACGCCGTGGTCATCCGCCCCGGCAAGATCGACCGCTCGCCCTGCGGCACCGGTTGTTCGGCACGCATGGCGGTGCTGCAGGCCAAAGGTCTGATGAAAGTCGGCGATCGTTTCATCGGCCGCTCGATCATCGGTTCGCGGTTCGACTGCCGCATCGAATCACTGACCGAAATCGCCGGCCGCCCGGCCATCTACCCGTGCATTTCCGGCCGTGCCTGGATCACTGGCACCCATCAATTGCTGCTCGATCCAAGCGATCCCTGGCCACAAGGCTACCGGTTGTCGGACACCTGGCCCGGCGCCTGAAACCTAACCCGTTGATTTCGCGACACCCTTGAAAACCGATCAGCCCTAACCGTGAAAAAACGCTGGTCGATTTTAACCACTTAAAATATCGTATACGAAATACAATAAACAACCGGAGAACACCATGAGCAAGTACGTAAACTGGAGCGGCGTCTTCCCTGCGGTCACCACTCAATTCAACGACGACTTCTCGATCAACCTGGAAAAGACCCACGAGGTGATTTCCAATGTGATCCGTGACGGCGTCTCGGGCCTGGTGGTCTGTGGTTCGGTGGGTGAGAACACTTCGCTGAGCGCCGAAGAGAAAATCGCCGTCACCGAGGTCGCCGTCGATGCCTCCCGCGGCCGGGTTCCGGTGATCTGCGGCGTCGCCGAGTTCACTAGCGTGCAGGCCGCCAAAGTGGCCAATGCGGTGCGCCAGGTCGGCGTCGACGGGGTGATGCTGATGCCGGCGCTGGTCTACGGCTCCAAGCCGTTCGAGACCGCCGAGCACTACCGTTACGTGGCCAAGCACACCGACGTGCCGCTGATGGTCTACAACAACCCGCCGATCTACAAAAACGACGTCACCCCGGACATCCTGATTTCCCTGGCCGACTGCGACAACGTGGTGTGCTTCAAGGACTCCTCCGGCGACACCCGCCGCTTCATCGACGTGCGCAACGAAGTCGGCGACCGCTTCGTACTGTTCGCGGGCCTGGACGACGTGGTCCTGGAAAGCATCGCGGTCGGCGCCCAGGGCTGGGTCTCGGGCATGTCCAACGTGTTCCCCAAAGAGGGCGAGACGATCTTCCGCCTGGCCAAGGCCGGGCGCTTCGCCGAGGCCATGCCGATCTACGAATGGCTGATGCCGATCCTGCACCTGGACGCCCGCGCGGACCTGGTGCAGTGCATCAAGCTGTGCGAAGCCATCGCCGGTCGCGGCAGCGCGCTGACCCGCCCGCCACGCCTGGCCCTGCCGGAAGCTGATCGCGTCTACGTCGAGCAGATCATGGCCAAGGCCCTGGCCAACCGTCCGCAGCTGCCGGACGTCGGCCTCTGAGTGATTGCCGGGCCGGCTCCGTCCTGGAGACCGGCCTGCCTGTTTTGCGCCCATACAGGAAATGCCAGCATGTCCAGTCACCCTTCCAGCGCAACCAGCCCTTCGGGATTGAAACGTGTCGTGGCCGCGGCCATGGCCGGCACCGTCGCCGAATGGTATGAGTTCTTCCTCTACGGCACCGCCTCGGCACTGGTCTTCGGCCAGCTGTTCTTTCGCCAGACCGACAGCCCTGTCGACGGCATCATCGCCGCCTTCGCCCTCTACGCCGTGGGCTTTCTGGCCCGCCCGCTGGGCGGTCTGGTGTTTGGTCACTACGGTGACAAATTCGGCCGCAAGCGCTTGCTGCAACTGAGCCTGGTGGTGGTCGGCATCACCACCTTCCTGATGGGTTGCCTGCCGGGCTTCGACACCATCGGCTATGCCGCGCCGGTGTTGTTGGTGCTGCTGCGGCTGATTCAGGGTTTTGCCTTCGGTGGCGAATGGGGTGGCGCCATCCTGCTGGTGTCCGAGCACTGCCCGGACAACCGCCGCGGTTTCTGGGCCAGTTGGCCGCAAGCCGGGGTGCCGGCCGGCAACCTGGTGGCGACCGTCGCCTTGCTGCTGTTGTCGAGTAACCTCTCGGAAGAACAATTCCTGGCCTGGGGCTGGCGTGTGGCGTTCTGGTTCTCGGCGGTGGTGGTCTTGATTGGCTACTGGATCCGCACCAGCGTCGACGACGCGCCGATCTTCAAGGAGGCTCAGGCTCGCCAGGCGCAGAAAACCGAGCAGCAACTGGGCGTGGTCGAAGTGTTGCGCCATCACTGGCGCGCGGTGCTGGTGGGGATCGGCGCACGCTTTGCCGAGAACATCCTTTACTACACCGTGGTGACCTTCTCCATCACCTACCTCAAGCTGGTGGTGCACAAGGACACCTCGCAGATCCTCCTGCTGATGTTTGGCGCGCACCTGCTGCACTTTTTCATGATTCCGTTGATGGGTTACCTGTCCGACCTGGTCGGGCGCAAGCCGGTGTACCTGACCGGCGCGGTGCTCACGGCGTTCTGGGGCTTCGTCGGCTTCCCGCTGATGGACACCGGCAACAACTGGCTGATCATGGCCGCTATCACCCTGGGCCTGGCCATCGAGTCGATGACCTACGCGCCCTACTCGGCACTGATGGCCGAGCTGTTCCCGACCCATGTGCGCTACACCGCGCTGTCGCTGTGCTACCAGGTGGCGCCGATTTTCGCCGGTTCCCTGGCCCCGCTGATCGCCATCAGCCTGCTCAATGAGTTCCACAGCTCGACGCCGATTGCCTGGTACCTGGTCGGTGCTGCGCTGATCTCGATCGTCGCCGTCGGCCTGACCCGCGAAACCCGCGGCAAGTCGCTGCACCAGGTAGACGCCGAAGCCGCCGCGCGCATCGCCGCCGGGCACGCTGCGCCTGTTCGCCAGGGCAGTTCGCTGGCCTGACCCCAACCTTTTTTCAGGAGTGTTCCATGGCGGCTATCATCGGCCACAACTACATCGGCGGCACGCGCAGCGCCGCTGGCAACCTCACCCTGCTCAGCCACGACGCGACCAGCGGCGAGGCTTTGCCCTATCAATTTCACCAGGCTACGGCCGAAGAAGTGGATGCCGCCGCCAAGGCCGCTGCCCACGCTTACCCGGTGTTGCGCAGCCTGTCGCCAGAGCGGCGAGCGCAGTTTCTTGAGGCCATCGCCGCGCAACTGGAGGCCCTGGGCGATGATTTCATCACCCTGGTGAGCCGTGAAACGGCTTTGCCAGCGGCGCGGATCCTCGGCGAGCGCGGGCGCACCAGCGGGCAGATGCGCCTGTTCGCCCAGGTACTGCGCCGGGGCGATTTTCTCGGCGCGAGGATCGACCGCGCGCAGCCGGATCGCCAACCGCTGCCCCGTGCCGACCTGCGCCAGTACCGCCTGGGCGTCGGCCCGGTCGCGGTGTTCGGCGCCAGCAACTTTGCGCTGGCTTTCTCCACCGCCGGTGGCGACACCGCCGCTGCGCTGGCCGCCGGCTGCCCGGTGGTGTTCAAGGCTCACAGCGGCCACATGGCCACGGCCGAACGGGTCGCCGATGCGATCATCCGCGCGGCCGAACTCACCGGCATGCCCAAAGGCGTGTTCAACATGATCTACGGCGCCGGCGTCGGTGAAGCGCTGGTCAAGCATCCGGCGATCCAGGCTGTGGGCTTTACCGGCTCGCTCAAGGGCGGCCGGGCGTTATGCGACATGGCGGCCGCGCGGGCCCAACCGATCCCGGTATTCGCCGAAATGAGCAGTATCAACCCGGTGCTGATACTGCCCCAGGCACTGACCCAACGTAGCGAGCAGATCGCCCGCGAGCTGGCTGCCTCAGTAGTGCTCGGCTGCGGGCAGTTCTGTACCAATCCGGGGCTGGTCATCGGCCTGCGCTCGCAGGCTTTCAGCGCATTTACCGAGCAACTGACGGCGCAACTGGCCGAGCAACCGGCACAAACCATGCTCAATGCCGGCACCCTTACCAGTTACCGCAAGGGCGTCGAGGCGCTACGCGCGCATCCTCGCATCAGCCACCTGGCCGGGCAGCCGCAACAAGGCAACCAGGCGCAGCCGCAACTGTTCAAGGCCGATGCGAGCCTGCTGCTCGAGGGCGATGCGCTGTTGCAGGAAGAGGTCTTCGGGCCGGCCACCGTGCTGGTCGAGGTGGCCGACAACGACCAACTGCAGCAGGCACTGAACGGCCTGCACGGTCAACTCACCGCCACCCTGATCGCCGAAGCTGCGGACCTGCAAGCCCACGCCGAGCTGCTGCCGCTGCTGGAGCAGAAAGTGGGTCGCGTGCTGTTCAACGGCTACCCGACAGGCGTTGAAGTCTGTGATGCGATGGTGCACGGCGGGCCCTACCCGGCCACCTCGGATGCCCGCGGGACCTCGGTCGGCAGCCTTGCCATCGACCGCTTCCTGCGTCCGGTGTGTTACCAGAACTGCCCGGATGCGCTGTTGCCGCCGGCCCTGCAGAACGCCAACCCACTGGGCATCGCTCGCCTGGTCGACGGCCAGAGCAGCCGCGCCGCCTTCTAGGCGCAGCCCGCTCCTGCAGCTTATGCCAGCAGCGCCTTGAGATCGTTGTACAAGGCCTGCGGTATCTCCACCCCCTCCACCAGGCTGCGCGCGCGTGCTGCATAGCGGCGCGCAGACGGCAGCCGCGCGCCCTGCCCCTCGATGCTCTCGAATACCACCTCGGCCCGGGCCAGGTGCTGATCGGCGGCATCACCCAGAAACCGCCGCGGGTCCAGGGCGATCAGCAATTCGCCATGGTACGGCGAGGCCTTGCTGCCGTCGGCATGGGCCAGGGACTCGGCACTGGTCAAGTCGCCGATCAAGGGCCCGGCAATCAGCTCGACCATCGCCGCCAGCGCCGAACCCTTGTGCCCGCCGAAGGTCAGCATCGCGCCGCGGTCCAGGACCACGTTGGGGTCGGTGCTGGGCTGGCCATGCTGGTCAACGCCCCAACCTTCGGGAATGGCCTTGCCCGCCCGCCGATGCAGTTCGATATCACCCCGGGCGATGGCACTGGTGGCGAAGTCGAATACATAGGGATGCTTGCCCGCCCGCGGCCAGCCGAAGGCGATCGGGTTGGTGCCGAACACCGGCCGATGGCCGCCGGCCGGCGCCACCCAGGCATGGCTGGGGGTAAACGCCAGGGCGACCAGCCCAGCCTCGGCCAGTTGCTCGATCTCGACCCACAATGCGGAAAAGTGCACACAGCGGTTGATCGCCAGCGCGGCGATGCCGTTGCTGCGGGCCTTGGCTTGCAACATCGGCAGGCCGGCCTGGAACGCCAGTTGGGAGAACCCGCCACCGGCGTCCACGCGCACGATCGAGGGCGCCTGGTCTATGACTTCGGGACGGGCATCGGCGACCACCTTGCCGGCCTTGAGCGAACTGACGCAGCCCAGCACCCGATACAGGCCATGGGAGGCGCAGCCATCGCGCTCGCCGGCGACGATGGTGTCGCTCACCGCCTGGGCGTGGTCGGCGCAAAAACCGTTATGCAAGAGGATTGAATAGGCCAGCGAATGGGCTTCGGACAGGGTCAGGCGGGTCATGGTCATCTCCTTGGGCTGACTGTCCAGCCTGCCTCAAGTCCCGGTGCGACGACTTGATCGCTTTAGCCCCCGGCGATGACGAACTCGGCACAGTGGGAGCGGCGCGCGATGCTTCGCCCTGCCCTCACACCCCCTCGACGATAATCACCTCGGCCCTCGCCACCCCCTGCCTGAACGCGCACGCCTGCTGATACGCGTCTGACCGATAGCAGGCCAATGCCCGTTCGTAGGATTCAAACTCGATCACCACGCTGCGCTGCGGTGTCGCCCTGCCCTCCATGGCCTCACTGCGCCCGCCACGGGCCAGCAGCTTGCCGCCAAACGCGGCAAACGCCGCTGGGGCCCGCTGGGTGTATTGCTGATACTGCTCAAGGTCGCTGACATCGACATGGGCAATCCAGTAAGCCTTCATTGCGCGCTCCCACTTCAGGTAGTTTTGTATTATGGTATACCACAAAATCCAACCCGGACAGCGAGCACGCCGCAATGCCCTTCAACAGCATCGAAGATATCCTCGAGGACTACCGCCAGGGCAAGATGGTCCTGCTGGTGGACGACGAAGACCGCGAAAACGAAGGCGACCTGCTGATCGCCGCTGAACGCTGCGACGCCCAGGCCATCAGCTTCATGGCCCGCGAAGCCCGCGGCCTGATCTGCCTGACGTTGAGCGACGAGCACTGCCAGCGCCTGGGCCTTGAGCAGATGGTGCCGGCCAACGGCAGCGCCTTCAGCACTGCCTTTACCGTGTCGATCGAGGCGGCGCGCGGGGTGACCACCGGCATATCCGCCGCTGATCGCGCCTGCACGGTCGCCGCAGCCGTGGCACCCGCTGCCCGCGCCGAAGACCTGGTGCAACCCGGGCATATCTTCCCCCTGCGCGCCCGCGAAGGCGGCGTGCTGACCCGCGCCGGGCACACTGAAGCCGGTTGCGACCTGGCGCGCCTGGCCGGCTTCAGCCCGGCCTCGGTCATCGTCGAAGTGCTCAACGACGACGGCAGCATGGCCCGGCGCCCGGACCTGGAGGTGTTCGCCGCCCGTCACGGGATCAAGATCGGGACCATCGCCGACCTGATTCATTACCGCCTGAGCACGGAGCAGACGGTCAAGCGCATCGGCGAGCGCGAGCTGCCCACGGTGCACGGCGTGTTTCGCCTGGTGACCTATGAGGATTGCATCGAAGGCGGCGTGCACATGGCCATGGTCATGGTCATGGGTGACATCCGCCGTGAACAACCGACCCTGGTGCGGGTGCATGTGATCGACCCGCTGCGCGACCTGGTCGGTGCCGAGTACAGCGGGCCGGCCAACTGGACCCTGTGGGCGGCGCTGCAGAAAGTGGCCGATGAAGGCTGCGGGGTGGTGGTGATTCTGGCCAATCATGAGTCGTCGCAGGCGCTGCTGGAACGCGTGCCGCACCTGACCCAGCCACCAAGGCCCTACCAGCGCGGGCAATCACGCACGTACTCGGAAGTGGGCACCGGCGCGCAGATTCTTCAGGACCTGGGCGTGGGCAAACTGCGTCACCTGGGCCCGCCACTGAAATACGCCGGCCTTACCGGCTATGACCTGGAGGTGGTACAGAGCATTGCATTCAGCACTGCCTTGTAGGGCCTATTGCGGGTCAAGCCCGTTCCCACGGATGTGGGAACGGGCTTGACCCGCGATCCCCTGCCTACTCCTCAGCCTCGGGAAAATGGCGGCAGCTCTTGCGCTCGGCCAGCTCCTTGTCGGTAGGACGCTGCTCGACGAACACCGCGCGGCCATCCTTGTAGATCTCCAGATAACCCCATTCCAGATCCTGTTCGTGCTGACCAGGCTTGGGCGGATTACGCCACCAGGGCTCGCGACTGATCAACTGCATGGCAATGGCTCTCGCTTGAAACACAATACTTCACTATAGACGGTAGACCGCGAGGGCTCTGCCTCGGGCATCCGCGCCTGCGCAGCGGTGCCGGGTGATAGCCGGTAGCGGGCAGGCTCTTGTCAAAAACTTGGAATACCATAATATGATATCCCGTAGACCTAAAAACGTTTGATGCTCCCCACTACAAGGCGGGCAATACAAAGCCCGCTCAAAACACAAGAAATGAGGGCGTACCTATGCTGTTCTCCAAACGCGCAAGCGCAGTGCTGGCTGCCAGCCTGCTGACATTGACCTGCCAGGCTGCCCTGGCCGCCGACAGCCTGAACTTCGTCAGCTGGGGCGGCACCACCCAGGATGCGCAAAAGCAGGCCTGGGCCGAGCCCTTCACTGCCAGCAGCAAGATTCGCGTAGTCCAGGACGGCCCCACCGACTACGGCAAGCTCAAGGCCATGGTCGAAAGCGGCAACGTGCAGTGGGATGTGGTCGATGTCGAGGCGGACTTCGCCCTGCGTGCAGCCAGCGAAGGCCTGCTCGAGCCGCTGGACTTCAACACCATCAAGCGTGATCGCCTCGACCCGCGTTTCGTCTCCGATCACGGCGTAGGGTCGTTCTTCTTCTCGTTCGTTCTGGGCTACAACGAAGGCAAGCTCGGCGCCAACAAGCCCCTGGACTGGAGCGCGCTGTTCGACACCAAGACCTACCCCGGCAAGCGCGCCTTGTACAAATGGCCAAGCCCCGGCGTGCTCGAACTGGCCCTGCTGGCCGACGGCGTCGCCGCCGACAAGCTCTATCCGCTGGACCTGGACCGCGCCTTCAAGAAACTCGACACCATCAAGAATGACATCGTCTGGTGGGGCGGCGGCGCCCAGTCGCAGCAGTTGCTGGCCTCCGGTGAAGCGAGCCTGGGCCAGTTCTGGAACGGTCGGGTCTATGCCCTGCAGCAAGATGGCGCACCGGTCGGGGTAAGCTGGAAGCAGAACCTGGTCATGGCCGACTTCCTGGTCATCCCCAAAGGTGCGAAAAACAAAGACGCGGCGATGAAGTTCCTGGCCAATGCCAGCGGTGCCCAGGGCCAGGCCGACTTTGCCAACCTCACCGCCTACGCGCCGGTCAACCTCGACAGCATCAGCCTGCTCAAGCCTGAACTCGCGCCCAACCTGCCGACCGCCTACGCTCAGGATCAGGTGACCCTCGATTTCGCCTACTGGGCCAAGAACGGCCAGGCCATCGCCACCCGCTGGAATGAGTGGCTGGTCAAATGAAAGTCGCCATCAATACCCTGCAAACCCCGTCCGGCGCCGTCGGCGCCAAGGGAGCAGCGATGCAGCACACGCCACCCTTGCGTGAACGCTGGCGCGGCAGCCGCAACCTGCTGCCGGCCTTGTTGTTCCTCGGCCTGTTCTTTTTCGCGCCGCTGATCGGCCTGCTGCTGCGCGGCGTGCTCGAACCCGTCCCGGGCCTGGGCAACTACGAGCAACTGTTTGCCAACTCGGCCTATGCCCGGGTGCTGTTCAATACCTTCTCGGTAGCCGGCCTGGTCACCCTGATCAGCGTGCTGCTGGGCTTTCCCCTGGCCTGGGCCATTACCCTGGTGCCACGTGGCTGGGGCCGCTGGCTGCTGAACATCGTGCTGCTGTCGATGTGGACCAGCCTGCTCGCCCGCACCTACTCCTGGCTGGTGCTGCTGCAGGCCTCTGGGGTGATCAACAAGGCGCTGATGGCTATCGGTATCATCGATGCGCCGCTGGAGATGGTGCACAACCTCACCGGCGTGGTGATAGGCATGAGCTACATCATGATCCCGTTCATTGTCCTGCCGCTGCAGGCGACCATGCAGGCGATTGACCCGATGGTGCTGCAAGCCGGTTCCATTTGCGGCGCCAGCCCCTGGACCAATTTCTTCAAGGTGTTCCTGCCGCTGTGCCGTTCCGGGATGTTCTCCGGGGCCTTGATGGTGTTCGTCATGTCCCTGGGGTACTACGTGACCCCGGCGCTGCTCGGTGGCGCACAGAACATGATGCTGCCCGAGTTCATCGTCCAGCAGGTACAGTCGTTCCTCAACTGGGGCCTGGCCAGTGCCGCCGCCGCGTTGCTGATCGCCATCACCCTGGTGCTGTTCTACTTCTACCTGAAGCTGCAACCGGAATCGCCGGTCGGCAACAGTAACGCGAGGTAAGCCAAAATGCTCCTGACCCCTAATGCCATGAGCCGGCGCCTGCGCTTGGGCCTGTACACCACCACCGGGGTGATCGCGCTGTTCTTGCTGTTGCCGATCGTGTTCATCGTTCTGTTGTCGTTCGGCTCGTCACAATGGCTGGTGTTCCCGCCCCCGGGCTGGACACTGAAGTGGTACGGGCAGTTCTTCTCCAACGCCGAGTGGATGGACGCGGCCCTGGCCAGCCTCAAAGTCGCGGTGCTGACCACGGTGTTTGCCGTGGCCCTGGGCCTGCCCACCGCTTTTGCCCTGGTGCGCGGACGCTTCCCCGGCCGGGAGATGCTTTATGGCCTGTTCACCCTGCCGATGATCGTGCCGCTGGTGATCATCGCCGTGGCGGTGTATGCGCTGTTTCTCAAGCTCGGCTACACCGGCACGCTGTTTTCCTTCGTGGTCAGCCACGTGATCGTCGCCCTGCCCTTTACCATTATTTCGATCATCAACTCGCTGAAGCTGTTCGACCAGTCGATCGAAGACGCCGCGGTGATCTGCGGCGCCTCGCGGCTGCAGGCGATCGTCAAGGTGACCTTCCCGGCGATTCGCCCGGGGATGATCGCAGGCGCCCTGTTCGCCTTTTTGGTGTCGTGGGACGAGGTGGTGCTCAGCGTGATGATGGCCAGCCCCAACCTGCAGACCCTGCCGGTAAAAATGTGGACCACCCTGCGCCAGGACCTGACTCCGGTGATCGCTGTCGCTTCGACGCTGCTGATCGGCCTGTCAGTGCTGGTGATGATGATTGCCGCCGCTCTGCGCCGGCGCAACCCGGTTAGCGCCTGAGCCCCTGGAGAACAACAAGATGAGTGCAGTCCTCAACGACAAGCAAGCGGCCAAGACCCTGGTCAGCCTGCGCAACCTCAACAAGCACTATGGCGACTTTGCCGCCGTGGATGACATCAGCCTGGACATCCAGGACGGTGAATTCCTCACCTTCCTCGGCTCCAGCGGCTCGGGCAAGAGCACCACCCTGTCGATGCTTGCCGGCTTCGAGACGCCGAGCAGCGGCGAGATCCTGGTCAAGGGTGCCTCCCTGGTCAACGTGCCGCCGCACAAGCGCGATATCGGCATGGTGTTCCAACGCTATTCGCTGTTCCCGCACCTGTCGGTGCGCGACAACATCGCCTTCCCCCTGGCAATCCGCAAGCGCAGCACCGCCGAACGCGACAAACAAGTGGACGCCATGCTCAAGCTGGTACAACTGGACAGCTTTGCCCACCGGCGCCCGGCGCAACTGTCCGGCGGCCAGCAACAGCGGGTGGCGATCGCCCGGGCGCTGGTCTACGAGCCACGCATCCTGTTGATGGACGAACCCTTGGGGGCATTGGACAAAAAACTGCGTGAAGACCTGCAGGATGAACTGCGCCAACTGCACCGGCGCCTGGGCATCACCATCGTCTACGTCACCCACGACCAGGAAGAAGCGATGCGCCTGTCCCAGCGCATCGCTATCTTCAGCCACGGCAAAATCGTCGGCCTGGGCACCGGCTATGACCTTTACCAGAACCCGCCGAATGCCTTTGTTGCCTCGTTTCTGGGCAACTCCAATTTCTTGCGGGTCAAGGCCCATGGCAACGGCGCGGCGAGTTTCGAGGGACAGCCGCTGGCGATGCGGCTTACGCCGGGGCTGGCTGAGGGCCAGGAGGTGCTGTTGATGGTCCGCCCGGAAAAAGCCCTGGCCCTGAGTGTCGAGCAAGCGGCGCGTGAGGCCTTGCCCGCGGGCTGGAACGAGGTCACGGCAAGGGTCGGAGAAGTGCTGTTTCTGGGCGAGAGCCAGACCTGCAGCGTGGTGACCACGGGTGGCACGGCGATGACGGTCAAGGCGCTGTCAGCGGCGGGGATGCCGATGCAGTCGGGCGATACGGTGAAGGTGCGCTGGGCGGTGGCGGATGCTTGCGTGTATACCCAGTGGACCGAGAGTGATTTGAACAAGGCCGCTGGGGCGCATTGAAACCATCGCGGGGCAAGCCCGCTCCTACCTAGTCTGTAGGAGCGGGCTTGCCCCGCGATAAGGCCGGTCAGGCTGGCGCCGAGGAGCGGATCAGGTGATCAAAGGCCGCCAACGAAGCCTTGGCCCCCTCGCCCACGGCAATCACGATCTGTTTGTACGGCACAGTGGTCACGTCACCGGCAGCGAACACGCCCGGCAGGTTGGTCTGGCCGCGGGCATCGACGATGATCTCGCCACGCGGGGTCAACTCGACCGTGCCTTTGAGCCAGTCGGTGTTGGGCAGTAGGCCGATCTGTACGAAGATCCCTTCCAGCGCGATGTCATGCAGCTCATCGCTGTTGCGATCCTTGTAGCGCAGGCCGTTGACCTTCTCGCCATCACCAAGCACTTCGGTGGTCAGCGCACTGGTGATCACCTTCACGTTCGGCAAACTGTGCAGCTTGCGCTGCAGCACCGCGTCGGCACGCAACTGGCTGTCGAACTCGATCAGCGTCACCTGGGCGACGATACCGGCCAGGTCGATGGCCGCTTCCACACCGGAGTTGCCGCCACCGATCACCGCCACGCGCTTGCCCTTGAACAGCGGGCCATCGCAGTGCGGGCAGTAGGCAACGCCACGGCTGCGGTATTGCTGCTCGCCCGGCACGTTCATTTCGCGCCAGCGCGCACCGGTGGCGAGGATCACGGTCTTGGCCTTGAGCGAGGCACCACTGGCCAGGCGCACTTCGTGCAGGCCGCCGTCGGTGGCCGGGATCAGCGCTTCACCGCGCTGCAGGTTCATGATGTCGACGTCGTACTGCTTGACGTGTTCTTCAAGGGCCATGGCCAGTTTCGGCCCTTCGGTTTCCTGCACCGAGATGAAGTTTTCGATGGCCATGGTGTCGAGTACCTGGCCACCAAAGCGCTCGGCGGCAACGCCGGTGCGGATGCCCTTACGCGCGGCATAGATCGCCGCCGCAGCGCCCGCCGGGCCACCACCAACGACCAGGACGTCGAAGGCATCCTTGGCGTTGATCTTCTCGGCCTGACGCTCGCCGGCGCTGGTGTCGAGCTTGCTGAGGATCTCTTCCAGGCCCATGCGGCCCTGGCCAAACACTTCACCATTGAGGTAGACGCTGGGCACGGCCATGACCTTGCGGCTCTCGACTTCGGCCTGGAACAGCGCACCGTCGATGGCGACGTGGCGAATATTGGGGTTGAGCACCGCCATCAGGTTCAGCGCCTGGACCACGTCCGGGCAGTTCTGGCACGACAGCGAGAAGTAGGTTTCAAAGTTGAATTCACCCTTGAGCGCACTGATCTGCTCGATCACCTCTGCGCTGGCCTTGGACGGATGACCGCCGACCTGCAGCAGGGCGAGCACCAGCGAGGTGAACTCGTGGCCCATGGGGATGCCGGCAAAGCGCAGGCTAGTGTCAGCGCCCGGGCGATTGAGCGAGAACGACGGGCGACGGGCATCGCTGCCATCTTCACGCAGGGTAATCAGGTGCGATAGGCCGGCGATTTCCACCAACAGGTCGCGCAATTCGCGGGATTTCGCGCCGTCATCGAGGGAAGCAACGATCTCGATCGGCTGAGTGACCCGCTCCAGGTAGGCTTTCAACTGAGTTTTAAGCGTGGCGTCCAACATACGGGCGATTCCTTTTTCAAACGGTAGAAATAACAACGCCCGGGCGAAAGCGCCCGGGCGTTTTGCGGGGCGGTGACAACGTCAGGTGCGGTAGCCCACCGCCCTCGGCTGGCTCACGGTCTTAGATCTTGCCGACCAGGTCCAGCGATGGCGCCAGGGTCGCTTCGCCTTCTTTCCACTTGGCCGGGCAGACTTCGCCTGGGTGGGCGGCAACGTACTGGGCAGCCTTGACCTTGCGCAGCAACTCGCTGGCGTCACGGCCTACACCACCGTCGTTGAGTTCGACGATCTTGATCTGGCCTTCAGGGTTGATCACGAAGGTGCCACGGTCAGCGATACCGGCTTCTTCGATCAGCACGTCGAAGTTGCGCGAGATGACGTGGGTCGGGTCACCGATCAGCGGGTACTGGATCTTGCCGATGGTGTCCGAAGTGTCGTGCCAGGCTTTATGGGTGAAGTGGGTGTCGGTGGACACGCCGTAGATTTCCACGCCCAGGTCTTTGAACTGCGCGTAGTTGTCGGCCAGGTCGCCCAGCTCGGTCGGGCAGACGAAGGTGAAGTCGGCCGGGTAGAAGAACACCACGGACCATTTGCCTTTCAGATCGGCATCCGAGACTTCGACGAACTTGCCCTGGTGGTAAGCGGTAGCTTTGAACGGTTTAACCTGGCTGTTGATGATAGGCATGAGTGACGCTCCTTCAGGGGGTTGAAAAAACTGATGGGAGAATCGTAGCCAATGCATTGGATTAATGCTCATTGGCAAAGCTCATGTTGCTGATTGGTTTTGGCTATAAGGGGGGCGTATTAATAGAGGGTTTGAAGCTATCGCGGGCAAGCCCGCTCCTACAGGCCTGTAGGAGCGGGCTTGCCCCGCGATTGCAGGCGCCGCTTAACGGGTCGGCGTACGCAAGGTGACGAACTCTTCCGCCGCCGTCGGGTGCACGCCAATAGTCTCGTCGAACTGCTGCTTGGTCGCCCCGGCCTTGAGGGCAATGCCCAGGCCCTGGATGATCTCGCCGGCGTCCGGGCCGACCATATGGCAACCCAGCACGCGATCGGTGTCGGCATCGACCACCAGCTTCATCAGGGTCTTTTCCTGAACCTCGGTGAGAATCAGCTTCATCGGCCGGAAGCGGCTTTCGAAGATCTGCACCTTGTGGCCCTGCTCCAGGGCCTGCTCTTCGGTCAGGCCAACGGTGCCGATTGGTGGCTGGCTGAACACTGCAGTAGGGATGTTCTGGTAATCCACCGGGCGGTATTGCTCAGGCTTGAACAGGCGCCGTGCCACGGCCATGCCTTCGGCCAGGGCCACCGGGGTCAGTTGCACCCGGCCGATCACATCGCCAATGGCCAGGATCGACGGCGCGGTGGTCTGGTACAGGTCATCGACGCGGATAAACCCACGCGGGTCGAGTTCGACGCCGGTGTTTTCCAGGCCCAGGTTGTCGAGCATCGGCCGCCGGCCAGTGGCGTAGAACACGCAGTCGGCCACCAGCTCGCGGCCATCCTTGAGGGTGGCCTTGAGGCTGCCGTCGTCCTGGCGCTCGATACGCTGGATGTCGCTGTTGAACTGCAGGTCCATGCCGCGTTTTTCCAGCTCCTCCTTGAGGTGCTCGCGCACGCTGGCGTCGAAGCCGCGCAGGAACAGGTCGCCACGGTACAGCAGCGAAGTCTTGGCCCCCAGGCCCTGGAAGATCCCGGCGAACTCCACGGCGATATAGCCGCCGCCAACCACCAGCACGCGCTTGGGCAGGTCCTTGAGGTAGAACGCCTCGTTGGAACTGATCGCCAGTTCTTTGCCGGCAATGTCGGGGATCTGCGGCCAGCCGCCGGTGGCAATGAGGATATGCTCGGCGCTGTAGCGCTGGCCATCGACTTCCACCTCATGGGCGCCGGTGAGCTTGGCGTGGCCTTCAAGCAGGGTCACGCCGCTGTTGACCAGCAGGTTGCGGTAAATACCGTTGAGCCGCTCGATTTCGCGGTTCTTGTTGGCGATCAACTGGCCCCAGTCGAACTGGGCATCTTCCAGCGACCAGCCAAAGCCTGCAGCCTGCTCGAAGTCATCGGCAAAATGCGCCCCATAGACCAGCAGTTTTTTCGGCACGCAGCCGACGTTGACGCAGGTACCACCCAGGTAGCGGCTTTCGGCAACCGCCACTTTTGCACCGAAGCCTGCGGCAAAGCGCGCAGCGCGCACACCGCCAGACCCGGCACCAATCACGAACAGATCAAAATCGTAGGTCATTTCGAGGGTCTCAAGCTACAAGTATCAAGCTACAAGCTACAAGAAGAAGCAGCCATGCGCGATCCACTTGCAGCTTGAAGCTTGCCGCTTGAAGCTTTAGTAAGCCTTGCCGGTCTTGTAGAAGTTCTCGAAGCAGAAGTTGGTTGCTTCGATGTAACCTTCGGCGCCACCGCAGTCGAAACGCTTGCCCTTGAACTTGTAGGCAATGACGCAGCCGTCCTGAGCCTGTTTCATCAGGGCGTCGGTGATCTGGATTTCACCGCCCTTGCCCGGTTCGGTTTCTTCAATCAGTTTGAAGATGTCCGGGGTCATGATGTAGCGGCCGATGATCGCCAGGTTCGACGGAGCATCTTCAGGCTTTGGCTTCTCGACCATGTTGCGCACGCGGTACAGGTCGTCACCGATCAGGTCACCGGCGATCACGCCGTATTTGCTGGTCTCCTGCGGGTCGACTTCCATGATGGCAACGATGGTGCAGCGGTACTGTTTGTACAGCTTGACCATCTGCTTGAGCACGCTGTCGCCTTCGAGGTTGACGCACAGGTCGTCAGCCAGGACCACGGCGAACGGCTCGTCGCCGATCAGCGGGCGACCGGTGAGGATTGCGTGGCCCAGGCCTTTCATTTCGGTCTGACGGGTGTAGGAGAAGGAACACTCGTCAAGCAGGCGACGGATGCCGACCAGGTACTTTTCCTTGTCGGTGCCCTTGATCTGGTTTTCCAGCTCGTAGCTGATGTCGAAGTGGTCTTCCAGAGCGCGCTTGCCGCGACCGGTGACGATGGAAATCTCGTTCAACCCAGCTTCCAGCGCTTCTTCAACGCCATACTGGATCAGTGGCTTGTTCACCACCGGCAGCATTTCCTTGGGCATGGCTTTGGTAGCGGGCAGGAAGCGAGTGCCGTAACCGGCTGCAGGGAACAAGCATTTCTTGATCATATACGTCCTTAACAAGGGCTTTGCGTACGAAATTCGGCGCAGTCTAATCAGGCGGCGGTCACCTTACAATGCCCCGCCACCACTGGCCGATGCCATCATAGATGAAATCCCGGGGTGGATAGTTCCCCGGGACCACAAATAATGCGCCGGTGACTGACCACCGGCAGGTAAAACCTCGGGCATCGAGGCCTCTACAGGCCCTGCCCTACCAGCACACCGTCGACCTTCTGGCCATAGAGGTTGACGCCATCATTGGCATGGAACTTCAGCCGGGTCTTCTCGATCGAGCCGTCGACCAGGCGCGGATCCTGCGGCCGTTCGTGGCGGTTGATGTACGCCGCCACGTCCCAGGCCTGCTGGTCGCTCAGGCTGCCGGGCTTGCCCAGGGGCATATTGTGCTTGATGAAGGAGGCCGCAGTGTTGATCCGGTGCATGCCGGCACCCCAATTGTAGGAGTCCTTGCCCCACAACGGCGGCATCACGTAGTCCTTGGCCACTTTCTGCCCTTCGCCATTGGCGCCGTGGCAAATGGAGCACTGGGCCTGGTACACCTGCTCACCCCGTTTGAAGTCATAGCCTTCAGCCGATTGCGGCACGTCCGGGTAGCCGCGGCCAGCGCTCTCGACACCAATCGGCGCCTTGCTTGCCAACCAGTAGGCATACACCGACAAGGCAGTCATCTGCGGGCTGTCAGCCGCCGGTGGCTTGCCGTTCATGCTGAACTGAAAGCAGCCCTGGATGCGCTCGGCAAAGGTATTGACCTTGTCGTTTTTCTTGCGATAGGCCGGATACATCGGGTACGCGCCCCACAGCGGTGCCGAGTTGCCCAGGCGGCCCTGGTCGAGGTGACAGTTGCTGCAGTTAAGGCCGTTGCCGACGTAGTCGGGCATCAACCGGCGCGTGTCGACAAACAGCGCATAGCCATCACGGACCATCTTGCCGTAGGCGTTGTCGGGCAGTTCGCTCTCCGCGGGCGGGGTGAAGCCTGGCGCCGCGGCCGGCGGGGTCTTGAGTTGCGACTGGTCTTCCATTGCAATCGGCGCGGCATGGACATTGCCCAGGCTCAAGGCCAGGGCGGCGAGAATCATCGGCTTCATGGCTTGACCTCCGGGCTGACAGGGTTTGCGAAGTAATTGGCCACGGCCTTTATTTCGTCATCGGTCATGGACTTGGCCACGCCGACCATCAGTTGGTTGGGGTCGTTGCTGCGGCTGCCGTCACGCCAGGCGTTGAGCTGGGCAATCAGGTAGGTCGCCGGTTGATGGGCCAAGGGCGGGAAATGCTCGCCGACACCGCCCCCTCCAGGCCCGTGGCACTGCACGCAACCGGGGATCTTGCGGTTCCAGTCGCCATACAGCGCCAGCTTCTGCACAGGATCCGCAGCCATTTGCTGGCGGTGAAGATCGCTGGCGGGTTCGCTGGGCATGGCGGCCAGGGTTGTGCTGACCGCCTGGATTTCTTCAGCACTCAGGGCCTTGGCCAGCGGTTCCATGATCGGATGCTTGCGGCTGCCGTTTTGAAAGTCATGCAGTTGCTTGCTCAAGTACGCCGCTGGCAAGCCGGCCAGGCGCGGAAACCCGGCAGGCGCTATGCCCTTGGCATCTGGGCCATGGCAGCCCAGGCAGGCCATGGCGGCCGGGTTCTGGCCGCCTTGGGTGAATATTTTCTGACCATCGGCGGCGTGAGCGGCAGGCAGTGAAAACAGCAGCAAGCTGCTGATCAGGATGCGATCCAGTGGGATCATCACGGACTCCATTTTCTTGTTATAAGCTTAGGCTTAATAAGTATAAGCCTATGGATAGTAGGCCTATCCGCCGTGAGCTACAACGCAGAAAGATGGCTAGATGCCAGCTGAATCGGTTAGGTGATTAAAGAAATTACCCGGAGATGCAGCGCGTCGCCGCAGTCTTCACATCACCCAGGCGCAGCGGGAAGTTGTTCAACCGCTCATACAGCTTGATGCTGCTGCCGCTGCCACGCTTGTCAATGTCCACCAGTGCGGCCGGGCCGGCACCAACCTTTTGTGGCACGACCAGACGCAGACCGTCGTGGCGCTCTTCAACTTCCAGCTGCCCGCGACTCTCCTTCAACTGCTGCTGTACGCAGTCGGCATATTCCTGGGGTTTCTTGCCAGAAATAACGTTGAGGGTTTCCGGGCTACTCTCCAGTTCAGACACACTGACACAACCACCCAGCGTTACTGCCAACGCTGCTACGACCCACTTCATCAAACACACCTCCACCACGGAAAAAGATTAAGACCACGCGCAGACCATTTTGCTCCCTTGAATGGCAGTTTTATCCTGGGCCTGGCACGAAGGCCGACAGTGTAACCGACATCATGGTATCGTTTTGATTTGCTGACAGATCCAATGCGGAGTGCAACATGAAATTCGTACACCAGCGCGAGCACCTCAACGAGGATGACATCGTGGTCATCCATTGCTCTCAGCGCTGCAATATCCGCCTGATGAACGACGCCAACTTCCGCAGCTTCAAGAACGGCGGCCGTCACACCTACCACGGCGGCGCCTTCGTCGACTTCCCGGCCAAGATCACCGTGCCCAGCACTGGTTTCTGGAACATCACCATCGACACGGTCGGCCCCCGGGCCCTGTCGGCGGTGACCAAGCCAACCTTCACCCATACCATCAAGTTCATTCGCCGTTCGTCGTCGAAGCTGAGATAAGCCCATGAGCCAGACCACCAAGTACGTCATCAAGTACAAGATCGACGGCGAACAACGTTTCGACTTCGCCCAGATGATCAGCGATGCACCAGAACATGTGCAGGCAGCGCTGCAGCAGCTCCACGGCGAAGACGCCAAGAAGATCACTGATATCAAGGTGAGCAAAGCGCTGTAAAACCACCCTCAGCACACACAAGGAACCCCAGGCATGAGCCAATGGCCGGACACCCGTCTGCTCGATCTGCTCGGTATCGAATTGCCGATCCTTCAGGCGCCAATGGCCGGCTCCACCGGTTCGGCCATGGCCATCGCCGTGAGCAACGCCGGCGGCCTGGGTTCGCTGCCGTGTGCGACCTTGAGCCTGGAACAGATCCGCGCCGAGCTGCAAGCCTTCAGCGAGGCCAGCAACGGCCCGCTCAACGTCAACTTCTTCTGCCATCAGCCGCCGCAACCAGACCCTGCCCACGACGCAGCCTGGAAGCAGGCGCTCAAACCGTACTATGAAGAGCTGGGCGCCGACTTCGAGGCGCCCACGCCGGTCTCCAACCGTACGCCGTTCGACGACGCCAGCTGCCAGCTGATCGAGCAATTCACGCCGGCGGTGGTGAGCTTTCACTTTGGCCTGCCCGAAGCCAGCCTGCTCAAGCGGGTCAAGGCCACGGGGGCCAAGGTGCTGTCCAGCGCCACCACGGTCGACGAAGCCCTGTGGCTGGAAGATCACGGCTGCGACGCAATCATCGCCATGGGCTACGAAGCCGGGGGCCATCGCGGGATGTTCCTCAGCAGCGACCTCAACACCCAGGTCGGTACCCTGGCGCTGGTGCCGCAGATCGTCGATGCGGTGAACGTGCCGGTGATCGCCGCTGGCGGCATTGGCGACCATCGCGGCATCGTCGCCGCCCTGGCCCTGGGCGCCTCGGCGGTGCAACTGGGCACCGCCTACCTGTTCTGCCCCGAGGCCAAGGTCTCGGCAGCCCATCGCCAGGCCCTGCACAGCGCCAAGGCAAGCGACACGGCGCTGACCAATCTGTTTACCGGGCGCCCGGCACGCGGGATCAGCACACGAATCATGCGCGAACTGGGGCCCATGAGTGAGCTTGCGCCACACTTCCCCCTGGCCGCAGGTGCGCTGATGCCGCTACGAGCGATCAGCGAACCAAAAGGCAACAGCGATTTCAGCAACCTCTGGTCGGGCCAGGCACTGCGTCTGGGCCAGGCCCTGCCGGCTGGCGAACTGACCCGCAGCCTGGCTGAAAAAGCCCTCGCCCAGCTCAAGCGCTGAAGCAGTACTTCCCGTTGGTCGGGCATTCGCTATATATTAATCTATACAACGAATACCCTTCAGCCTGTGGAGCTGTTTTTCATGAGTAAGTGCGCACCGCGTTTTGCCTTGGCCGCCCTGGCCACCTTCATGACCTTCAACAGCGCCTGGGCCGATGAGGTACAGGTGGCCGTCGCCGCCAACTTCACCGCGCCGATCCAGGCGATTGCCAAGGACTTCGAGCAAGACACCGGCCACAAGCTGGTTGCCGCCTATGGCGCCACCGGCCAGTTCTATGCGCAGATCAAGAACGGCGCGCCGTTCGAAGTGTTCCTCGCCGCCGACGACAGCACCCCGGAAAAGCTCGAGAAAGAAGGCGACACGGTCAAAGGCTCGCGCTTTACCTACGCTATCGGCACCCTGGCGCTGTGGTCGGCCAAGGACGACTATGTCGATGGCAAGGGTGATGTGCTGAAGAAAAACCAGTTCAAGCACCTGTCGATTGCCAACCCGAAAGCCGCACCTTATGGCCTGGCCGCGACCCAAGTGCTGGACAAACTGAAACTGACCGAGGCCACCAAAGCCAAGATCGTCGAGGGCCAGAACATCACCCAGGCCTTCCAGTTCGTTTCCACCGGCAATGCCGAACTGGGCTTCGTCGCCCTGTCGCAGATCTACAAGGACGGCAAGGTCAGCAGCGGTTCGGCCTGGATCGTGCCGTCGAACCTGCATGAGCCAATCAAGCAGGACGCAGTGATTCTCAACAAAGGCAAGGACAACGCTGCTGCCAAAGCCTTGGTTGAATACCTCAAAGGCCCGAAAGCCGCTGCCCTGATCAAATCCTACGGTTACGAAATCTGATGCCACTGGATGCCAGCGACCTCGGCGCCATCTGGCTGACCTTCAAACTGGCCAGCCTGACCACGCTGATTTTGTTGCTGGTCGGCACCCCCATCGCCTGGTGGCTGGCGCGCACGCGCTCATGGCTGCGCGGGCCGGTGGGCGCGGTGGTGGCGCTACCGTTGGTGCTACCGCCGACCGTGATCGGCTTTTACCTGTTACTGGCCCTGGGCCCCAACGGCTGGATCGGCCAGACCACCGAAGCGCTTGGGCTGGGCACCGTGGTGTTCAGCTTCAGCGGCCTGGTGATCGGTTCGGTGGTGTATTCCATGCCCTTTGTCGTACAGCCACTGCAAAACGCTTTCAGCGCCATCGGTGAGCGACCGCTGGAAGTGGCTGCGACCTTGCGCGCCAGCCCCTGGGACACCTTCGTCCATGTGGTATTGCCCTTGGCCCGCCCAGGCTTTATCACCGCCAGCATCCTCGGCTTTGCCCACACCGTCGGTGAGTTCGGCGTGGTGCTGATGATCGGCGGCAATATTCCCGACAAGACCCGGGTGGTCTCGGTGCAGATCTTCGACCATGTCGAAGCCATGCAATACCTGCAAGCCCATTGGCTGGCCGGGGCCATGCTGGCGTTCTCTTTCCTCGTGCTGCTGGCGCTGTACTCCAGCCGCCGGGGCAAATCGGCCTGGAGCTGAGCATGGCGGCGATGATTCATGCCCGATTGAAACTTGCCCGTGACGACTTCACTCTGGATGTCGACCTGCAACTGCCCGGGCACGGCATCAGTGCCTTGTTCGGCCATTCCGGCTCTGGCAAGACTACCTGCCTGCGCTGCCTGGCCGGGCTTGAGCGCGCGCCCGAGGCCTATATCGAGGTTAACGGCGAGATCTGGCAGGACTCGCGCCGCGAGCACTTCATTGCCCCGCACCAGCGCCCGATCGGCTACGTCTTCCAGGAGGCCAGCCTGTTTCCTCACCTGTCGGTGCACGCCAACCTGACGTTCGGCTACAAACGCATCCCTGCCCAGCAGCGCAAGGTCAGCCTCGAACAGGCCTGCGAACTGCTCGGCATCGAGCATTTGCTGGAGCGCAAGCCTGCCACCCTTTCCGGCGGTGAAGCCCAGCGCGTGGGCATTGCCAGGGCGCTGCTGAGCAGCCCGCAACTGTTGTTGATGGACGAGCCGCTGGCGGCCCTGGATGCTCCGCGCAAGCGCGAGATCCTGCCGTACCTGGAACGCCTGCACAGCGAGCTGGAGATCCCGCTGATTTATGTCAGCCATGCCCAGGATGAAGTCGCGCGCCTGGCCGATCACCTGGTTCTGCTGGAACAGGGCAAGGTCCAGGCCAGCGGACCGATTGCCGCCACCCTCGCCCGCCTTGACCTGCCACTGGCCCAGGGCGATGACGCCGGGGTCATCATCGAAGGCCAGGTCAGTGCCTACAACCGCGACTATCAGTTGCTCAGCCTGCAACTGCCGCACAGCGAGCTGCAACTGCGCCTAGCCCACGAGCCGTTGGCGGTCGGCATGCCGCTGCGCCTGAAGGTCCAGGCGCGGGACGTCAGCCTGAGCCTGGGCGCCGACCAGCAATCGAGCATCCTCAATCGTCTGCCGGTGACCGTCAGCGGCCATCGCCCGGCGGACAACAGCGCCCACGTACTGGTCAGCCTGGACGCGGCCGGCACCACCTTGCTGGCGCGCATCACCCGCTACTCCGCCGACCAGCTCCAACTGCACGCCGGGCAGTCGCTGTGGGCACAGATCAAGTCGGTGGCACTGTTGGGTTGAGGCTGCGGTCCATAGTACAAATCCCGCAACCGGACCTGCGCCATGCCCGAAGCCGTCCTGCCCGCCGCCCTGCATTATGTCGATGACACCCAGCCCGGCCTGCGCCGCAAGACCCTGCGCGGCCAGTTCGCCTACTTCGATGCGCAAGGCGAACGGGTCATCGACCCGACTACCCTTGAACGAATCAAGTCTCTGGTGATTCCCCCGGCCTACAGTGATGTGTGGATCTGCGCCGACCCGCAAGGTCATCTGCAGGCGACCGGCCGTGACGCCCGCGGGCGCAAGCAGTATCGCTACCACGCCGACTGGCGCAGCTACCGCGATAGCCACAAGTACGCACGCATGCTGGCCTTCGCCAGCCTGCTGCCCAAGCTGCGCCGGCAACTGGACCGTCACCTGGCGCGGCCGGGGCTTGATCGGCAAAAAGTCATGGCCCTGGTGGTGAGCCTGCTCGACAGCACCTTGATCCGCATCGGCAACCGCCAGTATGCCCGCGACAACAAGTCCTATGGGTTGACTACCCTGCGCAACCGTCACGTCAAGGTCAACGGCAGCGCCATACGCTTTCAGTTTCGCGGCAAGAGCGGCATCGAGCATCAGGTGACGGTGAAGAACCGGCGCCTGGCCAACCTGATCAAGCGCTGCATGGACCTGCCCGGCCAGGACCTGTTCCAGTACCAGGATGATCAGGGCCAACGCCACAGCGTCGGCTCGGCCGACGTCAACGCCTACCTGCAGGAGCTGACCGGCAGCGACTTCACCGCCAAGGACTACCGCACCTGGGCCGGCAGCGCCCTGGCCCTGAGCCTGTTGCGCCAGCTCGAGTGGCAACCGGAGCAGGAGGCCAGGCGGCAGATCATCGAGACCGTCAAACAGGTTGCCAGCCGCCTGGGCAACACCCCGGCGGTATGCCGGCGCTGCTATATCCACCCGGCGCTGTTCGAGCATTTCACCCTGGGCGAGCTGGCCAAACTGCCGCGAGCCCGCACCCGCAAGGGGCTTGAGGCCGAGGAAGTGGCCCTGGCGCTGTTTCTGCAAAACCTCCCTGCCCCTTGAAAAGCCATTCAGCCAAACCCACCTTGACTATCATGCAGAGAAATTTCCCATATTCCTTCAACCCCCCTATGCTTGCGGGTACGGGCAGCACTCGCTGTTCCGGAGTGCTCATCCAGCCAATCGGCACCTGCGACTAAAGACTCACTACAGAATCTGTGTTCGGGGGAATTAATATCCGCCGAAAGCGTCTTTAATGAAGGGAAAGAGGGATACACCCCCTGTGTGATCCCGGCTTATGCGGGCTGCGCCTGCAAGGCAACTTACGTTACCAAGGAGAAATACATGCTGATACTCACCCGCAAGGTTGGCGAAAGCATCGTCATCAACGATGACATCAAAGTCACCATTCTGGGCGTCAAAGGGATGCAAGTGAGGATCGGCATCGATGCACCGAAAGATGTACAGGTGCACCGCGAGGAGATTTTCAAACGCATTCAGGCCGGTAGCCCGGCACCGGAAAAAGGAGGCGACGAGCACTAAGTAGCCCCCAGCTGACTCAAGCCGCACGGATGCGCTTGATCCTGTACCGACAGCCTGCAGGCTGCGCTATCAGGTCTCAAGGCACCTCGGGTGCGCCGACCAGTTCCTTCACTTTGGCAATCAGTTGTTCGATGTCGAAGGGTTTGTCGAACACGGCAGCGAACAGCCCAGGTTTGTCCCGCCCCTTGTGAGCCTGCGCCCCGCTCATCAGTATCACTGGCAAGCCCTGCAATTGCGGCTCTGCGTGGATACTGGTCGCCAACGCTTCGCCATCCATCACCGGCATCATGTAATCGGTGATCACCAGCTCCACCCGCTTTTCTTTCAACAAATCCAGAGCCTTCTGCCCATTGCCGGCCAGTTCCACGTCGAAGCCTTCGTCTTCCAGGGCCCAGCCGAGGATGTTGGCGATCAGGTACTCGTCGTCGACGACCAGAATGGTACTCATGGTGTTGCCACCCCCATCCTCATGATCCAGGCGCCTGCGAAGGCGTGCCGGACATCACGGCGGTGGCCTGGGTAAAGGCCTTTTGCAAATCGATACCGTGGTCGCTGATGATCAACTCCAGCAGGGCCGGATCGTAATAGCTGTCGCGCACCTTGAGGATCGACAACAGGCGCTTGAGCTCGGATTCAAGCTCGACGAAGCGCATCAGCAGCAGGTTGTCGACGATGCTCGAGAGGTCGGGCGCCGGCGCGTTGATTTCCGAACCGAAAATATCGCGCATCTCCCAGGTTGCCAGGACGCTGACGTCGCGGGCACGCAGTTCGCCGGTCAGGGCGCGGAAGAACTCGTTCAGCCGCGTCGGATTGTTGGCCAGGCGGGTGAAAGCGCCGAGGCTATCGATTAGTACGCGCTTGATGTCGTGCTGCTCGACCAGGCGCAACAAGCGCATGCCGACATCATCAAGCACGCCTTCGGTGGTCGGCTGCCAGGCAATATGCAAGGCCCCGGAGCGTTCCATGGCGGCAAAGTCGTAGCCCAGGGCAGCAGCTTTGAGACGCAGGCGTTGTGGCGTTTCGTAAAAGCCAAAATGCAGGCCGGGCTCTGCGGCTGTCGACGCCCCGAGAAAGCTCACGCCCAGGGAGGTTTTGCCAATACCCGACGGGCCCATCACCAGGGTTACCGAGGCCGCAGGCAGACCACCGCCAAGCAGGCCGTCGAACACGGGTATGCCGCTGGGAATGCGCGAGAGTTCACCGCTGCCGTGGCCGGACGGATGGCTGAACAGCGACTCCAGGCGCGGATACACCTGCAGGCCATCTGCAGTGATTTCGCATTCGTGAATGCCCGACAACGCCCCGCTGCCACGGGTCTTGCGCAACTGGATGCGGCGGACCGAGCGGCTGCCGAGCAGCTCGTCACCAAGCTCAATGACGCCGTCGACCATGGTGTGTTCCGGGCTGCCATCCTCCAGCCGCGAGCTGGTCAGAAACAGGACGGTGCAACCGGCGAACGCGGCATGGCCATGCAGTTCGGCGATGAATTTCTTGGTGTCCAGCGGCGTTTCCGCGCGCGAGCGGGCGTTGAGCAAGCCGTCAACGATCAGCAGGCTGGCCTGGTGGCGGCTGATCTCGCCGCGCAGCAGTTTCACCACTTCTTCCAGGCCTTCCTGCTCAAGCGTGTCGAAGGCGCTGACGAACTGCAACTGTGCACCGATTTTGCTCGGCTCGAAAAAGCTCAAGGTGGACAAGTACTGGAACAAACGCTCGTGGGATTCGCTCAACAGCGTCGCAACCAGCACCCTTCCACCCTGGCTCACGTGATTGAAGGCCAGCTGATTGGCGAGGATGGTCTTGCCCGAACCTGGCCGCCCCTGGACGATGTAGGAGGCGCCGACCACCAGCCCCCCCATGAGCAGGTCATCAAGCCCGGGGATGCCGGTGGCGAGACGCTTGAGCTGTTCCACGATGCTATGCACCTCCGCGTTCAGGGTGGGGATCAATGCTGGCGGTGTAGACTGGCAGGTAGACACTCATGCAAGTGCCTTTGCCCGGTTCGCTGCTGACGCTGACCGTGCCATTGCTCTGCTTGGCAAAACCGTAGACCTGGCTCAGGCCCAGGCCGGTGCCCTTGCCGAAACTCTTGGTAGTGAAGAACGGCTCGAAGATACGCGGCAGTATCTTGCTGTCGATGCCGCGGCCGGTGTCGTCGACGCTGATGCACACATAACGCCCGCTCAGCCCGTCGGGGCGGCCCTCCAGCGTGCAGTTGCGCGCCTGCATGCGGATCAGGCCTTCGCCATCGATGGCATCACGGGCATTGAAGATCAGATTGAGCAAGACCATCTGCAACTGCCCGGCGTCGACTTCGACCTCCCACAGTTCATCCGCCAGCGCCACCTGCAACTCCACCGAGATGGGTAGGGTCTGGCCGAGAAGCAGGCGGGTCGACTCGATCAGTTCAGGCACCTTGACCCGGCCGAACTTCAGCGCCTTGTGGCGGGCGAAACTGAGCAGTTGCTGGGTCATCTGGCTACCGCGCTCACCGGCATCGAGAATGTGTTCGAGCAGGCGCCGGGTACGTTGCGGGTCACGGCTGTTGAGGGCCAGACGGGCCGAGCCGATGATGATGGTCAGCAGGTTATTGAAGTCGTGAGCCATGCCCCCGGTCAATTGACCGAGGGCTTCGAGCTTTTGCGCCTGGAACAGTTGCGCACGCATTTCATCGAGTTGCAGCGCAGCATCACGCCGATCGGTAATGTCCCGGGTAATCTTCGCCAGGCCGACGATCTCGCCATCCGGAGCGCGGATAACATCCAGCGCCACCAGCGCCCAGAACTGGGTACCGTCCTTGCGCAGGCGCCAGCCTTCATCCTGGGCACCACCGGTGCTCAAGGCCCGTTCAAGGAGCCAGGCCGGCTTGCCGTCGGTGCAGTCTTCGGGAGTAAAAAACATCGAGAAATGCTTGCCGATCACTTCCTCGGCACGGTAGCCCTTGATCCGTTGGGCACCTGCATTCCAGGACACCACGTGACCTTCGAGGTCGAGCATGTAGATGGCGTAATCGACGACGGTTTGCACCAGTTGCTCGAAGCGACTGGCCTGCATGACATGAAGTTCGGAGTCGGATGAGACCATGGCTGCCCCACGAAGCCGCAGATGGCTTGTCTGGATATGACAGCATACGCTGGAAGCGATTCCCTGCGCTGGTCTAAAACTTAGTCGGATTCTGCGTGAACTGCCAACTGACAGCGCGCCCGGCGGGAACGGTTTTCAGCCGATTTTTGGATCCAGAATTAAACAAGCAGTGGCCCAATGACAGCAGGGAATCAATTGCTCTATAGTCGCCCCGCACTCCAGACCTGCCACCTACCTCGAGGGAACGACGCGTGGCCGCAGACCGACGAATGAAAACCATACACGACGACCTGCAGACGGCCGCTGCCGACCTTGAGCGGGTCTCGCTCGACCTGCGCGGGCACGTATTGTACCTGCAGCACTCCATCCACCAGGCCGACGCCGCCGCCGTGCTGGGCAGGATTGCCGGCCTGAAAACCTCGGTGGATGACTTGCGTGGCGTTGCCGGTACCATCAGCTACTGATCGCGCAGGCTGCGTGGTGTCTGCCCCAGGGTCCGGCGGAACATGCTGGAAAACGCCGCCGGGCTGTCGTAGCCCAGGTCCAGGGCAATACGGGTGATCGCCTCGCCCTGGGCCAGCCTGGCCAGGGCCAGCACCACGCAGGTACGCTGGCGCCACTGACTGAAGCTCATCCCGGTTTCGGCGCGAAACCAGCGCCCGAAGGTGCGAAGGCTGACGTGCAGCTCGGCGGCCCAGTGCGCAGGCGACTGGTGCACGTCAGGCCTGAGCAGGAAGGCCTGGCAGCGCTGGAGCAGCGCCTGATCCTGCGGCAGCGGAATGTGAAACGGCAAGCTTGCCGCGGCACGCAGCTCATGCAGCAGCAGATTGACCAAGGCTGCGTCCCTGCCGTGCAGGTCGTACTCCAGGTCCATCTCCACCGCCGCCAGCAGCAACTGGCGCATCAGTGCTGAAACCTCCAGCACCTGGCACTCGCCCGTCAGCAGCAGCGCATCGGCTTCGATGTAGAGGCTGCGCGTGCTGACGCCAAGCATCAGCACCTCATGCTCCACCCCCGGGGCAATCCATACCGCCCGCTGCGGCGGCACGACCCAGTCGCCGGCAGGTGTACGCACCTGCATCACCCCGGTAGCGCCGTAGAGCAATTGCGCGCGGCGATGGCTGTGGCGCGCCAGCAGGTAACCGTCGGGATAGTCAGTGCCAATGGCGACCACGGCGCGAGGCGTGGCATCGAGCAGGTTGATCGAGACGTTGTACATGGGCAGGTCCGTGGCCGATTCACGATCATTATTGACCGATTTGCTCATGCAGGCCAAAAGCATGCTGGATAACCTGTCGCCCCTGATCACCCAACGGACGACTTTCCATGCTCTTTGTGCTCCTGACCCTGTTCGGTTGCCTGAGCGGCATCACCAGCGTGCTGTTCGGCTTCGGCGGTGGCTTCGTCGTCGTGCCGTTGCTGTATCACCTGCTGCGCCTGCAACCGGCCACCGCCGATTCGGCCATGCAGATCGCCGTGGCCACCTCCACCTGCGTGATGATCGTCAGCGCAGCACTGGCCACCTTCAAGCACCAAAGCGCCGGCAACCTCAAGCGCGAATACCTGTGGCCGCTGGCAGCGTACATCGCTGTAGGCGCGGTGATCGGTGCCAGCCTGGTGGGCGCCCTGGCCAGTGACTGGCTGCGCTGGGCCTTTATCCTCTACCTGGGGTTTACCCTGCTCGACTGCCTGTTGCGCGAAGGCTTTCTGCAGCACGGCGGCCAAGCCTCAGCTCGCCCGCTCGGGCACTTGAAGAGTGCGGGGTCCGGCGTGCTGATCGGCACCGTCGCCAGTGTCCTGGGTGTGGGTGGTAGCGTCATGAGTGTGCCGCTACTGCGCCGCAGCGGCCTGGGCATGACCCAGGCCACGGCGATGGCCAGCCCATTGAGCTTGCCGGTGGCACTGGCGGCGACGGCGACCTATGTAATCAGCGCCGGTAGCGATTTCGGTGCGGGGTTTGTCGGTTATGTCGACCTGTCGGCGTTTGCCCTGCTAGCCCTGGGGGCCTGGTTCGGTACCCGGCTGGCGGCGCGCTGGATCGGCAGGATCGATGACCGCAAGCACGCGCAGGTCTATCTCGGGCTACTCGCCCTGGTCCTGCTGAGCATGCTCTGGAGTTAGCCACAGGCGCCGCCCAGAGCCCTGCGCGCGGTTGACTCGAATATAACGATGGGTTATAAAGCTCGCTTGATTGAGGGAACAAATGAATTTTCCTCAAGCCAGTGCGAGTGTGGTGGAATTGGTATACACAGCAGACTTAAAATCTGCCGGCGTGAGCCTTGCGGGTTCGAGTCCCGCCACTCGCACCATCTTCTGAAAAGGCGCCTTGATGGCGCCTTTTTGCTGCCTGGCGTTTGCCCAGCGCTGCTCTTATGCCCTTTTTGTACGGGACCGGCCGCAAACCCTTCCGGCAACTGCTAAGGTAAAATTGCCCAACAACAAAGGAAGGCCACCATGCGCTATACCCTGTTCGACAACCAGCGCGACGTTATCATCCTGCTAGCGCGGATTCTGCTGATGATCCTGTTCGTGATGTCCGGCTGGAGCAAGCTCACCGGCTTCGAGGGTACCGTCAGCTACCTGGCCTCCCTCGGTGCGCCCGCGCCGACGGTGGCAGCTGCGGTGGCGGTGATCATGGAGTTCTTCGTCGCCATCATCCTTATCCTCGGCTTCTACACCCGCCCGCTGGCCTTCCTCTTTGCCCTGTTCGTGATCGGTACCGCGCTTATCGGCCACCCGTTCTGGAACATGGTTGAGCCGGCCAAGGCAGCCAACACCGTACAGTTCTTCAAGAACATGAGCATCGTCGGCGGCTTGCTGTTGCTGTCGGTCACCGGTGCCGGACGCTTCTCGGTGGATGGTCGCTAGCCACCATCGGCCTCATGGCGTCAGCAGCACTGCTGGCGCCTAGAGGTCGTCGAGGGTGTCTACACCTTCATCCCAGAACGCATCATCACCTGCACCCTCGCGGGTATCTTCCTCATCGTCATCCTGCGGATCGAACAGCGGGTTGACCTCGTCCTGCCCCTCGTAATCGTCCTCGGCAAACTCGTGGTCAAGCAAGTGATCATGTTCGGGTTCGTGAATATCCAGATCGTCGTCGTTCATTGCAGGGTCTGCCTTGCCGGTGTGAGGGCGCCTGTATAAGCGCCCTCTGCCCTGCCGTCAACCGTGGTTTCAATCGAGTACGTGGGTCAGCACTTCGTAGATGATACCGGTGGCGATCGCGACGAGAATCAGGTCGGTCCCGGCCTGGCGCCATTCGTAGCCATCGTAGTGCGGCAGCCTGCCGATCAGGCGGTCATCGAGCTTTTTCGCGATGCCCGGTGGCAGAGGCTTGCCGCGTGCCAGGTTCTTGCGCACACCCGGGGGCAGGTCGGCGCCGCGGCTCCAGTAATCGGGGTAGCCATGCAGTACGTTGATGATATTGGTGCGGTCGATGGACGGGCCATGATTCCATTGTTCAGCGCCCTTGCCGCCTTTCTGGCTGGCGCCCTGCCCGCCCTGTTTACCCTGGCCATGCCCAGGATTACCTTTGCCATTGCCCGGATCGGCAACAGCGCCCAGCGAACCGAATGCCAGGCCCAGTGAAGTAACAGCGACAACCAGCAAGCGTGATCTGAACATGATGATGTGCTCGAGAATGGGACATCCCACAGCAGCTTAGACGTTGTGCAGGCACAAGGTTCCATGCCAGGGTAATGCTCTCAGGGAGCGGGCAAGCCAAGGAGCGACAGTGAAATACCTGCTGATAGTCATCGCCAGCTATGGCGCCACATTCTTTGTCGTCGGCTCGGTCATCGAGGCTCGGCTGCAGGACCTGGCCGAGGACCTGCGCTACCGCGAACAAGCACCGACCAAGGCCCAGTACCTGCGCAAGGTCAGGCCCAGCGTGCAGCGCTCCAAGTTCGAGGCCGGCGCCTGGCTGGGTACCCTGTTGGCACTGGGCGCATCATTGTTGGTCTGGCTGCTGAGCTGAGCGGCCTGCCTGCGCGCTAGCGTCTATCCTCCACCGGTAGGCACCTCGCGGAGCAGCGCGCCATGTGCGGCAGGCTATCCCAGTACCGTGGCATTCACGACTTCGTCGACGCCCTGAGCATGCCCGGCGCCCTGCTCAACCATGTCGGCGATCAACCGCTTGCGCACTACAACGTCGCGCCGACCACTCGCGTGGCGCTACTGCATATCGAGGCAGGCAGCCTGCAGGCTGACCTGCTGCCCTGGGGCTGGCGCCCGCACTGGGCCACGGATCGCGCAGCACCGATCAATGCGCGGATAGAAAAGGTCGCCCACGGCGCGTTCTTTCGCGCCATCTGGCCGCAGCGGGCCATCGTGCCGATCGACAACTGGTTTGAATGGGTCGATGAAGGCGGCCGAAAAAAACAGCCCTACCTGATTCGCCGCAGCGATGGCCGCCCTGCCCTGTGCGCGGCCATCGGCCAGTTCAGTGGCGAGCACGCGGGGTTCGTGATGCTTACGGCAGACAGTGAAGGCGGCCTGCTCGACGTGCATGACCGCCGCCCGATCGTACTGGCACCGGCTGTCGCCCGGCAATGGCTGGACCCGACCACCGTTGGCGAGCACGCCGAGCAGATGGCCTTGAACCTGGGCGAGCCGGCCGCGCAATTCGAGTGGTACCCGGTCAGCGCTGCAGTCGGCAATGTGCGCAATCAGGGCGTCGAGTTGATCGCCCGCACCCCGGTATAAGCATTGCGCGAAGGTAATTCGTGGAGTTCGATGACTTCAGCGGCAATCGCCCGGCAGCGTTTTACGCCCCAGACCATGGCCCGCGTCACCGTGACTTCATCGAGTTGATCGTGATACTCCTCGACGACAGGTAAGCCGGCACTGGTATAAACCCCGAGAAACAACTGAGTACATCCACTGCGCGAGAGCCGCGCCTTGACATCAAGTGTGATTCCAGACTCCAGCGATTCTTCATGCTCCTGGCTGTGCAGTTGGCAGTCTGCCCAAGCCCAATAGTGCGCGCCTCTGTACCTCATTATTATTTTCCTTGGTGAGTCGGCAGCACACGAAAGATATATAAAAAAAGTATGAAACAGAAGAACTCAATCGGCCACTGAACAAGGTGTGATAGAGCCAGTCGCTATAAAGCCTGCGGCCCCGGTTTCACATCATCGACACATACCAGCCAATAAAGGCGACAAGCCCTATTGCCTGCAAAATCAATAGCGTACCGGCCCCTGCCGGCTTGCCGGCGAGCAACCAGTAAGTACCGACCAGTGGCAGGCATACACCGTTGGTGACGCCCAGGGTAAATATTGCGAGCGCGCCGCCAAGGCTCGGGAACGGCCCGCCTGGACTTAACAGGATAAACACGAAAATACCGCCGCCTATTGCCGCGACAATAATCGCAGCCACGGCAAACAAACGTTGCGCCAGAGAAGAGTCGTCCAAGATCAGTCCTTTGCTTTGTGGAGGCAGGCATCTTACCCTTGGGCTGCACTTTTAGCACGCCACCGTGCTGCCCGACCTGAAGTGACCGCCCCGAGGACGCCCGAGTTTTCCGGGCGGGTAAACGTGCTCAAGGAGCGGCGGGAGCATCACATCGAGAAAGAAGAAAGAGATGTCCCCCCAGACCAAGAAGCTGCTCGGCAAGGCAACCCTTGAGGCTCCCGTTCAAGCGAAGATTGGCTAGGTACTGGCGCTCGCCCGCCCTTCGGCCAGACCATCGACCAGGCACCAGCCATTGCGGCCGTTATCCTTGGCCCGATACAGCGCCGAGTCGGCAGCGCCCATCAGCGTGTCGGCAGCGACCGGCTCCTTGACCGGGTAGCCCAGGGCAATACCGGCACTTGCCGTGACCCGCCCGGTGGGACTTTTGACATGTTCGATGGCCAGCGAGCGTATGGCCTCGAGGATGTCCTCGACAATCCTGCTGGCCCCTGCCGCGTCTGTGTTAGGCAGCAGCAGGGTGAATTCCTCGCCGCCGTAGCGCACGGCCAGATCGCCGGGGCGCTTGAGGCTGCCTTGAATGGCGGCGCCCACCGCACGCAGGCAGTCGTCGCCTGCAGGATGCCCATAGTTGTCGTTGAACAGCTTGAAGTAATCCAGGTCCATCATCACCAGCGCCAACGGATAGCGTTGGCGTTTGGCCCGGCGAATTTCTTCTGCCAGGGCATTGTCGAGCCGGCGTCGATTGCCCAGGCCCGTGAGGCTGTCGCTTAACGCCAGGTCACGAACCGTCTGGTGTGCACGGCGCAAGGCCGCCTCCATCACGATGCGTTCGCGCAACTGCCTGAGCACCAACGCGCCGAAGCTGCCCAAGCCCACCAGCAACAACAGCAACACCACCGCCGTCTTGATCAGGTCATCACGCCAGGGGCCGATGATCGAAGTCCTCGACAGCCCCGCCTCAACCACCAGCGGGTAGGCGTCCAAGGCCTTGTAGGCGTAAAGACGCTGAGTACTGTCGACCACTGCGGTGGTTTCGACAACGCCCTCGGGTGAGTACGGAAGGTAGTCCTGGAAGATCTCACTACCGGCCAGGCTGCCGCCAATGACCCGTTCGACAAAAGGCCGGCGAACCAGGATGGTGCCGTCCCGTTTGGCCAGCACCAGCGCGCCACGGTCATCGATCTTGAACGCGCCGTAGAATTCGACGAAGTAATCGACCTTGACGGTGCCCAGCAGCACGCCGAAAAAAGACCCGTCGGGATTGTTGAGGCGTCTGGAAATGGGAATGATCAAATCGCCGGTCGAGCGGCTTTTGACCACCGCACCGATGTAGACACCGCGGTCATCATGGGTGCGGTGATACTCGAAATAATCGCGGTCGGCGTTATTGGCATTGGTGGGGGTGTCGATCTTGTCGGTGACGATCCAGTGGCCGTCCGAGCCGTACACGAACAACCCGTGCAACTGCGGCATCAACTTGGCTTGCTGCTTGAGCAACTGGTGCAGCCGTGGCAGGTTCATCCGCGCAAATCCGTCGCCTTCGAGCCGCTCGCCCAGCATCGCGGTCACCACATCGACCTGGCGGATAGCGTCTTCGGCATGCTGGGCGGTGGCGCTGGCCAGGTTGGTGACCGAGTCATGGGCACTGGCGAAGGCGTGCCGGTAGTCACGCCAGATCCGCCAGCCCTCGATGCCGACGAACAACAGCACGACCACCAACATGAAGCTCAGAATCAAGCGGAACAACGGTGCCGAACGCCCTTCGCGTGGCGAGAACGAATCGGCGGTTTGTTGCCCGTTCAGGTCATCGGATGGGTGCATACAGGTCCCTGTTCCATAAAACTCCCACCACAGTGATAAACCACCTCCAAACTGACTGATAACACGTGCCGTTTAACATAGACCACCGGTGCCCGCTCACCTAGCACCGACATGCAAAAAAGCGCGCTACGTCGCCGTTTTGTGAACGATACTGATCGTTGCGACAAACCCGGGACAGCGCATGACCGACACCCTGCTAAACGAAATCTGTGCATTGGAAACCGCGCTGCAGCAAAGCCAGGTCAGAAACGACCGCATCAGGCTCGATGGCCTGTTGCATGAGTCATTCGAGGAAATCGGCCGCTCGGGCAGACATTATTGCAAAGCCACCGTGCTGCAGGATTTGAGTCACGCTTTGAAAGCCTGGCACTCAGCCGCTAGCCGCAGAATGCGTCGAGAATCTGCCGCTGCTCATTCACCTCAAGATTGAGCCGATCAGGCACATAGCTGAGGTCGCGACCCGGCGCCGACAGCACCCGTACCGAGCTCACGCCCGACAGCACCTTGGCAACCAGCAGCACTTCCTTGCCGACTTCCTGGCCGAACAAGATCTGCACGGCTTCAGACGAGCACTCCTGCACATCGCTGGTGTAAGCACTGGAGTCATCGGTGATGGCATCGGCGAGCTCGACGATCACCACGCGAAACACCAGCCAGCCGACCAGCGCCAGGGCGAGTCCGAGAATCAGGGTGGGGAGCGCGTCGAGCACACTACGTGCTGCACTGTTGTCCATAAGAAGAGCGCCTTGAAAGTCAGCTCAGACCGAGTAGACAAAAGCGAGTTCCCTGACCGATCAGCGGATGCGTTTGAAGTAGACGAGCTCCGGGTCCTGCTCGTCGAGGTTTTCAATGACACCGCTGGGCTCGAAACCGGCCTTGAGAATGAGCCGGCGCGAAGGCAGATTGGACTGGTTAGTCGAGATGAATAGCTTTTGCGTCGTGCACCTTGCCTCGGCTGCGAGCAGGAGCCGACGCGCGATGCCCTGACGTTGATACCCAGGAGCAACGACGACCAGGTTGATAAACCCGTAGTCGAAAAAGCTGTAGGTGAGCACGACATAGCCAATCACCACGCCAGACTGCACTGCAACCTGGCATTGCTGCTGATCGACGGATTCACCAAGAAACTGCCCACGCCTGGCGTCAGTGCTGGCGTAGGCATCGAATGTGAGCATTGCGCTGACATCGTCGGGTGTGGCGGTACGGATTGAGGTTTGATCGTGCGTTGCGCTCATTTCGCTTCCTGCTTTGAGTCAGAGTCCAAGCGCAGTCTACCCCTGACCCAACAATGCCGCATTCGCCTGACGAACCATGGCCACCCACTCCCCCGGACTGACCAGACCGGACTGCTCGAGATGCTGCGCGGCCATCAGGGCCTGGTCGTAATCAGCCTCTTGCAACGAACCTTCCCCCAGGAAGCGGGCCCTCCACTCCAGAATCGCCGCCATCCCTTTCTTCGTCTCCATCCCCGCCCCCAAAATGCACTGAAAACAGGTGAGACTGGGTCGCCACCTGAGCGGCGGCGAGGTTACAGGAGAACGACAGTTTTGAGAATGCTTCGTAATACCGTTTGTCGTCTGACGTCGCGTAGCCGCATACAGCCACTAGCCCCGCGCACGTCCACGTTGCTCAAGGAAAACAGCCAGCCCCGCCAGCAAGATAGCCACGCTGTAGGCAAACAGGCCGAGGTTGATACCCAGAATCATCTTTTCTGAACCGTCGCTAAGCACCATCGATCCACCGTAGCCATCACGCAACCAGTAGGCCATCAAGAATCCACCGGTGACGAACAACGTGAACAAGCTGGCAAGCTTGAGATCATCTCTGATCCACACCAGCCATACGCTATAGGCGCCAATTGCGGTGTTGGTAAACAGTTGCCAAGTCTCATGCAGCCGCGCGTGAGGCTCCCACGCCGGGTTGAACACATGAGTCTGGTTGATTTCAAGAACGGGCACCACGACGGCGTAAAAAACGATACCGATCGACACCAGCAGCTTCGCTATCATGACCAACCTCCTTGTCCGCTTCTCGTCCTTGCAAGGTGATTACCATAGCCGACTTGAGGACAGTTGCGTCGAGGCGATATGCGCTGGTACGCCGACGCGCAAGCTGCGCAAAAATGAAAAGCCCTGCAAGGCTTCAGTTGAGTGATGCGACAAAGGCAACAGCACCCTTGCGATAGCCGCTGGGTTTTTCAGTTTTTGGGTTGCTCTGGATCATCCGCAGACTTGCTGTGCGCATCAGGTTGCTGCATCTGCAACGAGGGCTTGCTTCGGTCAGTGTCCTTGTCAATATGCTTGGGCTCATCGAAGCAGCCCTGGAGCAGAACCACTGCCGATGTGACAATCAAGGCTTTGGCGATGCGCATCTTCGCTCCCTCCTGAATGAATGCTCGTGTGCGGCCTAATGGCTTCAAGCGCCTGATTCTGGGTCGCTGGCAGGTACGCCCCGCGGCTCCCGGGTGTTTTCGCCCGGATCGTTGATTTTTGCATCAGCATCAGGCGCGTCGTTTCTTGCGGTGTTGCCGGCTGGCGGATGCTCACTGGATACCGAGTTATTGGAGTCCACATCCGTCATGTCTTGCTCGACAGAGGTTTCATTGTCTGTCGTGCGCGTTACGGCCTGCTGCGACCTGTTGCCGGGCGCGTTTTCGTCAATGTCCATGGCGGCTCTGCGTTGTGTTGCGCGCGATACCCGTGCTTACAGTTGAGAGGCGCCAGAACACGGCGAGTGCCAAGCACTGGACGAACGGCGGCTAGACGGTAACGCAACCGCAGTCTCTTGCGTATCATGTTCGGATCTGAAGGAATCAGGGCACTTGAGTACACATCATGACTGACCGTGAACTGCTGAAACTGGCGGCCAGGGCTGCCGAATATGAACTCATCGAATGGACAGACGCCTGGCAAAGCGATCCTGGGAACCCACAAATCGCTAAACAGGGCTTTGTAATGCTCGTTGACGAGCATCGAGTGCTCTGGAACCCATTGGTCGATGATGGCGATGCGCTGCGCCTGGCGGTGAAGCTGCGCATTCATATCGATTGCGCGTTTCTGTGCGCAATGCCGAGAGACCTTTTTGGCAAGAACCCGGACGACTGGACGGATGGATCAGACCTCGACACTGATGACGAGTATGAATCCATGCGCCGCGCCATTGTCCGCACTGTGGCCAAGATCGGAAAATCCAAATGCGCGCCGGCAAACCTGCAAGCATCAATAAAACGCCCGGCCGAGCCGGGCGTTAAGGGTTAAAACTTGACCTTGATACCAATCATCCCTTCATAGCTTCTGCCATCGTCGCCAAACGCCTTTTGATAACCGAGCGAACGACGGTGAGGTTCTGGTGATTGCCACCCAGCGGAGCGCTGAAGTCGATCAGTAACGTCAGCTTGAAGCCCATCATTCGAAGCACGCGATTGGCACCAGAACTCTGCGTGATATCGGTCAACATAAAACCGGTCGTCCAGGCCATGAAAATCGCCTAAACGCAGGACTTGGCGAACGCTACTTCGTGAAGTCTTTTGGACATACGCTGATCTGCCCGGACGCTCGCGAGATCGGGTCGCGGTATCTATTACCAACCCACAAAACCGACTGCTGACTGTCCTTCTCAACGACCATAGCGGCACAGCCCAAGTTGCAAGGCTCGCTGGAGGTGAAACATATATTCTGACCGGTGAACCGGTATAGGCCCTGTGGCCAACCCGAACAATCGTACATTCCTAGCCCTGGGCAGGAATACTCTTCAACGCCTCCCACGGCGACAACAGTGGATCCAATAACACCCTGAAGGCCATTTTCCGCCACAGCCAGATGGCACATACATACTGAAGCGAGGAGCAGGAGCGATTGTTTGAACATGAAATTCTCGAGCAAGCTAGAAATAACTAAGTGTTCTTAAAATACCGAATTTATATTCCAAGTTAAATAGTACCGAATAGCCACCACGGGACCATCCAATGCGGCACTCTCATTCAAGGACTCGCAGGACAAAACGACGCTCTTAGCGTTGAGCATCCTGCACAGTGACTCTCACTCCCGTGGCCACAATCTCGTACTCGGTTTCAGAAATCTTTCTCACGTCACCACCGAATTGCATTTCGAAATGCCTCAGGCCTTCATGTCGAACCATGCCATGTGGCGAGCGCTCAACGGTCTCGTCCTGATAGATGTTAATCACGTACTCCACATTATCCGTGCCGACACCAATGAGTTTTCCAACATATTTATCTGCCATGTCCGAACTCCCTGCGTGAAGCCTCAAAGTAGCTGGTGTGGACAGATTGATCCACTGCCTTGAGCGGTTTGGCTGACCATGCTATTGGTCTGTGCGCGAGCGTGCTCGTACCACAGAGGTACGCCCCGGCCCAATCAGCGAAGGCGAAGCATGGATCTGCAATTCGAGCGACTAAGCGAAATCAGTTACGCGGACCTCATTGAGCTCAATAATAACCCCCTTGTCTTGCGCCAGATGCCCTTGGGCCGCCCTGATTTTGACGAAGTCAAATGCTCGGCGTGGGTCGAGCAGAAGGAGTCGCAGTGGGCGCTCAATGGCTATGGCCTTTGGGCGTTCATCATTGATCAGAAATTTGCAGGCTGGGGTGGCTTGCAGCAAGAAGAAGGCGATGCAGATCTGGCCATGGTGCTGCATCCAAACTACTGGAGGTTCGGTAAAGCCATTTATGACGAGATCGTTCGGCGGGCCTTTGAAGAAATGGGATTAAAATCCATCACTATCTTGCTTCCGCCTACAAGAACGCGCGTCAAGGGTGTCCTCAGGCTCGGGTTTCGACAAGACGGCGAGATCAATGTGGATGGCTGTCATTTTATTCGCTACCGGCTCCTCGCCAATCTCACCCGTTGAGCGCCTTTAAAACCCCGCTCATTACAAAGGAAATTATTAAATGGACGTAGAATGCACATCAATCGAAGACGTTCGTCAGCATATCGATAAAATCGACCGCGCTGTCGTTTCGCTCCTCGCTAGCCGGGGGAGATTTGTCACGCAGGCGGCGAGATTCAAGAAAACGTCCGATGACGTGCGTGCTCCTGCACGGGTAGAGCAGGTAATCAAAAAGGTTCGCGAATTTGCTAACGATACTGGCGCCTCGCCAGAGGTCGTAGAGAAGGTGTACAGGGCCATGATCGCAGCATTTATTGAGGAAGAGCTGAGGACTCACGCAACCTACGAGTCGGTGCCCCTCGTGCAGACATGCCACGAATCCAACGGCAGTGTTTGACTCTGCCCCTTAGGACAACCCGCGAGTGCGGCATGGATTGGCTGTGCCTTGCGGTCCACGACCAACGAAAACTCCGACTGAGGATCCAGTCGGAGCGCTGGGATTGCTCCGCGGTTAAATCACGGCCGACCGTAAACAGCAAAGTTCAGGTTGGTCGAGCTCTTGCCCGCAGCGAAAAGCCCCCGCAGGTTTTTCATTGAAACAGAACGGATGTTGAACGATTCGGAGGATACGCTGGGTGTCACTTCGACGTAGTGGAGGTTCTTGTCGCTGCCGCCGGAGTAGTCCAGCCGAACCATGAAGGTCCCTGACCCGGCAGCCGAAACCAGTTTGAAGGATTTGTACTGCTGGATTGCAGACTCAACAAAGTTGGGGCCTGCCCTCTCACCTTCTTTGCTTTTGATTTCGCAACGACCATTGCCCAGGAAAGTGAATCCATCCAACTCTGCCTGCACTGCGGCAGTAAAGGATTCGCGCGGATCAATCGCACCTTGTTCATCAAGCATGACTCATCTCCTTATGAGTTGAACTTCCTTACAGCACTGTAAATTCTAGTCTGGGGCCGACTGGCATCAAGGTCAGGTGCCCCACTACTGACGGACGGTGCCCTCCCTCAGGCGGTGTGTGCGCAGGCACCTGAAGGGTTGAAGGATGCGACGGATCAGGCGTGCGTGACCGCTCGTTCGAAAAGGGAACCACCGAGCGTTTAGCGTCGCGTCTGCCCCATGAGATCTTTACCCAGACGCTAATCGAGTGCCCCCGGCGCAATCACGTGGTGAGGTTTCGCGATTAGCGCAAGCTGATAACAACCTTGCGCGCGAGCATGCCCACGAGCATGCCAGCGATGGTCAGGAGCACATCGGCGCTGAACTTTGCCGAGTAATCAGGCGCATAAATACGGTCATGGGTGTAGAAGGTCGGGCCCGTGTTGAACACCGCGTGGTAGCCATTGGGAAAGAATGCCACCAGGCACAGCACCACGATCAAACCCAGGGTCCAGGCACCGGTACCGTCATAGGACTGGCTGCGGAACCAGAGGAGAATCCAGGTGAGTACGGCAGCGAAGATGGGGGTCCAGAATTGCGAGGTAATGGCGTCGTAGAATTCTATGGGGAAGTACATGGCGTTGCTGATTCCTTTCAATGACTCGGGTCGAGAAGGTTCCCGCGATGCGTGTACCACCCTGAGTGCACGGGTTTTACACTGTTGGCTGCATAGCGCGGGGAATTCTATCAACCTGGGGAGGAATGTCACCCAAGGCCTGGAGCTTGTGGAAAAATGAGAATCGTCTGATGTCGAATTCAAGGTGGCGCAGGTAGCTTGACCTACCCTTTTGAACCAGTACGAATTAGCAATGAACATACACAATTCGGAATTAACGCAAAGCAAGCAATTATAAGCTAAAGATAGTATCGCTTGCAAGTGTTTTTACTGCACTTTCCGGGTGCACGCCCGCCAATCTTCCTGATATAAAACAAAACAACCTTAACAACTATTATTACAACGAACTCAAGTCTGAAAATCCTGATTACCACTGGGAATTTGTTGAGAGGTCATACAGCCAATGACTCTCCAAAACAATAGAGAAGCAGATAATACAACACCTTCAAACAGCCTATCAAAAAGACCTTATCTTATCAGGATTGAACGCATTACACTTGCATTGTTACTACAATGCGCCAGCCTTAATGCAATCGCTGCTTGCAATCTTACCCCTGGGGACAGCCCAGCCTCCCTGACGATAAGTTTACCCACAACTCTGCCTTTCCCGCGCGACACACCAGATAACACTGTTCTTTATGAATCTGGGGCAGTCACTGCTGGCGGCCCGTCTTTTAACTGCACCACAGATACAAAATGGGGCATAAAAAACAAACTAGGCACGGACTCCCCCACGAGCAAATTATTCCCAATAGGAGACACCGGCATCTCATGGCAGTGGCTTTACAATAGTTCGCCGATATCGGGCGACGGCGGCATATCGTCTGTAAGCGGGGAACAGTTTACACCTTCAACAACACGACACATGCGCTTCGCCTCGTAAAAACGGGCGCAGTAAAAAACGATGCTAAAATCCCAGCAGGCGAAATAGGTAATATGAAGATTGGTACGACTTATCCAGTCGGCATGAAAATCAATACCGAACTAAGATTCGTCGCCCAATCCTGTGAAACTCCTGACGTCAAAGTCGACATGGGGGAGTATGATCTTGGCGTGTTTTCCGAAATCGGCGATGTCTCGAAGGCAACGACATTTAGCATTCTGCTTAACAAGAGCTCCACGGCGAAAGGCGTTGCACTCCAACTATTAGACAGCAATCAAATGCCATTGGCGCTGAATAGAGATCACGTAGTTAACGACTACAGTTCTGCGGGTGGCAATTTTCGGATACCTTTAAGTGCACGATATTATCGAACCCTGCCAGCCAGCAACGGAAGCAGCGGGGATTCGGGGGTAGCGCCCGGAACGGCAAATAGCGAAGTGTCATTCGTAATGAGCTATCTATGAGCGCTCGCTCACATGACGTGCGGCGCGCTCAGTGCAGTGAGCATGCAGGCCCGCCAAGTGGACGCATGCAACTTGACCATTCTCTGCCTCGCAGGCGTCATGGCCGAGAAAACTCAGTTGCTCGCGCAACACTTGGCGATTAACTCGGTGATCATCCACCACCAGCACTTGCAACCGATACCGCGGCCTTGTCTGGGCCAGGACTGGCACGTGGCGTACATCAATGTGTTCAAGGACCTGCAGACGCATTTCGACATCAATCCGGGTTCCACGCCCCAAATTGCTGGTCAACAGTTCCAGTTCAGGGACATCCGACCGAAGGCGGCGTCAGAGATCGAGGACATCAGCCAGGCCAGCAGGCTGCTGGGCCACTCCACGCAAGAGATCACGAAGCGCGTTTACCGCCGCGTTGGCAAGGTGGTCAGCCCGAGCAAGTAACGCGCTGATGCGGAAACGGTGCCTGTTTATGCTGAAATGATGGGCTTTTCCGACCCACAAAGAAAAACCCCGCAGACGTTAATCTGCGGGGCTTTCAATAATGGAGGCCGAGGTCGGAATCGAACCGGCGTAGACGGATTTGCAATCCGGAGCATAACCACTTTGCTACTCGGCCTCAAATGCCCGAGACCCTGAAACTGCGATCTCAAACATGTACAACTCTTTAAGGAAACAACTGAATAAAACCGCTATCCCCTTGAAAACGCTAGGCTTTTTTCGTGCCTCGTTTTCGATGGACGCAATTATGTACTCATTCCCAAGCTCTGGCAACCCCTTGAATTCAAAAAGTTTTATTTTTTTCTTCGAGGGGCCCCGGGCGCGCTGAAGTGTGGGCTTTGCGCGCAACAAACAGGGGACGGCACAGGTGCCAAAGCGCGTTACTATACAGGCTATGCACCCAGCCCGCTGTCTGAATCGCCGCTTATGATGCAAACCGAACTGGATCTGTTCAACCCCACCAGCCCCGCCGAGCCGCAATGGATCGGCAAGCACGCGGTGGTGTTGCCCGGATTTGCCCTGGCCTGGGTAGATGCCCTGCTGCCTGAGTTGCGCCGGGTCATCGCCGACGCGCCATTTCGGCATATGGTGACGCCCGGCGGCCTGAACATGGCCGTGGGCTTGACCAACTGCGGGGCGCTGGGCTGGATCAGTGATCGCCGCGGTTACCGCTACAGCCCGGTCGATCCACTCAGCCAGCAACCCTGGCCGACGTTGCCGCCTGCGCTAAGCGAACTGGCCGCCCTCGCCGCTTCGGCGGCAGGCTTTGCCGATTTTCAGCCGGATGCTTGCCTGGTCAACTGTTACAAGCCCGGCAATCGCCTGAGCCTGCACCAGGACCGTGATGAACGTGATTACAGCCAGCCGATTGTCTCGGTATCGCTGGGTTTGCCCGCGGTGTTCCAGTTCGGCGGGCATAACCGCGGCGATTCCTGCCAACGCATCGGCCTGCGCCATGGTGACGTGATGGTCTGGGGCGGTGAAGACCGTTTGCGCTTTCATGGGGTGCTGCCGCTTAAACCGGGCAGCCATCCCGTGCTAGGCAGCCGGCGGATCAATCTGACCTTGCGCAAGGCGGGCTAGGTAGCACGCAATCACGGGGCAAGCCCGCTCCTACAGGCCTTGACCGTCGCTCCCTGGCCGCTCCATGCTCTAACCCCCTTCCCGACTTTCAAGGAACGATTGCATGAAGCTGGAAACCCTGGCCATTCACGCGGGCTTCAGCCCCGACCCGACCACCAAGGCCGTCGCGGTACCGATCTACCAGACTACCTCTTTTGCCTTCGACGACACCCAGCACGGTGCCGACCTGTTCGACCTGAAAGTCGCCGGCAACATTTATAGCCGGATCATGAACCCTACCAACGACGTGCTTGAGCAACGCATGGCGGCGCTGGAAGGCGGCGTCGGTGCCCTGGCGGTGGCCTCGGGCATGGCTGCGATCACCTACGCGATCCAGACCGTGGCCGAAGCTGGTGACAATATCGTCTCGGTGGCCAAGCTCTACGGCGGCACCTACAACCTGCTGGCCCATACCCTGCCGCGCTTCGGCATCCAGACCCGCTTCGCCACCCATGACGACATCGCCGCCCTCGAAGCGCTGATCGACAGCCGCACCAAGGCGGTGTTCTGCGAGTCGATCGGCAACCCGGCGGGCAATATCGTCGACCTTCAGGCGCTGGCCGATGCCGCCCATCGCCATGGCGTGCCGTTGATCGTCGACAACACCGTGGCCACGCCAATCCTCTGCCGCCCTTTCGAACACGGCGCCGATATCGTCGTGCACTCGCTGACCAAGTACATCGGCGGCCACGGCACCAGCATCGGCGGTATCGTCATCGACTCGGGCAAGTTCCCCTGGGCCGACAATAAAGAGCGCTTCGCCCTGCTCAACACCCCAGACCCGTCCTACCACGGCGTGACCTACACCGAAGCCTTCGGCCCTGCCGCCTTTATCGGCCGCTGCCGGGTGGTGCCGCTGCGCAATACCGGGGCTGCACTGTCGCCATTCAACGCCTTCCTCATTCTGCAAGGCCTGGAGACCCTGGCCCTGCGCATGGAACGGCACACCGAGAACGCGCTCAAGGTCGCCCGCTACCTGCAAGACCACGAGCAGGTCGCCTGGGTGAAGTACGCCGGCCTGCCCAGTCATCCCGAGCACGAACTGGCCCGGCGCTACACCGAAGGCAAACCGGCTTCGATCCTGTCGTTCGGGATCAAAGGCGGCCAGGAAGCTGGCGCACGCTTTATCGATGCACTGCAGCTGGTAGTGCGCCTGGTCAATATTGGCGATGCCAAATCCCTGGCCTGCCACCCCGCCTCCACCACCCACCGCCAGCTCAACGATGAAGAGCTCGAGCGCGCCGGCGTGCCGCGGGACATGGTGCGCCTGTCGATCGGCATCGAGCACAGCGATGACATCATTGCTGATCTGAGCCAGGCGCTGGAGGCCAGTCGCGGCTAAGCGCGCTCACCTGCGCAGCGAAGGAGGGGCCTTGGCAAGCGTCAACCACGCCCCTTTTTCATCGTGCAAGGTTGCCTGCGCAACTGCCACCCTCAAGCGTCCTGCCGGGCCGACCACCTCAACCTCGGCCCCACGTGAGCCGACGCCGACACGCGTGACGATCGCAGCCTGGCAGGTTGCTTGAGTGCCACGAGCATGCCCCGAGCTTGGCATGGCAGCCAGTTGCCGGGGGGTGAACGGGAGATGGGCAACCACGGCGGGGCTACTGACACTTGTTGCGAACGACAGCGTCTGAGGCTGCAATCCTGTGCTGGTCAACACCCGAACCGGCACACTGAACGTCGTGTTGACAAGCGTCCCGCCAGAATTGCTGCTCACCCCGACCCGCCCCGCCACCCCACACCGGGCCAGGTCGCTGTAGTTGCCGGGTCGCCTGTCGCCCCAGTCAATACTGTGCAGTGCCGCCACAGGTATACCGTCTACCTGTGGGCCTTGCGCCAGGGCAGGCAGCGAGAAACTCGCGCCCCGCAAGGCGGGGGAATGACTCGCCGGTGAACTCTGCACGGCTCTCCCCTGTGGTTCGATGGTTCTTTTTCTGGCCTGCTTATGCACCTCAGCTTCATAGGCCGCCACCGACTGCTTCGCCATCAGGGCATTGTCATGACGCCGCTGCTCCCGGCGCTGCTCGGCCACCTGCAACTTGTGTTGCACATCGCGCGATTGCGCAGCGATGGCCTCTTCGGCCCTGGCCTGCGAACGCGCCGCTGCCAGTGCATTCTCGCGACTATTGTGTGCCTGCAGGTGACCATGGGCTTCTTTATCCAGGCGGGCGTGTCTATCTTTACGCACCTGTTCCTGACGCTGGTGTTGAGCACTCAAGGTGATCTTGGCGGGCTTTGCAGCCCCGGCATTGGCGCGAATGACCTCGTTCAGGTTTTGAGCGTACAGACCGGGGGCCATCAGTGCGGCAGCCGGAGCGGTAATGGGCAGGCCCTGCTTCAGCTGATACCTGAGCGTGTCGAACCTGAGGCGGACATCACCGCCCGGGCCGGGATGGCCCTTTTGTTCAAGCAGCTTTGCCAGGCCTATGGGCTTTCGTCCCGCGATCCCCAGCCACTGCCTGGCCGTATCGCGCAACTCGGGGGCTGCTGCCAGGCTGGCTTGCAGCACATCCAGCAGCGCCAGGCACGGCTTGATCATGCCGGCCTGGCGATGCTGGGCGGCGATGCCCTCGGCCAACCCGGCGCGCGGCTCGAACAAGCGCTGCAGGGCCGTTCGGGCCAAGCTTGTCCGCTGCCCGCCGTGTGGCTCGGTGGCAATAGCGTGCGCGATCCGGTGCAAGGCCAGGGCCAGCGGTGCGGTTGACTCATGAGACGGGCGCACGAGGCATTCATCCACGATCCGCTTGAGGGTTGCTGGAACCAACAGGGCATAAACTTTTTCGGCCGAAGACAACGGGGCCATTTCCGGCCCCTGCGGCTGAAGGCGCTGTGGATTGGCTTTTTGCAACAGCTCAAGCGAAAAATCGGCCAGCGCGGACTCCGCTGTCAACCAGGCTATTCCAGGTTGGGATGAATCAGAGCGCACAACGCCAGGCCCGCTTCGCTCACACCGTGGTGGCTCACTGTCTTCGGTTGCCGTGGATAGGCGCAATGGCTCGATCAATGCCTTGAGCTCAATCAATCCCTCGCAGGGAAACTCGCGACACCAACTCTGGAGTTGCTGACGGAAATTACAACTGGCGTCGTCATCGGCGTGCTGGTGGGCCAGCACATGAATGAACGTCATCACCGAGTCGGCGTTCCTGCTTGCCTCTGGCCCCGTTTGGTAAGCGTGGACGGCCAGCGCACTGACGTCCACAGTGTCAGGTTCATCCTGGCTGTAGCAATGGTCGACCGTATGCAGTCTTGCGTGCGTGGCTTCATGCAACACGGTCATGGCTGCCAGCTTCACCGTCCCGCCGATAGCCTGGTGGTAGTCACCATTGATGAATATCCGGTCTGTGCCTGGCTCGTAGAATGCCGCAGTGGCCAAGCCGCTATCCCCCAGACGCTGAACAAAGAAACCCGCGGACTCGATGAGCAGCGTGCGTCCCTGCTCCAGCGCCCCGATATAGGTTTGCAGTGTTTTGAACGAGTCAGTGAAATCTTGTGATTGATCACAACCACCAAGAAATAGCATTGCTGCCTGCTCGACAGCCTCCTGTTGCGCAGGATCACAACCCACCTCGCCGGCCCGCTGCAGCCAGGCTTGCGCTAGCAAGAGTGCTTGCCGGTAATCTTCGCTGACTGCGCCATAGTGTTGGCCCGCTGTCAGGGGAGTCGAGCTGGCGGGCTGATCGGTTGAATACGTGGATGGGCGGGCGGCCGGGTTCGAGATCATGCAAGCGCTCCTGATAATGACCACTACGTTGTAACCCGGCAGCAATCAGTACGCTTGCATAGACCGCTCAGCAGCCTGGTCAGGCGAGCATCAACTGACCTGCAGACAGGCTGTCCGCCGACACCCCGACCAGGGTCACGCTATCGCTACCAAAACTCAGTACCGCATCGTTGCCTACCTGGCTCAGGTGCTGGCGAATGTCTGGCTGCGCGGTGCCGCCATCGACGCCGATGAACACCAGCCGATCATCCGCGGTGAAGCCTTGAACCTGATCCTGGCCAAAGTGGCCGGTGAACAGGAAGGTGTCCTGCCCGCCGCCTGAAACCATTACATCATTGCCGGCGCCGCCGACGAACACATCGTTGCCACGCCCACCCTGCAAATGGTCATTGCCATCCAGACCGAACAGCCAGTCTCCTTGTGCACCGGCCGTCAGGCTGTCATTGCCCGCCGTACCATTGTGGCTGGCGGCGTAGACCTGGAGCTTGCCGCTGGTCAGCAGACCCTGCGCGTCGATCTGGTGACTGACTTGCTTGCTGAAGAACACCAGGCTCGTCTCCTTGCTGACCAGGGTTTCGACCTGGTTGACCAGGCTGATACCGCCCGCTGCATCGCGCAGGTACAGGGTGCCGTTGCCATCGCGGGCAATGTCGAAGTTGCCCAGGGTTTGGCCAAGTTCCAGGGTGTCGTGCCCGGCGCCGCCATCGATCAGGTTGAAGCCGCCGCCGTCACGAAACGTGTCGTTGCCGGCGCGCCCTTCCAGGTAGTCATTGCCATCCCCGCCGCGAATCAGGTCGCCGGCGTCGGAGCCGATGATGAAGGTGCTGCCCTTGTGCGCTTCGGCGTTGCGATTCAGATCCTCGACCCAGGTCGAGCCACGGCTAACGTCGGAGAGGTTGCTGACGACGATGGTCGAGTCCTTGGCCGTCCAGGCGTAGAACTTCGAATCCAGCACCCGGCCCAGGCCGTCACCGTACGCCGTGGGCAAATGCGACAACCAGGTGGCGATATTGCCGATCGAATACGGCAGCAGGTTCCAGGCATCGGAGGCGTAATGATCGTTGAAGTTGACGATGTTGTCGGTACTCGAGGGCTTGGCGCCGTCGTGCACGCCGAAAGTTGCCCAGTCGGCGCTAGAACCATTGAGGGCGCGAAATACCGGATCGTTTTCATAACCGATGTTCAGTACCTTGCTGCTGTCGCTGGCCTGGCTCGGTGAGGCAAAGGCGACGTAGCGTGCGTCCTGATAGAACCCGCCCCACTGGTCATTGCTGAGCTCGGCCAGGCTGTTGACGCCCAAGCCGCCCAGGCTGTGGCCGCTGACGGTGATGTCGGCCCCCTTCAGGCCGTTGGCCTTGGCGAAGGTGGCGACATCATCGAACAGCCGGCCAAAGGCATTGGCAGCGTAGTGCTTGGCGTAGTCGGCCGGGCCGAACGCGGCCATCAGGTCGTGGATGGCGTCGCCGATGGTGTCGCCAATCAGGTTTTCCCGTGGCCCGCTGGTGCCGCGAAAGGCGATGCCCATTGCGCTCAACTGGCCCGCGGCGTCGTACTTGCCGAGGATCTCGACCTGGGCACTGGTGTAGCCGCTGGTTTCACCGTGGAAGGTTCCGCGAACATCCATGCTGCCCTGATAGCCCAGCTGCTTGGCGCTGATCGGCGTCCAGCCTGCCGCTTTTACCGCGGCCAGGGCCTGGGCTTCGGAGTTGGTGTTCCAGGGGATCCCGGGGATCACGCCCTGGCTGTCGGTGCCGCCGATCAGGGCTTTGACCAGGGTGGCGGGCAAGCCCAGGCCGAAACCGTACTGCTGGTAACCCACGGCAAAACCGTTGTCGATGCCGTGATAGGCGTACAAGCTCAAGGCCATGGCGTCGCCGTACAGGGCCTTGGAGGCGCCGCTGTCGAGGTTGCGATAGTCGAAAACTGGCATGAGAGAACATCCTTGTGCAGGTGGCAGGAAACCCTGGCGACATCGTCCATTGACACACCCAAGGGCAAGGGCAAACGCTGCCACAAGGGCAATCTTCCCGTCCACGGCCACGTCGAGGGCAAGCTGGCCAAATGCGAGGAGTTTTCGTTGCCACAGGCGGCAACACCAGGCTGTATATCCATACAGATAAAACTTGCCTTGCCCTGCAATCCTGCGCATCCTATGGCCTTCACCCGCCATAGATCGAACGGCATGCGCCTGTTTCTCTGCGAAAAGCCTTCCCAGGCCAAAGACATCGCCAAAGTCCTCGGCGCCAACCGCCGCGGCGACGGCTGCTGGGTCGGCAGCGACGTAACCGTTACCTGGTGCATCGGCCATTTGCTCGAGACCGCCCCACCCGACAGCTACGACGCACGTTACAAGCGCTGGGTGCTGGCCGATCTGCCGATCGTGCCCGAGAAGTGGAAGATGCTGGTCAAACCCAAGACCGCCAGCCAGTTCAAGGCCGTCAAGCGTCTGCTCGGCGAGGCCCGCGAGCTGGTGATCGCCACCGACGCCGACCGTGAAGGCGAGATGATCGCCCGTGAGCTGGTCGAGCACTGCCGCTACCGTGGGCCAATCAACCGCCTGTGGCTGTCGGCGCTGGACGACGCGTCCATCCGCAAGGCCCTGGCGGCGCTCAAGCCCGGTAGCGAAACCTTCAGCCTTTACCATTCGGCCCTTGGCCGTTCACGGGCCGACTGGCTGATCGGCATGAACATGAGCCGGCTGTTTACCCTGCTCGGCCGCCAGTCCGGCTACCAGGGCGTGTTGCCGGTGGGCCGGGTACAAACGCCGACGTTGCGTCTGGTGGTCGACCGCGACCGCAGCATCGCCGACTTCGTGCCAGTGGCCTACTGGGCCATTGAGGTGCAGTTGCAAAGCGTCGGCGAACAGTTCACCGCGCAGTGGCGGGCAGCCGAGGACGCCTGCGACGACCAGGGCCGCTGCCTGAACCAGGAGCTGGCCCGGCAGGCGACCGCGGCCATCGGCGCGGCCAGCAGTGCGCGGGTGATGAAAGTCGCCACCGAGCGCGTGCGCGAAGCGGCGCCGCTGCCCTTCGACCTCGGTACCTTGCAAGAGCTGTGCTCGAAGAAGTTCGGCCTTGGCGCCCAGGAGACCCTGGACATCGCCCAGGCCCTGTACGAAACCCACAAGCTGATTACCTACCCGCGCAGCGACTGCGGCTACCTGCCGCTGAGCCAGCACAGCGAAGCGCCGGCTATTCTCGCCGCCTTGCAACGTGCCGACGCCAGCCTTGCGCCCTTGCAACCGCACCTGCAAGCCCAGCGCCGTTCACGGGCCTGGAACGATGCCAAGGTCAGTGCCCACCACGGCATCATCCCCACGGCCGCCGCCAGCGACCCGTCGCGCTTGCCGGCCAAGCACAAGGCGGTCTACACCCTGATCCGCGCCCGCTACCTGGCGCAGTTCCTGCCCAACCACGAATACGACCGTACCCAGGCCGAGTTCGATTGCGCAGGCCAGGCATTGCGCGCGGTGGGCAAGCAGATCGTCGAGCCGGGCTGGCGCCGCGCCCTGCCTGAAGCCCTGACACCGGCAAAAGGCCGTGAAGCGCCGGCAGCCCAAGTGCTGCCGCTGCTGCGCGAAGGCCAGGACTGCAGCGTGGCCGGGGTCAACCTCAAGGACCTCTGGACCCAGCCACCCAAGCCCTTCACCGAAGGCGACCTGATCAAGGCGATGAAGAACGTCGCCAAGCTGGTGGACGACCCACGCCTCAAGCAAAAGCTCAAGGACACCACCGGCATCGGCACCGAGGCCACCCGTGCCGGGATTATCCAGGGCCTGCTCGATCGCGGATACCTGGTCAAGAACGGCAAGGCCCTGAGCGCCACCCCGGCGGCCTTCAGCCTGATCGACGCGGTACCGCGGGCGATTGCCGACCCGGGCACTACGGCGATCTGGGAACAGGCCCTGGACATGGTGCAAAGTGGTGAGATGAGCCTGGAAGAGTTCGTCGCTAAACAATCGGCCTGGATGAGCAAGCAGGTTGAACGGTGTGCCGGCATGCGCCTGACCATCAGCGGCCCGACGACCCCGGCCGGGCGTGGCGGTACGCCGTGGAAGAAGAAGCGCAAGAGCAGTGCTGCGTCGCCTAAGCGTACGCGTAAACCGAAGGCAAAAGCGTAGTGAGGCCCTAAAGGGCAACTGCCCTACCCCTGCTTGACCGCCTGCAAGGTATAGCTCAACGGCAAACGCCAGCGATCCTTGTCCAGCGACCACTCGCCTGCTGCGTCTTGACTCATCTGCCCCGGCAGCGCCTCCCAGGGAATGCTGTCATGCTCGACCAGCGCGGTAATCTGCAACCCATGCTTGAGCAAGGCACTGATGATCTCACCCAGGCCATGGTTCCATTCATGGGTGACCGTTTGCTCCAGCAACCTGTCGGTCTCGACATAGGTCTCGCCACTGTCCCACACCGTCGGCGCCTCGCGCTCGAAGTACGGATACTCGATGACCAGTTTGTCCTGATAGTCCTCGTTCACCGCCAGCAGCATCGGATGGCCTTCGCGCAAAAACAGCCGCCCGCCAGGCTTGAGCAAGGCCGCCACGGTACGCGCCCAGCGCTCGATGCTCGGCAGCCAGATCAACGCGCCGATACCGGTGTACACCAGGTCGAAAGAGCCCGGTTCCAGCATCTGGTCGGCGGCATACACATCCGACTCGACATAGTCGATCCGGGCCCCGCAGCGTTCAGCCAGGGCCCGCGCCTGAGCCAGTGACTGCGCAGAAAAATCCAGGCCGCTGACCTCAGCGCCCAAACGCGATAACGACAAGGTATCGGTGCCGATATGACACTGCAGGTGCACGGCGCGCAGGCCATGGATATCCCCCAGGCGCGGCAGGTCGAAACGCAGCACTTCAGACAGGTGCTCGGGGTCTGCGACGAATTTTTCCACTTCGTAGTCGCTGGATGCCGCGTGCAACGGTGCACGTTCATCCCAGTTGCGGCGATTGAGTTCAATCGGGTCGATCATCTTGGCTCTCCTTTTCAACCGCAACCTTAGCGACGTACCCACGCCCCCGGCAAGTGCTGTATAAATCACCCACGCGCTCTTCAATCAAGGAAGCATTGATGAAACTCGGATACACCATCATCTACGTCGCCGATGTCGCCGTTTCGCTGGCGTTCTTCGAGCAAGCCTTCGGCCTGAACCAGCGTTTTCTGCACGAATCCGGCGACTATGGCGAGCTGGACACCGGCGCCACCACCCTCGCCTTCGCCTCCCTGGCTCTGGGCAACAGCCACTTCCCCGGCGGCGTATTGGCCGCCAGCGAATCGGCAAAACCGTTGGGCATGGAGATCGCCCTGGTGACCGACGATGTCGCCAACGCCCACGCGCGAGCGGTTAAGGCAGGCGCCGTGGAACTCAAGGCCCCCGAAGCCAAGCCATGGGGGCAAACCCTGTCATATGTGCGCTGCCCCGATGGCACTCTGGTGGAGCTGTGCAGCCCTGTAGGCAACTAAACGGGAGCTAACAATGGACGATGCAACCTACCATGGTGGCTGCCTGTGCGGGGCGATCCGCTTTGAAGCCATTGGCCCGGCACTGAATCCTCATTGCTGCTCGTGCAAGTGGTGCCAGCGCCATACCGGCGCGCTAACGGCCACCTGGGTCGAATTTGCCCGCGAGCAGGTTCGCTGGACCGGCCCCGGTGGAGCGCCAGCGACCTTTCGCTCATCGGACTATTCCAGCCGCGCCTTTTGCCCCAGCTGCGGCAGTTCGCTGGGCGCTATCGATGATCAACCAACGGTGGCCCTGCTGCTGGGCAGCTTCGACAGCAATCAACAGCCGGCCCTGGCGCCGGCGACGCACTCGTTCAACGACCAGTTGCCACGCTGGTGGTGCCCGGGCTCATAACGCCAGGCTCAGGCTGACCATCAGGTTGCGCGGCTCACCCGGCAGGTTCCACGCCGCGTTGTAACCGCGCTCGTAGTACTTGCGATCGAACAGGTTGTTCAGGTTCAGGCCCACAGTGGCCTGTTCGCTGACCTTGTAATGCGCCAGCAGGTCAATGGTACTGTAGCCCGGTAGACGGAAACTGCTGCCGGCCTGGCCGGAGCGTTCACCGACATAGTTGGCCGCCGCGCCAATGTCCGAGCCGAGCAATGGCCCGCTCTGGAACTCATACACCGCCATCAGGCTGCCGCTGTGCTGGGGGATACCAAGCAGGTCGCTGCCTTTGGGCAAGGCGGCATCGCCCTTGGTCACCTCGGCATCGATATAGGCATAGGCGCCGATCACCCGCACGGTCTCGCTCAACTGGCCGCTGAACTGCAGGTCGACACCCTGGCTGCGCGCCTTGCCGGCGGCGATGCTGTCGCCGAAGGCATCGGTGGTGATGACGTTTTCCTTGTCGATCTGGAACAGAGCAAGGGTCGCGCCCAGGCGACTGTCGAACAGGTCGAGCTTGAGCCCGGTTTCATAGCCCAGGCCCTTCTCCGGCTTGTAGATCTGACCCTGGGTACCGATGCTGTTGGGCTTGAACGAGGTCGAGGCATTGGCGAACACGCCGACTTCAGGGGTGAGCTGGTACAGCAGGCCCAGGCGCGGGGTGGCAACGTCCTTTTCCTGGCGGTTGCTGACGCGCGTGCTGCGGTTCTGCGCGGTCTGCTCGATGTGCTCCAGGCGCACGCCCACCAGGCCGCGCAAGCGGTCGGTAAAGGCGATCTGGTCCTGCAGGTTGAGCGCGTAGCTTTCGGTGCGCTCGAAAAAATCATTGGGGTTGATCAGCGGCGGTTTCGCCTGGCCGTACACCGGGTTGTAGATGTCCAGGCCATAGCCGAGCGACGTGGCGCTTTGCGGGTACTTCTGGCTGTTGCGGTAGTTCTCGTACTCAAGGCCCAGCAGGCTCTGGTGCTGCCAACCGGCGAACTGGAACTGGCCGTGAAGTTCGGCCTGGGTAATGTTGTCGTTCCACTCGAAATCGCGCTCGCGGTAGAAGCGGCTGATGGTGGTGCCGACCACCCGCGACGGTTCCGAGCTGTTGCCCTTGAGCCTGCCTTGAGTGTAGTGATTGGCCAGGCGCAGCTTCCAGCTGTCGTTGAGGGTGTGCTCCAGGGTCAGGTCGAGGGTCTGGTTGTCGTTGCGGATGCGCCCGTCATTGGGCTCGCCGAGAAAGGTCGAACGGCTGACCGAGCCCAGCTCATTGTTAACCGCCGGGATGCCCCGGTCGAACACCGACTCGGTGCGCGAGAACTCGGTGTCGATCGACAGCAGGGTCTCGGCGCTCAACTGCCAGCTCAGCGACGGGCTGACGATGCGCCGCTCGCTGCCGACGTAGTCGCGAAAACTGCCATTATCCTCCACCGCCATGTTCACCCGCGACAACACCCGGCCGTCTTCACTGAGCGGCGTGTTGACGTCCAGGCTGCTGCGGTAACGGTCCCAGCTGCCGGCGCTGGCCTTGAACCGGGTAAAGGCTTCGGCTTGCGGGCGCTTGGTAACGATATTCACCAGCCCGCCCGGATCGCCGCGCCCATACAAACTGGCTGCCGGGCCCTTGAGCACTTCGATGCGCTCGATGTTGGAGGTATCGGGGGCGCTGTAGCTGCCGCGATTGACGGCAAAGCCGTTCTTGTACAGCTCGCCGGTAGTAAAGCCGCGCACGCTGTAGTTGAGGAAGGTCAGGCCACCAAAATTGTTCTGCCGACTGACGCCGCCGGCAAAGTCCAGGGCGCGGTCGATGCGCGTGCTGTTCAGGTCTTCGAGCACCTGGCTGGGCACCACGGCGATGCTTTGCGGGGTGTCGCGCAGGTCGGTGTCGGTTTTGGTCGCGGTGCTTGAGCGGGTTGCGCGATAGCCCTGCACCGGGCCGGTCGCGGTTTCTTCGTAGTGGCGTTCGTTGACGTTAAGAGCGTCAAGCAGCACCGCGTCGGCGGCAGCGGCTGGCAGGGCAAGCAGCGAGGCGGACAGGCCGAGGGATAACCTTCCTACAGGGTAGTTCATGACGGCTCCTTAAATTATATGTAATAACATATCAATTTAAAGAGCAATGTAAAAGCAGCACGGCGCAAGCCCCTGTAGGAGCGGGCTTGCCCCGCGATTAGCGCTCAACAGCTGCCAATCACCGCCTGCAGCACCGTCTTGAAGGTCGCGATCTGCTCTTCGCTGAACTGCCCGAAGATTTTGTCCTGCTGCTCGCGGGCAATGCTCCACAAGCCTTCGGTCTGGTCGATGCCGGCGATGGTCAGGCGCACATGCCCGGCCGCTTCGCTGTCGCACACCAGGCCCTTGCGCTTGAGGTTGGCCACCGCCTCGTCGATTTCCCTCGCCGGCATGGCGACTTCGCGCTGCAGGTCGCTGAGGTTCAGGCCGGCGTCGTTCTCCAGCACCATCAGCATCCGCGCCTCGCTGGTGCGCAGTCCACTGGACAATTGTCGTGGCTGGTAGCTGCCCTGGTAGGCACGCAGGGCCTGGGTCATCAGGTAGTAAAGGTTGTGGCTCAGGCGCCCCTGGAAGTGGCTGCTCGGCGGCTGGCCTTCTTCGCGGCGGGTCATGCGGGTGTGTGGCAGCACCATGGAGTAGGCGCCCTGGTGATAGAGCAACGGCGAGCGGCCGCAGTCATCGAAGGCCACCACTTTGCCGAGCATGATCCAGTGATCGCCGCCGTCGATAATCTGGTGGGTTTCGCACTGAAAGCACGCCGAGCAATCGGCCAGGATCGGCGCTCCGCCCTCGCCTGCCTGGTAACTGATGCCGGCGAAGCGATCCTCCTTGGGCTTGGCAAAGTTATTGGACAGGTCGATCTGATCCGCGGCAAGGATGTTCACCGCAAAATGGCTGGCCGCCTCGAACACCGCCAGGCTGCTGGAGCGTTTGTCCAGGCTCCAGAGAATCAGCGGCGGGTCGAGGGAGACCGAGTTGAAGCTGTTGGCAGTGACCCCGACCAGGTTGCCCTGAGGGTCGGCGGCGGTGACCACGGTCACGCCGGTGGCGAAGTTGCCCAGGGCACGGCGAAAGGCGCGGCTGTCGAAGGCCGTTGCGGTTGCAGTAGACATGCAAGACTCCCCGGCTGCCTTGCGCGGCAGCCGTCATTGTTGTTATTGGCGAGGCACTTCAGACCATGCTTGGATCAGGCTCCAGGCCCATCAGCTCGCGGCCGAGAATCTGCGCGCACACGTCGTAGTCGGTGTAGGCATGGGCGCCGGTCATGTGCGCATCGCGCCACAGCCGCTGCATTTCGTTGCTGTCGAACCAGGCGGTGCCGCCCGCGGCTTCGAACAGGCGGTCGACCGCCTGGATGCACATCTTCACCGCATAGCCCTGGTTGGTGCGCCAGAACGCCAGGGTCTCGCGTGTTGGGTATTGGTGACGCTCGCTGTGCTCGGCGTGTTCCTGCCAGGTCTTTTCCAGCAAGGCCCGGGCGGCGGCAACCTGGTGGGTCGACTCGGCCAGGCGCATCAGCGCTGGGGTAGCGGCGCCAACGTTGACCCCGGTGTAGGCCCGCACGCGGTTCCTGGTTTTTTCGCGGAAGGCTTCGAGCATGCGCTCGGCAATGCCCAGGCTGACGGTTGAGAAGCCACTGGCAAAGTACGGCCGGTATGGCGAGTAGAACACCTTGCTGTCCGGGTACAAGCCAAAGCCTGCCGACTTGCCTTCCATCATGTCCTTGGCTTTCTGGATGCGGTGCTCGGGGACGAACACCTTGTCGATCACCAGGGTCTTGGTGCCGCTGCCCTTCATGCCAGCGGCGAACCAGTCATCGCGAATCTCGTAATCACTGCGCGGCAGCACAGCGAAGCAGTAGTCCTGGGTGCCTTCGGCATTAGCCCGACGGCAGCCGACAATCGCCCACTCGGCATGGTCACTGCCGCTGCTCCAGCCCATCTCGCCGCTGAACAGCAAGCCGCCTGCGACCTCCTCGACCTTGCCAAACGGGGCGATACTGCTGCTGGCGGTGGCGTCGGGGTTGTCGCCCCAGATTTCTTCCTGCAGCTTGGCCGGGAACATCGCCAACTGATGGCTGTGGGTGCACAGCAGGCTCATGGCCCAGGCAGTACTGGCGCAGGCACCGGCGAGCAAGGCGATGCAGTCGGCGAACTGCGGCAGGGACATTTCCAGGCCGCCGTAGGGTTTGGGCAGGAAGGCGCGGTGCAGGCCGATGCTTTTGAGCAGGGCGATGTTTTCGTCCGGAACTTTGCGATCCTGCTCGGCACGGGCGGCATTGGCGGCGATGGCAGGCAGAATCGAACGAAGGTCTTCGAGCAGCGGGTTTGGCTTTTTCATGAGGGGCCCTGCTTATTATTGGATGTCCGCCGTGGCCTGCGAAGTGGCAGGCAGCGGTGGGTGCAGGGGCCAGTATGGGAGGCTTGGCTCAGAGGGAAAATGCAACTTCCATAGGCAAGATTGTACTTTTCACAGGATTTTAAAAGCATCGCGGGTAAAGCCCGCTCCCACAGGTCCGGTGTACACAGCTCTGTTGTAGGAGCGGGCTTGACCCGCGATGAAATTACTGCAGAACCACTTTTTGCAAATTGCGCCAAAGCTCAACCACATGCGCCCGCTCGGTTGGCAACGCCCCCACCGACACCCGCACCATCCAGCGGCCATTCAAGGTCGCCGGGGTGACATAGGCCACACCCGACGCATTGAGCCGATCAGCCCAGCGGCGGGTATGCGCATCCAGTGCCTCCCCCTCCAGGGCATCGGCGCAATGGCGAATGCACAGGGTCTGCAACTGCACCGGCGCCAGCAACTCCCAGCCATCTGCCCCACGCACCTGCTCGGCCAGCCACTGGGCATTGTCCAGGTCGCGGCGCAAGCGTTGCTGCAGGCGCTCGATACCCTCGCTGCGCAGCATGAACCACAGTTTCAGGGCACGGAACCGCCGCCCCAACGGAATGCCCCAGTCGCGCAGGTTCTTGACCTTGCTGTCGACCGCCGACTGCAAGTAACTGGGGTTGGTGCTCATGACCCGGATCAGGTGCTGCGGATCACGGACGAAATACAGCGAGCAATCAAAGGCCACACCCAGCCACTTGTGCGCGTTGACCACGATCGAGTCGGCCTGTTCGATGCCATCCCACATCCAGCGGCATTCCGGGAGGATCATCGCGGAACCGGCCATGGCCGCGTCCACGTGCAACCACAAGCCATGCTCACGGGCGATCTCGCCGATTGGCTGCAGCGGGTCGATGGCGGTAGTTGTTGTAGTGCCGGTGGTGGCCACCACCGCACAGGGTTGCAGGCCGTTGGCCAGGTCCTGTTCGATGGCCGCAGCCAGGGCCTGCGGGCGCATGGCGAAGTTATCGTCGGTTTCGATGTAGCGGATGTTGTCCTTGCCAAAGCCCGCCAGCAACGCGGCCTTGTCCACCGAGCTGTGGGCCTGGGCGCTGGTGTAGATCATCAGCGGTTTGCCCTGCCCCTGCAGGCCGCCCTTGGCCAGGGCGTAGTCGCTGCTGCGCTCGCGGGCGCTGATCAGCGCCACCAGGGTGCTGGTGGAAGCGGTGTCCTGGATCACCCCACTCCACTGATCCGACAAGCCGACCATCTGCCGCAGCCAGTCCACGGTGGTTTCTTCCAGTTCGCTCAACGCCGGGCTGGATTGCCACGACAGGCCGAGTACGCCAAGGCCGGTGCTGAGGAAATCGCCGAGTACCGACGACAAGGTGCCGTTGGAGGGGAAGTAACCGAAAAAATCCGGATGTTGCCAGTGCGACAGGCCGGGCATGACCAGTTGATCGACATCTTTGAGGATGTTTTCAAACGGCTCGCCCTGAGTCGGCGCCGAGCTGGGCAAGGCCGTCTTGAGGTAACCGGGCTCGACCTGGGCCATGACCGGCAACTCACCGACACCCTGGCGGTAGTCGGCGATCAGGTCGATCAATTGGTGGCCATGTTTGCGAAATTCTTCCGGGCTCATGCAGCGGCTCCTGTTGTTGGCGGTAAGTGGGCCTGAGTCTAGGCCCTGGCCACCCGCCAAAAAACGCCGCCCGGCGCATAGCTGCTATGGCGAATGCGCATGGCCGCCGTGCACACCGAACTGCGACTGCTGCCACTGCTCGAACACCAGGTTGCGCAACCAGCGGTGCTCGGCCGAGCCATGCAGGCGCTGGTGCCAGACCACCCAGTAGCGCTGGCTGTGCTCGACAAAGGCCAGCGGCCGCCAGGTCAGTGGGTGCAGGCGACTGAGCTGGCGGGCGATGTGCTCGGGCACGCTAACCAGCGCCTGGCTGCTGCCGACCACTTGCACCGCCGCCGAATAGAACGGCACCTGCAGGCTGATGCGCCGGCTCAGGCCCTGCTCGCGCAGATGGCGATCGATAAAGCTGTCCTTGTCGCCACCACCGGAAATACGCACATGGTTCCAGGCGCGGTAGTCGTCCTGGCTCAGTTCGGTTTTACCCGCCAACGGGTGCTCGCGATGCATCAGGCACACCGCGCGGTCTTCACCGAGCATGCGCCCATGCAGGTTGGCCGGGGCGTCGTCGAACAGCGTGGTGGCCAGGTCGATTTCACCGCTGGCCAGCAACTCATACTGCCCCGGTTGCCAGGTGCGGTACTCAATCGACACCCCCGGCGCTTCGCGCTCCAGGGTGCTGACCAACAATGGCAGCATGTGCTCGGCGATGTAGTCCGAGGCTGCCAGGCAAAAGCGCCGCTCGCAGCGCTTGGGGTCGAAGGCCTGCGGTTGACGCAAGGCCTCAAGCTCGGCCAGCACCTGGCCCAGCGGCACCAGCAGGCTTTCGCCGCGTTCACTCAACACGTAGCCACGGCCCTGACGCACCAGCAGCGGGTCGTCGAACGCCTCGCGCATATGCGCCAACTGGCGGCTGAGCACCGACTGGCTGCTGCCCAGACGATCGGCGGCGTGACTGAGGTTTTTCAGCTGCAGCATGCTTTGCAGCGCGCGCAGGTGGGCGATGCTCAGGGAAGCGAAAATCGGGTTCAAGGCGCGCTCCTGCACAGGCGGATGCCGCAGCCTAAGGCCAAACCCGGCAGATTACAAAGCACCTGGCAGACCGGTGCATGGCCGACGGCAGGCTCAGTCAAGCCGGCGCAGGTGCCCTGCGCTAGGGTCGAGGCTTTGTTTTGCATTGAGGTTCGTCCCATGAGCAACATCAGCCTTTTACCCCAGGTGCGCGGGTTTCTTGAGCGCGAACACAGCAGCTTTATCGACGGGTGCCAGCAGCCTGAGGCCAATGCCCACTACCTTGAGGTAATCGATCCGGCCAGCGACCAGGTCATCAGCCGCGTGGCCGAAGCCTGTACAAAAACGGTCGACGATGCCGTCGCCTCCTCCCGTCGCGGTTTTGCGCAGTGGTCGCAAACCGCCCCCGCCGTGCGTGCCAGCGTGCTGCTGAAACTCGCCGATCTGATCGAACAGCACCGCGAAGAACTGGCGCAGCTGGAGACCTGCCAGTCGGGCAAGCTGATCAACATTTCGCGCAACTTCGAGGTCGATCAGGCCGCGCATTTCTTGCGCTACTACGCCGGCTGGGCGACCAAGCTCAGCGGCCAGACCCTCACCCCGTCGCTGCCCTCGTTCAACGGCGAGCGCTACACCGCCTTCACCCTGCGCGAACCGGTGGGTGTGGTGGTGGGCATCGTGCCGTGGAACTTCTCGACCATGATCGCCCTGTGGAAGCTCGGTTCAGCGCTGGTAACCGGTTGCAGCATCATCATCAAGCCCAGTGAATACACTCCGCTGACCATCCTGCGCATTGCCGAACTGGCCATTGCTGCCGGCCTGCCCCCGGGGGCGCTGAACGTGGTGACCGGCGCCGGCCTGGCAGGCAAGGCGTTGATCGAGCACCCGGGCACCGACAAGGTCTCGTTCACCGGCTCCGTGCCCACCGGCCTTGCCGTCGGCCAGAGCGCCATGGCCGCCAACCTGACCCGCACTACCCTGGAGCTGGGCGGCAAGAACGCTGCCGGGTTCCTGCGCGACGTGCCGGTGCACAAGGCGGTAGAGGGCATCATTGAAGCGGGCTTTTTGCATTCCGGGCAGATCTGCGCCGCAGCCGAGCGCTTCTATGTGCATCGCTCGCAGATCGAGGCAGTGACCGGCGCCTTGAGCGCGCGCCTGGCGAAGTTGAAGATCGGCGCGCCGCTGGATGAAACCAGCGAATTCGGCCCGGTGAGCAACAAGCAGCACCAGGCCAAACTCGGCGCGCTGTTTGCCAAGGCGCGCAGCGAGAACAGCCAGATCATCCATGGCGGACGCCTGCTCGAAGGCCCGGGGTGCTACGTCGAGCCGACGGTGATCCTGGCCAATTCGGTGCACGACAGCCTGCTCAATGAAGAGACCTTCGGGCCGGTGGCGACCTTCTTGCCGTACGACGATGACGAGCAACTGATCACGCTGATGAACGACAGCCCCTACGGCCTGAGCGCCAGCCTGTGGACCAACGACCTGAGCAAGGTCCTGCGCCTGGTGTCGCAGGTGCAGGCCGGGACAGTGTGGGTGAACATGCATACCCTGCTCGACCCGGCGGTGCCGTTTGGCGGGGTGAAGGCGTCGGGAGTCGGCCGTGAATTTGGTGGGGCATTTATCGAGGATTACACCGAGCTCAAGTCGGTGATGATTCGCTACTGACACCGCCAGCGATGCAAGGCAAAGCCTTGCCCAACCAGCCTATCGCCCGGGCCCGACACCTGAGGTTAAAAACGGGTCGTCGCGCTCACCCCGAACGTGCGCCGATCGCCGCGCGCGTCCCAGGCGATATCGAACGGCAATGGCACGCTGTCGGTCTTGTACTGCTTGTCGGTCAGGTTGTTCACATATGCGGTCAGGTCCAGGTCATAGCGCCCACCCAGGTGATAGGTGGCACTGGCATTGCCCAAGGTATAGCCGCCCTGGGACACGCTGTGATCCTGCTGCGCCGTCGGCAGGAAGTAAATCCGGCTCTGGTAGCGCCAGTCGGTGCCCAGGCGCACTTCATCGCCATTCTCCAGCGGTATCCGGTAACTGCCGCCCACCGCCAGGGTTCGCGACGGCGAGCGGGCAATGCGGTTACCCGAGTAATCCACCCCGCCCGACTCGAAATCCTGCAACTCGGTGTGCAGCAAGCCCAGCGAGCCATGCAGCTCCAGGTTGCTGAACGGCAAGGCCTGCAGCTCGAACTCGGCGCCGCGAATCACCCCCTGGCCGCTGTTGGTCAGCAGCGACACCACCTGCCCGTCGCGCACCGACACAGCGTTGACCTGAATGTCCGAGTAGTCGTAGTAAAACACGTTGGCGTTGGCGATCAGGCGCTCGTCGAACCACTCGCTCTTGACCCCCAGTTCATAGGCATCGACGTTCTCCGGCGCCACCACCGAGGCCTCGGCCTGCACCTGCGCACCGCCGCTGAAACCACCGGAACGAAAGCCCTTGGCATAACGGAAATACACCCGCGCGTTGTCGTTGAGCTGGTACTCGGGGGTGAAGTCGTAGGTGAGCTTGTTCCAGGTGCGTTTTTCATCCTGCTCGACGCGGGTCACCAGGTCGCCGGTGTAGTTTTTCCACCAGTCGCGTTCGCTGTTGTAGCTGACCGCATCGGCATCTGGTGCGGCTACGCGGTGCAGGTCGATGTCCTTGGTTTCGCGGGTCCAGCGCAGGCCGGCGGTGAGGCTCAGGTTGTCGGTGGCCTGCCAGGTGCTGCTGCCGAAAATTGCGAAGCTGTCGGTGCTCTGGTCGATATCGGTACGGCCATAGTCAGCCACGCCAAAGGCCTGGTTGTAGGGCTTGGGCAACAGGCCGCTGTCGTTGCGGCTGTCGAGTTGTTCGTGGAACAGGTGAGTGCCGACGATCCAGCTGATCGGCTGGTTTTTTGCCGAAGACAAACGCAGCTCCTGGGACACCTGCTTCCAGCGATCATCGTTAAAACCGCGGCCGAATTCGTAGAGGCTCATGTTCGGGCTTTCGGCTTTTTCGTGGATATCGTCGAAGGCAGTGATCGAGTCCAGTTGCAGGTCGCCCAGGTCCCACTTCAGCGCCAGCTGCACACCGTTGTGCTCGATACGGTCCTCGGCTTTACCGGTAAACGCTGCCTCATCGGTATCGGGCTTGGGCGCCGGGCCAAACAGCGTAGAGCCCCCCGGCCCGGAGCCCCAGGCGCGGGTGGCTATGCCCTGGCCTTTGTAGTCGCGGCCATGCAGTTGCAGGGTGGCCTGCAGGTCATCGTTGATCTGTGCCAGCAACTGCAGGCGCAGGGCCTGATCGTGGAGATCGCCGACGCTGTGGCCATCGACCTGATTCTCCAGTTGGCCATCAGCGCTCTGGTCGACAAACGCCACCCGCGCCGCCAGCTTGTTGTCGATCAGCGTATCGCCATAAGCGCCTTCGTACAGGCGCGAATTGTAGGTACCCAGGTCGAGCTTGAAGTAACCGTTGGCCTTCTCGAAGTCCGGCTTGCGCGAAACGAAGTTGATCGCCCCACCGGTGGTGTTCTTGCCCCACAAGGTGCCCTGCGGCCCGCGCAGCACCTCGACGCGCTCCATGTCATAGAGCGGAAAACCGGTGGCCACATGCGGGTCGATGTACACGTCATCGGTGTAGATACCCACCGGGTAAACCGTGGTCGACGCCATGTCCCCCGAGCCCATGCCACGAATGTACCAACGCGGCCGCTGATGCCCGGCGAACTCCGGGGCGATGGCGTTGGGCACGTTCTGCAACGCCTTGCCAGCGCTGAAGCCGCCACCGCTGTCGGCAATCTGCTTGGCGCTGACCACGGAGATGGCCGAGGGTACGTCCTGCACCGACTCTTCGCGCTTTTGCGCGGTGACGGTGACGGTGGGCAGGGCTTCGGGGCTTGGCTCGGCGGCGAAGCTCGGTAGCGTGGGCAAGGCGGCGGCGATGGCCAGTAATAGAGGTAAGCGGGCGAAGGGAGCGGTCATGAACGTCAATGTTCCACAAGGGGGGAAGAGACGGGAGCCTTCGCAATGGTTGTGCCATTTATGTAACTAGTTATTTTTTATATGTTTTTTCAATTAACGATTGATGTGGTGCTGCCTGATGAACAGCTGGCCAGCACAGTTTGCGTGAGCATCAGCAAGAGCCGGGGCTGCAACTACGAGCGCATTCCAATCTTCCCTTGAATCCCCTCTGCAACCTCGCTCCCCTCCCCCAGTCGCTGTAAATCCAGCGACCGGGTTTGGTAGCCCGAGTACTCTAAGGCGTGCAGACGCCGCTCCCGATCAGCCGGCGTTTTTTTGTGCCTGCTGTTTTGTGCTATGGCGGCTGTGCGTGGGGCGCATTCGTGCGCGCTGGGTTCCTAGAGTCCCGGTCTACCAACCTGCGTACAGCCGTCACCAATCGTTTGGTAGCGATTGTTGCTGGCTCCACCACTCTAGGAGCACAACATCGAGCGAATGCTCATCCCCGTGAAAAACACGCTTGAGCAAACACGGCTAGGCGCAGCCACGCGGGTATAGTCGATTCTATGCCGACCGTACTTCCAAGAGCCTCCAGCCGTGCCCGACATCCCGCCCAACACCGCCTACACCCAGCGCTTCAGCGCTGTGCTTGCCTACATCGACGCCAACCTCGAAGGTGATCTGTCGGTAAAAGCGCTGAGCCAGGTGGCGAACTTTTCGGTGTTTCACTTTCATCGTCAGTTCACGGCTTTCGTCGGGGTGCCAGTCTCGCGTTATGTGCAGTTGATGCGCTTGCGCCAGGCGGCGCATCGTTTGGCGGCCAATGCCGATTACGCGGTGCTGGAGGCTGCCCTGGCTGCTGGTTTCGAAAGCCCGGAGGCATTCAGCCGGGCGTTTCGGCGAGCGCTGGGCATGTCGCCGAGTGCCTTTCGCCGCCAGCCGAACTGGCAGGCCTGGAATACGGTGTTCGCTATCCCTCACTTTTCCAGGAGCGTCATCATGCAGGTGCGTATTGTGGAGTTTGTTCAAACCCGGGTCGCGGCGCTGGAGCACTGCGGCCCGGCCGCGCAGGTCAACGAGAGCGTGGGCCAGTTCATTGCCTGGCGCATGGCCAGCGGGCAGTCGCCAGTGGCGTCGAGCCGCAGCTTTGGCATCCCCTACGGCAACCCCGATACCACGCCAGCGGAGGATTTTCGTTTCGCCCTTTGTGGTGAGATTGATGAGGGGGTGGCGGCGAATGAATTCGGCGTGCACGAACGGGTGATTGCTGGCGGGCGTTATGCGGTAGTGCGGCATATGGGCTCGCCGGACCATATTGGTGAATCCATCTATCCGCTGTATCGCGACTGGTTGCCGGACAGTGGCGAGGAGTTACGCGATGAGCCGTTGTTTTTTCATTACCTGAGTGTGTATCCGCAAACGCCGCAGGAGCAGTGGCAGACGGATATTTATGTGCCATTGCGGTAGCGAGGCGTAATGGGGCCTGTGGGAGCGGGCCTTGCCCCGCGATCGAGCGCGAAGCGGTCGTAAACCAGGCGCCGCCTAATGTGCTGGCTGGGCTGGCCTGATCGCGGGGCAAGCCCGCTCCTACAATGGATTTGCAAACCCCCGGTTTACCAACCGCTGAGGTCGATCACAGGGCCCACAACCGCACCAGCGCAAACGCCAGATCCACGCTGACGCATTCACGCCCATCCACCCATTCGTCCTCACGAAGGCGCCGCCCGGTAGTGGTTTCCCGTTCACCTTTGGCGATCACCAGCACGAACAACCGGGTCGGGCACTCGAACGAGCGCAACCGATCGACATCAGCCCGAACCGACCAGTCGCCTTCCAGACACTTGGCTTGCGATACATCGCCCAGGCATTTGATTTCGGCAACCATGGCCGGGGCGCCATTGTCATCCAATGCGTACAGGTCAGCTTTGCGCCTGTCGCCTATCGGCAGCTCCGTCCAGATTTCAATGCCATCTTCGAACCAGGCGTGAAGGCTGATTTCGGCCTGTATCCAGTGTTCGCGGCAACTGTTCAGTTGCACGACTTGCTCAAGTTTCTTTTCCATGTTGCGAAAAGCTCGCTCGAATAAGGCGAGCCATTGGGGGGTGTTCATTGAGTACTCCCTGTATGCGTTATCTGGATCGCGGGGCAAGCCCGCTCCTACCTGAAAAACAGCGCCTACCTAGCCACAATTCTGATTCGCGCTTACTATAAGCCCAACTCGTATTACCGCGGCTGCTGAACCCGGTACTCACGAGGACAAGATCATGCAAAGAACCCGCGCCTGGAGACGCTCACAGGCCCGTAAAAGTGGCAAAACCAAAGCGGTGCACCCGCTGGTGTTCAAGCCCGAAAAGAACTGGAAGCTGCTGTACACCCGTGCCGACAAGTTGCTGCGGGCACGCCAACTCGGCATGAGCTACCCCATCCGCTCCACCCGCCAACTGTTGGATCAAGAGTGACTAACCTCCTGTTCGTCTGCAGCCGCAACCAGTGGCGCAGCCCTACTGCAGAAGCGCTCTGGCGCCGCCGCCCCGGCTTCGATGCCCGGTCGGCGGGCACCAGCCCGAATGCGCGCAAACCCATCGACCCAGCGGACATTCGCTGGGCCGATGTGATTTTTGTCATGGAACGCAAACACCACAATCGCCTGCAGGCACAGTACGCCCGGCTGCTTGAGCACAAGCGGCTTTATACCCTGGATATTCCCGATGATTTTCAGTACATGGACCCAGAATTGGTGGCCATACTCGAAGACACGGTCGCGTTCTGTCTTGCTACCCAGGGTTGATGCGCAGACGGTAGCAACCACAGCCAGTCGCCCCCCCCTCGACGATCCTGTCGTAGTCCTTTACGAGAAGGCCGCAATGATGAACTACAGGCACTTGGTTGGAACTGCCGCGTTGCTGTTTGCCTCAGCTGCCAGCGCGGGTATTCCACAGCTGAACTACGAATGCCCAACCCACATTGCCGTGCACGCCGACGAAGGTGGGCCGGTTTATATCAATGGCAAAGAGGCCAAGTTGAAGAAATTCAACGACAACGCCTACGAAGCCAGAGGCGCTGGCGTAGCCATTACCCTCACGCGTAATCCGGATCAGTCCTGGGATGCGTCCTATACCGGGGCGCAAGGCAAGCTCTGATCGATAGCGAAGCCCCCTTTTGTGAGTAGACCTGCCGCCGAGGCCGCGCTATCTTCGCCGCGGCCCGGTAAGCCATCGCCATATCCCCGGCATTAATGAATTAAAGGATTGATCATGGAACTCATAATGAGGAGCCGGCTTTTTGTGGTTCTGATTGGCTTGGGCTTTATCGCTGTGGACCAGTGGGTCAAGCTGCAGGCGCTAATAACGCTGCAATCGGAAAGTTTCAAACTGGGTGGCCGCTTCGCTTGGCTGGATATCGCGTTGAGCCTGAACCCCGGGGCGTTCCTGAGCCTGGGTGCAGGGTTGGCACCGGGCGTAAAGCAACTGATTTTCATCGTCGGCGTGGCGGTTGTAGTGGGCTGGGCCACCTGGTGGTCCCTGGCGCGTTGGACAAGCGCTCCCGCGAGAGCGGCGGCGGTTTACTTCATTGCCTTGGGCGGCGCTTCCAACCTGATTGACCGAGTGTTTCGTGAAGGGCACGTGGTCGACTACATGGTGCTCAACGTCGGGACCGTGCACACCGGCGTTTTCAATATTGCCGATGTTGCCATCATGGTCGGGGCGGGAGTGTTGCTCTGGGTTGAGCTACGAAAAAGCCGGGAAGCTTAAGTGTCGCAAGTGTTGCCGTTACGTCGGAGGCCAAGCTCTGATTGGCAGCGAAGCAACAACCACGGCGGCAGGCCAGGCTCCTGCCGCCGTCCGTGAGGGCGTTGGCCAGTCCCCGGCAAAACACCCAGCCATTGGCCGGGCCGCACTGTGTTGGCCAAGCGCGATCGCGATATGATCCGGCGACACCCATCGGACGTGCCAGCCTATGCCCGTTGACCTCCAAGCGCTGTACCCCAAACTGATCCATCTGATGCTGGACACGGTTTTCGTGGTCGACCGGGATCACCAGATTGTCTTTGTCAGTGATGCCTGCGAAGCGCTGCTCGGTTACCGCGCCGCCGAGCTGACCGGCACACCGATCACCGACTACATCCACCCTGACGACCTGGCGGTGACCCAGGCCTCGATTGTGCGGGTCATGAACGGTCAATCCCACGTCGATTTTCGCAACCGCTACATCCGCAAGGATGGCGGTGTCGTGCATATCCTGTGGGCTGCGTTCTGGTCCGAGGAGGTGGGTGCGCGCATCGGTGTGGCGCGGGACGTGACGGCCCTCAGGCAGGCCGAAGATGAACTGCGCTTCCTGGCCCATCACGATCCTTTGACGGCCCTGAGCAACCGCGCGCTGTTCAACGATCGGCTGGAGTCGGCCGTGCAAGCGGCACAGCGCCACCAGAGCACACTGGCGTTGCTGTTTCTGGACATCAACGACTTCAAGGGTATTAATGACGTCCATGGGCACGCCATGGGGGACCGGATCCTCTGCATGATTGCCCGGCGACTGGAAGGCTGCGTACGCGCGACCGACACGGTGGCGCGGATCGGTGGTGATGAGTTCACCGTGCTGTTGCCGGGTATTCAGTCGCAGGATGCCGTTTTCGCCAAGGTGGGGGAGATTCTTGCGGCCATGGCCGAGCCCCTGGACACTGAATTTGGCGGGCTCAGTATGCCGTCGTGCAGTGTCGGCGTGGCCTTTTACCCCCAGGACGCAGAGAATGCCGATACCCTGCTAAGCCATGCGGATGGCGATATGTACCGGATCAAGAAACAACGCGCCGCACAGCGAATAGCATTCAAGCATCTACAAGCCGAGTAACAACGTGAATCGTCAGAAGAAAATCAAACAGCTATTAAAGGCCCACGCCAAAAAGGCCAGCGCCAAACTGGCACCGAAGAGCAAGCCCAAATACATTAGCAAGGCTGACCGGTTGAAACTGGAAGCTGAAGCCAGCGACGCTGCTGTCACCCCCGCAGAGTGAAAGCCCCATAGCTCAAGCACAGGCAAGCTCCTGACTCATGCATCAAGCTCAGCAATCACTTCTGCCCTGGTAATGACCTGACGGAAGTGATGCTTCCACAGATCGATGCCCAACTGACCTGACCGGTCGAGGGATGAGCCGACAGTCAGGTCGGTAACCAGCGTGGGCGAGAGCCCGGCATCGAACAGTGCGAACCCGGCGGCGAGTACGCAGGTTTCGGTCTGGATACCGCAAACCAGCACGCGCTCGACGCCGAGTTGCTTGATGTACTCGATGGTTTCAGCGGTCTGCCCGTATCCGTGCTTGATAAATACCTTGTCGGCTTCGACCAGGCTCTCGTCTTCGGCTGCGGGATGCCAGCCAAGCTGCTTTGCAAACGGGGTCACCTGCTCATCGTGCAGCTCGACCGAGGCAATCGTCAGAATTCGTTCTGACAACGCCCGTACACCATCGACCAGCCACTCCGGCGGACTGAATGTGGACTGGACATCAACGATAAGCAAAACCTGCCGCATACACTTCTCTCAAGCATTAACCAATGACGCGGAGTATATCGCCCCGAGGTAGATTATTTAGCGCTGTTTGCCTGCCCAATGGCCACGGGCACCCAGGGCCGCGGATAAAAACCGCAACGCACGCTGGAAGACCGGATGACAATCGGCGAAGGGCAAATGCTCGAGCGCAGCCCAGAAGAATTCAAAAGTGTGGCCATGGTCATCGAGCGTGCGATGAGACCACTGTTCAGGCAACGGCTCACTCACACGGCATAGGTGAAACGACCAGACCTGGCCCAGGTGCCCGGCCTCCCAACAGCCCAGGTCGTCCATGATGGTAGCGGTGTTGATACCGGACTCTTCTGCCAGTTCCCGCAGCGCTGCCTGCCCCGCTGTTTCGCCTTTTTCAATGCTGCCCTTGACCAGTTGCACCCCCGCCAGCGGATGACGAAACAAGAGGATCCTGGGGTGCGGAGTGGATGAAAGGACGACAGCGCAGGCCTTGTTGGGGAGCATGGAGATTTCCTTGTCGGCAAATTTGGCTGAGCATCTTACGCCAACCCTGTGGGCGCTGGACTTGCCAGCGATCGAGCACGTAGCGGTGGCAATCCGGACAACGCCTGATGGACGGACTATACCGGCCTCATCGCGGGGCAAGCCCGCTCCCACGGGCTGTTTTTTAGCAGCGCCGCCATAGAACTTTTCTCTGTTTATCGGTCTATTGGGATACGTTCAATCGTCATTCAGAGGTTGTCTTCGCTCATGAACTTCCATGCCCCACGGATGCTGCTCGTTGCCCTGTTCGCATTTGCGGCAGTGGGCACGGCATCGGCAACACCGATGAAGACCTCAACACCGGTTCTGGCCCCCGAAGCCCCGGCCACCCGGGTTGCCGACAACCCTTGGCCAAGCCTGGCCAGCATGGCCGACACGCAACCAGGGCCGTTGCTAGCTCATGACGACCGCTACCGGCATGACCACCGTTGGCATGATCGCCGGGACGACTGGCACCGCGAAAACTGGCGCAGGGAACAATGGCGCCGCGAGCAAGCCCGCCGCGAAGCCGAACGCCATCGTTATTGGGAACGCCACCATGATCGGGCCATGCGCTACCGTTACGAGGAAGATCGCCGCTACTATCGTCGCTAGGCCTGGTCAGCGACCTCGACGTAGCTCGACTCCCCACCCCCGCTCGCACCCGACAACCAGCCCCAAATGAAGCTCAGCGTGGTACGCCCTGCCGGGTCAACACCCAGCGTGCCGCGCGACCAGCCGGACAGCAGCTCGCCCTCGGTGGTCAGGCAGTGAAACAGCAACTCGATGGTATCGGCGCCTGTTGCACGTCCGACCTGATGCCCAACGCGAATCCGACCTCCCTGGTAGTTGCTCGAAATGCTATTGCCTTCGACTCTGTAGTGAAACAGCGTACCTGTGCCGGCGAGCCCTTGGGCGTTGTTGGCGACGGCGAAGCGGCGATTGTGCAAACGCTCGCTGACTTGAGCAAAGTGGCTTTGCATTGATGTGTCGTCCTTGCGTTCGGAGGGTGCATTGCAGCGTGTGCTGATCCTAACCCGCTGCGCAGGAAAATGATGGTCTTGCCGTATTACGACCGGACGGCATCGGTCGCTCAAGCTTGGGAGTTCGCCGCCGATACCCCTTGAACAAGTATGGACACTACGGGTACCGAGCATGACCCCGATCAACGCAGGATTGCGTATTGCACCGGCATACACTACCCCCCAGCCAACACTGGCCAACGCCGTCAGTAGCCGCGCCGAACCGGCTGCGGCGGTCCCGAGTACCACCGTCAGCCTGGGCCAGAGCCCTCGTGGCGACGAGGCAGCGACCTATTCGTCCCGTGGGGCCATCGCCGTGCCAACGCGCTACGTGCTGGAGCACGACAGCCAGAACAAGCTGAGCATGAACCTGGTGGTCGGTGTGCATTCCTCCGCTATCGGTTCGCGCTTGAACGGGCTCGGCGCGGCCTTGCTCAATCAATTGGTAGCCAATGGCGGCCAGTCGTTTACGCAATCGGTGCTGGCTTTCGCCGACGGCGCCCAGCCAAGCGCCGAAGCACTCAGGATCCAGGGCAATAACCTGCGCCAACACCCGGCCAACGCCGTCAACCTGAGCCTGACCACCGCCTCCGGTGCCACGGTGACACTGTCCCTGGCCAGCAATGAGCAAGGCCTGGCGGTGAGCGCCGATGTGCAGGGTGGCCAACTCAGCAGCGATGAGCTCAAGGGCCTGGCCTCGCTGGCCGAAAGCTTCCAGGGGGCCATCAACGGCCTGAGCGAGCAGCCGCCACGCCTGCAACTGGGCAAGCTGGCCACGCTCGACCCGACCCTGTTCAGCTCACTGCAAATGAATGCCAAGCTCGACACGGAAAATGGCCAACAGCTGACGTTCGACCTGACCCTGGACGACAGCGCACGCAAACTCAGCCTGCAAGGCCCGGCTGGCAACGTGCAGTTGAACCTCGATACCCGCGACACCTCGCTGCTGGGTAAAAGCGCCCAGCGCCAGGCGGCGATCAGCAACTACCTGAGCCAGTTCGATGCAGCGCAGAGTCGCGGCAAAGGCGATGAGAACCTGGTGAGCCTGCTCAAGGACGCCTTCGTTCAACTCAACAGCGCCGACGACATCGCCAGGCCATCGACCCGTGGTATCCCGCTGCTGGCAGCCAAAGACACAGCCCTGCTCAGTGGCCTGGCCGACTTCAGCGCCTCGATCAGCCAGACCAGCCAGCAGCCCAACCCGCTGCGCCCGACCGAGTTGGATCGCTTCGATTACCAAGTGTCCCAGTCAACCAAGATCGGGGGTTCATCCCCGGCGAGTCGCTCGGTGCAACAGGACCAACAGGCCAGTCTCTCGGCCGCCTACCACACCAGCCTCTACCCACAGGTCGAGCTCGCCAACGCCCTGTTGGCGCAGAACTACCGCTACCACGAGATCAGCGACCACTCGAGCAGCAGCACGCGCCTGACCTACGACAAGAACCGCCTGGTGGAAGCCAGCGTCACCCAGCAGGCGAGCCGCAACGAGCGTGTGCGCTCTTACGCCGATGGCGTGCTGCAAAGCGACCTGAGCACACCGTCGTCCGCCTCTGAATCGCGCAACCTGCTTGGCCTGCTCACTGACCTGTTCGAGCGCGAGCGCATCTCCCAGCGCGACCGTGGCGTATCGATCCTGGAAGCACAGTTGCAGTCGCTACGCAGCCAGTGGCAGTTGCCGTCCGATCCGGCGGATATAAAAGGGCCTACGCCAGCAGCTCGGTAATCCACCGGGCTTGCCGGGCGACTTGCTGAACCTTGCCCTCGGGCACGCTCTGCCGCGCCTGGGGTTGCAGGATCAGCCGCTCCTGGCCGCTCAGGCGCGCCTTGCCAGCCTCGAGAATGTCACGGATGGTCTCCCCGCCCATGCCGCAGATGCTGATCGCGGTGATGCCGTCGGCCGGCACTTGCGCCGCCACGCGTTCCAGGCGCATGGACAATGTCTGTTCGTTCAACGTGCAGCCCTTTTCACCACGAGCGTCCGGCACCCTCGGCCGGATCGGGGGGCGATTCTGGCGGGCTGAGTACTGTATTTCAACTGTATGCGACCAGGGTCCTCCCCGCGCACGGCTCAATCGCGCTGCAATGACTCAAGGCAGATCTTGCAGTAATGCCAGGGCCTGGTCGAAATCGAAGCGCTCGGCGCGCTGCACGACTCGCTGCAGTTGCTCGGCCAGGCGTCGGTCCGAGGCCAGCGCTTGCAACTGGTGCAAGGCCGCCAATGCCTGAGCGTCACTTTCAGCCAGCAGGTAGCGGACCTGAGCCAGTTGCGTGTGCCATGGGCTGCTGAGCTCGGAGGCGACAACCCAGTCGCCTGCCAGCGGCGCCTCGCCGAGCCCCGACAAGCCTTTGAGCACCGGAGCCAGGCAGTGCTCGAGCTGCGCCAGCTGTTCCACCAGCGCGTGCTGCTGCGCGCCATTCAGGCACGCCTGTTCAAGGGCGCCCGCAGCCTCGGCCACGGCCATCGCGCCGATACTGGCCGCAGCCCCGCGCAAGGTGTGGGCCAGCCTCACCGTTAGCGACGGGTCATCTTGCCCCTGGGCTGCCAGGAACTCGGCCGCAAAGGCCTGCTGGCTGCTAGCAAACTTGCGCAACAGCCGCAGGTACAGCTCGACTTTGCCCATGCAGGTGCCCAGGCCGGCGTGCAGATCGATGCCAGGCAGGCTGGCCGGCAGGCTCGCCACCGCCTGCGCAGGTTGCGCCGCTACCCCTGGCGCCGACCCATGCCGCCCATTACGCGGGTGTATCCACTTGGCCAAGGTGGTGAACATGTCGGCAACATTCAGGGGCTTGGAAATGTGATCGTTCATGCCACAGGCCAGCGCCCGCTCGCGGTCCCCGGCCATGGCGTCGGCAGTCATGGCGATCACCGGCAGGTTGGCCCAGCGCGGCTGCTCGCGCAGCTTGCGGGTCGCGGTATAGCCGTCCATCACCGGCATCTGGCAATCCATCAGTACACCATCGAAGTCCGCATCCCGCTCCAATTGCGCCAGTGCCTCGGCGCCGTGGCTGGCCAGGCACAGTTCAATCCCGGCGCTTTCCAGCAACTCACAGGCAAGCTCGCGGTTCAGATCGTTGTCCTCCACCAGCAGCACCCGTGCGCCCTGCAGGCTGGCCATGGCCGTGGCGCTCTGGCCGCTGCGCTCGCTGGCCCGGGTATCGGCCTGAGGATGCTTGCCCAGCACACGGCCCAGGGCTTCCAGCAAAGTCGAAGGGGTTACCGGTTTGGTCAGCACCACCGGCAACTGAATGCCGAAACGACTGGCCTCTTCGCGCGCTTCCTCACGACCGAATGCGGTGACCATGATCACCGAGGGCGTTTGGGCCAGTTTCGCCGCCTGCATCTGACGTACCGTCTCCACCCCGTCCATGCCGGGCATTCGCCAGTCCATCAGGACCAGGTCATAGGCCAGCCGCTTGGCCTCGGCCTGCACCAGCATGGCCAGCGCGGCGCGGCCACTGTGGGCGACATCCACCTCGACGCCAAAGCTGCGCGCCATGCCCGAGAGGATCTCGCGCGCGCTGGCGTTGTCGTCGACCACCAGCACCCGCGTGCCGAGCAGTTCGTCGGCGGTCACCATGCGCCGAACTGCGGCGTCACGCTGCACGCCCAGGCTGACCTCGAAATGAAAGGTGGAACCCTGGCCCGGCTCACTTTCGACCCAGATGTGCCCGCCCATCAGTTCCACCAAGTGCCGGGAAATCGCCAGGCCCAAGCCGGTGCCGCCGTATTTGCGGGTGGTGGAGCTGTCGGCCTGGCTGAACGGCTGGAACAGTCGCGAACATTGCTTGGCGCTCATGCCGATGCCGCTGTCGCGCACCCAGAAATGCAGCAACGTCTGGTCGCCAGCGTCGCCGCGCTGCTCGACGCCAAGGACGATCTCGCCCTGTTCGGTAAACTTGGTGGCGTTGTTGCCCAGATTGACCAGCACCTGGCCCAGGCGCAACGGATCGCCGGTCAACGCGGTCGGCAGTTGCGCCGCGGTGCTGAACAGCAATTCCAGGCCCTTGTCTTCGGCTTTGAGGCCAATCATGTTGGCGAAACCGTCGAGTACATCCTCAAGGTGGAAGGGAATCTGCTCAAGGTGCATCTTGCCTGCCTCGATTCGGGAGAAATCGAGAATGTCGTTGATGATGCCCAGCAGGCTTTCTGCCGAGCGATGGACCTTTTCGATGTAGTTGCGCTGGCGGTGGTCGAGTTCAGTGCGCAAGGCCAGGTGGCTCATGCCGATGATCGCGTTCATCGGCGTACGAATCTCGTGGCTCATGGTCGCGAGGAAGTCGCTCTTGGCCCGGGTCGCCTCTTCTGCCGCCTCGCGGGCGCGCTGCACCTCGGCCTCGGCGGTCTTGCGCTCGGTGATGTCGAAGTACCAGTTGGCGCCCATACCCCGCTCGCCCAGGATGACCGTCGACACCAGGACATCGAAGCGTTCATTGCCCGCGCGCTGCAGGTTGGCTTCGAAGTTCAGCACCGGGCCTTGCGAGGTCGCGGCAAGAAAGCGCTGCTGGGCTGCGGGATCGACCCAGAAGCGCGACAGGTCCATCCCTTCAAGCTCGGCGAGGGGGCTGCCGAACAACCGCTCGAACTGCGGGTTACAGTAGGTCGGATGACCTTCGCGGTCTTTGATCAGCATGGCCACCGGGCTGCTGTCGAGCACCGCGCGCAACTGCCCCTCGCTGGCCTTGAGCGCCGCTTGCAACTGCCGACGCTCACTGACGTCGCGCACCGAGGCGCACACGCAGGTTGTGCCGCCCTCCAGGCTCGGCAACTGCGACAGGCTGATCTCGGCCGAGAACAGGCTGCCGTCCTTGCGTACGCCTTGCAGGTCGTCCAGGTTGCCCCCCATCTGCCGCGTGCCACCGTGGGCCATGAAGCCCTGGCGCAGCGCCAGGTGGTGCCCACGGCTGGCCGGCGGTACCAGGCAATCGATGTTCTGCCCGAGCAGCTCATCGGCGCTGTAGCCGAACAGCTGGTCGAGCTGGCGGTTGGTCCGCAGGATCTGCCCCTCGGCGTCGACCACCAGCATGCCGTCTGGCGCCGCCTCAATGATTCCGCGGTACCACGCCTCGGTGGCGCGCAACGCCGTCTGCTGGGTTTCCAGGGCCAGCGCCTGGGCTTCCAGTTGCAAGGCCTGCTCTGCCACTTCGTTGGCCTGGCGCCGGGTTTCGGCCAACAGCCTCTTGACTGCCTGGTTGCGTTCGAGGATTGCCATGGCCGTCGCCACGCAAGGAATCGCTTCGTGCAGCAGCAGCGTCTGGCGCTCGCTCAACGGTTGCAGCCCGGCCAGCTCCAGCACGCCCAGCAGCCGCTCGCCGTGCTCGATCGGTTGCACCAGCAGGCAGGTCGCCGGGGTCTCGCCGAGCGGCGAGCGCAACCGCCAGTAATCGGCGGGCAACGCCTGAAGCTGGCGCGCCTGGCGATCCACGGCGCACTGCCCGACCAGGCCGTCGCCCAATTGCACCTGAACTTCGGGTGGGCGCTCGGAGTCGGTGGCGTAGCGGCCCATCAATTGCAGCGTGGCCAGGTCTTCGTGCGCGCTGTACAGCACGCCCTGGCAGATGCCCTGGACACTGGCCAGGTGCTGGAGAAACACCTGAGCCAGTTCAGCCGGCGTCTCCACCTGTTGCAGATCGACCTGCAACTGCGCGGTGCGGGCCTTGATCCAGCGCTGACGCTCCAGCTGTTGCGACTCGGTCTGCAGCGTGGCGATCGCCCGGGCCAGGTCGCCGGTTTCGTTGTTCAGGTCGGTGTGCGGGATGGGCTGATCGAGCTGCCCGGCCGCCAGTTGGTCCACGGCCACCCGTACCCGGTTGAGTGGATTGCGAATCGACTGGCTGGCCAGCCAGGACAGCAGCAAGGCCAGCGACAGCCCGCCGAACAACAGGATGTAGGTCAGCAAGGTGCTGCGCTCGGCAAACGCGGCAATCTCCTTGGCCGTGTCGCTGATCGAGGCACTCTTGATCTGGGCGATGGCGCTCAACAGGGCGTCGGCCTGCTGGTCAAGCTGCTGGAATTCGCTACTGTTGAGCAGCAGCATCGCTTGCCCCTGGCGACCTTGGTCAATCATCAGGAAGGCCTGCTCGCTGTCCTGCAGCAACTGCTGCAACAGCACCTCGAATTCGGCGAGGCGGGCCAGGTTCTCCGGGCGCCGCAGGGTCACCTTGGCGCGGGCCAGGGCCTGTTGCAGACGCTCCTGGGTATCGCGCAAGCGCTGCAGCGATTCGATGCGCAGCACTGCGCTGTTGGTACCCACCGCACGTTGCAGCGCTTGAACCATATGCGGCAATTGCACCCGGGCTTCATAAAGGTGCTCCATGCCTACCAGCTCCTGCGAGTACAGGTTCTGCATGTCCCGTTTCAACGACTGTTGGGTGCGCAGGCTCTGCGCGCCCAGTACCAGCACCAACAGCAGCAACGCCGCAAAGCCCAGGAGCAGTTTGTGCAGCAGCGCAAGGCGCTCAAGCAGAGTGCGTAATCCGTGCATGGCCTGATCCTGTTAGTCCTGATGGCTATCGGCAAAGCACTCGGCAATGGCCTGGAACTGCTCGGTACAGGCCACGAAGGCATCGCAGATGTCCGGGTCGAAGTGCGTGCCGCGCCCCTGGCGAATAATCTCGACGGCCTGCTCGTGGGGCATTCCGGCTTTGTACACCCGGCGGCTGATCAGTGCGTCGTAGACATCGGCCACCGCCATCAAGCGGGCGCTGATGGGGATGGCCTCAGCCGCCAGCCCTTGCGGATATCCGCTGCCATCCCACTTTTCCTGGTGACTGTAGGCAATCTCCTTGGCCAGGCTGAGGAACCCGACGGGCATGCCAAGCTGGTCCTCGGCATGCTGGATAGCGTCGCGCCCCAGCGTGGTATGGGTCTTCATGATCGCGAACTCGTCCTCGGTCAGGCGCCCTGGTTTGAGCAGCACGCTGTCGGGAATGCCGATCTTGCCAATGTCATGCAGCGGCGCCGACTTGAACAGCAGCTCAATGGTCTCGTCGCTGAGAAAGTGACGGAAACGCGGATGCTCGCGCAGTTGCTCGGCCAGCACCTTGACGTAGTGCTGGGTGCGGCGAATGTGATTGCCGGTTTCGTTGTCCCGGGTTTCAGCCAGCGATGCCATGGCATGGATGGTCACATCCTGGATCGCCATCACCTCGCGGGTCCGGCGCTGCACTTCCTGCTCGAGGTACTCGTTGTGATCGCGCAAAAAGTCCGCCGCAGCTTTGAGCTTGAGCTGGGTCTCTACCCGCGCCAGTACCAGCGCCGGCCGGATGGGCTTGGTGATGTAGTCGACCGCCCCCAGTTCCAGGCCATGGATCTCATCCTCGGTGCCGGCCATGGCCGTCAGGAAGATGATCGGAATGTCCCGCGTGCGCGGCTCGCGCTTGAGCTGCTCGGCCACTTGATGTCCGGACAGGCCGGGCATCATCACATCGAGCAGAATCAGGTCCGGCAACGGGTCGCCCTGCAGTAGCCGTATGGCTTTCTCACCACTGTTGGCGACCTTGACCCGGTAGCGGTCCTTGAGCAACTCCGTCATCAGCATCAGATTATCGGCGGTGTCATCGACCACCAGCAGGGTGGGCAAACGGTAATGACGCTGTTCGGTAGGCATGACGGGGCGCTCCATTGCCAGGCATTGGCATCCCAGGGGCCATGTTCCCCCTGGCGCAGGCAAGCTTAGCTGGAGTTCAACAGAGTTGCCGCGCGCCCTGGCCAGGTAGAAACCTGTTCCAGGAAGATCAACGCCAGGGGCGCGGCGAGCAGTGCTTCGCTGGCCGCAGCAAAGTGCTGGAAGTACGGCGTGGCGAAGTGCGCATCGAGCGCGGCCTGGTTTTTGAAGGCTTCGCGCGTATAGAACGTGCCTGGCGCATCGCGGCGTTCGAACAACACATAGTCAAGGTTGCCCGGCTCAGCGCGGGTCGGCTCGATCAGCGCCAGCAGCGCCTCTTTCAACGCCTGCTGTTGGCCGCTGGCGGCCTTGAGTACCGCGATCGATACCAGGGGTTTTGCATGTCCGGTCATTATCAATGCTCCGCTGTCGCTGATCCATGGGTGAACTGCTGGTTGAAAGCCAGGAATGTTGGTGTCGTTGAAGCCCGTTTGAGGCATGAAAACTCTTGGCTTTACTGGCCTCATCGCTGGCAAGCCACACAGTATCGGTGTAGGCAAATCGAGCGCGCAGCGCTCGCAGTTCAGGCAACAGCTGCTTTCCAGGCTGCCGGCGCAGCCTTATGCTTGCGCACTTTGTTCGCAGACTTTCCGGAGTTGCAATGTACATTGATGTACCCCGCCGCCTGGTGTTCTTCGATAAAAGCGACAGCATTCGCCCCGCCTGCCTGACCCAGTACGACCCGGACACCGGGGCATTGACCCACCCCGTCGGCCCCCAGGCCGATGACAAGGTGTGCGACATCTCCCGCGATGGTCGGCGCATGGCCCTGCAAGGCACCGACTGGCAGGTGGTGCGCGGCGCCAGTCGCTCGCGCCTGAGCGTTGTTGAAGATCGCGCGACGCTGCATCAAACCGACAGGTTCCTGTCGTACTGGTCGCATCTGGACCCCAGCGGCCGGTACGCGCTGGTCGGGGTCGGCAACGGTAAAAAGCGCCCGTTAGTCATCGATCTGGACCACGGTGAATGCAGCGAGCCGATCGCCCGCAATGTCGATGCCCGGTTCGGCTGGATCGACCCCGTGCAAGGCAAACTCTGGGCACCCGATGAACGTGCTGGCAATAGTGTGCTGACGGTTGATTGCGCCAGTGGCGAGATCAACAAGATCACCCTGGCGCTGGACGCCAAGGCCAGAAGCCTGCGTTTTTCCCGGGACGGTCAATACCTGTTTGTTACCGGCGAAAACAACCGGCTGCTGTGCTGCGATCGCAATGGCGCGACGTTGTGGTCCAGGGACATCGGCGAGTACGGCCAGGTAGGTGCCGGGACGATCCTGTTCAATGAATCCGCTACTCACCTGTGCCTGCCGATCTCGGCGACGCAGCGTTCAAACTGGGGTGAAGACATCATCCTTGCGGCTGACAGCGGCCATACCGAGACCACGGTGGTACGCCAGAAAGGCCCACCCGGCCGGCTCGCCGCCGACTGGTTTGGTGATCAGTTGCTGACCCACCGCCTTGAGGTCGTAGACTTTTTCAGCGGTGCGGTCGTCGATGTGCTTGATATGACCTGCGCCCTACCCTCTGATGGCCACCTATGAAAATGCACAACATGCTTGTCCTGCCCAAAGGAGTCAGCCACGGGATAAAGGTATCCCCGCGCTGGCCGTCCTCTGAAGTAGCCATCGATCAAGAAACGCTCCATAAGTTGATTGAGGCCCAGTCAACGTTGCCACCCACCATTGAGCTGTTGCTGGTGCGCGGGTATGAAAACAAAAGCAGCCATCTGGGTTTCTTCAGAACGCTCTCACGCTGGCTGGGCATCAAGGTGTTTTGCGCCTGCTACCCCGGACGAAAAGATGAAGTCGGCGAGATATTTGGCGCCAATGGCCACGACGTGGACGGCTCACACGTCGATGTCTCCATTGTGTTGCAGGGAAAAAGGCTGCGTTTCCTGCCCTTTGGCGTCTTTACTTCGCTGACTCGCCAGCGCGCACGCGCAGCGCAATACCTGGTTGTTATCGAAAAGGTCAAAGCCGCATTAAAACAATGCGGCTTTGACATCCATCGCAATGAAACAGAGAGCATGCAGATCCATTGCGACTACACCCCTCAGAAGTCGTAACGCACATTCATCATCACATTACGCGGCGGCCCGTAGTGCCCGTAGCTCCCGGAAAACCCGGCGTAGTACTTCTCGTCGAGCAGGTTGTTGAGGTTCAGGGTGGTGCAGAGGTGATCGGTCAGCCGATAGCGCGCCATCAGATTGAGCACGGCGTAATCATCCTGGCCGACGCGGCTGTTGTAGCGGCTGAAGTACAGCGAGTTGCTGGAGTTCCAGCTGGCGCCGCCGCCGAGAGTCAGGCGCTGCCATTGACCGGGTAGCTGGTAGGTGGTCCACAGCCGGAAGGTGTCCAGCGGCAACTGCGCGGTCAGGCGCTGGCCTTCGGCATCCTCGGTGCGCGAGTGGCTGAAGCCGGCTTGCAGCTCCCAACCCGGAGTGAGCTCGCCGGCCAGTTCCAGGTCAATACCCTTGGTCTTGGCGCCGCTCACCGCGCGGTAGGCATCCTGGTCAGTGCCCGGCACGGTGTAGCCGGCATCCAGCTCGGCGACGTTGTCGCGCTTGATCACGTAGCCGGCGACGTTGGCGTTGAGCCGGCCATCGTAGAATTCGCCCTTCCAGCCCAACTCATAGTTTTTGCCGACCACCGGCTCCAGCACCTTGCCGCTGCGGTCCTGGCTCGACTGCGGCTTGAAGATGTCGGTGTAACTGACGTAGATCGACTGCTCGGGCGTCAGGTCATAGACCACCCCGGCGTAAGGCGTGACCTCACCGCGTTCGGTCATGCTGTAGTCCATGACGTAACCGGAAGCCAGGCTCTTGGAATAGTAGTGATAGCGGTAGTTGCTGGCGCGGGCACCGAGGATCAGGTGCAGGCTGTCACTGAGGTTGAAACGCCCGGCGACGAAGTAGCCGCTCTGGCGAGTGTCGACGTCGTAGTCCAGCGCCGGGGTGAAACCGTTTTTGTCCGGCTTGGGCAGTTCGTTGTTCCAGTGGTCGAAGTCAACGATGGCCGTGCGCCCGGTGGTCGCGTAGTGGTGATTGACGTAGTCAAGGTAGTTGGCGCCGACAATCAGCTCGTGGGTGTGCCCGAACAGCTCGAACGGCCCCTGCAAGGTGGCCTCGATGGCCTTCTGGTGCTGGGTGGCCTCGGACCAGCCCTGGCTGATGGTGGCATTACCTTCAGGGGTGATGTACGACATGCCGGTCGAGCTCTGGTAGGAGCCGCTGCGGGTGTCGCGATCGACATCCATGAAGGTGCCTGCGATCTTCAGTTGCCAGTCGTTGGCCAGTTGCTGTTCGAGCGCCAGGCTGTAGTTGTTGGTATCGAAGCGGTCCGAGGCCCAGCGCGCGCCGGAACTGGTATCGCGGGAGAAATCCGTCGCCTGACCGTTGGTGAACATGATCGGCACACCCTGGCCGCCAGTGGGTCGGTAGCGCTGGTGATCGATGCTCAGGCGCACCAGGGTGGTGTCGCTGAGGTCGGCTTCGAGCGCCCCGTAAAGAATGTCGCGGTCCTGCTGGTACCCGTCCATGAACGTATCGTTGAGCTGCTTGGCCGCGACCATGCGCCCGCGCAGGTTACCGGTCGGCGTCAGCGGCCCGGAGACGTCCGCTTCCAGGCGCTTGAAATCCCACGAGCCGATGCCGCCCTGCACGTAAGCTTGAAACTCACGGGTCGGGCGTTTGCGGATTACGTTGACCACGCCGCTGGGGTCGCCGGCCCCGGTCATCAGGCCCGTCGCCCCGCGCACTACCTCCACCCGGTCATAGATGGCCATGTCCAGCAGGGTGCTGGGCATGGTGCGGGTCTGGTTTTCCTGGTAGGTGGTGACGCCATCGAACTGATAGGTGTTGATGGCGCTGCCGCGCGAATAGATGTTGAAGCGCTCGCCGCCGTCCTGGGACATGGTCACGCCAGGGGTCTGGTTGAGCACATCGGACATATTGCGCAGTTGCTGGTCGTCCATGCGCTGACGAGTAACGACGCTGATCGATTGCGGCGTTTCGCGGATCGACAGGTTCATCTTGGTGGCCGTACTGGTCGAGCCGGTAGTGTAGGAGCCGGTGCCTTCGGTAGTGGTGCCCAGGCCTGCCGCGCTGACACTGGTCGCCCCCAGTTCAAGGGCACCGGCGTCGCTGACACGAGGGATCAAGCGGTAGCGCCCCTGCCCCATGCCCACCGGTTGCAGGCCGGTGCCAGCAATCAGTTGCGCCAGCGCCTGGTCGACCGCGAACTGGCCGCGCAGCCCGGGGCTGTGCAGGCCGTTGGACAACTGCGAGTCGACCGCGACCATCACCCCGGCCTGCTGGCCAAACTGGCCGAGCACACTGTCCAGGCTCCCCGGGGCAATGTCATAACTGCGCACACCGGCCTGCTCCGCGCTCGCCTGGGCAGCTATTACGGTTTGGTTGAAGGTGACCAGGGTAAAACCCAACATCAGGGTGCGTACGGCAGTGGCAAGGGGGGTAAGACGACAACGCATCGAGGCAATCCTTGGAAAGCAGAGGTGGGCATGGCGCTGGCTGTACAGCGCTTTCCCTTGTCTTGATGCGTGAAGCGACAAAACCTGCCAACGCCAATGAAAATTATTTCAGGCCGGTACGACACTGGCCCAATAGCCCAGCACCCGCTGCACGCGAACGGGCAACACCTGGCTGATCAACTCAAGGCTGGCATCGGGTTGATCGAGGGAGAACGAGCCGCTGACCTGTAGCCCGGCAATCTGCGGATCGCAACGCAGCACGCCGGGGCGGTAGCGGTCGAGTTCAGCCAGCAACTCGGCCAGCGGCATGCGCTGCGCCACCACCAGGCCCTGAGTCCAGGCCCCCGCGCCCGCGGCCAGTGGCTCCAGTGGCTCGGCCCGGGAGCTGCTGTAGAGCTGTTGCCAACCGGCTTGCAGAGTAATGCCTGCACCTTGCCCATGCTCGACCTGCGCAGCGCCCTTGAGCATCTGCACCAGGGTCCCGGTGGATTGCTGACTGACCACCAGGCGCGACAACATCGCTGGCCGCACCCGGGCATCTGCCGTGCGCAGGCTGACACTGGCGCCCTGCTCTACTTGCAGCAGCACCCGCCCCCGGTTCAAGGTCAGCAGCCGGACGCCGTCCACCAGGTCACTGTCCAGGGCGCTGCGGGTATCCAGTTGCAGTGCCAGCCCCGAGGTGAGGCTCCAGTTGCGGCGCTCACCGGTGGCCGTGGCGTAGTCGCTGAACAAGCCCGGCAGCACGCTGCGCTGCTGTACCCCGTAGCCACCGGCGATCAGTACACCACCGGCTGCCAGGCTCTTGAGCACTGCCCTTCGCGAAGGCAGCGAACGTGCCTCAAGCAAGCTGCGCGCCCCCGCCGCCGACAAGCCACGGGTACTTTCACGCAGGCCTTGGCTGATACCGTTGAGCCGCTGCCAGGCCAGTTCATGGGCCGCGCTTTCCTGGCGCCAGCGCTGGCAGGCGAGTTGCTCGGCCTCGCTGCTCACGCCCGATTGCAGGCGTACCATCCACAGCATGGCCTGTTCAAGAATGTGCGGGTCAAGGCGCGGCTCGGGTGCGGGCAACGGCGTCATTCGCCGTGCACTGCGATATAGCAATGTCGATAGGCCTTGAGCATGGCCTTCTGCACGACATTGACGCTCAAGCCCAGGCGCTCGGCGATCTGCGGGTAGGTCAGGCCATCAAGCTGAGACAGCAAGAACACCTCACGCACCCGGCTGGCCAGGCCATCGAGCACCTGGCCCACCGCATCCAGCGCCTCGAGCACCAGCACCCGGGTTTCTTCCGAAGGCTGATGCTGTGGCTCAAGCTGAGCCAGGCTTTGCAGATAGGCGCGCTCCAGCGCCTGGCGGCGAAAGTGCTGCAGGCACAGGCGGCTGGCGATGGTGCCCAGGTAGGCCCGGGGTTCACGCAGCAGTGGCGGCATTTCGCTGCGCAGGAGTTTGACGAAGGTGTCCTGGGCCAGGTCCAGCGCCTGCTCGCGATTGCCCAGCTTGCGCCGCAGCATGGCCACGACCCAGCTGTGATGCTGCAGATACAGCGCGCCGACATCGGGGTGGCTGGACGGGGGCATGGACGGGATCTCCTGGCAGCTACGGAAAGCCGTGCATGGTAATACTTCTCATTCATTTACTACTACAGGTTTTGCTTTGGCCGACCGTTTCGCGGGGCAAGGCCCGCTCCCACAGGTTCGGCGCAGGGCCTGCAGGAGCGGGCTTGACCCGCGATGATTTCAGCGGCGGCTGATGACCACCTCCAGGTACTCGCTCGGCACCACCAGCGACGCACCTCCCGCCACGTTGTTGTCGTTCAACAGCTGGGTCAGATCGCGTTCCAGCGCGCTGGCCTTGTCGCTGTCCAGCGACGCAAACGCCTTGTGCACCGGCCCGTACCAGGTCCTGAACACCTCGATGAAATGCGCCGCCGAACGATAGCGAAAATTGAAGTGCTCGCGGCTGACCTTGATCGAACCGATGTCGTCGCCGAACAGGCTATGCAACTGCTCTTCATCACCCCAGCGCGACGGCGGTTGCGCACCGGCAGGTGGCGGCACATGGCGGCCGAGGGTCTTGAACATCTGCCCGATAAAACCTTGCGGGGTCCAGTTGGCCAGGCCGATCCGCCCGCCCGAGCGACACACCCGGCCAAGCTCCTTCGCCGCTTGCGCCTGGTCGGGGGCGAACATCACGCCGAAGGTCGAGACCACGGCGTCGAACGCGCCCTCCTGGAACGGCAAGGCTTCAACATCGGCGACCTGAAACACGATATTCAGACGTTCGGCCCGGGCGCGCTCCTCGCCGCGCTTGAGCAGTTCGGGCACATAATCGGTGGAGGTCACCTGGCAGCCGCGACGGGCCGCAGCCAGGGTGACATTGCCGTTGCCGGCGGCGACATCCAGGACCTTTTCGTCCCAGCGCAAGTCGCAGGCTTCGGCCAGACGCTCGCCGACCAGCTGCAAAGTGGTACCAATCACCGCGTAGTCGCCGCTGGCCCACGCCGCCTGCTGGCGTGCCTTCAACGCATTCAAATCCAGGGGTGTGCTCATGGCTGCACCTGATGAGGTTGTTCACACGAACAATCAGCTAAACGCCAACCTCCTCATCCGGCAAGGGCCAGTGTTTCAACAGCAAGACCCGTTGGCTACATGGCTATAACCGGGGCGCATAAACAAAAAAAAGCACCCGAAGGTGCTCTTTTTGTCAGCGTGTTTCAGCGCGACAGGTTGGCCACCTTGGCCCGCGCCGTGTGCAGCTTCTTGTAGCTGTCGACCAGGCGCTGGTGACGATCCAGGCCTTCAAGCTTCATGCTGGTCGGCGTCAGGCCATAGAAGCGTACGCTGCCATCCACCGAGCCGAGTACCGCGTCCATGCGCGGGTTGCCGAACATACGGCGGAAGTTGACCTCGTAATCGGCCAGTTCCAGCTCGTCGTCCATCGCCACTTCCAGCACCACGTTCACCGCCTGATAGAACAAGCCGCGCTCGACGGTGTTGTCGTTGAACTGCAGGAAGGTTTCGACCAGCTCCTTGGCCGGTTCGAATTGCTGCAGGGCCAGGTGGATCAGCAGCTTCAGTTCAAGGATGGTCAGCTGGCCCCAGGCGGTGTTGTCGTCAAACTCGATGCCGATCAGGGTGGTGATGTCGGTGTAGTCATCCAGCTCGCTTTCTTCCAGACGCTCGACCAGAGACTGCAGCTGTTCGTCATCCAGGCGGTGCAGGTTGAGGATGTCCTCACGGAAGAACAACGCCTTGTTGGTGTTGTCCCAGATCAGGTCGTCCACCGGGTAGATTTCCGAGTAATCCGGTACCAGGATGCGGCAAGCGGTCGCGCCCAGGTGCTCGTACACCGCCATGTACACTTCTTTGCCCATGTCTTCGAGAATGCCGAACAGCGCTGCGGCTTCTTCGGCGTTGGCGTTTTCACCTTCGGCCGAGAAGTCCCACTCGACGAATTCGAAGTCGGCCTTGGCACTGAAGAAGCGCCACGACACCACACCGCTGGAGTCGATGAAGTGCTCGACAAAGTTGTTCGGCTCGGTCACCGCGTGGCTTTCGAAGGTCGGCTGCGGCAGGTCGTTCAGGCCTTCGAAACTGCGGCCCTGAAGCAGCTCGGTCAGGCTGCGCTCCAGCGCCACTTCAAAGCTTGGGTGCGCGCCGAACGAGGCGAACACGCCGCCAGTGCGCGGGTTCATCAAGGTCACGCACATCACCGGGAAGGCACCGCCCAACGACGCATCCTTGACCAGCACCGGGAAGCCCTGCTCTTCCAGACCCTGGATGCCGGCAAGAATACCCGGGTACTTGGCCAGTACCTCTTGCGGCACGTCCGGCAATGCCAGTTCGCCTTCGAGGATTTCACGCTTGACCGCGCGCTCGAAGATCTCCGACAGGCATTGCACCTGGGCTTCGGCCAGGGTGTTGCCGGCGCTCATGCCGTTGCTCAGGTACAGGTTTTCGATCAGGTTGGAGGGGAAGTACACCACCTCGCTGTCGGACTGGCGCACGAACGGCAGCGAGCAGATACCGCGCTCGATATTGCCCGAGTTGGTGTCGTACAGGTGCGAGCCGAGCAGCTCGCCATCGGGGTTGTAGATCTCGCGGCAGTACTCGTCGAGAATCTCCGCCGGCAGCGCATCTTTACGGCCAGGCTTGAACCAGCGCTCGTCCGGGTAATGGACGAAGTCGGCGTTGGCAATGTCTTCGCCCCAGAACTGGTCGTTGTAGAAGAAGTTGCAGTTCAGCCGCTCGATGAACTCGCCCAGCGCCGAGGCCAGTGCGCCTTCTTTGGTTGCACCCTTGCCATTGGTAAAGCACATCGGCGACTGCGCATCGCGAATGTGCAGCGACCAGACATTGGGCACGATATTGCGCCACGAGGCGATCTCGATCTTCATGCCAAGGCCGGCGAGAATCCCCGACATGTTGGCGATGGTCTGCTCCAGCGGCAGGTCCTTGCCGGCAATAAAGGTACTGGTGTCCGAGGCTGGGTCGAGCATCAGCAGCGCCTGGGCGTTGGCGTCGAGGTTTTCTACCTCCTCGATGACGAAATCGGGGCCGGTCTGCACGACCTTTTTCACCGTGCAGCGGTCGATGGAGCGCAGGATGCCCTGGCGGTCCTTCTCGGAGATATCGGCTGGCAGCTCGACCTGGATCTTGAAGATCTGCTTGTAGCGGTTCTGCGGGTCGACAATGTTGTTTTGCGACAGGCGGATGTTATCGGTGGGAATGTCGCGGGTCTGGCAGTACAGCTTTACGAAGTACGCCGCGCACAGGGCCGACGAAGCCAGAAAGTAATCGAACGGCCCCGGTGCCGAGCCATCGCCCTTGTAGCGGATCGGTTGATCGGCCACCACCGTGAAGTCATCGAACTTGGCTTCAAGTCGAAGGTTGTCGAGAAAGTTAACCTTGATTTCCATGCGGGAATACCATACGAGCAAAACGATTTGGCCGCCATTATCCGGGTTTTCGCCGGGAAGTCTTGTGCCGGGCGCAATTACTCGGGCAAACCTGCCAGGCGTAGCCCCTGGGCGAATCGTTCAAAGTCGTCGCCCTGCTGGATTCGAGGACTGGCTGGCGCGCCACGGTGCTCGAAGGCGGTGATCGCATTGCGCGGGCTGGGCCTGGGTTTTCTGTTCTTGTCGATCACCCTGATTGCCTTCACTCACCTCAACAGCCGTAACCTGGTGGCCGGGTTGCAAACCCTGATCGAACATAACCTCGTCACCCATGCCATGGTACTTGGCACCAGTGTCACGCCAGCCTGCAGACTATCCGGGAGAAGACAGCCCGATCTCCCGGGCTGCCCTGTTGTCACGCGCTTTTACGCGCTTTCCAGCTGACCAATGGCTGCCTGCAAGCGGCTGCGGCTACGTTCACTGACGTCCTTCTGGCTCTGGTGAGTCTCGGTCGGTGCCTGGCGCACGTTGGCATGGGGCACCACCTGCCACCCTCCGCCGTCCAGGCGCAGGTAGCGATAGCTGGCGGTACCGCTGGCCCAGTTGGCGCTGAGGATCCCGTGCAGATGGAAGGTCTGCTCCAGGGTACTGAACGGGCCGCTCGGGCTGCCGGTGAGGTTGAGGACGATATGACCCTCACCCTTGAGGCCAAGCTTGAGGTCGGAGTAGTCCCCCCAGACATCGGCGTGAAAGTTCAGCGGCGGGTAGGTGGCAGCGAAGATGCTGGCCACGCCGGTGATCCTCTTGTGCACGGTGTTGACCAGCAGGTCGAGGGTCAGGACAGGCGCACCGAGCAGGCCGGTGCGCACGTTGAGGCGAGTATGGAACAGTCCAATTGCGGGCATGGTACGACTCCTTGTCTGGTCAGGCGCGGCTGGATTTGCCGGCTTTGCCGGAAGCGCTCTTGGTCGAATCGATGGCGGTGCTCAAGGCGGCGCCTGCGTCACCGGCAGCCAGGGCCTTGAGGTGGGCGACATCGCCGGTGGCAATGGCCGCCTCCAGGGTGGCAGCATGCAACTGCGCCTGGATATCGAGGTTACCGAAAGCCTTGATGCGGGTGTCTTCCCGGTGCGCTGGCGCCTCGACCACGATCCATTGCCCCTGGCTGTTCAGGTAGCGGTAACCGGCCTGGCCTTTTTGCCAGTCCGATCCCACCGCCAGATGCAGGCTGAAGATGATCGGCGAGTTGGCAGTCGGGCCACCGTGGTTACCTTGCAGGGTGATGAGGATATTGCTCGGGCTCGGTGGCAGGGACAGCTGATAGCTGTAGGTCCCCCAGACGTCCAGTTGCAGGTCCAGCGGCGGGTTGGTGGCCTGGGTGAGCTGAGCGGTGCCGCGCAGGGTGCGATCAGAAGGATGAACCAGCAGGTCGAGAACCAGGCGCTGGGCGCCGGGGGCGTCAGTGCCGATGACGTAGGACAGCGGGAAGAGTCCTATCACGGGTGCTTGTAGTGAGTCAGTCATGGTGCCTCCATTGCAATCAATGAGTGGAAACAAGCGCGTGGCTGTTTCTGGCGGGCGACTTCCTTGGCGCGCAGTTGGATGTAGGAGAACGGCGTTGCAGCCTCCGTGCTGGCGTCACGCGCAGATTGCCTGCGGCGAAGACGCTGCGGTCCGGCACGGCCATGCCCGGATAGGCAAGGTTTACCGAGGTGCAACGGGTGTGAAACCCTCCCTGGGCGCATAGCTGCCTGCCTGGCAGCCCTGATCAGTTAAGCAGGGAAACCCGGGCTGGCCAGAGGGTGGTGGCAAAAGTGCATTATGTCCGACGGGTGGTTGGCCGGGCCCCTGGATAACGCCAACAGTGCTCCGGACGCTGGTCAGGCGTCAGAACTTTTCAATCACCACGCTTGAGCGAATTCGGGATAGCGCGCTGGCATCCAGTTCGGCTGTTTCCATAAAACGTGTCGAGATGATTTCAAGAAGCCGATCGGATGTTAAGTAGAGGTGTACAACCTCGGTGGGCCGCGGGATACCTTTGTGGTCTTTGACCATCAGGGAAAATTGATAAGCCTCCCTTCCGGCCAAAGACGTCTTGGCGAATGTGAGATCGGGGTCTAGCTGACGCCAGGTATTGGCCACTTTTTGTGTGTAGACGTCGGGTTTGCCTGCGTAGCTTGGAGGAATGAGCGATACATGGAAGTGCACACCAAGGTCTTTGTTGGCAGAGTTTCTTACATAGATATCCGCTGCCTTGACATCGATCGGCCCTTTATCCAGCTCCCAGCCTTCACGTGGGAAACAGAACCCGAAGCGCAATTGCGGGGCAAAGAAGCTCTGGTAAGAGTCCGTACAGGCGATAGGCTGCGCCTCGCACTCTTTGGAAAACAGATGGTTGCCGAGCGCCAAAAGGATCACTAGCGCACCAATACCCCCTGAAACACTGACAACCAGGGGATGCTCACGGGCAAACAGGATAGGTATGCCGCCTTTAGCGGCCGCCGATCCGCCGAGGAACCCGATCGACAGCGCTGCGCCAAATGCAATGACCGTAATTACCAGATAACGGCTATCACAGGGCACTTCTCGACCAAACACCGACAACAACACCAGCCCCATGAAAAACAGCAACGTCAGTGTGCCAAGCAAAGCACCTACAATAACCACCCAAGGCTGTTTCAGTGCTGTGTGGCTGTTCGACATGGTTTCTCCACGGTGCCCCGCCAGAAGCGGCAGCCGTTTTCAGCGAATCGGAACCTCGATATGGCATAACGCTAGCCATGCATTGCAATGCTGTCCAATGACGGATCCTGTCAGGATATTCCAGCGCAGGCAGGTGCTGACTGTACCGGCCTCATCACGGGTCAAGCCCGCTCCTGCAGTGGATCTGTGTACCCTGGACCATTCCTTTAGACCGGTCGCCACTGAAAGGTCCCGGACCTCTCGTCATCTACGAACTTGGCAAAAATCAACGATCGTTCACTGGTAACCTGCAGCCCTTTCAAGACACTCAGCAAGGCAGATTATGGACGATCCAACCTACTATCCCTTCCACCTCTTCGCCGCGACCTTCGAGAGCGAAACGCACGCCCGGCAGTTCGCTTTCGAGCAATGGCAACCCGAGCCGCCCGCCGACGCAAGTTCTGCCGAATTTGCCGCGTGGGAAGATCGCAATCCGACCTGGCGGCTTGCCCAGGAGCTTGAGTTCTTCATGGATTCAGACTTTGTCGAGTTGGATGAATCGCTGGAGTATGTGCAGAGCCTGGTGGCCAACGAGGCGCAGAAAGCGCTGTTGTGGTCCCGGTCTCAGGGCGCTTTCAGCCACTTCATCATCGTCGGCGACAACGCGATCTATGGGGATCGGCGCTCGCCAGACACCTGCAACTCCAACCCGCGGCAGCCACAAAGCACCGCCACACTCACCTATCTGGGGCATTTCAATTGAGTCGCTTGCAGGTGGTAGGGATTGATCTGAGCACAGTGACAAGCGCCAGGGAGCTGCACTATCTGCTAAGGGATGCCCTCGGTTTTCCCGATTGGTATGGCTGTAACTGGGATGCCTTCTGGGATGCGATTAGCGGGCTTGTGCAAATGCCTCGACAGTTGAAGCTCAGTGGCTGGGATGCTTTTTCCAAGCGCTTGCCCAGGGACGCCGAGCTGATGCAAAAATGCCTGGCCAATCTGCAGGCTGAGTATCCACAAATGGCGGCTGATGTGCTGTTCGAGTGAGCGGGCCATCGCATCCGCGCCTGCTCGCGAGTGGATATCCGGACAAACCTGATTATGCTTCAAGAAACCTTGCAGCGATGCGAGGCAGTCAGTCTGTGTTCAAGTTGTTCGCAATCCGATGACATCACCCCAAGGCCTGGGTGCGGCAAGGATAGTGGGAACTCCGGCCTACACGTGCACGACGGAGAAGGCTCATGGCGGCAATCGACAATACAACCACAGGCAGCGCGCCCAAACGCGGGATCACCAGGGAGGAGCGCAAGGTCATTTTCGCCTCGTCCCTGGGCACGGTCTTCGAATGGTACGATTTCTACCTCTACGGCTCGCTCGCCGCCATCATCGCCAAGCACTTTTTCGCCGGGGTCAACGAGACCACTTCCTTCATCTTCGCCCTCCTCGCCTTCGCCGCAGGCTTTGCCGTGCGGCCGTTCGGCGCGATTGTGTTCGGCCGGCTGGGGGACATGATCGGACGCAAGTACACCTTTTTGATCACCATCGTGATCATGGGTATCTCCACCGCCGTGGTCGGCTTGCTGCCCGATTACGCCACCATTGGCGTGGCCGCGCCGATCATCCTGATTACCCTGCGCCTGCTGCAAGGCCTGGCCCTGGGCGGTGAGTACGGCGGTGCGGCGACCTATGTGGCCGAGCATGCGCCCAAGGGCAAGCGCGGGTACTTCACCTCATGGATTCAGACCACCGCGACCTTGGGGCTGTTTCTGTCGCTGCTGGTGATCCTTGCTTGCCGCACTCTCCTCGGCACCGAGGCGTTCGAGGCCTGGGGCTGGCGGATTCCCTTCCTGCTGTCGATCCTGCTGCTGATCGTCTCGGTGTACATCCGCCTGCAACTGAGCGAGTCGCCGGTGTTCCAGAAGATGAAAGCCGAGGGCAAGGCATCGAAGGCACCGCTGACCGAATCGTTCGCCCGCTGGGACAACCTCAAGATCGTCATCATGGCCCTGCTCGGCGGCACCGCCGGCCAGGCCGTGGTGTGGTACACCGGGCAGTTCTATGCGCTGTTCTTCCTGCTGCAGATGCTCAAGATCGACCCGCAAACCGCCAACCTGCTGATTGCCGGCTCGCTGCTGATCGGCACACCGTTCTTCATCCTGTTCGGCAGCCTGTCGGACCGCATCGGCCGCAAGGGCATCATCATGGCCGGCTGCATCATCGCCGCGTTGACCTACTTCCCGATCTTCAAGGCGCTGACCGAATACGGTAACCCCGACGTCTTCATCGCCCAGGAAAAGAACCCGGTGACGGTGGTGGCCGACCCCGAGCAGTGCTCGTTCCAGTTCGACCCGGTGGGCAAGGCCAAATTCACCAGCTCCTGCGACCTGGCCAAGAGCGTCCTGGCGAAAAAAGCCATCCCCTACACCAACGTCAAGGCAGAGCCTGGTAGCGTGGCGCAGATCCATATCGGCGACAAGGTAATCCAGAGCTTTGAAGGCACCGGCATGCCGGCCGCTGACTTCAAGGCACAGAACGATGCCTTCATCGCCACCATGGGCACGGCCCTCAAGGACGCCGGCTACCCGGAAAAAGCCGACCCGGCCAAAACCAACTACCCGATGGTCTTGCTGTTGCTGACCATCCTGGTGATCTACGTGACCATGGTCTACGGCCCGATCGCCGCCTGGCTGGTGGAGCTGTTCCCCACGCGCATCCGCTACACCTCGATGTCGCTGCCCTACCACATCGGCAACGGCTGGTTCGGCGGCTTCCTGCCGACCGTGGCCTTTGCCATGGTCGCCGCCACCGGCGATATCTACTACGGGCTGTGGTACCCAATCGTCATCGCGGTGATGACGGCGATCCTCGGCACCTTCTTCCTGCCGGAAACCAAGGACCGCGACATCACTGATACTTAAGTCTGATACCCGCCCTCTCCCCCAGAGGGAGAGGGCGTTTGCGCTGATTCAAGCCACAGCGCAAGCCCTGCACAATTATGTACCAACTTGTTAATTAGCTTGCTAAGGGTATAAAATTCGGCCACTCCCTCCTTCGAGTTTTTTTCGATATGACGCACTCACCGCGCGCCACTGGCGCCTCAACTTTCATCCTGGTTGGCCTGGGCGTGATCATCGCCCTGCTCGGCCTTGCGCTCGCCGCCGGTGGCGTGAAGCTGGTCAGCCTGGGTGGTTCCTGGTACTTCCTGCTCGGCGGTGTGCTGATGGCCCTCTCCGGCCTGCTGATCGCCCGTCGCAAGCTGGCCGGCGCCTGGTTGTTCGCCGCGTTCCTGGTCGCTACCACGATCTGGGCTGTGGCCGATGTCGGCCTGGTGTTCTGGCCGCTGTTCTCGCGCCTGTTCATGTTCGGCGCGATGGGCTTGGCGGTGGTGCTGGTCTATCCGCTGCTCAAGCGTGCCGCCGGCGCCACGCCTGGCCGTGGTGCCTATGGCCTGGCGGCCGTGCTGGCAATCGCCCTGGCGGTGGCGGCCGGCAATATGTTCGTCGCCCACCCAAGCGTCGCCCCCACCGGTGACGGCCCGGGCCTGACCGCGGTCGACCCGGCCAAGGCGCAAAAAGACTGGGCGCACTACGGCAACACCGAAGGCGGCAGCCGCTTCGCCGCCCTGGACCAGATCAACCGCAGCAACGTCGACAAGCTGAAAGTCGCCTGGACCTACCACACCGGTGACGTGGCCATCAGCGACGGCAACGGTGCCGAAGACCAACTGACGCCGCTGCAGGTTGGCAACAAGGTGTTCATCTGCACCCCGCACAACAACCTGATCGCCCTCGATGCCGACACCGGCAAAGAGCTGTGGAAGAACGCAATCAACGCCAAGTCGGCGGTCTGGCAGCGTTGCCGCGGCATGGCTTATTTCGATGCCAGCGCCCCTATCGCCCAGCCGACCCAGCCGAACAGCTCGTCGATCATCGTCGCCAGCGTACCGGCTGGTGCCAACTGCCAGCGCCGCCTGCTGACCAACACCATCGACGCCCGCCTGATCGCGGTCGACGCCGATACCGGTGAGCTCTGCCAGGGCTTTGGCAACAATGGCCAGGTCGACCTCAAGGCCGGCCTGGGCAATGTCCCGGACTCCTTCTACCAGCTTTCCTCGGCACCGTTGATGGCCGGCACCACGGTGGTGGTCGGTGGCCGCGTCGCCGACAACGTCCAGACCGACATGCCTGGCGGCGTGATCCGTGGCTTTGACGTGATCAACGGGCAGATGCGCTGGGCCTTCGACCCGGGTAACCCGCAAGACCGCAATGCCCCGACTGGCGACAGCACCTACGTGCGCAGCACCCCCAACAGCTGGGCGCCGATGTCGTACGATCCGGCGATGAACACCCTGTTCCTGCCGATGGGCAGCTCGTCCACCGACATCTATGGCGTCGAGCGTACCGAGCTGAACCACAAATACGGCGCTTCGGTGCTGGCCCTGGACGCAACCAGCGGCGAAGAGAAGTGGGTCTACCAGACCGTGCACAACGATCTCTGGGACTTCGACCTGCCGATGCAGCCGAGCCTGATCGACTTCACCAAGGCCGATGGCCAGTCGGTGCCTGCCGTGGTCATCGGTACCAAGGCCGGGCAGATCTACGTACTCGATCGCGCCAGCGGCAAGCCGCTGACCGAAGTGGTGGAAACCCCGGTCAAGCCTGGCAACATCCCCAACGAACCGTACTCGCCGACCCAGCCAAAATCGGTGGGCATGCCGCAGATCGGTGCCCAGCAACTGACCGAGTCGGACATGTGGGGCGCAACTCCGTATGACCAGCTGCTGTGCCGCATCGACTTCAAGAAGATGCGCTACGACGGCCTGTACACCGCACCCGGCACCGACCTGTCGCTGAGCTTCCCGGGCTCGCTGGGCGGCATGAACTGGGGCAGCATCTCCACCGACCCGGTGCATGGCTTTATCTTCGTCAACGATATGCGCCTGGGCCTGTGGATTCAGATGATCCCGTCACAGAACAAGGGCCAGGCCGCCTCCGGTGGCGAAGCGCTGAACACCGGCATGGGCGCAGTGCCGCTCAAGGGCACGCCGTATGCAGTGAACAAGAACCGCTTCCTGTCGGTGGCCGGTATTCCGTGCCAGGCGCCGCCGTTCGGTACCCTCACCGCCATCGACATGAAGACCCAGAAGGTCGCCTGGCAAGTGCCGGTGGGCACCGTCGAAGACACCGGCCCCCTGGGTATCCGCATGCACCTGCCGATCAAGGTTGGCCTGCCGACCCTCGGCGGCACCCTGTCGACCCAGGGCGGCCTGGTGTTCATTGCCGGCACCCAGGACTTCTACCTGCGCGCCTTCAACAGCGCCAACGGTGAAGAAGTGTGGAAAGCCCGCCTGCCAGTCGGTAGCCAGGGCGGTCCGATGACCTACGTGTCGCCGAAAACCGGCAAGCAGTACGTGGTCATCACCGCCGGTGGTGCGCGTCAGTCGACTGATCGTGGCGACTATGTAATGGCGTACGCGCTGCCGTAAATCGTATTGCCCTCATCGCGACGTCTCGACTTGACCCGCGATGAGGCTTTTACCGACCTCCCAGGAATACCCCGCAATGCCCTGCGCTATTCGCATCACCCCTGCCCTGCTCCTGGCCCTGGCCAGCACTGCGGCCCTGGCCGACGACCTGATGACCCGCAACACCCTGACCGGCGACTGGGGCGGCCTGCGCCATCAGCTGGACGAGCAAGGCATCAAGTTCACTGGCGATTACAGTGGCGAAACCGCCTACAACGCCGATGGCGGCCAGCACCGTTCGGCGCGCTATTCGCAGAACATCAAGCTTGGCGTGCAGTTTGATCTGGGCAAGCTGTACGGCCTGGACAACGGCGGCAAGGTCCAACTGACGGTCAACGACCGCCGTGGCAACAGCGCCTCCGAAGACCTGGTGGGCAACCGCCTGCCGATCCAGGAAAACTACGGCGGCCTCTACACCCGCCTGACCGAGCTCAGCTACGAGCGCAGCCTGTTCACCCCGGCGCTGAACGTCAAGCTCGGCTACATGGCCATGGGCAACGACCTCGGCGGGCTGGACAGCGGCATCCTCTGCAATTTCATGAACGCCGGCTTCTGCGGCCATCCGCTGAACATGTCCGGCGGCAGCGGCTGGACCAACTACCCCAACGCGCACCTGGGTGTGCGGGTCAAATACGACTTGTCGTCCGCCTGGCAACTGCGCGTGGCGGCGTTCAACGTCGACCCCGAAAGCAACGGCAACTCCAGCCGCGCCTGGCACCTGGGCCCCAAGCACACCACCGGCACCGTGGTACCGGTCGAACTGGTGTACAAGCTGTCGGGCGAACTGCCGGGTGAGTACAAGCTCGGTTACTACTACGACAGCTCCGATGTGAAACGCATCGGCAACGACAAAGAGGTGTCCGGTCGCGGCGGCCATTACCTGCTGGTGGACCAGGCCGTGTGGGCCTCGCAGAGCACCGAGGGCCGCAGCCTGCATGCCTTCGGCCAGTACTCGGCCGCCAGCGCCGCCGCCTCGCCGTTCAGCAAGTGGTATGGCGCCGGTGTCGTGTTGTACAAACCGTTCGAAGGTCGCCCGCGTGACACGCTTGCCCTGGGCTATGGCCGCGCCGTGCCGAACCCGCGCAGCCGTGATGTGCAGCAAGACGCCGCCGTGGCCGCAGGCGTCGCCTACCCCAACCTGGACAGCGCCGAGCAGTTGATTGAACTGAGCTACGGCTACCAGGCCACCCCTTGGCTGACCTTGCGCCCGGATGTGCAATACATCATCGAGCCGGGGGCGTTTTCCGGCGACAGCATCGACAACGCCCTGGTGCTAGGCCTGCAGGTCAAGGCAACCTTCTAAGCCTTGCGGATAACGGTGAGCGCCGGTTGATCTGTACGCGCCTGGGCGATTCAGGCGATGATCGCGCTCCCCGTTTTCAAAGGAATGAAGATGCATACGTTGATCTCCATCTACGCCCTCTGTGTGGTCGTGCTGTTTGTGAAGATGCTGGCGATCTCCTGCTACCAGGGCTTCTATCGCATCAGCCGACTGACCTTCAAGCACGCCGAGGATGCCGCACTGGTCGGCCGCCAGGCGAGCCCCGAGGAGTTGCCCCAGGTCAGACGCGCCGCCCAGGCCTGGGCCAATGACCTGGAGAACATCCCGCTGTTTTTTGTGCTGGGCGCGCTGTGCCTGGTGTTCAATCCGCCATTCATGTTCACGGCCGGGCTGATGGTGCTATTCACTGTCGCACGCCTGCTGCATACGCTGACCTTTCTGGCGCGCTGGCAACCGTGGCGCACCATCGCCTACGCCGTGGGCATTATCTGCCTGCTGGGGCTGGCGGCCATGGTCAGCATGGGCGCCCTGCGGCATTGGTGATCGGGCGCGTCACACTGCCCGTACGCTCAATAACCGCACCCCGAGGCCGATGAATAGCGCACCGCTGGCGCGCTTGAGTGCCGCCACCAGGCGCGAGGCTTTCACGTGCTTGCTAAAGCGCATGGCGCTGAAGCTGTAGAACGAGTGCACACCGCAGACAATCGCGGCGCTGGTCAGGTACATGACTGCGAACTGCTCGGCGATCGGCCGGCCATGGTCGAGGAACTGCGGCAGGAAGGCGCAGAAGAAGATCAAGGTTTTCGGGTTGCTGGCCGAAACCAGGAACGCCTCGCTGCCGATCCGCCATTTCGATTGAGTCAGCTGCACGGGAGCCTGTGCTGCGGCCACCGCTGGCGCTTTACGAGCGAACAGCTGCCGCGCACCGAGGTAGATCAGGTACCCCGCGCCAACCACCTTCAAGGCCAGGAACGCCGTCGGCAGCGCCAGCAACATCGCCCCCGCGCCCCAGGCCACCGCAGCGATGACCAGCAGTTGCGCCAGCAGGTTGCCGAACAGGGTCACGCCCATACCCGCCGGGCCATGGCGCAAGGCGTTGCGCACGGTCAGCAATACATTGGGGCCGGGAGTCAGGGAGGTCAGCAGGTATGCCAGGGAAAAGGTAAGCCAGAGGTGCAGTGCCATGGAGGCAGTCCTTGCCGGAGAAACAAGTTGCAACAATGACAGGAATTGCACTGGCGTGGCAATCGCTCTGCAAGAGTGCATTAGAATGAGGAAGGTATAACGAGAAAATGGCAGGGGCGGCTGGATTCGAACCAACGCATGGCAGGATCAAAACCTGCTGCCTTACCGCTTGGCGACGCCCCTGTAGCTGTAGCGATGAGTGCCTGGCACTCGCTTGCGATGATGCAACGTGGTGCAACCTGGGAAGTTGCGTACCTTCATTGCCAGCCCCGTGAGGACCGTTGCAAGAATGGGCGGCAATTTAACAAACTTAGGTCCACTTGGGAAGCCCCCAAACAAACAAATTGTTGTTAAAACAGCCACTTACTCTGAATCGAGGCGCCAGATCGGCGCCTCGACCGTTCTCCGGGTACGCCCGACACGGCGCACCCGGTGTTTTACCGCAGCGTGGAACTCAGTTCCACGGACGGTCGCCGTTCTCGTCTTTGATCCGAGTCGGCAGGCCCATCACGTCCAGCGCCTTGAGGAACGGCTCGGCTGGCAGCTCCTCGACGTTGACCATGCGCTGCACGTCCCACTCGCCACGGGCAACCAGCAGCGCCGCGGCCACAGGCGGCACGCCTGCAGTGTAGGAAATGCCCTGGCTGTCGGTTTCGGCGTAAGCCTCTTCGTGGTCCGCTACGTTGTAGATGAACACTTCGCGCGGCTGGCCGTCCTTGGTGCCTTTGACCAGGTCGCCGATGCAGGTCTTGCCGGTGTAACCCGGTGCCAGCGAGGCAGGATCGGGCAGCACGGCCTTGACCACTTTGAGCGGCACCACTTCCAGGCCTTCGGCAGTCTTGACCGGTTGCTCGCTGAGCAGGCCAAGGTTTTTCAGCACGGTGAAGACGTTGATGTAGTGCTCGCCAAAGCTCATCCAGAAACGCACGTTCGGCACGTCGAGGTTCTTCGACAGCGAGTGCACTTCGTCGTGGCCGGTCAGGTACAGGTTCTGCGAGCCGACTACCGGCAGGTCGTCGGTGCGCTTGACTTCGAACATGGTGTTGCTGGTCCACTGGCTGTTCTGCCAGCTCCACACCTGCCCGGTGAACTCGCGGAAGTTGATTTCCGGGTCGAAGTTGGTGGCAAAGTACTTGCCATGGGACCCAGCATTGACGTCGAGAATATCGATCGAATCAATGCTGTCGAAATACTCTTGCTTGGCCAGGGCCGCATAGGCGTTGACCACGCCCGGGTCGAAGCCCACACCAAGAATGGCGGTAACGTTCTTTTGTTGGCACTCTTCGAGGTGTTTCCACTCGTAGTTGCCATACCAGGGCGGCGTCTCGCAGATCTTGCCCGGTTCTTCGTGAATGGCGGTGTCCAGGTAGGCCACGCCAGTATCGATGCAGGCACGCAGCACCGACATGTTGAGGAAAGCGGAACCGACGTTGATGACGATTTGCGATTCGGTTTCGCGGATCAGCGCTTTGGTCGCTTCGACGTCCAGCGCATTCAACGAGAAGGCCTTGATCTCTGCGGGCTGCTTGAGGCTACCCTTGGCCTTGACGCTGTCGATGATGGCCTGGCATTTGGAGATGTTGCGCGACGCGATAGCAATACGACCGAGTTCGTCGTTGTGCTGCGCGCACTTGTGGGCCACCACCTTGGCGACACCTCCTGCACCAATGATAAGAACGTTCTTCTTCAATTTCTCTTTCTCTCCTTTACTGCCAGCTTACGACAGGCTGGACAAGTAGTCTTCGAACCCAAACTCACGAACCAGCTCGACACTACCGTCGAGTTGTTTCACTACGATGGACGGCATTTTCAGGCCGTTGAACCAGTTTTTCTTGACCATGGTGTAACCCGCTGCGTCAACAAACGACAGCCGATCGCCGATGGCCAGCGGACGATCGAATTGGTATTCGCCGAAAATGTCACCGGCAAGGCAGGATTTGCCGCATACCATATAGGTGTGTTCGCCCTCGCTTGGCGCCAGCTTGGCGTTCAGGCGGTAGATCAGCAGGTCGAGCATGTGCGCTTCGATCGAGCTGTCGACCACGGCCAGGTGCTTGCCGTTGTAGAGGGTGTCGAGCACGGTCACTTCCAGCGAGGCGCTCTGGGTGATCGCCGCTTCGCCCGGCTCCAGGTAGACCTGTACACCGTATTTTTCAGAGAAGGCTTTGAGGCGCGCGCAGAATGCGTCCAGTGCATAGCCTTCACCGGTGAAGTGAATGCCGCCTCCGAGGCTGACCCACTCAACCTTGTGCAGCAGGTGGCCGAAGCGCTCTTCGATGGTGCACAGCATCTGGTCGAACAGGCCGAAGTCGCCGTTCTCGCAGTTGTTGTGGAACATGAAGCCGGAGATCTTCTCGATGACCTCTTCGACTTTCACCGGGTCCCACTCGCCCAGGCGGCTGAACGGGCGCGCCGGGTCGGCCAGCAGGTAGTCGGAGCTGCTCACCTGTGGGTTGACGCGCAGGCCACGGACCTTGCCTTCAGACTGTTCGGCAAAACGCTGCAACTGGCCGATGGAGTTGAAGATGATCTTGTCGCAGTTGTCGAGCATCTCTTCGATTTCGTCGTCGGCCCAGGCCACGCTGTAGGCGTGGGCTTCGCCGGCGAACTTCTGGCGGCCGAGCTTGAGCTCGTACAGCGACGACGACGTGGTGCCGTCCATGTACTGCTGCATCAGGTCGAACACCGACCAGGTGGCGAAGCACTTGAGTGCCAGCAGGGCCTTGGCCCCGGAGTTCTCGCGCACGTAGGCGATCTTCTCCATGTTGCGCAGCAGCTTGGTTTTGTCGATGAGGTAGTACGGCGTTTTGATCATTTCGAGGCCCCCGGCAAGGCCGGCCAAAAAAAGGACACGCATTGTGCCTTCCCTTGCCCCAAGTCGAAAGAGCGAAAAGCGCTTTTCCCTCAGTCAGTGGTCACTTTGCCACCGGACCGGGGCAATTTCCTACTTATCGAAATAAATTGTGACCAACGACCTGCTCGACGATCAGCCCAATGGCAATCCCTGGTGATGAAACGGGTGATCGAGAACCGCTCGTTGCCGATGTGAGCCGCGCACAATTGTTCTAAACCCCGCCGCGCAAACGCGTTATGGTCGTGCATGCCCACGCCGAACTGCCCGGAGCCCGCCGTGCCCAGCCACAACTGGATCGATCTCGCCCAGGACGCCGACACCGGTATCGAGTCGGTGCGCGCGCATTTCAAGGGCCACGCCTATGACCCGCACTGGCACGACAGTTACCTGATCGGTGTCACCGAACAAGGCGTGCAGCAGTTTCATTGCCGCCAGCTGCAGCACTTCAGCACCCCGGGCAAGGTGTTCATGCTGGAACCGGGGGAAATCCACGACGGTCATGCACCGACCGAGGACGGCTTCACTTATTCGATGCTCTACCTCGATCCGCAGTGGCTGGAGCGCGAGCTGCAAGCACTGTTCGAGCACGCGCCAGCGGGTAGCCAGCCCAGTTTTGCCGACACCCTGAGCGCCGACCCGCAGCTGTCCGGGGCCATTGCCCGGGCCTTCCAGGCGATGCATGGCGGTGATCTGAAAATGCTCCGGCAGACAGCAATGGACGAGCTGCTCGGCTGCATGACCCGCCATACCCTGTGGCGCAAACGCATCGACCCCGACCCACGCCTGCCCCAGGTGGCGCGGATCGCTCGCGAGTACTTGCACGCGCACTTCACCCAGGACATTGGCCTGGTCGAGCTGGCCCAGGCCTGCCAGGTTGATCGCTTTCGCCTCAACCGGGCGTTCAAGAGCGCCTTTGGCCTGGCGCCCCATGCCTACCTGATCCAGTTGCGCCTGGCCAAGGCGCGCCGCTGGCTGGCGCGCGGCGACAGCCCGGCGGTGGTCGCCGCCGCCCTCGGTTTTGCCGACCAGAGTCATATGGGCCGCTGGTTCCGCCGTGCTTACCGGCTGACGCCGGCCGATTACCGCCGCCGCTGCGCAAAGCTTCCAGACTGACACCACGCCAACACTGAACATGGGGCTCCCTTGCACTGGAGTCCGATCATGTTGCCCAACCTGCTGCCCTTCGCCCTGTTCGCCTTTGTTGCCAGCATCACGCCCGGACCAACCAATATCCTGATCCTCGGCCATGGCGCGCGCTTCGGCCTGCGTGCCACCCTGCCGCTGGTGCTCGGCGCTTGCCTGGCGGCCACGCTGGTGCTGCTGTTGGTCGGTGTGGGGCTGGGCGAAGTGTTGTTGGCCTACCCGCGGGTGCAGCAGGCGATGACCTGGCTCGGGGTGGCGTGGTTGACCTGGTTGGGCTGGCAGTTGCTTCACGCCGGCGCAACGCCACTGACCCATACAGCGCAACCACGTGACCTGGGCCCGCTCGACGCCGCGCTGCTGCAGGCGGTAAACCCCAAGGTGTGGTTGATGGCCGTCGCGGTGATGGGCCTGTTCAGCAGCAGTGATGCCAACCCGCTGCAGCACATGCTGAAACTGTCGCTGCTGTTCTTGCTGATCGCCCTGCCCTGCATGACCACCTGGGCGCTGCTGGGTGTCGGCAGTGCACGGTTGCTGCGCTCACCGCAGAAGGTGCGGCGCTTCAATCAGCTGTTAGCGGTGCTGCTGGTTGCCTCGGCCTGGCTAACGGTACTGGGGTAGACCAGGCGGGGCCTTGCGCCCCGCCTCGCCCCTTTAACTGAAGGCGTTGATGAACCAGGTAATCAACGGCAACGCAACGATGTCGATCAGCACCGCACCACACAGCGGCACGATGATGAAGGCCTTGTAGGAGAACACTTTGTAGTGGTCGCAGATCGCGCCCATGTTGGCCACCGCGTTAGGGGTAGCACCCAGGCCATGGCCCATGTAACCGGCGCACAGCACCGCCGCATCGTAGTTGCCGCCGAACAGGCGGAACAGCACGAAGATGCACAACAGCACCATGATCAACACCTGCACCACCAGGATCACCAGCAGCGGCAAGCCCAGTTGCTCCAGTTCCCAGAACTTGAGGCTCATCATCGCCATGGTCAGGAACATCCCCAGGCTGATGTCGCCCAGGGTGCTGACGGCGTTGTCGGGGATCTCGATCAGGCGTGCGCGGTCGTTGAAGTTGCGCGCCAGGATGGCGACGAACATGGCGCCGACGTACACCGGCAGGACGATGCCCAGGTGCGCCTTCAGCGCATCACCGATCCAGAAGCCGAGCACCATGATCACCAGCATGCAGGTCAGCAAGCGCAGCAGCACCGGCGTATCAATGCTGACAACGGGGGTTTCATTGGCTTTTTCCAGGGCTTGCAGGGCATCGACCTGGTCTGCCTGCACCACCAGTTTCTTGCGTTCGATCAGGTAACGCGCCACCGGGCTGCCGAGCAGGCCACCGGCAACCATGCCGAAGGTTGCCGAGGCCAATGCGGCGGTGGTGGCGCCAACCGTGCCGAGGCTCTCGGCGATCGGGCCGAAGGCTGCGGCTGCACCAAAGCCGCCTTCCAGCGACACGGCGCCAGCCATGATCCCCAGCAGCGGGTCGATGCCCAGGGCCTTGGCCATGCCCACGCCGACCAGGTTCTGCAACAGCGCCAGGCCCCAGCAGGCACCCAGGTAGATGAACAGGATCTTGCCGCCCTGACGCAGCAGGCCAAGGCTGCCGCCAAGGCCGACGGTGGTGAAGAACGCCACCATCAGCGGCGTTTGCATGGCGGTGTCGAGCTTGATGTCCAGCCACTGCTGGTCACGCAGCAGCCACACCACCAGGGCAAAGCCAAAGCCGCCGATGACCGGCGCCGGGACACAGAGCTGGCGTAGCCAGTAGCTGTGCTTCTTCAGTTGCGCACCCATCGCCAGCAGCAGGAGCGCCAGGGCGACGGTGGTCAGAGCATCGAGTTGCAGGGTCAGCATGGTTAACACTCTTCTTTTTATAGTTGGATAGGGGTTGTGGATTTCAGTCGACCAGGCTGGCCAGCAGCCGCGCAGCAATGCGCGCAGTGCGTTGGTCCTGGTCAAGACCGGGATTGAGTTCGGCGATGTCGGCCATGCGCAACTTGCCGCTGGCCTTGGCGCGCCGCGCCAGGTGCTCGACCACCATCAGTTCGACGCCATGGGCCGAGGGCGCACTGACGCCGGGCGCCTGGCTGGCCGGCAGGACGTCCAGGCAGAGGGTCAGGTACAGGTGGTCGATGCCGCTGAGAAATTCATCGACACAAGCTTCGAGCGCGGCGATGTTCCACGGCTGCATCTGCCGGTCGAGGCGGTAGCGCACGTTCAGGCGCTGGGCCTGGTCGAACAGGGCTTGGGTGTTGTTCAGCTCGCTGACGCCCAGGCAGCAATACTCAAAAGCCATGCCGGCCTGCTGGCAGTACTCGGCAATCTGCCGGAACGGCGTGCCGGAGCTGCTCTGGGCGCTGTGGCGCAGGTCGAAGTGGGCATCGAAATTGAGAATGCCGATGCGCGGCTGCGCCTCTTGCTGGCGTAAATGGCCGGCCAAGCCGAGAAAACTGGCATAGGCAATTTCGTGGCCGCCGCCCAGGCCCAGCGGCAAATGCCCTTGCGCAAGCAGTTGTGTCACCCGCTTGGCATAGGCCTGCTGGGCACCTTCCAGGTCAGTACCGAGGCAGACGAAGTCGCCGCTGTCATAGACCGGGCGCTGGCCACGCCAGGCCAGATTGGCCAAGGCCTTGCGCAGGGCCGGCGGCCCCTGACGGGCGCCGCTGCGGCCCTGGTTGCGGATCACCCCTTCGTCACAGGCCAGGCCAACCAGGGCGTTGCCAGCCGCTTGGTGGTCAGCCCAGGGCTGGACCCATTGGTGCCAGCGCAGGGCCGCCGTACCTTCTGCGGCGTCGACGCGACCCTGCCAGAGCGGCAGTGCGGTAGTGCTGTTCATGCGGGTACTCCAGTAGATTCAGTCCAGCCGCGCACCGATGCGCAGGGCCACGTCGCAGGTCCAGCGGGTCAGGCGCTCGCTGTTCTGCCGGGCACGAATGGCCGGAGCCATCAGGCTGATTGCGCCATGCAGGCGGTTGCGGCTGTCGAGCACCGGGGCACTGACGCCCCAGATGCCGTCGTCGATTTCACCGAGGCTGATGGCATAGCCCTGGTCACGGATCTGCACGAAGCTCTGGCGGTAGCTGTCCAGTGCTTCAGCTTCCAGGCCCTGCTCTTCAAGAATCGCCAGGCTGCGCGCCGGCTCCATGTGCGCCAGCAACACCCGCGCCGACGCGCCGACCCGCAGCGGTTGCGCCAGGCCCTTCTGGTAACAGCAGCGCAGCGGCTGCGGGCTGTCGATCAGTTCGATGCAAATGGCCTGGCCGTTGCTCGGCACCATCAGAGCCACGCTTTCCTGGCTGAGTTCGGCCAGGCGCTTGAGCTCGGGCTTGGCCAGCGACACCAGCAGCGCCTCGCGATCGAACTTCTTCGCCAGTTGCAGGCAGGCCGGGCCCGGCAGGTAGCGGCCATGGCCGTTGTCCTCGGCCAGGCCCCAACGCAGCAGGGTCTTCAGGTGCCGATAGGTGCTGCTCAGGGGCTGGTCCAGTTGCAGGCTCAGCTCCTTGGCCGACACGGCCTCGTTGGCCTGGCCGAGGGCGACGAGGATCTGCAGCAGGCGATCGGTGGGCGTGGTGTAGGTCATATGTGCTCCTTGGCGCCATGGTGCACAGTCTTTCTCAATAGGTGAAACTCGATTCCCATTGAGTGGGAAATGTCCTACTTATAGCCCCTTGGCCGCCCACTGCAGGCAGCGTGTTTGCAAAAAGGCCTGCAACGCTTTGACCCGTTCGGTCACCTGCGCCCGGTGCGGGCACATCAGGTACACCGGGGCGTGCTCGCCCTGCCAGTCGCCGAACACGCGCTGCAAACGCCCGGCCGCGACGTCCGCGGCCACGTCCAGCCAGGCCTTGTAGACCACGCCATGCCCGGCCAGGGCCCAGCGCCGGGCGACTTCACCGTCATCGCAGCGGTACTCGCCGTGGACCCGCACTTCACTCACTTCACTGCCACGCGCAAAGCGCCACAGGTCATAAGGCCGGCCGTTGCGCTGATAGATCACGCACTGGTGGCCAGCCAGTTCCTGAGGCGTCGCTGGCGTGCCGTGGCGCGCCAGGTACTCGGGGCTGGCGCAGGCCACGCGCTGGTGATCGAGCAGAATCGGCAAGGCGACCATGTCGGAATCGGCCGGCACGCCAAAGCGCAGGGCGACATCGACAGGCTCGCGGTACAGGTCACTGGCCTGGTCATTGAGCAAAAGCTGCAACTGCACCCGGGGGAATTCGCGCTTGAACGCATCGAGCCAGGCCAGCAGCACGCTGCGGCCAAAATCCGAGGGCGCCGCCAGTTGCAGCAGGCCGCCCATCTCAAGTGCCTGCTCGCGCAGGGCCTGCTCGCCTTCGGCCAGCGCACCCAGGGCCAGGCGCACACTGTCGAGGTAACGCCGGCCTTCGTTGGTCAGCCGTTGCTGGCGAGTGGAGCGGGCAAACAATCGTACTTGCAGGCGCGTCTCCAGGCGCTTGAGTGCAAGGCTGGCGGCTGCCGGGGTGATGTCGAGGCTGCGCGCGGCGGCAGACAGGCTGCCCTCGTCGGCCACCCGCACGAACAGTTCCAGGTCGAAAAGCGTGCTCATCAGTCCTGCCCGAACACCGGGCGCAAGAACGAGCGCTCATAGCTGAGGATGCAACGCGTGTCCTGGGCGTACTGGAAGGCGGCCAGGCACTCGGGGTCGTTCATCGAGTCCTGGCGGTAGCGTTCGTACGCGGCAAGGCTTGGAAAGGTGAACATCGCCATGGCGATATTGTTGGCACCTTCCGAAGGCAGGAAGTAGCCATGGTGCTGGCCGCCGAAGCGCTCAACCAGCGGGATCCAGAGTTTGCCGTAGTGTTCGAACTCGGCAAGTTTGTAGGGGTCGAGGACGTAGCGCAGGTAGCAGGTGATCATTTGGGGGGTCTCGCTCAGGTTGTTGTCCAGGGAAACGGCAGAACTGAAATCAGTCCCACTCCATCTTCACATCAGTTTCACTGCGAAATTGATCAACAGTGGCCAGGAACGCAGCCCTGTCGAAACGCGTAGCCGGTATCGCGAACCAGTCAACCGCAGGCTCTGGCTCAGTGATGGGGTCACGCAGCAGGCCAAAGCGACGCCAGTGCACGGTCTGCTCATCCGCTACCTGCTCGGCCACAATCACCGTGCAGCTCAGGTCCAGATCATCGGCGCACACCAGTAGCGGCACTAGCGTATGCCAACCAGGGGCAATGCAATAAAGCCGGTCCCAGGCCAACAGGGCATCGTCGTCGTACAGGCCCCACTGCGCAGAAACCAGGTGATACTCGCTGTTCGGGTCGTGATGCGGCAACCAGACTTCCAGTGGCTCGGCATCAATGGCAAAGGTCGGCCAGGGTCCGGTCAGGTGGCGGGATTGATGGGTGGTGAGCGTAAGTTGGTTCACTGGGGCGTCCTTTCGGTCAGTGTGGTGTTGATCAAGGCTGCGGGCCGCCAATCTCATCCATGAAACCTTGCACAAACAGCTCAAGCCGCCGATGCCGCTCGGCCGCCAGGCGTGCGCCCTCCCCGGTTTGAAAGCCCGAGGCCAGTTTCAGCAATTTGGTATGAAAGTGCTCGAGGCTGAACTGGCGGTCCTGGTAGTCGCGGCCTGCCGCGCTGGGGTTGGTGAAATCGTACAGGGCCGAGCCCATGCGCCCACCGACGTAGAAGCAGCGAGCCACGCCGACCATACCGATGGCGTCCAGACGGTCACTGTCCTGAAGGATTTTTGCCTCGAGGGTTTCCGGCGTCAGGCCGGCTGAAAAACTGTGGGTAGCGACGGCATGAGCAACAGCGCTGATGCGCTCGCCGGGCCAGCCAAGATCGGCGAGTATCCGGGCAGCTTTTTCCGCAGACAGGGTCGAGGCCTTGGCGCGCAGCGGCGAGTTCTTTTCGACCGCGACGCAATCGTGCAGCAGCGTGGCGGCCAGGAGGATGGACAGATCGCCGCCCTCCCGGGCCTGAATCCGCCGGGCATTGCTCCAGACCCGGTGGATATGCGTCAGGTCGTGAGAGCCATCGCCGTTGTCCGCCGGCAGGTGCGGCAACAGAAGGTCAGCAAGGGCTTGGCAGGGATGGAAAGGTTGGGTAGGCATCAGCTGCGGCGTCTTGGAACGGGTCATTGAAAATACGCCAGCGATGCCCGTATTGCGACCGCTGCGCGCTCGATCGCCGGCAAGCCGGCTCCCACAGGGACCACAGGCGCCTTCAACCCTTGTGAGTTCCCTGCAATTCGCGCTGGGCCCGCTGGGTCACCGCCTTGAAGTAGCTCATGTCGTCATGGATCCGTGCCAGTAGAATCGCCCCTTCGTAATCCGCTACCAGTTGCCGCCCTTGGGCCTGCGCCTGTTCATCATCCAGCAGGCCCTGATAGAGCCGGGCAAACGCCTTGGCCCAGGCGGCAAAGAACTCGCGAATCGGCACCATGAGCTCATTCTTGCCATAACTGGCATCGATGGCCACTACCGCCATCAGGCAGCCGATGGCATCGGCCTCAAACACCCGACCTGCCTTGCGGCCCATTTCCTCCAGGCGTTGAACAGGGCTCAGGCTCAAGTCGTCGGCAATACTGAACAGGTGCTTCGCAAGCCCTTCATGGGTCCAGGCCAGCACGTCGCGCAGCAGCGCTTCTTTGTTCGGGTAGTGATGATAGAAGGACGCCTTGGTCAGGCCGCAGGCCGCCGAAAGCATGTCCATGGTGGTGCCGTGATAGCCGTAGCGCTTGAAGGTGTTGGCGCAGCGCTGCAGCAGTTGGTCTCGGGGAATTTTCAGCGGTCGCACGGCCAGTCCTGCTGTCGATCAATGGCGCTGATTCTATGCCATAAGCCTGGCCAGCTCCACTTGATAGTTACCGAACGTTTGGTTAGCTTCATCAAACCGAACGAACGGTAAGTAACTCTTTTAACCTCTTTGCAGGAGTGCAAGTCGATGAGCGAAGCCAATAGCGGCCCCGGCCGAGTCAGCCGCGAACAGCGTGGCCACCTGTGGCTGGTGGGCCTGGACCGCGCCGCCAAGCGCAACGCCATGGACAGTGCGCTGCTGATGGACCTGGCGCTGGCCCTTGGTGAATACGAGGGCAACGATGAACTGCGCTGCATGGTGCTGTTTGCCCATGGCGAGCACTTTACCGCCGGGCTCGACCTTATGGAGTTGGCACCGAAGCTGGTCGGCGGTGGCTTGCACTACCCCGAAGGCAGCATCGACCCCTGGGGCACCCGCCTGCCTCGCCGGAGCAAGCCAGTAGTGGTCGCGGTCGAGGGCATTTGCTGGACCGCGGGCATCGAATTGCTGCTTAACGCCGATATCGCCATCGCTGCCAGCAATGCGCGCTTCGCTCACCTGGAAGTGCTACGCGGCATTCCACCGTCAGGCGGCTCTACCGTGCGCTTCACCCAGGCCGCAGGCTGGGCCAACGCCATGCGCTACATGCTCACTGGCGATGAGTTCGACGCCGATCAAGCGCGGGCGATGAACCTGGTCAATGAGGTAGTGGCTCCAGGGCAAGCTCTGGCCCGCGCCATCGACTGTGCCGAACGCATTACCAAGGCTGCGCCACTGGCGATCAAGGCCACCCTGCAATCGGCCTTCCTGGCTCGAGATGAAGGCCATGCTGCGGCATTGGCCAGGCTCGACGAAACGTTGCTGGAGCTGATGGGCAGCGCCGATGTGCGTGAAGGGGTGATGGCGATGATGCAAAAGCGCGCCCCGCAGTTCACCGGGCGCTGACCACCATGACCCAGATGATCTCCCCGGCCCCGCCGCACGCCTTCACCCTGCATGCCCGCGACGGTTACCCGTTGTCGGCTTACCGCTACCCGGCTGTGGGTGAAGCCCGTGGCAACCTGATCCTGGCCGGTGCCACCGGCGTGCAGCAACGCTTCTACCGGCGCTTTGCCGAGCATGCGGCAGTCAAGGGTTTCAACGTGCTGACTATCGATTACCGCGGCGTCGGCGAGTCGCGGCCGGCGTCGCTCAAAGGTTTTGAGATGTCCTACCTGGACTGGGCTTACCTGGACTTGGCCGCAGCCGTCGACCTGCTCGGCGCCGAGCCATTACCCTTGTACTGGGTCGGCCATTCCTTCGGCGGCCATGCCATCGGCCTGCTGCCCAATCATGCCTGCATCAGCGCCTGCTACAGCCTCGGCAGCGGCGCCGGCTGGGCCGGCTGGATGCCCTGGCCGCAGGCGCTGAAGGTGCGCCTGCTGTGGCGCTGGGTCCTGCCGCCGCTGGTAGCCCTGAAGGGTTACATGGCCTGGAGCCTTCTTGGCATGGGCGATGACCTGCCGCGCGGGGTCTACCGTGACTGGAAGCGCTGGTGCGCCTACCCGCACTACTACTTCGACGACCCGCGCATGGCTCATCTGGCCGAGCAGTACGCCCAGGTGCGCATGCCTTGCGTGTTCGCCACCTCGCTGGATGACCCCTGGGCGCCACCGCGCTCGCGGGATGCCTTCGTCAAGGCCTACGGCAATGCGCCAGTGACCCGCCGTGACCTGCAACCGGGCAATGTTGCCATCGGCCACATGGGGTACTTCAAGGCTCAGGCACAACCGCTATGGGACGAGATACTGACCTGGCTCGGCCATTACCCTCGCCCATAAACCACCAACTCACCGCTGGTGGCGATCACCAGGCTCAAACCGGTGTAGGAAAACCCGAACGCACGCACTTCGGTCTCGATTGCCAGGGTATGAAACCTGGCGGGCCGGTTGTAGCGCGCGCCATGCAGCCAGGAACCCGGCTCGACCAGCAGCAGATGCTGCTCGGGCCAGGCCAGGGTGATGTTCTCCACCACCCAGCCATCGCTGGTGCTGATCGGCAGGCCACCGCCCTGAATGCCGGACATGCGGATCACCCGCTCGTTGAGCGGGCCGATGCCGCGGGTTTCCAGGTAGTGGTCGCTGCCCAGGTTGTCGGTGCGGTCGCGGGCGATTTTCTCGCCACTGCGACAGTCAATGACACTGCGACCTGAACTCGACGCCACCAGCAGCCGCTCGCTGTCGCGGTCGAAGCCTACCTCCAGCAGGCCGGCGACGGTGAACTGGCCGGTCAACTGCCACGGCGCAGGTGCGGGTGCAACCGCTTGTTGGCGGATGACCTGGCGCAACGGGTCGAGGTGTCTGCTGCTGGTCATGGTGCCTTCCAGTGCGGATGCGTCAGCCGATACACCCGCACCGGCCGCTCGTGAAACTGCACAGTATCGAAGGCATTGAAACCGGCTTTTTGCGCCACACGCAAGGAGGCGATGTTGGCCGCTTCAATAATTGCAATCACTGCCGGCAGCCGGTGCTCGCTGAACGCATGCTCAAGCACGCCGCGCACCGCTTCGCTGGCCAGTCCCTGACCCCAATAGCGTGTAGCCAGACGATAGCCCAGGCTGGCCTGCTCTACCCCTTCGACCTGCTCCGGGCTGACGCCGCAAAAACCGACCAGCTCGCCGTTGGCCTTGTCGACCAGCGCCCATTGGCCCATGCCATGATCGGCATAGCACTGCAGGCACCCGTCGATGAAGGCTGCAGTCATCTGTTCGTCGCAGACACCGCGCACCGAGAATTTCATCACCTCAGGGTCGCTGAGAATGGCGGTCAGGGCGGGCAGGTCTTGACGCGAGAGTTCGCGCACCAGCAGGCGTGGGGTTTCAAACAGCGGCATGAAGTGCTTCCTTGGGTCGTGCAGGCGCAACGATGCACCGTCGCCCCTACAATCCCTGTCGCCAGCCGCCGGGTCAACCCTCCCGCGAAATCGGCACCCCCGCGCTGGCTTTCGGCCCGGCGACGGCCCAGGCGATCAGGCCCAGCACCGGCACGAAGACGATAAACACGATCCACAACATCTTGCGATCCGCCCGGCTCTTGCTGCCGATGATGCGTTTGATGGCCCAGAGTTCGACCAGGGTGAGCAATACGGCAAGGGTGATCCAGATATGACCGTTTTCCATGGGTAGCCTCCTGTGGGGTTCAGAAGGTTAGGTGCAGAGAGCACCTGAGGGTTCAGTCAAATGTGCTCATAACGCCGTTCATCTGGCGCGCCACAAAGCGATGGCAATGTGCCAAGTGCTCGACTGAACTGTGGGTGTAGCCGCTCATCACTCCTGAGAGGTAATGACATGCGCTGGCCGCTGCTCACCCTGGCCCTGATGATCGCCGCCTGCACCCACGTGCCGAGTTCCCGGCATCTGGCCGTGAGCAACTTGCAGTCACTGCCCGAACCCAAGTTGCAGTACCTGGGCGTCGGTGGCTGGCTGATCCACTGGCGAGGCGAAGGCGTGTTACTTGCGCCGTCGTTTTCCAACCCCGGCGGCTTGGGCATTGGTGGCCTGCCGCCGTTACGGGTAAAGGCCAACCCGCAGCGTATCGACACCTTCATGCCGCCGGCCACCGACGTGAAAATGCTCCTGGTCGGTCATGCCCACTACGATCATTTGCTCGATGTTCCCAGGGTCATGCACATTCACACACCCAAGGCGACAGTCTATGGCTCGCAAACCGTTGGCCACATCCTCCATGCTGGCAACATTGACGCCAAGCGAATCAGGGCACTTGGCGAAGGTGATATCGCCAATCCTTACCTGCCCACTGCGCGTGGCACCTGGTTCTACTCCAATGGCCAATCAGCCAGGGATGGCACCCGGCCTCAAGGGAAAACACCCGGGATGATTCGCGCCATGGCGCTGCGTAGCGAACATGCCGGCCACGCCTTTGGTATCAACTTCATTCAGGGACAATACGATGACGACCTCGACACACTGCCCCAAGGTCTGTTCGGTTGGCGCCTCGGCGAGGTCACCCTGGCGTGGCTGATAGACCTGCTCGACGAAAATGGCAAACCGGTGTATCGCATCCATTACCAGGATAGCGCCGCCAGTCCGCCCCTGGGCTTCCCTCCGTTGATTGCCGATGGCAAACGCATCGACGTGGAGATCCTCTGCGCTGCCAGCTGGGACCAGGTGCGCAACTATCCCGCTGCGCTGCTGCGCGTCACCAGGCCCCGTACGCTGGTGCTGGGTCATTGGGAAAACTTCTTTGCCAGCGACCCGAGAAAGCCTGCACGTACGATCCCCTTGCAGGACTACCAGGGCTTGCTGAATCAACTGTCTCACTACACGCCGGTGATACCGGAGCCCTTCTCCCTGGTGCCGCTTCCGCCGCCCGAGTAGCGAGCGGTGTTTGCCGTATTGTGTTTCGCATCCTGTGAACGCACACTCGGCGGCGCCACGCCAAGCCTCGCGGAGTCGACCTTGCCCACCCCACGCCAGTTCAGCAAGAAATCCAGCACCAGCAACATGCTCAACCTCAAGCACCCCGAGGCTGCCTCGACCCCGGCGTATCAGGTGGGCTTTTTGCTGCTGGAGAACTTCTCCATGGCCAGCTTTACCGTGGCCATGGATGTACTGGTGACGGCCAACCTGCTCAAGAGCAACCTGTTCTTGAGCACGCCGTTTTCCCTGGGCAGCGAGCGGGTCACCAGTGACCTGGGCCTGGAGATTTATGCCGCGCACCTGGACCGCGCAGCGCTAGACCACCTCGACATGCTGATTGTTTGCGGCGGCCTGCGCACCCCGCTCAAGTACCCGCAGCTGGACAAGCTGCTGAGCGATGCTGCCGCCCACCAACTGGCCCTCGGCGGGCTGTGGAACGGCGCCTGGTTTCTCGGCCGCGCCGGGGTGCTGGAGGGCTACAACTGCACCATCCACCCCGAACAACGGGCAAGCCTGGCCGAGCGCAGCCCGCAGTGCACCATCACCCCGGCAAGCTATGTGCTCGACCGCGAGCGCCTGACCGCCGCCAGCCCCAACGGCGCGCTAGAGATGATGCTGGCGCTGCTCAAGCTGCAGCATGGCGAAGCGCTGGCCGAGGGTGTCGAAGAGATCCTGGCGTTTTCCAGTGCGCGCTTTCGCCGGGTCGACAGCAGCCAGAAAAAAACCATGAGCGCGCCGCTGCGCACCATCGTCGAGCTGATGGAAAGCAACCTTGAAGAAACCCTCAGCCTCGATCAGTTGGCGGCTTACAGCGGCCGTTCGCGCCGGCAGATCGACCGCCTGTTCCAGGCGCAACTGGGCACCTCGCCAAGCCGCTACTACATGGAACTGCGCATCACCAAAAGCCGGCGCCTGCTGCAGTATTCCGACCTGCCGCTGATGGATGTGGCGATTGCCTGTGGCTTTGTTTCGGTCTCGCACTTCAGCAAGTGCTACTGCGCCTACTTCGGCTACCCGCCTTCACGCGAGCAGCGGCTGGGCGAGTAACCGCGGCGGTTGCCATTGAGGCTCAAACCGCCCTCCACCACCAGCACCAGCACCGCCAGCCAGATCGCAATATAGGTCGGCCATTGCGCCGGGGCGATGCTGTCGCCCAGCAGCACTGCGGCCACCACCAACAGCACCGGCTCGACATAGATCAGCAGGCCGAACAGGGTCAGGTTCAGGCGCGGTGCCGACAGCGCCTGCAAGCCCAGGGCCGCGGCGCTGATCGCCCCCAGGCCGAGTACCAGCCAGGGCAGGTTCGAGGCCAGCCCGACAAGGCCGAGCACCACGCCGCCCTTGAGCACAAAGTACAGGCTCACCGGCAGGCTCAGGCTCATGTCGAACCACAGCCCGCCCATGTTGTTGGTGTCGGTGACCCGGCGCAGCCAGAAGTACAGCGGGTAGCCCAAGGACACCACCAACACCGGCCAGGAGATTGCCTTGGCGATGGCGATCTGGTTGATGATGCCCAGCGCCGCCAACGCACAGGCCAGCAGTTGCAGGCGGCTGATCGCATCCTTGAAGGCCAGGCGGCCGACCATCACCATCACCAGCGGCATCAAAAAATAGCCCAGCGACACGTCCAGGCCGTAGCCATTGATCGGTGCCCACATAAACAGCCATAACTGGGCGCCGAGCAAGACTGCCGAGACCAGGCGTATCGCCCAGAACCAGCGCTCTTCGAACAGGCGCAGGAATATCCGCCGCACCTGCGGCCAGTGCCCGCTGACGATCACCATCAGGGACAGGCACGGCACGGTCAGCAGAATCCGCCAGCCATAGATTTCGGCGCCGTCCAACGGCGCGAGCAGGCTGGTGTAGGCGTACATCACCGCGAACAGCACCGAGGCGAAGACGTTGAGCACGACGCCCAACGTGGAGTTATGCGCGGTCATTGCAAATACCTTCATGAGGGCCAGCAGAGGGTGATAATTTATTCCGCCGCCACTGATAAGTGCCCCCGTTTTCACCCCTCAAGATGAGAAATTTTTGCATGGACCTGGACGCATTCGACCTTGCCCTGCTCGCCGCCTTGCAGCGCGACAACAGCCAGCCCCTGCGCGAGCTGGCCGAGCAGGTGCACTTGTCTACGGCCTCGGTGCAACGGCGTATCCAGCGCTTGAAAAAGACCGGGGTGATCCAGGCCAACGCCGCGGTGATCAACCCGGACTCAGTCGGCCAGGTGATTACCCTGATGGTCGAGGTGCACGCCGACCGCACCCAGTCGGCGGACCTGGAAGTGATGAAGCGTGCGTTCTCGGGGCCGGAGATTCAGCAGTGCTATTACGTCACCGGCGACGCCGACTTTTTGCTGGTGCTGACGGTGGCGAACATGACCGTGTTCCAGGGCATCGCCCAGCGGCTGTTTCACGACAATCCGAACGTGAAGTGGTTTCGTACCATCGTGGTGCTGGAGCGGGTCAAAACGACCTTGCAGGTGCCGCTGTAAGATCTGCGCCTGCCTGCACTGCCCATGTGGGAGCGCTGCATTCAAACCCACTATTGCTGCGGCAACGCCTTGAGCGCTGTGGCCAACGCCTCGGCACTGGCATATTCCTTCTGCCCCGCCACAACCCCCTGCTCCAACTGAATCCACAGCACCTTCTCTTCAGCCCCCGGATAGCGCGCCACCACCTTGCCGTCGCGGTCCAGCACCACCCGGTAGCTGTAGTCACGCATGGCCGGGATCGCGAAGAGTTTGCTGATCAGCGCCGGCATGCGCTGAATATCAGCGACGAACACCGCATCGCGCGCTTCCAGGTAGCCCTTGGGCTGTTCGCCCACTGCGGCCTGGACCAGCTTGGCACCGTCCATGTTGCGCGCCACCAGCAGCACACAGGTCTGCTCGTTGAGGCTGTAGGGCTGGTCGTGCTGGTCAAGCAAGGTAAAGGGCGCCAGGCGTTCGCCGACTTCGGCGGCGCCAGCCAGCAGCGGCATCAGGCTCAATAGCAGGGTAATGGCGTATTTCACAGGTGACCTCGTTGTCAGTGCAGGAGTGCTGATCCTAGCGTGGATGCCAGGGCTAAAGTACCCTTTGCGCTCATTTCAAGGAGACCCCACCGTGCCAAGGATGCTGACATTGTTGCTCTGCTGTGCCCTGTTCCCGACCAGCGCCTGGTCGGCCTTGAGCCTGGGCGAGTTCACCCTGGGCATGCCGCGCGCACAGGTGGTGGAGGTGATGAAGCGCCACTACACGCGGGTCTGGTTGATCAATGGCGTCCACTACGAAATGCCCCGCCAGTACTACCAGGCCGTCGACCCGCTGCCGGGGGTCGAGCCCTACAAACTGGGCGATGTGCAGATCAGCCGGATTGAAGCGGCCTTCGACAAGGATGGTCGCCTGCGCCAGGTTTCGCTGTCGCTGGAGACCACCGACGGCGAACGCGCCATGCAACTGGTACCGTTGATGCGTCAGGCCAAAGAAGCGCCGAACAGCAGTGGCCGCCACGACCTGCTGCTCGAAGACGGTGAACTGACCTACTGGACCAGCGCGTTCTGGGAGTGGACGGTGATCAACATCGCCGACAAGCCCACTTCGCTGGAGAACATCCCGGCACGGGCGCGCAGCGACGAGAATCAGCGCGCCAAGGCGGCCAAGCGCTGATCGCTGCCTTACCCCTCGCCATTGCTGGCACCGATCACCCCTGCCCGCTCCCGGCGCGGCAAGCGGCCATTGAGCACGGCATAAGCGCCCAGGCCGATCACCAGCCCCCAGAACGCCCCGCCGATACCGAGTAAACTGATATTGGCGGCCGCAGCCAGAAAGGTGATCAACGATGCTTCGCGGGTTTTCGCATCGGCCATGGCAGTGGCCAGGCTGCCGCCAATGGTGCCCAGCAGCGCAAGCCCCGCCAGGGTGCTGATGAAGGTGGCCGGGAAGGCCATGAACAGCGCGGCCAGGGTTACCCCGAAGACGCCGACAAGAATGTAGAACACGCCCGCCGCCACTGCGGCGATCCAGCGCTTGGCAAGTTCTTCGTGGGCTTCCTTGCCGGTGCAGATCGCCGCGGTGATCGCGGCGATGTTGAAGGCGTGGGAGCCGAACGGCGCCATCAACAACGAGCCCAGCCCGGTAACGGTGACAATAGGGTTGGCACTGGCCTTGAAGCCGTCATTGCGCAGCACCAGCATGCCGGGCATGTACTGGCCAGGGCCACGACCAGGAAGGCGGCGGCCGGTGTCGACCAGGCGGTGATGATCGGCTGGCGGCTGAGCCAACTGAGCAACAGCCCGGTAACCCCCACGCCGATGGATACCGACCACACCCAGGAAGCCGTGAGGGCCGGGCTCAAACCAGCGACCTTGGCCGCCTGGAACACCAGGATGAAGGTCCCGCCGTAATTGACGATAACCGAGATGAGACCGGCGATGAGCGGGCATGAGGTCGCCGGGGCGTAGTGCTGAAGTAGACATGGCGGCAGGGTTCCTTGCGAAGAGGCAGTGACGAGCGACCGAGTGTACGAATAGACTGGCCTGCCCGTTCTGGCCAGTTTCTTCACTTTCGGCAGACCACATGGCAACCACGTTCGAGCTTGAAACCCTGAAGATGCGCGTCCACGACGCCGAATTCGCGCCGCTGGACCTGCACCAGCGCATCCAGCGCGCCCTGCGCGCACTGATCCTTGAAGGGGCGCTGGGCGGTGGCGTCAAGCTACCGGCCAGCCGCGCCCTGGCGACATCGCTGGGCGTCGCCCGCGACACCGTCGAGAACGCCTACGTGCAGCTGCAGCGCGACGGCTATATCGTCCGCCGCGCGGGCTCGGGCAGCTATGTGCCGGACAACCTTGGCACTGAATTGCGCGGCAGCGGGCAAAGGCACATCAAGGCCGGGGCACAAAAACGCAGTGCCCCCGAGCCCGGCCAGGGCTTGAGCCAGCGCGGGCGGGCACTGTTCGACAACGGCGGCGTCAGCGACCAGCAGGTAATCAAGGCCTTTGCCACTGGCCTGCCGGAAACCCGCTCATTTCCGCTACAGGTCTGGGAACGCCTGCAGCGCCAGGCCGTGAAGGACCATCGCAGCAACGTCTTGCTGCACGGCGACCCACAGGGCAACGAGGCCCTGCGCAAGGCCATCGCCACCTACCTGAACCTGGAGCGCGGCGCCAAGGTGGCGCCCGAGCAGGTGCTGGTGCTCAGCAGCACCCGCCAGGCGCTGTTTCTGTGCGCACAGATGCTGGTGGATGCCGGCAAGCCGATTCTGCTGGAGAACCCCGGCTACTTTGGCGCGAAAAAAGCCTTTGAAGCGGCGCAAGCGCGGATCGTGCCGATCGACGTCGACGCCCACGGCATCCGCACCGACCTGCTGCGTGCCGACCAAAGCGGCGCCAATTGCGTCTACGTCACGCCGTCGCACCAGTACCCCACCGGCGCGACCCTGAGCCTTGCGCGGCGCCTGGAGCTGATCGACTGGGCGGCGCAGAACGGCAAGTGGATCATCGAGGACGACTACGACAGCGAGTTCCACTACGACGGCCTGCCCACCGCCTGCGTGCAAGGCCTGGACAGCCAGCAGCGCACCCTTTACATCGGCACCTTCAGCAAGACCCTCTTTCCCGGCCTGCGCATCGGTTACATGGTCTTGCCGCCCGAGTTGGTGACGCCCTTCAGCGCCGCGCGCAGCATCATCGACGGGCACACCCCGCAGGTCCTGCAACTGACCCTGGCGCGCTTCATGGACGACGGCCACTACAACGCCCACATCCGCGCCATGCGCAAACTCTACGCCGGGCGCCGGGCCTGCCTGCTCGACGCTGTTGGCAAGCATCTGGCAAACATCGTCACCGCCATGCGCCCGCCGGGAGGCCTGCAGATCCCCTGCTTGCTCGAACCAGGCTTCACAGAACAACACACCATCCAGCTGGCCGCCCGCGCCGGCGTGCAACTGCCCGGGCTCAGCCGCCTGTATGCCGGCCAGCACAAGCAGCAGGGCTGGTTGCTGGGCTATTCATCGCTGACAGCCAGTGAAATCGACACCGCAGTCCGGCAACTGGCCAAGGCCCTGAAACAGCCAGCGTAACGCGCCCCTGTGGGGACTTGCCAGCGATCGAGCGCAAAGCGCTCGCTAAAAGGCCAACCGCAACCGCTCGATCACCTGCCCGATCGAAGGCCCTTCAATCGCTGGCGGCGTCGGGTTTTCAGCAAATTCACGCCAGATGTACAACGTCAGTTCGGCGCCGTCGGTGGCGGTTGCTGGGCAACCAGGGCCGGCGAAATCCTGCAGCCGTCGATAACGCGCATCTTCCCAGAACAAGGCTTCGACCCAGGGGTACACCGGAATGAAGTGAAAATGCAGCGGCAAGCCAGGCATGTGGCCGTAGCGGCTGATGTACAGCCATTTCGGCTCAAGGGTGGTTTCCATCACCCGCTGGATGGTCGCGAGCAAACCACCCAGCTCGGCCAGCGCCGCAACTGGCAAGTCGGCCATCGAACCGGCGCCAGACCTGGCGCCGAGCATCAGGTAGCCGGGCAAGGCCGAGGCCAGGTGATGGTTGAGGATCCAGTGCTCGGTCTGGTGAATGACATGCGACGGCGGTAATTCCATGGGGGCATCCCTGCAAGTGCAACTGGCAGGATAACAAGCCTTCACCCCGCCTGCCCGTCACGCTCCTTGAGCAGTTGCTGGATCACCTGCTCCTGGGTGTCGTAGGCGCCTTCGCCAAAGTGCACATAACGCACCTGGCCGCTGCCATCGACGATGTAGTGCGCCGGCCAAAACTGGTTGCCGAAGGCGTTCCAGATCGCGTAGTCGTTGTCGATGGCCACCGGGTAATCGATACCCAGCTTGGCCATTTGCTCGCGCACATTGTCGACCACTCGCTCCTCGGGGTATTCCGGCGTATGCACGCCGATCACCACCAGGCCCTGGTCGGCGTAGCGCTTGGCCCAGGTGTTGACGTGCGGCAGGCTGCGCCGGCAGTTGATGCACTCATAGGTCCAGAAGTCCACCAGCACCACCTTGCCCTTGAGCGCTGCGCGGTCCAGTGGCGGCGAATTGAGCCATTGCACGGCACCGGCCAGTTCCGGCATCGGCCCCAGCGCCTCAAGGCTTGTCGGCGTGCCGGCGAACAGGCGGTTGCCCAGGCCCGCCGCTGCCAGCAGCAGCGCCAGCAGTGCGGCGATGCCCAGGGCCCGACGGCGACTTGTGTTGAAATTGATGTTCATGAACGAACCTCCCTGGTCGATGGCTTAACCGCCTTCATGGCAGTCGCTGGCAAATTTCTGGTACTGCAGGCGGTGTTCCTTGCCTTGGGAATCAAGGTAGTCCATCTGTGCGTTGACCACGCCGTAGCCAATGCTGCTGTCCTCGTGCAAGGCCAGGACCTTGTGCACATTTCGGCGACCGTCAGCAATCAACTACGTAGAGGCCTTACTTAGGCTCGCACACAAATAAGGCTATTGCGTGTGCGAACCTGCGACACAGATCGAACGTGACTACTCTTCCGGCTCTACCTCACGCTCAACGCAACTCACACTGAACTTGGTGGAGTCCTTATAGTCAGGTCTGGAATCACGATAGTTCTTCTCAGCCTCCGTAACGTTACTGCCATATGACTCTTCGTTATTTGTTTGCCTCGCATCCGCACCTTTGCCTCCGTTAATGCTCAGATCATAGGCCGAACACTCGAAGTCCTTGGCCCACGATCCGGTTGGCAACAATGCCATCACCATCACACCCATCAGCACTTTCGTTTTAATCGAACTCACGGGATAGCTCCTCGCGCAACTGGTGCGCAGTTGTTTGACAGCACTCGGAGGGATGTACTGACACCGCCGTAATGGCAGCAATCACCAGGGTTCGACACTCATCATCAGCGCCGCAGTAAATCTTCACTATGCCCGCCTTCCAGTCGATACTACGGACTTCGCCACTCTGGGTTTCCATGATCCCCAGCTCGGCCGGAAAGCAGCCATACAAGGCAATAGGGTCACCGGTCCGATACAAGCTCAGACGTTCGCGATTAACCTCATTCATTGGCGCCTCCCCTGGCCATCCCAACGTAGGCATCATCACGATCTCGGCGCGATAGGACTACTGACAAAAATGACAGTTCTAGCTGCCATTCGTCGCTCAGTTGCTAGCATCGTCCGGGCAACTTCACGGCTAAGCCTTACACCGCTTCAGGCCGGGCCACCAGGGTTACCCAGTAGCGGCTGCGCGCCTGCACCGCCACGGGCAGGCTGGCCGCCAGCAGGGCCAGCACCCGGTCAGTGTCATCCAGGCGGAACGTACCGGTAACCTTGAGCGATTCCAGCGCCGGCTGCCAGCGCAGCCAGCCCGGGCGATAACGCGCCAGCTCACGCAAAAACTGCCCCAGCGGCTGGTTGTTGACACTCAGAACGCCATCGCGCCAGTCCGGCTGGCGGGGGTCGAAACGGTCCATGGCGCCACTGCCGTCGGCACCGATGGTCAACTGGTCGCCGACCTGCAAGGCCAGCGCCGGGCCCTGGCGCGGTTGCACTTGCACTGCCCCCTGGAGCACGGCGATGCGGCACTGCTCGGCGTCGCGCCGCAGGCACACCTGGGCCTGGCCGACGCTCACCCGGGCCATGCCAAGGTCAACGTGCAGCGCCTGGGCACGGCTGACGCTCAGGGCGATTTCGCCTTCGACCAGGGTCAGGCTCTGGTGAGCAAGGTCAAGGTTGACGGCGGTTGCCGTGTTCAATTGCAGCAGGCTGCCATCGGCCAGGCGCACGCCACGGCGTTCCCCCACCGCCGTACGCAGGTCGGCACGCAAGGCCTGCAGGGGCACCTGCTGGCCAAGCAGCCAGCCAGCGGGCAACAACAGCGCCAAGGCCAGGCCCCGCTTGAGCAAGGTTCGGCGGTTGGCTTCGGGACGGTCGAGGCTGGCCATGGCCAGGGTTGGCGGCACGTCCTGAAAACGCTGGCGCAAGCCCTCGGCACGCTGCCAGATCTGCTCGTGCTGCGCATTGGCCGCGCGCCAGTGCTGCAGACGCTGCAGATCGTCAGCGCTGGCCCGCCCGGAATCGAGCAAGGCCAGCCAGTGCGCAGCGGTGCGCGCCAACTGCCGGGCTTCGCGGCTGAAGGTGCGGTTCATAGTTCGACCAGCAGGCAATGCTCATAAGCCTGGGCCATGTAGCGTTTGATCGTACGTTCACTGACCGCCAACCGCTCGGCGATCTGTGCATAGTTCAGGCCTTCGAGCTGCGACCAGAGAAACGCCCGACGCACCGCCGCCGGCAAACCGTCGAGCAGTTCGTCCAGGGCCTGCAAGGTTTCCAGCAGCAACCAGCGCTGCTCCGGCGAAGGCACCAGGGCCTCGGGCAGGCTGGCCAGCGCCTCGAGGTAGGCACGCTCCAGGCTGCGGCGCTTGTGGAAGTTGACCAGCAAGCGCTTGCCGACGGTCAGCAGATAGGCCCGTGGTTCGCGTAACTCGCTCAACACCTGGGGGCTGGCCAGCACGCGCAGGAAAGTATCCTGGCTGAGGTCGGCGGCATCCCAGCGGTTGCCCAGGCGCTGGTACAGCCAGCGTTCCAGCCAACTGCGATGCTCTCGGTAGAGGCCATGCAGGGTCTGCTCGGTAGGGCCCGCCGCTTCGCTCATGTCAACGCACCTGGATGGATTAGACTCAAATGAGATTGATTCTAATTAATACCCTGGCGCAAACCAAGCGCTATTACATGGCTTTTATCATCTGCCAACGCTGGCGCACCTCGCGCACCGTGCTGGCCGACACCCCGCGCAGCTCGCGCGGATAGTCCACCTGCGGATTCTCCTCGAAGCGCGTGGCACAGAACTGACCGTTGCTGGCCCGCAGGATGTAGCCGCTGTCCTGGCAGTCTGCCGAGGCCAGATACAGCACGCCGGGCACAACCCACTCGGGCTTGAGGTCTTCGGGCTCGCCCTGCTGGCCCCACATGCGCGTACGCGCCACCGGCGAAATCGCGTTGACGGCAATCCCGTGCTCGGCGCCCTCGGCGGCCAGGGCGTTCATGATCCCCAGTTGCGCCATCTTGCCGGCGGCGTAGGCACCCAGGCCGGTTTGTGCGTGACGCAGGTACATGGCCCGGTCCGAGGTAGTGAGCACGATGCGCCCGCTGCCAGACGCCTTGAGCGCCGACCAGGCGTGCTTGCTCAACCACAGCGGCGCGTGCACGTTGATGGCCAGGGCGCGCTCAATGAAATCGCTGCTGCAGTCTTCGATGTTCTGGTAACCGACCCAGCCGGCGTTATGGATCAGCGCATCGAGGCCGCCGAACCTGTCGAGCGCCTTGGCAAGCAACTGCTGGCAGGCCTGTTCATCGCCAAGGTCGGCGCTATGGCCGATTACCTGATGGCCTTCATTGCGCAACAGCTCGGCGGCGCCCTCGGCAATCGAAGCGTCGCTGCCACGTCCCTCGCGGTCGGTGCCAAGGTCGCTGATTACCACCTGCGCACCGGTTTGAGCCAGGGCGCGGGCATAGGCCAGGCCCAGGCCACGGGCGCCACCGGTGATGAGTACAGTTCTGAATGGGGTCACAAGCAGTCTCCTGATGGGCCGTTCAGCCTAGCCAGTGGGCACTGCAAAGTTGAATACTATTGGCCAGAGCCGCCGATATCCTGCCGATATCGAAGCGCATCAAGGATGCCCGCCGTGATCGAAACCCGCCTGCTGCGCCAGTTCGTCGCCGTGGCCGAAGAGCTGCATTTTCACCGCGCTGCCGAGCGCCTGCACATGGCCCAACCGCCGCTGAGCCAGGCCGTCGCCAGGCTTGAGCAGCGCCTGGGCTTTGCCCTGTTCACCCGTCATTCCCGCGGTGTGACGCTAACGCCCGCCGGGGCGACGCTTCTGCACACGGCGCGGGCGACCCTGGCAACCTTGCAGCAAGGCATCGTCCAGGCACGCCAGGTCGCTGAAGGCATCGCCGGCCAACTGCGTATCGGCAGCCTGGCGCTGGCGGGCTATCCGCTGCTGCTCAACGCGCTCAAGCAGTTTCGCGCCGACTGGCCCAAAGTGCAGTTGGACCTGCAGCAGGGGTCGTCGGCGCAGTTGGTCGAGCAGTTGCTCGATGATCAGTTGGATATCGCCGTGGTCCGGCAGTTGCCACTCATGAGCGAACGCCTGAGCAGCCGTTTGTTGCTCGAAGAAGAGGTTTTACTGGCGCTGCCAAGTGACCATTGCCGCGCTAGCGAAACGGCTGTCAGCTTGGCGGACTTTGCCGATGAAGATTTCGTCTTCACCCCACAAGCCTTGGGCGCAGGCTATCACCAGCAACTGCTCGACCTGTGCCAAAGCGCTGGCTTTTACCCGCGCATTAGCCAGCAGGCGGCGCAACTGCAAACGCTGATCAACCTGGTCGGTTGCGGCTTCGGTATCGCCCTGGTGCCGGCCGCAGCCGCCCAGGCCAATGCCCAGCCGGGGGTGCGCTTTTGCCGCTTGCGGGAAGCCAGCCCGCGCTTGGGCCTGTACCTGGTGTGGCGCAGCGACGATCCCTCGCCGCTGCCAGGGCGCTTTATCGCGTTGACTGAAAGCGCGGACACTGGCCTTCGAGCCGATAACGCAAGGTAACCAGCTGGCCGCTGGAATCTTCATAGGTCATCAGCATCGGCGCCGCTTCGCAGCTGCGGGCCATGGGGGTCTGTTCGATCAGACGGGCGACATCCACGGATTTGCCGTAGGTAAAGTCCTGGATGGTCGGGACGGTCTTGCCGGTTCTTGCGGCATAGGCCTGCACTGCCTGCTCATGGGCAACCAGACGCGCGTCCTTTACCTCTGGTGCCGAAGCCTGCGCGCTTTGGCCGGCCAGCAGAACCACTGCTGCCATTACCAAACCTTGCATGCGCTTCATTGGCGGATACCTCGAATGAAGTGAAATGACGACAGGAACAACGGTTTCGAGCTTACGCCCCTAATAGCATTCCAGCTACAAAGTGATATCGAGGGCCTGACGCAATTGCTCGCTCCGGCTGTCGGACGCGGCGCTGACCAGGGCGTAGTTGTAGTCCCCTCGCGACCAGTAGCGGGCCTGCAGCTGGCCGTCAGTTCGCTCACCGCTGGGCATGCGCGCATAGTGCTCGCCCGGCGAGCGCAGGAACAGGCTGATCCGCTGGCCCTGGGCGTCCTCGAACAGCAACAGCGCTGCCGGTCCCTGCTCGTTGCTCAGCAGCCGCGCGCCCACCGGGGTGAAACCGTAGGCCGAAAGGTCTGGCAGGTTGCCGACATGGGCAAAGTGCTGGCCCAGCCAGGCCTGCAAACGCGCCGGGTCCTGGGCGCTGAGGTCGAGGGCCTTGGCGTCGGCAAACAACCGATGGGCCTGCACGGCATCGGCCATCGGCGGATTGCTCGCCAGCAGGCTCGCCTCGCGCACCTGCCAGCCGCCCAGGCCGCCGATGCCCAGGGTGACCAGCAGCACCGCGGCACTGGCCCAGCGTCGTTGGCGCCGACGGCGCAGCTCACGGCGCACGTTGGCCGGGTCCAGGCGCGGGTTGGCTGCCTGCCCGGCAAAGCCGGACAGCGCCGCACGCAACTGGCGGGCATCGTTGCGCCAGGCGTCGACCCGCGCAGCCTGCTCGGGGTTGGCCGCCAGGTACAGCTCCACCGCCCGGCGCCGCTCGCCGTCCAGGCGCTCGTCGACGTAGGCGTGCAATTCGTGATCCGACGGAATCAAGCTCATTTCAACCTCCGCAGCGCCGGGGGCGGCGTATTGCCCTCGGCCAGTTCGCGCATGGCCGCGCGGGCCCGCGACAAGCGTGACATCACCGTGCCGATCGGCACATCCAGGGCCAGGGCGGCCTCCTTGTAGCTCAGGCCTTCAACGCTGACCAGCAACAGCAAGGCGCGCTGCTCGGTGGGCAGTTGCGCAAACGCCGCCAGGCCCGACTGGGCAACGACGATGTCTTCAGTGTTGCTGCCCGCCGCCTCGCCCCGGCCGAACCAGGCCAGCCAGCGCGCCTGGCGGCGTTCGCGGCGTTTACTATCGATAAACTGCCGGTACAGGATCGAGAACAGCCAGGCGCGCAAGCTGCCCTCTTCGCGCTGCTGCCCGCGGCGGCTCAATGCGCGCTCAAGCGTGGCCTGGACCAGGTCGTCGGCGCTGCTGGCCTCGCGGGTCAGCCACAGGGCGAAGCGGCGCAGGCGCTGAAGCATCTCGCGCAATTGCTCGTCGTCTAGTTCGTTCATTGCCGCAGTCTTGGCCTGTAGGCGATCAGTGTACGAGGCAGACGCTGGCGGCGAAGAATTATTCCCAGGCGTTGGAATAAATTTCTGCGCCACGCGTCGTACCGGCTCATTCACTGACCCGGATCACCGCCATGAGCACTCCGTTACACGGTCGCCCCCGCGCCCTGCGCCTGGCTGCCATAGGCCTCGGGCTGGCGGCCCTGGCCGCTGGCTTTGCCTATGCCGGCGGCTGGATCGGCGCCGAGCGCCTGACCCCTAAGCGCTTTATCGATACTTTTGAAGCCCAGGCCGGCCACTACCCCGGCTACCGTAAGAATCATGCCAAGGGCCTGTGCGTCAGTGGCTACTTCCAGAGCAGCGGCGCAGCGGCCAACCTGTCCACCGCGCGGGTGTTCAGCCAGGCCAGGGTGCCGGTGATCGGCCGCTTCGCCATCGGCGGCGCCAACCCCCACAGCCCGGATGCCAGCGTGCCGACCCGCAGCCTGGCCCTGCAACTGAGCAGCGACGATGGCCAACTGTGGCGTACCGGCATGAACACCCCGCCGGTACTGGCCGTAGGTACGCCAGAAGCCTTCTACCAACAGGTGCTGGCCATGACTCCGGACCCGGCCACCGGCAAGCCGGACCCGGCGCGGCTGCAGGCGTTTTTCGCCGCCCACCCGCAGAGCGCCGCCTTTCGCCAATGGGCCAAGGACTACAAACCCTCGGACAGTTTCGCCAACTCCAGTTACAACAGCATCAACGCCTTTGCCCTCATCGATGCCAGCGGCAAGGCCCGGTACGTGCGCTGGAGCCTGCTGCCACAAACGCCTTTCGCCACACTGGCGGCGCAGGTCGATGACAACGACTACCTGCAACACGACCTGCGCCAGCGCCTGAGCCAGGGCCCGCTGCGCTGGACCCTGCAACTGACCCTGGCCGAAGCCGGCGATGCCGTCGATGACCCCAGCCAGCCCTGGCCTGCCCAGCGGCCCACGGTGAACGCCGGCACCTTGGTGATCGACCAGGTCGATGCCCCGGAACAAGGCGCCTGTCGCGACCTGAACTTTGACCCGCTGATTCTGCCGAGTGGCATCCAGCCATCCGCCGACCCGATCCTCGCAGCCCGCTCGGCGGCCTACTCGGAATCCTTCAACCGCCGCAGCCGTGAAGCCGCGCAGCTGGGAGCTCGCCCATGAAACCTGTTGCCTTCCACCCCCTGGTCCGCGTGCTGCACTGGCTGATGGCTGTGCTGATCCTGGCCATGCTGTTCGTTGGCGTGAGCATGGTCAGCGACCTGTCGCCACGCCATACCTGGCTGATCAGCCTGCACAAGGCCATTGGCCTGGCTCTGTTGCTGCTGGTGGTCGTGCGTATTGGCCTGCGCCTGAGCCTGCCGCACCCGCCGCTACCCGACGACTTGCCGCCACTGCAGCGCTGGGCGGCGAAAGCTTCGCACCTGTTGCTGTACGGGCTGATGCTGGCGATGCCGGTGCTGGGCTGGGGTATGCAGTCCGCCGGTGGCTATCCGCTGCCGCTGCAACTGCCGGCGCTGCTGCCCCACGACCTGCAGTTGTATGCCCTGCTGCGCCAGGCCCACGGCTGGCTGGCCTATGTACTGTTTGCCACCGTGCTGGTGCACCTGGGTGCGGCACTGGTGCACGGGCTGGTACGCCGTGACGGGGTGCTGCGCAGTATGTGGCCAGGGCCATTGCCAAAGAATTAATATCTTAATTATTTTTCGTTATTGGCCATTTCCCGTCTCAAGAGGTCTATTCAAAAATAAAGATAATATGTTAACAATATAAGCAGAGACACCCGGCACCCGCCCTACACAACAACAAGAAAGGTAGCCCCAATGCTTCTGCCCCGTTCGCTGACGGTGAGTGCCGGCCTGTGCGCCGCATTCGCCCCTTACATCGCCCAGGCCGAGTTCATCAAGGACAGCAAGGCCAGCCTTGAGACACGCAACTTCTACTTCAGTCGCGACTTTCGCCAGAGCGGCGCGCCGCAGAGCCAGGCGCGGGAATGGGCCCAGGGTTTTATCCTGAAAATGGAGTCGGGCTTTACCGAAGGCACCGTAGGCTTTGGCCTCGATGCCCTGGGTGAGCTGGGCGTCAAGCTTGACTCCAGCCGCGACCGGCGCGGCACCGGCCTGCTGCCCTTCGGCGCCAGCCAGGAACCGGTGGACGACTACAGCGAACTGGGCCTGACCGCCAAGCTGCGGGTCAGCAAGACCACCCTCAAGCTCGGCACCCTGCAACCAATGCTGCCGGTAGCGGCGATCAACGACGTGCGCCTGCTGCCTTCGACCTACAGCGGCGGCCTGCTGACCTCCCAGGACATCGACGGCCTGACCCTGAACCTCGGCCGCCTGGAAAAACAGAACCTGCGCGACTCCTCGAGCAACGACGAGATGAGCTACGCCGGGGTCGAGAGCAATCACCTGGACCTGGCCGGCGGCACTTACGCGATCAACCCGCGCCTGGCCGTCAGCTATTACTACGCGCAGATGCAGGACATCTACCGCCAGCACTACACCGGGCTGGTCCACGACCTGCCCCTGGGCGAAGGCATCAACCTGCGCAGCGACCTGCGTTACTTCGACACCCGCGAACAGGGCAGCCATGACCTGCGCGCCGCCTCGCGGGTCGACGGCGGCAAGATCGACAACCGCTTCTTCAACGGCATGCTGACCCTGGGCGTGGGCGCGCACAAATTCGGCCTCGGTTACCAGAACCTTTCCGGCGATGGCGATTTTGCCTACCCAGGCCTCGACCCCTACTCGGTCAACCTGGTCACGGTGAACGTCTTCACCAAGGCCGAGACCGATGCCTGGCAAGCACGCTACGACTACAACTTCGCCGGCCTCGGCCTGCCGGGCTTGAGCTTCATGACCCGCTACGTCAATGGCAGCCATATCGAAACTGCCAGTGTCAGTGGTGGCAAGGAATGGGAGCGCGATACCGACATTGCCTACGTGGTGCAAAGCGGGCCACTGAAGAATGTCAGCGTGCGCCTGCGCAATGCCACCTTCCGCTCCAGCGGTGGCTTGACCACGGACATCGACGAGAACCGCCTGATCGTCGGCTACACCCTGGCCCTCTGGTAAGTGCTGGTGACGGCCGTGTGAAAACAACCCTTTATTAGTTTTTTGGGAATGCTTATCATCTGCATCATTTTTTCGGGATGCAGCCAGGATGAGCGCACCGCCGTCACCGCCCAATGCCGAACTCGGCCAGCTCTATCAGCACCATCACCTGTGGCTGCAACACTGGCTTCGCCGGCGCCTGAGCTGCCCACAACGGGCGGCGGACCTGATGCAGGACACCTTCGTGCGCATCCTCGCCTCCTCCGAGGCGCTGGAACTGGTGCGCCTGCTGCGTGAGCCGCGCAACTACTTGGCAACCGTGGCGCGGCGGGTAATGATCGATCATTTCCGCCGCCAGCAACTGGAACGCGCCTACCTCGAAGCCCTGGCAGCGCAACCGGAAGCCGAACAGATCTCCACCGAAGAGCAGGTACTGATTCTGGAAACCCTGCGTGAAATCGACCAACTGTTGGCCGGCTGTGGCGCCAAGGCGCGCAAGGCGTTTCTGATGGCCAACTGGCTGGGCATGACCTACGTGGAAATCGGCGAAGCCCTGGGTGTGTCGCTGACCACGGTGAAGAAGTACCTGATCAAGACCACCGAGCGCTGCCTGCTGCTCGCCTACGATGCCCAGCCATGACTGACCGAGAACACCAACGCCAGGCCCTGAAAGCCGCCGCCCGCTGGCATGTGCAACTGGCCGCCGGCGATGCCCCGGCCGACCTGTACCAGGCCTGGCAAGTATGGCTGGCCAGCGCCGCGGAGCATCGCTGGGCCTGGGCACGGGTCGAGCAGTTGCAGGGACGCCTGGCCAGTGTGCCCGGGGCGCTGGCCTTCGACACTATGCAGCGTAGCGAAGCCGAAGGCCTGCCCCGGCGCAGCGTGCTCAAGGGCCTGCTGCTGGCCACCGGCCTTGGCCTCGGTGGCTGGGCCAGCTACCGCAGCCAGCCGGCGCAACACTGGCTGGCGGATGAGCACAGCGGCACCGGTGAAATTCGTCATTTGAGCCTCGCCGACGGCAGCCAATTGGTGCTCGACACCGCCAGCGCCGTGGACATCCGCTTCGACGATCAGCAACGCCTTATTCGCCTGCGCCACGGGCGGATTTTTCTTACTAGCGGCAAAGACAACCAGCAACGCCCGTTGCGGGTGGAAACTGCCCAGGGCCTGGTCGAAGCCCTGGGCACGCGCTTCAGCGTTGATCAGCGCGAGGCCGCCAGCCGGGTCGAAGTGTTCGAGCACGCGGTACGCATCAACCCGCATCAGGCCCCGGCACGACACCTCGAAGCCGGGCAGCGCTGCCAGTTCGACAGCCATGTAGTGCATGCCGCGCAGGCCGTCGCCAGCAGCGAAGCGGCGTGGACCGGCGGGCACCTGATCGTCGAAGACTGGCGCCTGGGCGACCTGCTCGAAGAGCTCGGCCGCTACCGACCGGGGCTGTTGTCCTATTCCAACGAGCTCAACGGGCTACGGGTATCCGGGACCTTCTCCCTCACCGATAGCGATGCCGCGCTGTCGGCCCTGGCCACGTCGTTCAAGCTTCAGGTGCGGCGTTACAACCGCTTCTGGGTCAATGTCGATCTGAGTTGATTTTTTTTGAACCGGGGGGTGCCTGTTTTTTTTCGTTCGTCCGCCTCTGTAGGAAATAATCTCATTTGCGAACGAAGAGGATTTCCATGCAACCCCGCTTCCCCCGTGCCCTCCTTCCCCAGTTGATCGGCCGCCACCTGCTGGCCGCCACCTTGGCTCTGCCCTTGCTACCCGTCGCCATGGTCCAGGCGGCAGAGACCGACAGCGCCAGCAGCGGCCAGGTATTCGCCATTGAAGCGGGTTCCCTGAGCCGGGTGCTGGGCAGCTTTGCCGCCGCGGCCGGGGTCAACCTGTCGTATGACGCACAACTGACCGCCAGCCAGCATAGCCCTGGCCTGCAGGGCCGCTTCGGGGTACTCGAAGGCTTGAGCCGGATCCTCGCCGGCAGCGGCCTGCAGGCTTACCGCCAGGCCGACGGCAGCTACTCGCTGCGCCCGCTGCCGGCCAGCAACGGTGCGCTGGAACTGGGTGCAACCACCATCGGCGCCAGCACCTTGAACACCAGCGCAGAAACCACCGACAGCCTCACCGTGCGCCAGGTCAGCTTCGCCAAGGGTGAGCATTCGCTGCGCGAAACACCGCAGTCGGTGACGGTGATCACTCGCAAGATGATGGATGAGCAGAACCTCAACACCCTCGAACAGGTGATGGAGAAAACCCCGGGGATCACCGTGCATGACTCGCCCATGGGCGGCAAATACTTCTACTCGCGCGGTTTCATGCTCGCCGGCCAGTACCAGTACGACGGCGTGCCGCTGGACCTGGGTGGCAACTACGTACAGGCCAACAGCTTTGCCAGCGACATGGCCTACTACGACCGCGTCGAAGTGCTGCGCGGCGCCGCCGGCATGCTCAAGGGCTCGGGCAGTTCCGCCGGTGGCGTCAACTTCATCCGCAAGCGCGGGCAGGAAAAGGCCGCGACCAGCGTCAGCCTTTCGGCGGGCTCCTGGGACAACTACCGTGCCCAGCTCGACACCGGCGGCCCGCTCAACGAGTCCGGCAGCCTGCGCGGCCGGCTGGTGGTTACCGGGCAGGATCGCCAGTACTTCTATGACATGGGCAAGCGCGACGACCAGGTGGTCTACGGCGCGCTCGACTACGACTTCAACGACGCCACCACCCTCGGCATCGGCGCCGCCTACGAGAAGCTCAATGCCACCCCTTGCTGGCAGGGCCTGCCGCGCTACAGCGAGGGTTCGGACCTGAAGCTGTCGCGCGCAACCTGCCTGGGCGCGACCTGGAACAGTTGGGAAAGCCAGCGCGTGAACCTGTTCGCCGACCTCACCCACCACTTCAACGACCAGTGGCTGCTGAAAGTCGCCGCCATGCACAGCCACAACACCCAGGACATCCAGTACGCCATGACCCTGGGCAGCGTGCCGGTCGGCAGCACCGCGGCCAACAACCAGGTGTATTCCGGCCTGTTCGACTACGACCAGCACGACTACGGCATGGACGCCTACCTGGACGGCAAATTCACCGCCTGGGGCCTGGAGCACGAGCTGATCGTCGGCGCCAACGCCAGTCGCGCCAAGGGCCGCGACACCTATGCGCTGATCAACATGACGCAGTTGCTCGGCGTGACCATGGACCCCTTCGCGCCCAACCGCGACATTCCCAAGCCGCCCGACAGCCTGTACCAGACCGCTTCCTACCGTGGCGGCCCGCTGCCGGTGGAAAGCGACACCCGGCAGATCGGCACCTACGCCACCTTGCGCCTGAAACTGGCCGAGCCGCTGACCCTGGTGCTTGGCAGCCGAGTCAGCTGGTACCGCAGCAAGCGTGATTCCTACACCCAGGCCTGGGACTACTGGCAGCATGATCGCAGCCAGGAAAACGGCCAGGTGACGCCGTTTGCCGCGCTGATCTACGACCTGGACGACACCTGGTCGGTGTACGGCAGCTACGCTGACATCTTCCAGCCCCAGGGCACCTATACCGATACCGAGGGCAGCCCGCTGCAACCCAAGACCGGCGCCAACTATGAGCTGGGGATCAAGGGCGAATGGCTCGATGGCGGCCTGAACGCAGCGTTCAACCTGTTCCGCACCATCGAGGCGCACCGCGCCGAAGCCGACTATGACTCGGTCTGTGCCGGCTCCTCCGACGGATACTGCTACAGCGACAAGGGCAAGGTTCGCGCCCAGGGTTTCGAAGCCGAACTCAGCGGCGAGCTGGCCGAGCGCCTGCAGGTACTGGCCGGCTACACCTATACCGAGCTTGAATACCTCAAGACCAACAGCACCAGCCAGGACGCGACCTTCACTGCCAGCTACGTGCCGCGTCACCTGCTGCGGGTCTGGGCCGACTACCAGCTGGATGGCCCGCTGCAGCGCTGGAGCCTGGGCGGTGGGGTCAATGCGCAAAGCGACAACCACTACCAGGACCGCGCGGCGAAAACCGTACAGCCCGGCTACGCGATCTGGAACGCGCGCGTGGGCTACCAGCTGGACGACAACTGGAGCATTGCCGTCAACGGCAACAACCTGTTCGACAAGCACTACTACTCCAGTGTCGGCGCCCTGGCCTGGGGTAACTTCTACGGTGAGCCGCGTCATTTCATGGTGACCCTCAAAGGCGATTTCTGACGCGGGTGATTTGCGGTCGACGCTGATTGATGATAGTCGTTATCATTTTTTTCCCGGTCGTCGACCGCCTTGCCCTCATCTGCCCTGGATTGCCCATGCCCACTGCAACGGATCCTGCCGTGCTCGCCTCCCCCGAGCGCTCTACCTTCGATCTACGTCCGCTCCTGGCGGCCAACATGGCCTGTACCATGGCGATGATGGCCTTCGTCTCGCTGATCGGCCCGATTGCCCGTACGCTCGGCCTGGCCACCTGGCAGGCCGGCACGGCAGTGACGGTGGCCGGGGTGATCTGGATGCTTCTGGCGCGCCCTTGGGGCCGGGCCAGTGATCGCCTGGGCCGGCGCAAGGTGCTGTTGCTCGGCACCGCGGGCTTCACCGCCGCCTACTGGGCCTTGTGCCTGTTCATCGATACCGCCTTGCACCTGCTGCCCAGCGCCGCCCTGGCCTTTGCCGGGCTGGTGCTTGGCCGCGGCCTGATCGGCGCCTTCTACGCTGCCCTGCCGGTCGGCGGTGCGGCACTGATTGCCGACAACATCGAACCGCAACATCGCGCCCGGGCCATGGCTTCGCTGGGGGCGGCCAACGCCTTTGGCCTGGTCATCGGCCCGGCACTGGCGGCGGTGCTGGCACGCTTCAGTTTGAGCCTGCCGTTCTATGTGATGGCGGTGCTGCCGATGCTGGCGTTCCTGGTGCTGCTGCTCAAGCTCAAGCGCCAGGAACTGCACCTCAAGCAGCCACCGCGCCCGGTACGCCTGGCCGACCCGCGCCTGCGCCGGCCGCTGCTGGTGGCGTTCGTGGCGATGCTAAGCGTGTCGGTAGCGCAGATTACCGTTGGCTTCTTCGCCCTCGACCGCCTGGGCATGAGCACCGCCGACGCCGCGCAAACCGCCGGGGTTGCCCTGACCATGGTTGGCGTGGCGCTGATCCTCTCGCAGGTCCTGGTGCGCAAACTTGAGTGGCCACCGCTGCGAATGATCCGCGTCGGCGCCAGCATCGCCGCCGTGGGCTTTGCCGCCAGCGCCCTGGCCACCAGTGCCGTGGGCTTGTGGGCGTGTTTCTTTTTCTCGGCCTGTGGCATGGGCTGGGTGTTCCCGGCGTTCTCAGCGCTGGCGGCCAATGCCATGGACGCCTGCGAACAAGGCGCCACGGCCGGCTCCATTGGCGCCGTGCAAGGCCTGGGGGTGGTTATCGGGCCGCTGGCCGGGACCCTGATCTACGCCGTCGATCCGCGCCTGCCGTACCTGATTGTCGCTGCGCTGCTGTTGCTGGTAGGCCTATGGCCGCAGCCGAAAAAGTCCGCCTAACAGGCGGGCCGCTAAAGCCTGGTCGAATGTGTTTTAATGCCTCGCCCAAAATTTTTGACACATAAGGCGGCTATGGACACGGGGACACGACTCAAACTGGTGCGTGAACGCAACAAACTCTCCCAACGGGAGCTGGCTCGACGCAGTGGCCTGACCAACTCGACGATCTCGCAGATTGAGCAGAATCGCGTCAGCCCTTCGGTCAGTTCCCTGAAAAAGCTGCTTGAAGGCATCCCGATGTCGTTGGCGGAGTTCTTCAGTTTCGACGAGCCGATCCGCGAAGAGCGCTTTGTGTTCCGCTCCAACGAGCAGCCAGACCTGGGCAACAGCGGCCTGCGCATGCTGCTGGTGGGGGCCAGTGTCGAGGGCCGGCAGATGCGCATGTTGCGCGAGCTGTATGCACCGGGTGCCGATTCGGGCGAGCCGATCGTGCATGCCGAGGGCGAAGAGTGCGGCCTGGTGACCCGTGGCACCATCGAGTTGCGGGTGGATGGCCAGGTCAGCATCCTCAACTCCGGTGACGGTTACTACTTCCCCACCACCCTGCCCCATAGTTTCAAGAACATTGGCCAGGATGAGGCCGAAATCATCAGCGCCAACACCCCGGCGAATTTCTGAGAATACGATCGCGGGGCAAGCCCGCTCCTACAGGATCTGTGTAGGAGCGGGCTTGCCCCGCGATGAATCTTGCTGCTACATCCAGCCCAGCCACTGCCACCAGGTAGCGGCAAACACCAGCATCAGCCCATAGCCAATCAAGGTCACCAAAATCCCCACCCGGGCAAACTGCTTGGCGGTGAAGGTCTCGGTGCCCAGGCAGACCATGTTCTGCGGTGCGTTGATCGGCAGGATAAAGCCGTAGCTGACCACGAAGCCCAGGGCCATGGTCATGCCCAGGCGGCTGAAATCACCCGGCAAGGTCTGCAATACGGCGATCAGGATCGGCAGCAGTGCCGAGGTCAACGCGGTGGCGCTGGCAAAGCCCAGGTGGATCAGAATCAAAAATGCCGCGAGGATCGAGAACACCCCCAGGGTACCCAGTTGATCCAGCCCGGTATGGGCTACCACCTGCGCGCCCAGCCATTGTCCGGCCTGGGTAGTGAGCAAGGTGGTACCCAGGCTGATGCCGACCCCGAAGACAATCACCGTGCCCCAGGGGATGCGCGCCTGCACATCTTTCCAGGTCATCACCCCAAGCCGTGGCAGCAGCAGGATCACCAAGCCGGCATAGGTGGTCGAGGTGGTATCGAAGTGATGCAGCTTGCCCTCGGTAGCCCAGGCCAACAGCAAAAGCAGCGACACACCCAGCAGGCGTTTCTGCGCGCCGGTCATGGGCCCAAGTTCCGCCAGGGTCTTGCTCACTGCCGCCTTGCCGCCGGGAATCGCGTCGCTCTCGGGCGGCAGCATTTTCAGCACCAGCACGATCAGCACCACCGACATGATCAGCGCCCACGGCGCACCGGCGATCAGCCAGTCGATCCACGACACCCGCGCACCGAGCATCTTGTCCATGAAGCCGACGGTCAGCAGGTTCTGCGCCGCGGCGGTCTGGATGCCGATGTTCCAGATGCTGGTGCCCTGGGCGACGATGATCATGATCCCGGCGGCGATGTTCGAGCGTTTGTCGACGCCAAAGGCGGCGATCACGCCCATCATGATCGGCACCACGCAGGCACTGCGCGCCGTGGCGCTGGGCACCACCAGGCTGAGCAGCACGGTGACCGCCACGGCGCCGAGGAGGATGCGCCGGGTACTGACACCGATGCTTGATAGCGTGACCAAAGCAATGCGCCGATCCAGCCCGGTGTGAGTCATGGCCGCGGCGATGAACAAGGCGCCGACCACCAGGGCCAGGGCACTGTTGGAAAAACCGGTCAGGGCCAGGGTGATGGCCGCCGAGGAACCGTAGATCACCGAGGGGTCGGCTACCGTCGGCGCCGTGCCGAGCAGAAAGGCCATCAGCGAAGTGATCATGATCGCGCTGGCTTCGTACGACACCGCTTCGCTGATCCAGACCACCACGGCGAACGCCAGGATCGCCAGCACCCGGTGACCGGCCACCGGCAAGTCGGCAGGCATGGGCAACAGCAACACCCCGATCAGGGCGGCTATACCCACCAGCAGGCCAATGGGCACGCGGGTTCTGGCGGTTTGTGAGACAGGCGCATTGGCCGGCGAATTCATGGGTAACTCCCTGCAGAACATGTGCAGCCATGATCCTGCAGATCGCTTTAGCGTGGACTGATACGCATCAATGCCCTGAATTCAAAGCATTGTCGGACAATATGTAGTGCGCTAAAAAAACACTACAAAACCTGTTGACGCCATTCGTCGGCCCTTGCATGATGAGGTCGTCTCCCCGATCGGGGGTACTGGCAAGGGTGTTCCAGGCAGCTCGACAGATCCATGAGCTGTGTGCGGATGGGTACTGCCCAAAAGGCAGCGTGTAGAAGCCCCCAGTTGTGACGCTGCTGTAGCAGCTTTCATTTAACGCTACATGTTATGCGCCAAGTGCGAACAAACAACGAATGGTCAAGGGGGCTTTATGATGAATCTGAACAATCAACCGACTGTTGACGAACTGGCCCGGCTGTTCGCCGCGCGCAAGGACACTCTCGACAGCCACATCCTCTGGGTTTGCGACACAGGCGAAGTTCACCTGGACAGCCTGGAAACCATGACCGACGAAGCCGAGTTCGAAGAGCGCAAGCCGAACATGCGTGCCCGCCTGAAGATGTACCGGCGCGGTCAGGGCTACGTTGGCAAGAAAGCCGCCGCCGACAAACAGTACATCGGGCGGGTCCTGCAGACCCTGCAAAGCGAGTGGCCTGCACTGCAGGACACCCCAGGCGTCGCGGTGATCGACCGTCTCTGCTAAGAGTCGCTGGGGCGCTGCACGGCCCCAGCCACGCTTGAGCCCAATCCACGCGGATTGGGCTTTTTTATGGTTCTTCACGGAATCCCGGGAAACACAGAAACAAGAACGCCGATTTGATTGATGATGTTCGTGCGAGCAAACACATCTAACAAACCGGCGTTCTTATGCGTGATATTAATACTTTCCTTCCTTTTTGGGAGGGCTTTTCTGTCGTCACGATCAAGCCTGATGGCGATGCTCTACAGATCGATCTGACGCCCCACGCTACCCGATTCCCTTCCTGTGGTGGGTGCCAAAAGCCCTGTTCAACCACTCATGAGTATTGCGAGCGAGTCGTTCGTGATTTGCCCATTCTCGGTCGTGCCGTGCGCCTCAGCGTTTTGCTCAGGCGTGTTGGCTGTCGTGACTGTGGCAAACGCATGGAGGCCGTTAGTTGGCTGGATCGCTATGCCCGCATGACGCGCCGTTTGGCAGAGGCAGTCATTCAAGCCTGCGAACGTCTTCCCACGTTACATGTGGCACAACTGTTTGGGCTGCATTGGGACACCGTTCGGCTGCTGGAGCGTCGAGCCTTGCAAGCGGCGTTGAGCACTTTGCCAAAGGCGCAACCGCGACGTCTGGTCATGGACGAGTTCGCGCTGTTCAAAGGGCATCGTTACGCCAGCGTTGTCTTGGATGCGGATACACGACGAGTTCTATGGGTCGGTGAAGGCCGCAGCCGTGCGGTTGTCAGGCCATTCTTTGAAGAGCTGGGGCCAGAGGGTTGCGCTCGAATCGAAGCGGTCGCGATGGACATGAACACCGCTTTTGACCTGGAGGTTCGCCAGCACTGCCCAAAAGCGCGAGTGGTCTACGACCTCTTCCATGTGGTGGCCAAATATGGTCGAGAGGTGATTGATCGGGTACGAGTCGACGAAGCTAATCGGCTACGTCATGACAAGCCTGCTCGAAAGGTCATCAAGCAAGCTCGATGGCTGCTTCTGCGCAACCCGCAGAACCTGAAAACGCCGGAACAGCAGGTCCACTTGCAGGATTTGCTGGCGGCCAACCAAGCGTTGATGACGGTCTATTTGATGAAGGCTGAACTCAAAACGCTCTGCACGCCAAGTACCGCTTGGGACTGGAGATCGGCATGAAAGCAATGGCTGCGCCACGCTCATGAAAGCGCGATACCGGCTCTGATCCTGTTCGCCAAACGGCTAAAGGGTTACTGGCGGGGCATCGTAAGCCGGGTTCGCTGGCCGATGCACACGGGTCAGCTGGAAGGAATAAACAATCGAATAAAGGTCATCAAGCGGATGGCGTATGGTTACCGGGATAGCGAATTCTTTTTCATGAAGATCAAGAGCGTCTTTCCCGGGATTCCGTGAAGAACCTTTTTTATGGTTCTTCACGGGTTGCCGGGGGCTATGATCCTTGGGTTGGGATGTTGAGGTTTCTAGCTTATCCATTCACTGTGGCGCTGCTGCCGGCCCCTTCCGCCCTTACGGCGGGTCCCTTTTGTCTTGGCAAAAGGAACCAAAACCGCTCGCTCCAGCATACGGCCCTACGCTGCGCTCCGGGTTCCTTCGCTACGGTGCCTTCCAGGGGCATCGCGGCCTACGACTTGCTACGCCAAGTCTACGTCTCGCGACTTCGGCTGACGCCGAAGGGTGCTACGCACCAGCCCCCTCCAGACACCTACGCTCAGCCTCCTGAAGTCGCGAAGTTACGGGCGGCGCCTACACTGACGTATCTGCGAAATCAGATTCTGCCGCAGTCATACTGTAGTGGTCTAATGATTCCGGACACCCATTTAGGCGAGAATGCTCGCCACAGAGAGGTGTCTGATGACCAAGCAACGCCGTACCTTTACGCCCGAGTTCAAGCGAGAAGCCGCCAGCCTGGTGCTCGATCAGGGCTACAGCCATATCGAAGCAGCTCGCTCACTAGGGTTGGTTGAGTCTGCCCTGCGCCGCTGGGTCAACCAGCTCCAGCAAGAACGAGGCGGTGTCACTCCGACCAGTAAGGCGCTCACGCCCGAGCAGCAAAAAATCCAGGAGCTGGAAGCTCGGATCAATCGGCTGGAACGGGAAAAAACTATATTAAAAAAGGCCACCGCGCTCTTGATGGCCGAGGAACACGAGCGTTCGCGTTAATCGATCAGCTCCGCTCTGAAGAGCCTGTTGATCTGTTGTGCTCGGTATTTGAAGTCACCCGATCTTGCTACTACGCGCACTGCCGAAAACGGCGAACTCCCGACGTTGAGCGGCTGGTTTTACGCAGCCGTGTAAACGAATTGTTCACCCAAAGCCGCAGTGCCGCAGGCAGTCGAAGCATCATGTTCATGATGCGCGAGGACGGCATAGAAATCGGGCGTTTCAAGGTGCGCAAGCTGATGAGCGAAATGAAGTTGATCAGCAAGCAACCCGGCTCACATGCCTACAAAAAGGCGACGGTCGAGCGGCCGGATATTCCGAACGTGCTGGATCGAGCGTTCAGCGTATCGGCACCCAATGAGGTCTGGTGTGGTGACATCACGTATGTCTGGGCTCAAGGTCGCTGGCACTATTTGGCGGCTGTGATTGATCTGTTCGCCCGCCGCGTGGTGGGCTGGGCGTTTTCATCGAAGCCCGATGCCGACTTGGTGATCAAGGCCTTGGACATGGCCTATGAACAGCGTGGTCGGCCACAGAGTGTGCTGTTTCACAGCGATCAAGGCAGCCAATACGGCAGCCGAAGCTTCCGCCAGCGACTGTGGCGTTATCGCTTCACACAGAGCATGAGTCGGCGCGGAAACTGCCACGACAATGCGCCGATGGAAAGGTTGTTTCGCAGTCTGAAAACAGAATGGGTACCGAGCGTGGGCTACATGAGCGCTACGCTGGCACAGCAGGATATCGGCCGGTTTTTGATGCAGCGCTACAACTGGCAACGGCCACATCAATTTAACAGCGGGCTGGCGCCCGCTGTGGCCGAGGAGAAACTTAACGCAGTGTCCGGGATTAGTTGACCACTACATACTGAAGCCAAAGCTAGGAACGACTTGCTTGGTTTTGGTTTTGGTTTTGATCTTCATGCACGCACTTCCAGGCGCCGCGAAAGGCGACTTCAGGAGGCCGAGCGGAGGTGCCTGTAGGGGCGGTGCGCAGCACCTTCGGCGTCAGCCGAAGACGCGAGACGTAGACTTGGCGTAGCAAGTCGTAGGCCGCGATGCCCCGGAAGGTGCCGTAGCGAGGGGACCCGAAGCGCAGCGTAGGGCCGTATGCAGGAGCAGGCGGTTTTGGTTCCTTTTGCCAAGACAAAAGGGACCCGCCGTAAAGGCGGAAGGGGCCAGCAGCAGCGCCACATCGAATGGATAAGCTCGCGCCCCCCAACCCAGGATTCCGTGAAGAACCTTTTTTATTTGCCCCGCTACCCGGCTAGAATGACGCTTTTGCGCCCAGAGCCCACTTATGAGCCAACCTGCTTTCGGAACCGCTGATGCGTCCTACCAGGCCGCAGGGGGCATCGACGGCCTGCGCCGCCTGGTCGATGACTTCTACCGTTTGATGGATGAGAATCCCCAGGCGCAAACCGTGCGCCAGATGCACCCACAAAGCCTTGAAGCCTCGCGCGACAAGCTGGCCTGTTTTCTCAGTGGCTGGCTCGGTGGCCCGCGGCTGTTCAGTGAACGCTATGGGCCAATCACCATCCCGAGCTTCCATGCCCAATGGCCGATCGATGAACAGCACAGCGCTATCTGGCTGGGCTGCATGGCGCAGGCGATTGCCCTGCAGGATTACTCTGCCGAGTTCGCCGAGTACCTGCTGCGCCAATTGCGCGTGCCGGCCGAGCGCATCGTCCAGGCCAGCCGCGCCCGTCACCCTCAGGCCTGACGGCGCAGCGGCGCCTTCTCCAGTGGCAAGGCGCCGGTGGCCAGCGCCCTGGCACGGTCAACGCCCCAGACCATGGCGCGGGTCATGGTTTCGCCGGGGCGATTGTCGTAATACTCCTCGACCAGGGCCTTGCCCTGGCGCGTATAGATGCCGAGGAACAGCTGGGTGGCGCCGGTACGCGACAACCTCACCTGTACATCGATGCTAATGCCGTCACTGAGCTGTTCGTCATGGCTGCGGCTGTGCAGTTGCGCGTCAGCCCAGTTCCAGTAGGTTTCTTCCCTGATACGCATCGAATGGCTCCTGTCTTGATGGCGGCACTAGTAAGGCACACAACCCGGGATCAGGCGAGCACGAGCCGCGCAACCTTTGCGCAAGGTCAAACAATGCAAAAAAAAAGGTTCTTCACGGAATCCCGGGGGCTATGAGTCTTGGGTTGGGTTGCGGGCTTATCCATTCGGTGTGGCGCCGCTGTTGGCCCCACACTGAATGGATAAACTCGCAGCCTCAACATCCCAACCCTGGATTCCGTGAAGAGCCAAAAAAACCCGCCGTTGGGCGGGGTTGTGGACGATTCGATCACTTCTTCGCGGGCAAGCGCGGGGTGAATTTGCCCTTCTTGCTACGCGGCAGTGCGTTCAGACGCACCTGTGCGTCATCCAGTGTCATGTTGGCAAAGCCCAGCCGATAGCCGCTCTGACCGCAACGCACCACACTGTTGATTGGAAAATCGTCGCCGTGGTCTTCGATGTAAGATTCAATCATGCCCCAGTCTCCCTCCGACAGCGGATCAGTACCGGCAAGCAGATGATTGCCCAGAAAAGCACTGACCCTAGTGATTCTGAGACTAGCCGGTCATTTACGGACCGCACGGGCTAAGACAAAAAAGCCCGACCAATGGCCGGGCTTTTTTGTCGCACCCTGGCGCTTACCTGAGCTTCACCGCAGTACCGGTGACGAACACCACGACCATGCCACCACGCGCCGACGGCATGCTGATTTCGTAGTCCAGGCCCACCACTGCATCGGCCTGCAGGCTGCGTGCGCGGGCACGGATTTCGTCGGTGGCCTGAATGCGTGCTTCTTTCAGGGCGCTTTCCAGGGTTTGTGAACGGCCACCGAAAAAGTCGCGAAAGCTGGCGAACATATCGCGAACCACATTGATGCCCTGGACCGACTCGGCGCTGACCACATCCAGATAAGCCGCGATTTCCCGGCCTTCGATGGTCCCTGTGGTGGTGATGATCATACTGCTCTCCTTCGGTCTTGCCTGTCAGCCGCCCGACACGTCAGTGAGCGGGCGAAAAAAACGCGATGGTAGCAAACCCGACGCCTGGAGCGCGGGCTATTTATACAAGCAATACATTGTGTAACAGTGTAACTGCACCTAAACTTTCAGCCACTCGAAGCCCCACCTGCGAAGGAGCCGCGCATGAATACCGCCCACACCCCCGCCCCCGCTTCATGGGCCCAATTGCTGCACGGGCGCAACGCCCTGCGCTCGATCGCCCTGGCCGGTGGTGTGGCCCTGCATGCGATCAACGTCTATATCGTCACTACCATCTTGCCAACCGTGATTGCCGACATCGGTGGCCTGGCTTTTTATGCCTGGAGCACCACGCTGTTCGTCGCCACCTCGATTATCGGCTCGACCCTGTCAGCGCAACTGATCGAACGCCTGGGCGCACGTGCCGCGTTTCTTTTGGCCTTGGCGCTGTTCGCTCTGGGCTCGGTGATCTGCGCGGCGGCGCCAAGCATGCCGGTACTGCTGATTGGCCGAAGCGTTCAGGGCCTGGGCGGCGGCATTCTGTTTGCACTGAGCTACGCCCTGATCCGCCTGGTGTTCGACGAGCGTTTGTGGCCGCGAGCCATGGCCCTGGTGTCCGGCATGTGGGGCGTGGCCACCCTGTGCGGGCCGGCAGTAGGTGGTGTTTTTGCCCAGGGCGGCCACTGGCGCTGGGCCTTCTGGTCGCTGTTGCCGGTGGCGGCGCTGCTGGCGCTGATCGTCATCAGCCAGTTGAACAATAAGGTCGTGGCCCGCTCCCAAGCCCGCCCCCCTTATGGTCTGATCGCCTGCCTGGTGGCGTCGGTGCTGGCAATTTCCGCCGCCAGCCTGTCGACGCAACTGCTCTGGAACCTGATTGGCATCGGCGCGGGCCTGGCCATTGCCGTGCTGATCGCGCGCCAGGACCACACGCCCGGTCGACGTTTATTGCCCACGGGCGCCTACGCCCTGGGTACGCCGCTGGGTGCGCTGTATGCGGTGATGTGCCTGTTGATCGCGGCGATTACCACAGAGATTTTCGTGCCCTACTTCTTGCAAGAGATACATGGCCTGAGCCCTCTGACGGCCGGCTACATGACCGCCGCCATGGCCGCTGGCTGGACCGTCGCCGCGCTGTTCAGCGCCAGCCGCACCGCTGCTGCGGCCGAGCGCATGATCCGTTTTGGCCCGGCGCTGATCTTCATCGCCCTGCTGGCACTGGCACTGATGACCCCACAACGGCCCTGGCTGGCCCAAGCCTGGGGCCTGGCCCTGTATTGCCTGGCCCTGGCCGGGGTGGGAATGGGCATCGGCCTGGGCTGGCCGCACCTGCTGACCCGGGTGCTCGGCGCTGCCCGCCCGGGCGAAGAGAACCTCGCCTCGGCGTCGATCACCACCGTCCAGCTCTACGCCACCGCCCTCGCCGCGGCACTGGCCGGTCTGGTCAGCAACAGCGCCGGGCTGGTCGAGCCCGGTGGTATCGCCGGTGCTCAACAAGCGGCCAGCTGGTTGTTCGGCGTTTTCGCCCTGGCGCCGCTGCTGGCCCTGTTGATGACCTGGCGCATTACCCGCAGCCCGGCCCAGGCCCTGGCCTGATGAATTGATCCATCCCCACGCAAGGAGCAGCCGATGAAAGAAGCCAAGCAGGTGTATGAGCGCATCAGCGAACAGTTCGAAGACTTCACCAGCCACGCCAGCCAGCGCGGGGTCGAAGTCGACACCTTTCGCTACATGGTCGGCAACGTGCAGGGCCTGGACATTCTCGACCTGGCCTGCGGACAAGGCTTTTTCAGCCGTCAGCTCAAGGACTGGGGCGCTGCCCATGTGCGCGGCGTGGATTTTTCTCCGAGCATGATCTACCAGGCCCGCCAGGCCAACGACGGCATTGCCTACGAAGTACGCGACGTCACGCAAATGGGCCGCATCGGCACCTACGACAAGGTCACCGCAGCGTGGTTGTTCAATTACGCCAGCAGCGTCGAGGACCTGGGGCGGATGTTCAGCGCGGCAGCGCAGAACCTCAAGCCCGGCGGCCATTTGATCGCCTACACGGCCAACCCGGCGTTCGACCTGGGCAAGGGCAACTTCACCCGCTACGGCATCAGCGTGCTGGATGAGAGCGCCGTGAACGGCGGCTATCGCTGCAAGGCCCAGTTCATGTCCACGCCGCCAGCGGACTTCACCTACTACCGCTGGCGTCAGGACGTGTATGAAGACGCGGCAAAAGCCGCAGGCTTCAGCGACTGTCGCTGGATCGCGCCGTTGATCAGCAAGCAACGCAAAGAAGCCCGCGAACCGGGCTACTGGGATGAGTTCGAAAGCAACAGCCTGCAGATCGGCCTGATCTGCAGGAAGTAAACACCACGGCCAGACCCTGATGCGTCAGGGCCCGGCCGTGGTCCCGCTCAGTTGCGTACCAGCGCCAGCAGGTACATGGCGTCGCCATGCTGACGCTCGATCACCACCAGCTCCTGCCAGGCAAAGCCGTAGCTTTCGAGGGTGTCGCGGATGCCCTGCTCGGTGAAGAAGTAGCCCTGGCGCTGATTGTCCATCTCGCGCCAGCCCGGTACCGGGTTGCTGCTGTCGACACCAAACACGTTGAGGGCAATCAGGCCGCCCTTGCGCACATGGCTGCGCATATGCGCCAGGTACGCATCCCACTCATCAGGGTGCTGATGGTGGAAGCAGCCATTGTCGAGCACTGCGTCGAACCGCCGGCCATCCGCTGGCTGCCAGTCCTGCAGGGCACTCTTGACCAGTTCCAGGCGCTCGCCCCAGCGCTTGCGCAACAGCGGCCAGCTGGAGTTCTCGACGATGTCCAGGCCGGTGACCCGGTGTCCGGCCTGGATGAACTCCGAGGCATCGCGGCCACGCCCGACACCCACATCGAGGATGCGCTGGTCGGGCGGGTCGCCCAGTGCCGCGAGGAACACCCGCGCCGCCTTGGCCATACCGATGTCCCACGACCACTCGTCTTCACCGTGGCTATAGCGGTGCACGAACGAGGTATCGAGGGCCTTGCGGTACGCCGAAGGCTCCATGAAATCCACTGCCTGCTTGCTCATTGACCGATCTCCTCGCACTCAGGAGGCACGCCGGGCGGCGATACCATAGATGTTGCCGTCATAGGAGCTGGCCAGAAAATCATGCTGCTGACCGCTGTGGGTGATGCAGGAAATGCCGCTGGCGGTGGGCCGCTGCAGTGGCTGCCAGCTGCGGGTGCCCAGGTCGAACAGCGCCACCGTGCCGTTGTAGGCAGCCGTGGCGATGATCGCGCCGTCGGCCGAAGCGCCGATGCACTTGATCGAGTGCTGGTGCGGCGAGTCGTAGACCTCATCACCGCTCTCCAGCCACAGGCGCAACTTGAGGTCGCGGCCGATGCTGGCAAAGCCGCCGGCGATCTGGCAGCAGCCATTGGAAATGCGCGAATGGGCATTGTCGATATGGCGGGCACAGCTGAAGTCATCGATGCGGTGCAGCGCGGCATCGGCCGAGGCGCAGACGCTGAACAGGTAGCGATCGTTGGCCGCAACGCCTTTGATGGCGTTGTCGTGCATGGCAATCGAGGCCACCAGTTTCAGGCCGTCACGGCCATCGAGGATGAACACCAGGCCTTCGCCGGTGTAGGTGCCGATCAGCGCATGCAGCACGCCGTCCTTTTCAAAGGTGGTGCCGCAGTTCAGGGGCGAGCGGTGCTGATACAGCAGCTGCCCGGTGAAGGCATCGAAGACCTGGCCCATCTGCCCGCCAGTCAACAGCAGCGGCCCGAAGGGCTGGAGGAAGTTGCACAGGCTACCGACCCCGGTCACCGGTTTGTTGTCGCGAAACAGCAAGCCGGCATCGCCGATGCTGTACTGCTGGCCCTGGGCACTGACCACGGCATTGATGCTGACCGCCGGCTGAATACCGTCGATGCTCCACTGGTCACGCTCGTAGTTCCAGGTGGCATAGCGCGAACCGAAAGTGGCGAACACCAGTTCTTCTTCACCGACAAAAGCGCAGCTGCGTGGCCAGATGATGCTAGGCAGCGCAGTGCTGCGCAGCTTGCTGAGGGTGTGCTGGGCATCGAGGCGCCAGAGGATCGCCGAGCGGTCGTAGCTGAGGGTCACCAGCAGTTGCTTGTCATCGTTCCAGACGATGCGCTTGATCCCGGCGGCGTGGGCGGCAACGCTGCGCACCTGGCCCTGGCCGATGATCGAGATGCGCCCTTCGTCGTCGCCTGCGAACACTACGCCATTGCGGGTGATGGCGATGGTGTCGGTCTCGACGCCGCCAATGTCCACTTCATCGCACTGGGCGAAACTGGCGGTGTCCCACTGGCGCACGGTGCCGTCGTCACTGCTGGAAATCAGGCGCTTGCCGTCGGGTGACCAGACCACCGAAATCACGTCCGCCTGGTGGCCATGAAAACTGCCTTTGAGCTCGCCCTGCAGGTCGAAAATGCGCAGTACGTGATCACGCGAGCAGGTGGCGACCAGCGTGCCGTCAGGCGAGAACACCGCCATCTCGACATCGTCGTCATGGCCAGACAACACCGCCTTCAGGCGCATGCTCGGCACTTCCCAGATCCGCGCGGTGTAATCGCTGCTGGCACTGACCAGGTGCTTGCCGTCTGCGCTGAAGGCACACTGGTTGGCCAGGTGATCATGGTGTACACGGTGAATGGGCAAGCCGGTGCGGGCATTCCACAAAATGACCTGGTTGTCGTAGCCGGCGGTGGCGACGAACTCTGCTGCATGGGCGGCAATGCCGCTGATGGGGCCTATGTGTTTCATCGAAAAATCCTTTTTTCTTCAGAGAACAATCAGAGCTTGATGGAGTGGCTGGACTTGGCCACCTTCGACAGCAGGTAATTGCGGTTGTGTTGGGTCAGGAACACCCCGGTCGGCACCTGGTCGATGACCTCGATGCCACCATCGCGCAGTTGCTGGACTTTGTCGGGGTTGTTGGTCAACAGGCGGCAGCAGTGCACATTCAAGGCCTTGAGCATCTGTGCCGCCGGGGCGAAGCTGCGCGAATCGGCGGGGTGGTTGAGCTCAAGGTTGGCTTCGTAGGTGTCCAGGCCGCGGTCCTGCAACAGGTAGGTTTCGAACTTGGAATACAGGCCGATGCCGCGCCCTTCCTGGCGCAGGTAGATCAGGTAGCCGCCCTGCACGTTCAAGGTGTTCAGCGCCTCCTGCAATTGCGGGCCACAATCGCAGCGCTGGGAGCCGAACACATCGCCGGTGATGCATTCCGAGTGCACCCGCACCAGCGGCACCTGGGCCTTGTCCAGGTTGATGCCGACGGCAAAATGCTCGTTGTGCTTGTCAAAGCCCTTGAAGCCGAAGAAGTGGGCGTCGACCGAACCACCGAGGATCGAAATCGGCACCTTGGTGTGCAGCGAAACGTCGTTGTTCATGATCAAACCTCGCACGATTGACAGATAACTCAGTTGTTGTTTTCTACCAGGCGAAAGCCCATGACATAGATCGGTCGCGGGTAACGCCCATGTCGCCGAGGGTTGCGCGCCAGGTCGCGAAAGCGCGTGAAGCTGCCACCACGGGCGATTCGGTGACGACCGACATCCAGCACCAGGTCGTCGTTGATCTGCGGGCCGCTGGGGTACGGCCGATAGTCATCGGCGACGTATTCCTCGACGTTGCCGGCCATGTCCAGCGCACCGAACGCCGAGGCGCCCTGGGGGAAAACCCCCACCGGCGTGCTGTCCAGGTAGCCCAGCTCAACGGTGTTGGCGTACTCGACGTGAAAGCTCTCGCCCCAGGGAAACTGCAGGCGCTGGGGCCCGGCGGCGGCATGTTCCCATTGTGCTTCGGTCGGCAGGCTGAAGCGCCGGCCGGTGCGCAGGCTCAGCCACTGCGCGTAGGCATCGGCGTCGCTGTCACTGACGCTGTACACCGGGTGGTTGGCGCGCTGCTGCGGGTAGCGGCCGAAGGCCCAACTGCTGGGCAGCGCCGGGTGGCCGGTGTCGAGCAGGAACTCCCGGTATTCGCTGTTGGTCACGGCAAAGCGGGCGATGCGGTAGCTGTCCAGCGCAACGCTGTGCACTGGGGTTTCCTTCTCGATCCAGCTGCGGTCCAGGCCCAGACCGTCGAACGCATCCATCACTTCAGCGACCCGCTCTGGCGCAAGGCCGATCTGCACGGTCGCGGCGGGAATGTCGATCATCTGCGGGTTGAACACATCGATGCGCGGGTCGCCGCGCAGGCCCAGCACTTCACCTGCAGCAATGCGCCGGTACAGCGGCGCAGCGGCGCTTTGCACCAGCTCCAGCAACTGCTCGAGCGGCGTATCGAGCAGCGCGCGCACGGCCAGGCCGACCTGCTCCACCAGCGGGTATTCCAGGTACTGCTCGGGGTAGCCCATCAGCACCCTGTCAGTAACGTCTTTGGGCAGCGGGCTGGGGAGCCGCGGCCAATGCCGATCCTTGAGACTGTTCATCCTTGCACCTTGTATTGAGTAACGACGCCCACGGCGGGGCCGAACCCGGTTCGGCCCACGACGCAGTACCCAGGGGTAGCCTTAGAGCTGGTCGAGCAGCAGCCGGCGGTTGGTTTCGATCATCTCGATTTCGGCACTGTAGACTTCGACCACCAGGCCATCGGGGTCTTCGAAGTACACGGCGCTGCGTACGTTGTCCGGGCCATGGTGATACCCCGGCGCCGGCCCATTGCCTTTGACCAGCTTGATTGCGCCATTGGCGACGACCCGTTCGGCAATGCGCTTGACGTCCTCGGGCAAGGCGCGGATGCCGATGTGATAGCCCGGCGGATAACTGAACTCGGCGCTCTGCTCGATAAAGAAGTCAAAGCCGTTGAGTTCCATTACCACCTTGCGCGGGCCGAGGTTGTAGCAGTAGCGGGCACCGAAGATATTGCGGTAGAAGGCCTGGGACACTTCCAGGTCGCGGGCCAGGATATTGATGTGATTGAGCTGTGGTTGCTGGCGGGCCAGCGCCGCGGCATCGATCGATACCCCTTCCAGGGCACGCCACATCTTCACCGCGGCGGTGAACTTGGCGTAGCCGGCCAGCCAGGTTTTCAAGGCGTCGTTCGCCAGCGGCTGGTGCAGTTGCGTCAGGCCGTAGGGATAGACGAAACAGGCCGCAGCCTGCAGCAACTGCTGCTGGATACCCTCCGCGGCAGGCTCCCGGCCCTGGCTGTCAGCCAGGCGTACCAGGGTCACCGCGGTATTGCGATAGAGGGCTTCGGCCGCCTTGAATTGCGCGCCAAGTGCCGCATGCTGATCACTTGCCAGCAACACGATCAGGCCATCCGCCTCGCCTTGGCGGGCCAACTGCGCCGTGGCGTGCAGTTCGAAACCGGCCGCACTGGCCACCTGGCCCAACTCGCCGATCAGGGTCAGCATCCGCCCGTCCGGGTTGGCTGGGTGCAACAGAATGAACTTGAGCATCAGTGCGTCCTCCGTCCGACCAGCAGGGTGTAGCGGCCAATCGGCTCCTGGTCGACGCTCAGGCCCTGATCCTGCAGCTGTTTTGCCAGCCAGCGGGTCGGGTGCAACTCACCATTCACGGTGTTGACCATCATGTGCAACGAGAAATCCGCCGACAGCGCCGGGTGGATCTCGTCTTCGTCCAGGGTCATGCTGAGGATCAGCAGTGCACCGTTGTTTTCCAGCAACTGGCTAGCGCCCTTGATCAGCGCCGTGGTCTGTTCGCGGGTGAAGTAATGCAGGCAGTCGTTGAGCATCACCACGTCGGCGCGCGCGTCCTGATAACGCGCAAGGTCGAGCAGGTTGCGCTCCTTGAAGCTCAGGCGCTGCTCGAGTTGATATTTGCCGATGGTGCTCTGGGCGGCCTGGCGGGTGGCGTCCAGGTCCCAGATTTCGCCACTGACCTGCGGATGGCGACGGGCGATCTCGGCGATATAGGTGCCGTGGCCCCCGGCCAGATCGATCACACGCTTGGCCTGGTCAAAGACTGACAGCTCACGCAGTACATCGACCATTGGCTGGCTGAAGCGAACCATGGCATCGTTGAATGCATCACGAGCGGCGACATCATGCTTGAAGCGGTTTTCCTGTTGGAAATCCAGCGACTGGGTGGTGCTGAGAATCTCGCCCAGGCGCGGCCAGTTCTGCCATTGCAGGCGCTGGTGGGCAATGATCGGACCGATGAATTCGGCGCTGCTGCTGACCAGGAAGCGCTCGCTCAACGGCGAGTTGACGAAGCCTTTGTCGGTTTTTTGCAGCAGGCCCATGGCAACCAGGGCATTGAGGAAAATCTTGCCCTTGTTGGCCACCCAGCCCAGCGCCAGGCTCACCGCTTCGGCCTTGACCGGGGCGCGGGTGTGGTCGAACACCTTGTGCGCCACTGCCGCGTGGAGGATCGCCGACTGGCGATACTGGTCAGAGAGCTTCACCAGGTCGAACACACCGTTGAGGGTGTTGGCCTCTTCGGCGTGTTCATAGATGGTGACCGGTTTTTGCGCATTCATACACTCACTTCCCTGTTGAGTTTCTTTCCCTAAATGCTTCAGGCCCATGGCCTAGCAATGCACGGCGAAGTTCTGGCTGTTGACGCGGCTCACTGCGGCCACAGGCGCAAAACTAAGAAATGATGCTAGTCGCTACCGAGGAAAACACAAATTTGATCTTTTATATTTTTTTGAGCTTTCAAATTTGTAGTTGATACCTTTTACAAATAAAGCGTGCAGTGCTAAAACTGCCTAAGCTCAAGCTCGTTACCTGCGCAATGGATGGCGCCACAGGTCGACCGTTAACGCCTATTCGCATGGTTATTTGCCCACGATGACTGCACCCGCTGCCGACGCCAACTCCACCTTCGAGCGCATCCTGTTTTTGCTCAAGACCCGTGGCGCGCTGAAAACCACCGACCTTGCCAGCCTGCTGGACATTACTTTTGAAGCCGCACGCCAGCAGATCCAGAAATTGCAGGCCGCCGAACTGATCACCGGTATCAGTGCCCCAAGCAAAGGCGCTGGCCGCCCTTCGCAAAAGTGGACCCTGACCGAGGCTGCGCAGCGGCGCTTCCCTGATTCTCACAGCGTGCTGACCCTGCAACTGATCGAGACGGTCGAGCAGGTGTTCGGCCATGAAGGGGTCGATCAACTGATCACCCGCATGGAAACCGCCAACCGCAGCGAATACCTGCAGGCGTGCAGCCAGGCCGAGTCGGTCGAAGACAAGGTGCGAGTACTGGTGCAACTGCGCGAACGCGCCGGTTACATGGCAGAGATGGTCGCAAGCGACAACGGCTGGCTGATCATCGAAAACCACTGTCCGATCTGCGTGGCGGCCAGCCGCTGCCAGGGCTTCTGCCGCTCGGAGTTGCAGATTTTCCAGGCGGTGCTTGGTGAACAGGCGCTTGTCGAACGCTGCGAACATCTGATATCAGGTGACCGACGCTGCGTGTACCGGGTTTCGCCGAGGACGGCGCCCGCGCAGTAACCCCATAAGTCCTTAAGGAATGAGGCGCACATGAACCCGACCATCGAGTTGCTCGCCAGCCATCGCAGCGAGCGCAGTTTCCACGACCGGCCAATCAGCGACAGCCTGCTCGACACCATCCTCCAGGCAGCCCACCAGGCACCGACCTCCTTCAATGCCCAGCACATTTCAGCCGTGGTGGTGCGCGATGCAGAGCGTCGCCGGCAGATCGCCAAACTGGCCGGCGGGCAACCGTGGATTGCTGCAGCACCGGTGTTCATCACCCTGGTGGTGGACTTCTACAAGACCGAACTGGCGGCGCGCCTGAGTGGTGATCAGCAGTGCATCCACCAGCACCTGGAAGGCATGATTGCCGCCTGTACCGATGGCGGTATCCTCCTCTCGACACTGATGACGGCTGCGCGTTCACTGGGTTTGGGCGTGGTCCCGGTGGGCGGGATTCGCGCCGATGCCAGTGGCATGATCGAACTGCTCGGCCTGCCGAAAAAATCCTTTGCCCTGTGCGGTGTTGCCTTGGGTTATGTGCAACAGCCAGCACTGCAAAAGCCGCGCTTGCCCTTGGCTTCGTTTCGTCATGACGAGCGCTATGACGCTGACGCATTGCCGTCGGCGATCGAGGCATACGATGCGGCGCTGATGGCGCATTGGCACGTTGCCGGGCGGGTCGAGGGGCAGAACTGGTCGGGCAGCATCGGCCGCTGTTATGCGCGCAACTATCGGCCGCAGCTCAAGGCGCAGTTGCTGGCCAATGGATTGGCGGCGGACTGAAGGGCCTCATCGCGGGTCCAGCCCGCTCCCACCGTGGGAGCGGGCTGGACCCGCGATGAACCGATCACTGCACCCCGCCACTGCCCCAGCCCAACGCCTTGTACAAGGCAATCGCATTCAGGTACGACGCAGTCTCCGCCTCGGCCACTTCCCGCTTGATCAAGAAGAACGCCCGCTGGTTCTCGAGCACCGCCATGTAGGTACCCGCCCCCCGCCGATAACGCTTGGAGGCGATGTCGACGGCATCGGCACCATGGGCCGCCGACTGCATCAACGCGCCGAGCCGGGTCTGGTTGCGGGCAAGACGGGTGACGGCGTTTTCCACTTCTTCGCGGGCCAGCAGCAGTGACTGCTCATAGCGCGCCTGCGCTCCTTGCGATTGCGCCTCGGCAGCGCGCAAGCGGGCCTTGGCATTCCCCAACCGAAACGCCGGCCAGGTCACCGTCGGCGCCAGTTCATACGCACGGGCGGCGCTGCCCAGGTCGCCACTGCGCAGGGCGAAGAAGCCAATGAAACCGCCCAGGTCCAGGCGTGGATACAGCTCGGCGGTAGCCACGCCAACGTCTTCGCTGCTGGCTGCCAGTTGCCGCTCGGCACTGGCGACATCCGGGCGGTTGTTGATCAGCGCGTTGACATCGCCCAAGGGCAATTGCCGCGCCAATGGCGGCAGAAAACGCGCTTGCGCAGGTTCCTCGGCAAGGCTCGGGGCACGCCCGGTGAGCACATCCAGACGATAACCGGCCTCCTGGATCGACGCCTGCAAGGGCGGCACCGCTGCCTCACTGAGCAGCAGGTTGGCATGGGCGTTCTGCTCGTCCTCGTACTGGCCGCTGCCGGCACGCACCTGGGCACTGGTGAGCTTCAGGGTTTCGCCCCAGGCGTCAACCTGGGCCTGCGCCACTTCAAGGCTGCGACGCAAACCCTGTTGCTGGTAGTAAGCGCGGGCGACTTCAGCGGCAATGCTCAGGCGCATCTGCTCAAGGTCAGCCCGCGCCGCCTCCGAGCGGGCCTCGGCCGCGGCGGTCAGGCGCTGCAAGCGGCCGAACAAGTCGATCTCCCACTGCACGTCAAAGCCTGCGCGGTAGCTGCGCGAAAACATCCGCTGCGGGTCGCTGCCGTCGGCCAGTTGCTGCGGCTCAAGGCTCTGGCTGAAACCCGTGCGTGCGGTGACACCCGGGTACTGATCCAGGCGTCTGTCATCGAACAGCGCCCGCGCTGCCAGCAGGTTGGCCTGGGCCTGGCGAATGTCGTGGTTATGCCTGAGCGCGCTATCGACCAGGCTGTTGAGCTGCGGGTCATCGAAAAACGACCACCACTGCGCCGGCAACTGCGCAGCCGCGGCGAATTGCTGCTGTTGCGGTGTGCTCAACGGCATGGGCGCAGGCGTGGCTTTCTCGTAGTCGGGACCCACCTTGCAACCGGCCAGGGCCAGGCTCGCCAGCACACAGGCCAGGGTCAGAGTGTGTCTGTTCATCCTTCGCTCCTCAGCGCATCAGCCAGGGCAACCGCACGCGTCGAACCTGCGGCCACCGAGTGTTTGCGCGCCAGCAGGCTGTACACCGTGGGCAGCACGAACAGGGTGAACAAGGTGCCAATCAACATGCCGCAGACAATCACCAACCCCAGGCCGAAGCGGCTGTTGGCGCCAGCGCCGGAGGCGAACAGCAAGGGGATCAGGCCGACGACCATGGCCGCGGTGGTCATCAGGATCGGCCGCAGGCGAATCTGCGCTGCCTTGCTGATCGCCGCGGCGCGGTCCAGTTGCTCTTCTTCCTGCAGGGTGTTGGCAAACTCGACCATGAGGATGCCGTGCTTGCTGATCAGGCCGATCAGCGTCACCAGGCCGATCTGGGTATAGATATTCACCGTCGCATAGCCCAGCGCCAGAGGGATCAGCGCGCCACTGATCGACAGCGGCACGGTGATGAGGATGATCAGCGGGTCGACCAGGCTTTCGTACTGCGCCGCCAGCACCAGGTAGATGACGATCACCGCCGCCAGGAACGCCAGCATCAGCGCACTGCCCTCCTGGGTGTACTGGCGTGCGTCAGACTGCCAGTCGTAGCTGAAACCGGCTGGCAACGACGCCGCCACCTGATCGAGAAACGCCACCGCGTCGCCCAGGGTCACCCCCGCTGCCGGAATACCCTGGAAGGTCGCGGCGTTCTGCTGGTTGAACTGGGTCAGCTTGTTCGGCTCAACCTGCTCGGACACCTGCACCACAGTCGACAGCGGCACCAGGGTGCCGTCTTCACTGCGTACGTACTGGCGGGTCAGGGTTTGCGCGGTCAGGCGCTGGCTGCGCGGGCTCTGGGCGATAACATCGTAGGAGCGCCCTTCGAGGCCGAAGCGGTTCAGGTAGTTCTCGCCCACCAGCACCGCCAGCGACTCGCCGATGTCCTGCATGCGGATGCCCATGCTGTTGGCCTTGGCCCGATCGACACGCACCTGGACCACCGGGTTGTTGTAGTCCAGGTCACTGTCGACCACGGCGAACAAGCCGCTGTCGCGGGCCTTTTGCTTGATCTCTTCCATGGTCTGGTACAGCACCTGGTAGTCCTGGGAGCTGCGCAGCACCAGTTGCACCGGCAAGCCGCCAGTTGAACCCGGCAGGGCCGGCAGTTGGAAGGCAAAGATGCTGGTGCCTTCGACGTCGTTGACCGCCGCTTGCAGGTCAACCTGGATCTGCGAAGCGCTACGCTCACGTTCGTCCCACAGCGACAGGTTGATACCGCCGATGCCCGAGGCCAGGCCATCGCTGCCGTTGATGATCCAGGTACTGACGGTTTCCGGCAGACGGTTGTAGACCTGGTCGAGCTTGTCGGCAAAGCGCTCGACGTAATCGAGGTTGGCGTGTTGCGGCGCCTTGATCGCGGTCAGCAGCCCGGCCTGGTCTTCGGTCGGCGCCAGTTCGCGCTGGGGCAAGCCGTAGAGCCAGGGCAGACTGAGCAGCACCAGCAAGGCAAACCCGGCGCTCAGCCAGCGCCGCGCCAGGGAGAATTCCAGCACCCGGCTGTAGCGGCTTGCCAGGGCATCGAAGAAGCGGTTGGCGGCATGGGCCATGCGCCCTTCCGACTGCTTGGACTGCAACAGGAACGAGCTCATCACCGGCGACAGGGTCAGGGCCACGACGCCGGAGACCACCACCGCCCCGGCCAGGGTCAGGGCGAATTCGCGAAACAGCGCACCGGTCAGCCCGCCCATCATGCCGATTGGCGCGTACACCGCGGCCAGGGTGATGGTCATGGCAATCACCGGCCCGGCCACTTCCCGCGCCCCCACCAATGCGGCGGCCACCGGGGTCTTGCCCTCTTCGATGTGGCGGTGGACGTTCTCGACCACGACGATGGCATCGTCCACCACCAGGCCGACGGCCAGGACCATGGCCAGCAAGGTCAGCAAGTTGAGGCTGAAGCCGAACATCAGCATCAGCGCCGCCGCACCGAGCATCGACAGCGGAATGGTCACCACCGGGATCAACACCGTGCGCAGCGAGCCCAGGCACAGGTAGATCACGATGACCACGATCAGCAGCGCTTCGAGCAGGGTCTTGCTGACCTCGTCGATCGACGCCTGGATAAACCGCGCGGTCTCGAAGGCAAGCTCGGCCTTGACGTCCGGCGGCAGGGTCTTGCGAATGTCCGGCAGGACCTTGCGGATGCCGTCGACGATCACCAGCGGGTTACCGCCGGGAGTCGGGAACAGACCCAGGTGCACGGCGCGCACGCCGTCCATGGAGGCGCTGGTTTCCACCGAAGCGGCGCCCAGTTCGACAGTACCGATGTCCTTGATGCGCACCAGGCCGTTGCCGTCGTTGCGAATCACCAGCTCGCGAAACTCGCCGACGCTGGTCAGGTCGGTATTGACCCGAATGTTGGCGACCACGAACTGGCCTTTGACCTTGCCGGGCGCTGCCTGGTAGTTGTTGCGGCGCACCGCCTCGGCCACATCGGCAGCGGTCAGGCCACGGGCGGCCAGGCGCGCCGGGTCGATCCACAGGCGCATCGACAAGGTCTGGCCGCCAAACACCTGGACCTTGGCCACACCATCGATGGTGGTCAGGATCGGCTCGACCACCCGCGCCAGGTAATCGGTCATCGCCGGGGTCGACACGCTGTTGCTGGCAAAGCCGATATAGGCCACCGCCGTCGACTCGCCGGACGAACGTTCGATCACCGGGTCATAAGCTTGCTCGGGCAGGCGAAAGCGCACCTGGTTGACCTTGGCCATGACCTCGGTCAGCGCCTGGGTCGAGTCGCGGTTGAGCTCCATGCGCACGGTGACCAGGCTGCGGCCTTGCACCGAAGACGACGACAGGTAATCGATACCCTCTACCGACGACACCGCCTGAGCGATCGGCTGGGTCACAAAGCCCTGCATCAGCTCGGCCGAGGCGCCGGGGTACTCGGTGGTGACGGTGATGGTCGAGCTTTCCAGCATCGGGTACTGGCGGATCGGCAACTGGCGCAGGGAGAGAATGCCCAGCAGCAAAATGAGGATGCTGACCACCAGCGCCAGCACCGGCCGGCGCACGAACAGATCGGTGAATTTCATGTGAAGGTCTCTGGGCGATCAGTCAGGAGCCGGACAGCGCCGGCGCTTGCAGGGTGTCTTCGGTGGCTTCGACCGCCACCCCGTCGCTGAGCTTGAGCTGCCCGGAGGTCACTACCTGGTCGGCCTCCTGTAGCCCCTGGAGGATGATCACCCGGCCATCCTGGCGCTCGCCGATCTTCACCGGCACCCGCTGCACCACCAAAGCCTGCTGCTGTTCGTCATGCCGGGCGAGGAACACCGTGTCACCGTAGGCGGTATAGGTCACGGCGGTTTCCGGCAGGCTGAGCACCTGGGCCACCTGCGGGTCGGCGACCTTGACGCTGGCGTACATACCGGCCTTGAGCAACGCTTCGGCGTTGTCCAGGGTGGCCTGCACCTGCACCGTACGCGAACGGTCGATCAGCGGGTCGATGGCGCTGATGCGCGCCGCAAAGGTGCGCTCGGGATAGGCATCGAGCAACACATCGACCGCCTGCCCGGGCTTGAGGTGGATGCTCAGTTGCTCATCGAGGGAGAAGTTCACATACAGCGTGCGGGTGTCGATCAGGCTGACGATGGCGTCGCCGACATTCAGGTACTGACCTTCGTTGACCTTGCGGATGCCGAGCACGCCGTCGAACGGTGCACGGATGCTCTTCTGCGCGATCACCGCCTCGGTGTGCGCCAGTTCGCCGCTGGCCATGTCGCGGGCGGCCAGGGCGTTGTCGAGCTGCTCCTGGGTGGCGGCGTTTTCCGCCAGCAGGTCACGGACCCGACGGTGGTTGATGCGCGCGTTGTGCAGTTGCGCCTGCAGGCGAATGCGTTCGGCCTGCTCGGGCGCATCGTTAAGGGTAACCAGCACATCGCCACGGCGTACCTTTTGCCCGGAGACGAAGTTGATTTGCGTCACCCGCCCGCCGATCTCTGCCGAGACCAGCACCTGGCGCACCGCCTCAAGCTCACCGACCCCGGCGAAAAAGCCGTTGGCCGGGCCCCGTTGCACCGTGCCCAGTGCCACCTTGACCAGCGAACGGGCCGGCGGCGCCGAAGCCTGCGCGGTATGCGACTGTTGCCAGACCAGCAACGACCCCATGGCTGCGCCCACCAGCAAAATGCCGAGCGCGAGAAACTTCCTGTTCATCCACCACTCCCTGTAAGGCTGGCCTCAGGCCCACTGCACGTTGAACACCACGAAGGCCAGCAGGGCCCAAAGCACCAGTACCAAATGCGTCAGTTGCAGCCCCTCCTGGCGAATCCAGTAGCCGAACCACAGGCCGCCCAGCAGCATGGCAAAGGTAAAGCCGAGAAACGCGCTCAGGGCCAGGTTGAGCCAGGGCCGCGCCGGCTCGATACCGGCACCGATCATCAATACATAAGTACCGACCAGGGCAGCGCCTGCCGCCACCACCTGCAGTACCAGCACCAGCACCAGGGCAAGTCGGTGCACTGCCGGCGAATGCAGGGCTCGAGACAGCAGCGGGAAGTCAATCGCTGGGGCCTGACGCAGCGGCGCCATGGCCATGGTCGCGCCGACCGCACCGAGGGAGGCGCGAAATGCCTGCAGGTTATTGAGCACCGCGATGCACAGCCAGAGGCTCAGGCCAATGGCCTGAACCGCCTGGAACAGCCAGAGGGAGGTATGCAAATCCATTTGAACGTCCGTGGTGGTTGAGCGTAATTACACAAGCAAGTTCTTGGATATTAGAGCTGTGCCTTCCAATGCACAACCCACAAGACGCTAACCACCCTGCGCCGAGCAAACATTGTCGGCGGTCATGCTTTGCCCTAATCGGCCATCCGCGCCAGCATCAACTGGCGCACGCGCGGGCCGAAGACGTTGATCAACAGCCCGGCCATCACCAGCAATGCTCCCCAACCTTGCATCGGGGTCAGGCGCTCGCCCAGCAGCAGCGCCGAGGAGCTCAGGCCCACCACCGGCACCAGCAACGAGAACGGCGCCACCTTGCCCGCCGGGTAGCGCGACAACAGATGGCTCCACAGGCTGTAGCCGAGCATGGTGGCGATAAACGCCAGGTACGCCAGCGCCAGCACCGAACTCCAGCCGATGCCACGCAGGGAGCTTTCGATCAGCTCGGGGCCTTCCAGCCACCACGACAGGGCCAGGAACGGCAGCGGCGGTATCAAGCCGCCCCAGATCACCAGGGCCACCAGGTCGATGTTGCCAAAGCGGCGGGTAATGATGTTGCCCATGGCCCACATCGAGGCGGCACAGAGGGTCAGCAGCAAAGCGAAAAACGGCACGCTGGCGCCGTTCTCGCTGCCGATCAGGGTCAGGCCGCCGGCGGCCACCAGCAAGCCCAGCACGCTGGCCGCGCGCAGCCGCTCGCCGAGAAAGAACGCGGCAAAAAACAGGGTGAAGAAGGCCTGGGATTGCAACACCAGTGAAGCCAGCCCCGGCGGCATGCCGTTGCCCATGGCTTCGAAGAGAAAGGCAAACTGGCCCAGGGAGATGGTTGTGCCATAGGCGATCAACCAACGCCAAGGCAACTGCGGGCGCTTGACCAGCAGCACCGCCGGAAACGCCACCAGGGCAAAGCGCAAGGCCCCCAGCAGCATCGGCGGCAGGCCCTCGAGGCCCACCTTGATGACCACGAAGTTGACGCCCCAGACGACGATCACTACCAGTGCCAACAGCAAATCCTTTAACGGCATTGTTCCCTCACCCGGCTTTGTAATATTTCGCAACAGCATAACCTTATGCTCGAAATCATCGCAGCATCCATCGCGACGGATGGATGCGACAAAGCCGACACCTTCACTTGACTGTATTTGTATAGACATGCTCATATCGGCTCAGTCGCCCGCTTGCGTTCGGCTGGCGACCCGACCGCGACAACACAACAATAGGCGGAGATCCCGAGCAATGACCCAGGCCAATGCCTCGCGCAGCAAGCCCCTGATCGAGCGGCGCTCGATCGACTACATCCCGGAAAACGAACGACACGGACGCCTCTACAGCCAGTTCACCCTGTGGCTGGGTGCCAACTTGCAAATCACCGCAATCGTCACCGGGGCCCTGGCCGTGGTGCTCGGTGGCGATGTGTTCTGGTCGCTGATCGGCCTGCTGCTCGGCCAACTGGTCGGCGGCGCGGTCATGGCCCTGCACGCCGCCCAAGGGCCGAAACTCGGTCTGCCGCAGATGATCTCCAGCCGCGTGCAGTTTGGTGTGTATGGCGCGGCCATCCCGATTGCCCTGGTGTGCCTGATGTACTTGGGCTTCACCGCCACCGGCACGGTGCTGTCGGGCCAGGCCATCGGCCAGTTGCTGAGCGTCAGCGACAGCGCCGGCATTCTGATCTTCGCCGGGGTCATCGTGCTTGCCACGGTGTTCGGCTACCGCATGATCCACTGGATCGGCCGGGTCGCCAGCGTGCTGGGGATCATCGCCTTCGTCTACCTGTTCAGCCGCATCATGGTCATCAGCGACATCAGCCAGTTGCTGGAGAACCGCCACTTCACCTGGGCCTCGTTCCTGCTCGCAGTGTCGCTGTCGGCGTCCTGGCAAATTTCCTTCGGCCCGTATGTCGCCGACTACTCGCGCTACCTGCCGAGCAACACCTCATCGTTCAAGACCTTCCTCGCCGCAGGCCTGGGCTCGGTGGTCGGCGCCCAGGCGTCGATGGTGCTCGGGGTGTTTGCCGCAGCGATTGCCAACGGCCAGTTCTCCGGCCGTGAAGTGGCCTACATCGTCGGCCTGGGCGGTACCGGCGCCACCGCCGCGCTGCTGTACTTCAGCATCGCCTTCGGCAAGGTGACCATCTCCACCCTCAACTCCTACGGCAGCTTCATGTGCATCGCCACCATCATCAGTGGCTTTCGCGGGCACATCGAAGTGACCCGGCGCCAGCGCCTGTTCTTCGTCCTGGCCATTGTCGGTGCCTCGACCCTGATCGCCTTGCTCGGCCAGCATTCGTTCCTGGCTGCGTTCAAGTCGTTCATCCTGTTCCTGCTGACTTTCTTCGTGCCCTGGAGTGCGGTCAACCTGGTGGACTACTACTTCATCACCAAGGAGCGCTACGACGTGCCGGCACTGGGTAATCCCAACGGCCGCTACGGGCGCTGGAACATGCCCGGCATCATCGTCTACACCATTGGCGTGCTGGTGCAGATGCCGTTCATTTCCACCAAGCTCTACACCGGCCCGATGGTTGCCCATCTGGGCGGCGTCGACCTGTCGTGGATCATCGGCCTGGTGGTGCCGAGCGTGCTGTATTACCTGGTTGCACGGCGCAAGGCCGCCGATGCCCCAGCGCAGATGATCCTGCCGCAAGAGTGCTGATCACTGGAAGTTCAGCTCGGCACAAACCGCAGACGTGGCACGAAGTGTACGCAACCCCAAAAGTACGATCACCACCATGGACAGACCCGCGACAATCGCGACACCGAACCCTGCCAGCGCGCCATAGACGTCGATGACCAGGCCCGCCAAGACGCCACCGAGCGCTACGCCGATGCTGATGCCTGTCGTCATCCACGTAAGTCCTTCGGTGATCCTGGACGGTGGAACAATGATCGTACCGAGATTCATCACGACGACCATCGTTGGTGCAAATGACATACCTGCCACAAACAGCATCCCGGAAAGAATGTAGACGTCCGCTGAAAGAATGGGCAACACGGCAGTGACTGCCGTTATCAGTACCCCGATAAAGAACTGCTTTTCAATCGGCAAGGAAATCCTTAAAGCACCGAACGTCAGACCCGCGATCATTGAGCCGAGCGCATAGGCTGCCAGGATGAAACTGGCAGACGCCGGCCAGCCTTGTGCGTTGGCGAAGGCAACAACCGCCACGTCGACTGATCCGCCAATCACACCCATCGCCAAGAGCGCCAGCACGATGGTACGAACGCCGGGGATAAGCAGGGTCGAGCTTGCGCTCCTTCTAATGCCCACAACCACCTTCGGTTCTGTGTGCCGCTGCATAAGAAAAGCCGTCACGCCGACAACCAGCAACAAGACGGCTACAAGAGGCCCGGCTTCCGCGAAAAAGCTGACGCTCAGACCAATGGCAAGTGGTGGGCCGATGATAAAGGCGAGTTCAGTTAGAACCGTGTCCAGGGAGAAGGCCGTGTGTAACTGTGGCTTGCCACGGAAAAGCTGCGTCCAGCGTGCTCTTATCATGGCGGGCATGCTCGGCATCGTGCCCGCCAATGCCGCAAGAATAAACAGCAGTGTGGCGGGAGCCCTCATGTAGACGGCAATGATCAGCGCGAGCAACATACCAATGCTGAAGGCCGTCACAAAGGGCAGAACCCGACGTTGCCCCCGCTGATCAACAAGTTTCGATACGTGCGGACCGATAAGCGCATTCGCCAAGGTAAAAGTACCGGCGACTGAGCCCGCCAGCCAATAAAGACCCGTCTGCTGCACCAACATGGTAATGATGCCGATGCCGATCATTGCCTGTGGCAGACGGGCAATGGAACTCGCGATCACTAACCCCATGACGCCCGGAGTGGTGAGAAGCTCACGGTAGGGATTTGCCATGATTCCTCCTTTTTATGATTTGACGCTGATGAATGGCCCGCTGCAGGCGACTCAAATTAATGGAGCGGTAAATCGGCGCCCGAGTGCTTATTTGAGAAAACATACAACTGGGAGGTTACAAGTCCACTTGCATCTAGATGATGCAAAACACTCAACAATCACCTCTTACAAAAGCGCTCGACTCAATGCGTCAGCCAAGTGCTTGCGATTACTAACGTTCTCCATCATGGAGACATGCCCACCTGGAATAGAAACAGAACGCATCGCCAAATCAGGCAAGAGCTCTCTCCACCCACCTACCATATCAACCTGCGGCAAAGGGGGGCGCTCACGATCAGTCGCGTAGAAATGATGGAGATTGACCTGCAATGGAGATGGTTTATAGGCGCCGGCAATTTGTGAAAAATGATAAATGGTTTGCCATTTGACTGTTTCCAGCGAGAGGTCTGCATTTAAATCATAGCCTCCCAAACGCTGTGCTTTTCTTATCAGCTCCGCAAGCTCATCATCCTCATCTAACACATCGAATTGATGACGCTCCGCCTCGGAAGTCGACGCCTTAACATGCTCAATAAAGTAGTTCTCAAAGCCCTGGTTTTTATATGGCAACTTGTGCGGCGCGGGAACATCAATAAAGCCTAAAAATTCAACGCTGGCCTCTTTGCACATAAGCGCATGGACGATGGCATAAGCGAGAATCCCTCCAGAGGAATACCCCGCAATACGATAAGGCCCTTCAGGCTGGATCGTCTGGATGAGCGGTATCATTTTTTCGGCCATATCCTCCATTGATTGAGGTAGAGGGTCGTCAATGGCCGACCACGGCAATACATGGATCGGACAACTGGCGCGGATTTGTTGGGCTAGCGAAATAGCATACGAGTAATCGGCTAATCCCGAGGGCACGAAAAAGACCGGGGGCTCAGTCCCGCCAGCGCGCACCGTGATCGCCCCGATCTGCGGGTTGAACACAGGAGACTGTGCGATCTGAGTGGCAAGGTTAGCCAATCGCGGGTGTTCAAAAATGTCGGTCAACGAACACTCCAAACCATAACTCCTGGCTTTCTGCATCAGCTGGACGGCCATGAGAGAATGGCCGCCGAGGGCAAAGAAGTTGTCATGGCGACCGACTTGTTCGACGCCAAGCAGCTCTGACCACATCCTGGCAAGGGTGACCTCGATCTCGCCCAACGGCGCCTCGTAGATCGCATGGGCAAAATCATCGCCCTCTGGAACCGGCAACGCCCGCCGATCAAGCTTGCCATTGCCCGTCAGCGGTAAGCTTTCCATCCGCACAAAGGCAGACGGCACCATGTAGTCGGGTAAACAGCTACTCAGGTAATCACGCAGCGCGCCCGCTAGCGCCAAGCCAGCCTCGGAGTCTACCGGCGTGTTCTGAACTGCGGACTGCACCACCACGTAAGCAACCAGGCGCTTGTCGGCATCCGCGCCTTGCGCCACCACCACCGCCTCGCGGATGGAACGATGCTCGGCCAATCGGGCCGCAATTTCACCCAGTTCAATCCGGAAGCCGCGGATCTTCACCTGGTCGTCATTGCGCCCTAGAAACGCCAGATTGCCGTTTGGAAGATGACGGGCCAGGTCCCCCGTTTTATACATCCGCGCTTCAGGTTTGCCGGCGAAGGGATCGTGCAGGAAACGCTCTGCGGTCAACTCGGGCCGGTTCAGATAACCACGCGCAACGCCGGCGCCGCCGACGTACACTTCACCCGCGGCCCCCATCGGAACAGGCTGGCCAAATGCGTCGAGAAGATAGAGATTCAGATCCGGCAGACATTGACCGATCACGCTGTCGGCTTGTTGCGCATCCGATGAAGTCAGCGGGTAATAGGTGACGTGAACCGTGGTTTCGGTGATCCCGTACATGTTGATCAGTTGCGGGGCAGATTCGCCACGCACGCCATACCAGTCGCGCAAGGTTGACGGCTGCAGCGCTTCGCCGCCAAAAATGACATAGCGCAGCCGGTCCGATGACGGTTGTACGTATTCCATCAAGGCGGTGAAGGCGCTCGGGGTCTGGTTCAGGACGGTGACGCCCTGCTCACAAATCAGCTGGTAGAACGCTTTCGGTGAACGGGTAATGGCATGCGGAACCAACACCAGCGTGCCGCCATAACGAAGGGCTCCCCACAGTTCCCAGACCGAGAAGTCGAAGGCAAAAGAGTGGGACAGGCACCAAACATCACTGGCCTCAAAACCAAAGTCGGCGTGTGTAGTGTCGAACAGGCGCACCACCTGAGCATGCTCGACCATGACCCCTTTGGGTTGTCCGGTTGAGCCTGAGGTGTAGATGATATAGGCGAGGTTGCTGGGGGCAAGGCCGATGACTTCAGGGTTGGCGGCCGCTTCAGGGTGGACATCACGGGGATCGAGGACGGTATGAGCCTGCAAAGCGTCCCCGAGCGCATGGCGCCCGGCCGCATCAGCCAGCACCATGGCCGGAGCCGTATCGCCAAGAATGAACGCCAGTCGCTCGCCCGAATACTCCGGATCGAGCGGCACATAGGCGCCGCCCGCCTTCAGGATCGCCATCAGGCCAACAACCATTGCCGCAGAGCGTTCGACACAAATTGCTACTCGCTGGTCAGGCCTGACACCCAAAGCAATCAGCCGATGCGCCAACCGATTGGCCCTGGCGTTGAGTTCGCTGTAGCTGAGCACCTCACCCTCAAAGATCAGTGCCGTTGCCTCAGGACTGCGCGCAACCTGCGCCTCAAACAGCTGATGAATACACAGACGAACATAATCTTCCGACGTAACTTGGTCGTGCATCCTTACCTCCAGAAGTGAATAAGGTCACTTCTATCGATTGATTGCACCCACATCAGGTAAGTGCAAGTTCATGGAGCATTATCTATTGACTCCTGTCTGTCGTATGCCTCAAGCCATCCAGTGGTAACGTGTCGACCATTAGAACCAACCACTATTTATTATATAGATCAGGTGTATTAATCGACATTATCTTGCCAGCACCATCACACATTACCAAACCCACGCCTGCCGGCAAATTTAGACAGTTTTCAGCTAAAGGCCCTGGTTATTTCCGCTCATGAAAAACAACATCCATGGCCAGGTAAACCAGGACATATTTTTCCTGAGCCAGAGATAAACAATAATCTTTGATTATATTCAGAAAAACGACTTCGATCCGATTCCAGCTACGATCCCCCGTCGAAACCGAGAGTCTACCCCCGACACATCAAAGTCAATACCGGTCGAAAAATGACACATCCTATGTTCTGTACGAAAACCCTTGAAACATCGAAATGGGTAGAATCGACGCCATCAAAGATAGGAGCACCCAATGGCCAAGCGATACGAACTCAGCGATGCGTCCTGGGAAATGATTAAAGATTTGATCACCCTAGATCAGAAAACCGGACGCCCGCGCAACAACGACCGACTGATGCTCAACGGCATACTCTGGGTGCTCTGCTCGGGGGCCACATGGCGTGATATGCCTGAGCGCTTCGGCCCTTGGTCGACGGTTTATCAGCGCTTTCGCGACTGGCGAAATCGAGGCACGTTTGACCAGATGCTCAAGCGCTTGAACATCAAACTCAATGAGCAAGGCCTGATCGATCTGGACACCTGGATGATCGACTCCACCACAGTGCGCGCAACCCGAGCCTCCTCCGGCGTCGGAAAAAAGGGGGGGGCTGAAGAACCGCTAGACCATGAGCTGGGGCTCAGTCGCGGTGGCCTCACGACCAAGATTCATAGGCTCTGCGATTCGAATGGAATACCGCTGTGTTTCAACTTTTCGGATGGACAGGCCAGCGACATTGCGCATGCGCAGCCATTACTTGACCGGGTTCAAATACCAAGCAGTCAGAGAGGGCGATCGCCTAAGCGCTGCCGCTGGTTGTTGGCGGACAAGGGCTACGATGCCGAACACCTTATACGACATTACTTTTCGTACACGGCATAACGCCAGTTGCTCATAGCTGTTTCCCACACAGTTTGTATTTGACGCTAGGCATCACTTTTGGCAACAGTCTGCCCGGACTCTTCAGCGTCAGCTTTCTGTTTCTTCAAGTCCTATAAGACATTTTTATGGACGAGGCAGACATTGCGCTGGAAAATCTTAGTCCGGGCCTTATCATACCTACCGTTTACCAGCAAACACATAAGATGTTTATTTATGGTATAGCTTCAATTTCTGGGTAAAAAAACACCCCATCGAGAGGGGTGCCAGTTTTTTGCTTAAATTATGTATTCAGATGTTGGGGGAATAAGTCGCCGGGGCTCGGCCTGTTTTTGTTCCTGTCCTTCATAGCTTGGCGATCGACACCTCGGTGGATTTGACGAAGGCAATCACTTCGCTGCCGACCCGCAGTTCAAGCTCGTGCACCGAGCGGGTGGTGATCACCGAAGTGACGATGCCAGCGGAGGTCTGCACATCGATTTCCGAGACCACCGGGCCTTCGATGATCTCCTTGACCGTGCCTTTGAACTGATTGCGTACGTTGATTGCCTTGATGGTCATGTGCTGTTTCCTCGTCCTGGGGTGCACTGCCGCGCAGTGCTTGAGGTGCAGATTGCGCCGCAGCGAATAAAATTAAAAAGAATAAATACTTACGAATATAGAACCAAAAGAAATATAAAAAACGACATAACGAAAGACCTACAAGTTATTTATTTTCAGTTTTTTAGATCCTTTAGCATCGGATCCACCCTCATAGAGCAAGTGAGCGCCACCTTTGCACAGCACTCCTTCGACCCCTTTGCACATCGCGCGGGAACTGGCCAATGAGTTCGCCCGCACTGCGGTCGAGCGCGACCGCCAAGGCGGCACACCCAAGGCCGAACGTGACGCCATCCGCAACAGCGGCCTGCTGGCCTTGAGTATCCCCCGCGACTTCGGCGGGCTGGGCGCCAGCTGGGGGCAAACCTTCGAAGTGGTCCGCGAATTCGCCCGGGTCGACAGCTCCCTGGCCCACGTCTTTGGCTTTCATCACCTGATGCTCGCCACCGTGCGCCTGTTCGCCACCCCGGCGCAGTGGCAGCCCTGGTTCGAACTGACCGCGCGCAAGAGCTGGTTCTGGGGCAATGCCCTCAACCCGCTGGACACCCGCACGGTGGTCAAGGACCGCGGCAGCTTTCGTGAATTCTCCGGGAAAAAGAGCTTCTGCTCCGGCGCCAGCGATTCGGAGATGCTCATCGCCTCGGCGGTGGACGAAAGCGCCGGCGGCAAGCTGTTGATCGCGGCAATTCCCAGCGGCCGCACCGGCATCACCTTGCACAACGACTGGCACAACATGGGCCAGCGCCAGACCGACAGCGGCAGCGCCAGCTTCGAACGGGTGCGGGTGGAAGAAAGCGACCTGCTGCTCGACCCCGGCCCCTTGAGCACGCCGTTCGCCTGCCTGCGCCCGCTGATTGCCCAGCTGCATTTCGCCAACATCTTCCTCGGCATCGCCGAAGGCGCTTTCGAAGAGGCCCGCCAGTACGCCCTGCGCGAGTCGCGGCCGTGGTTCAAATCATTCGCCGAACAGAGCAGCGCCGACCCTTATGTGCTCAACCATTTCGGCGACTTCTGGGTACGCCTGCAGGGCGCGCGCTTGCTGGTTGATCAAGCCGCCCTTGAGCTGGACCAGGCCTGGGACAAAGGCGCGGCGCTGAGTGCCGATCAACGCGGGCGCCTGGCGGTGACCATCGCCACCGCCAAGGTCGCCGCCAGCCGGGATGGCCTGGAGATTTGCAGCAAGGTGTTTGAAGTCACCGGCGCCCGCGCCACCCAGGCCTCGGTGGGCCTCGACCGGCACTGGCGCAACCTGCGCACCCAGAGCCTGCACGACCCGCTCGACTACAAGCTGCACGAACTCGGTGAATGGGCCCTGCGCGGGCAATTGCCGACTCCGACCTTCTACTCATAGTGTGACCGCCATGCAATTGTTGACCCTTCCACCCTCCCCGGCCCTGGCCACCTCGATCCGCGCCACCGCGCAGGTGTTCGAAGACCCCAAGTCGCGGGCCTTGCTGGCGCACCTGCAGCGGGTCGCGCCGAGTGAAGCCAGCGTGTTGATCATCGGCGAAACCGGCACCGGCAAGGAGCTGGTGGCCCGGCACATCCACAACCTGAGCGGCCGGCGCGACAAGCCCTTCGTCGCGGTCAACTGCGGGGCGTTTTCCGAATCGCTGGTCGAGGCCGAGCTGTTCGGTCATGAAAAAGGCGCGTTCACTGGTGCCCTCAGTTCCAAGGCCGGCTGGTTCGAAGAAGCCAACGGCGGCACCTTGTTCCTTGACGAGATCGGCGACTTGCCGATGCCGATCCAGGTCAAGCTGCTGCGCGTGTTGCAAGAGCGCGAGGTGGTGCGCCTGGGCTCGCGCAAGAGCATCCCCATTGATGTGCGGGTGCTGGCGGCGACCAACGTGCAACTGGAAAAAGCCATCAATGCCGGGCATTTTCGCGAAGACCTGTACTACCGCCTCGACGTGGTCAGCCTGGAGCTGGTGCCGCTACGCGAGCGTCCGGGCGACATCCTGCCGCTGACCCGCCACTTTATCCAGGCCTACAGCCAGCGCCTGGGCTATGGCGAAGTCAGCCTGAGCAGCGAAGCCGAAGCCAAGCTGCGCAGTTATGGCTGGCCGGGCAATATCCGCGAGCTGGAAAACGTCATCCACCACACCTTGCTGATCTGCCGCGACGGCGTGATCCGCCAGGAAGACCTGCGCCTGTCGAACATGCGCATCGAACGCGCCGACGACAGCCCCAGTAGCGATGATTCGGCGGAAGGGTTGCTGGAGCGGGCCTTCCAGAAGCTGTTCGAGCAGCCTGGTGGCGCCTTGCACGAAAAGGTCGAGGATGCGCTGTTGCGCGCAGCGTATCGGTTCAGCCATTACAACCAGGTGCACACCGCCAACTTGCTGGGTTTGAGCCGTAATGTCACCCGTACCCGGTTGATCAAGATGGGCGAGCTGGCGGTGAACCGAAGGCAGCCTGCGGGGAGTACCCAAGGCGAGCGGGTGCTGAATTTGTCGATCTAATGGCCTCATCGCGGGCCCTGCACCAATCCTGTGGGAGCGGGCTCGACCCGCGATCGAGCGCGCAGCGGTCGCAGTCCAGGCGAGAAAAGGTCAGCGGTAGATCTCACTTCCCGCATCCGCCGCCAGCTTGCGAAACACCAGCGCCGAGGCCATGCACAGCAGCGCACTCACGCCAATAACCCAGGCAATATCCACCACCCCCACCTGCTGCTCGCCCTTCACACTCATCAATACACTGAGCAACGAAGCCGCCACCCCCACCGACAAGCTCATGGTCAACTGCACCGTTGCCGCCGACAAACTGCTGGCCCGGCTGTGCAGTTCGGCGGGTACATCGGCATAGGTCAGGCCGCCCATGGCGCTGAACTGCAAGGAGCGGATCAGGCCGCTGGCGAACAGGATCAACACCACCAGCCAATACGGGGTGTCGAGGTTGAAACTGGCACAGGCGCCCAGGCTCAAGCCGGTGAGCAGCGCATTGATGCTCAAGGTGCGGCGAAAGCCGAAACGGCGCACGATGCGCACCGCCAGCAGCTTGACCACAAAAGCACCGACGCCACCCGTGAAGGTCAGCAGCCCTGCATGCAAGGGGCTCAAACCAAAGCACAGCTGAAACAGCAACACCATCAAGAACGGCTGCGCCGCCGTGCCCAGGCGGAACAAGTTGCCACCCCAGAAACTCAAGGCAAAACTGCGCACGCGCAAGGGCGCAAAGTCCAGAAGCGGCTGGGCGCAACGCCGCGCATGGCGCACATAGAGCAACGCCGCCAGCAGCCCGAGCAACAACATCAGCAACACCCAACGCCGCGCCAGCAAGCCATGGCCCAGGGCTTCGAAGCCGAACACCAGTGCCGCCAGGGCCACACTGGCAAGCACTAGCCCGCGCAGGTCCAGGCGTTGCTGGCAGTCGCCGGGGTAATCGGGAATATGCCGCAGCACCAGGTACACCCCGAGCACGCCGATGGGCAGGTTGACCAGAAAGATCCATTGCCACGCCAGCAGCGTCACCAGCAAACCGCCCAGCGGCGGCCCGAGCATCGGCCCCACCAGCGGCGGGATGGTCAGGTAGGACATGTTGCGCAGCAGGTGCTCGCGCGGCGACCAACGCAGCAGGATCATCAAACCCACCGGCACCATCATCGCCCCCGCTGCGCCCTGGCACAGGCGCGCCAGGCACAGCTGCAGCAACGAGCCGGCCAGTGCGCAGGCCAGCGACGACAGAGTGAACAGGACAATGGCCAGAACGAACAGCCGCCGTGGCCCGTAGCGATCCGCCGCCCAGCCGCTGACCGGCACCGCCAACGCGGCGGCAAGCATGTACAGCGACACCACCAGGTTCATGCGCACGCTCGGCGCGCCGAACTCGCTGGCCATCTGCGGCAAGGCAGTCATCACCACGGTGGAATCGATCAGCTCCATCAACAGCGCACAACCGATGATCATCGGTACCCGCCGTGATAGCCGGGTACTTTGTGTCAACGGTGGCGCCTGCACGCTGCCCAAGTCAGAACAACCCCGAAGTCGGTGGCGGCGTGCCGGTCAGTTGCCAGGCGCCCACCGCCGCCGCCTTCCAGTGCCGCGGGTTGTGGTTGGCGACCGTGCGCGCGTTGCGCCAGTGGCGGTCGAGGTTGTGGCTGCGACCGGTGGTCGAAGCGCCGCCGACGTCGAACAGCAGTTCGGCGGCCTTGAGCGCCGATTCAGCGGCAATGTACTGCGCCTGGGCGACGTCGATGGCCGCCTGGTCAACTTGTTGCGGCTCAAGCCCGCCGGCCCAGGCGCGGTCGATCGAGGCCGCAGCGCGCAGCACCACGGCCTCGGCGGTAAAGACGCGGGCGGCGATCTCGCCGACGCTGAGCTGCACGTACGGATCGTCCACCGAACGCGTGGCACTGCTGTGCTTGATCGGCCGCGCGTGTTCGCGGGCAAACCAGGTGGCATCGTCCAGCGCGTTGCGGGCGATACCGGCCTGCACCGTGGCCAGGAACAACTGCAAAAACGGCGTGACGATGGTGCGCTTGCCCTCCTCCACGGTGCGCGTGCGGATCTCGTCGGCGTACACCACGACATCATGCAAGCGCGTGGTGCCGCTGGCGGTCAGGCGCTGGCCCATGGCATCGAAATCGTCGAGCAACTCCAGGCCCTGGCGCTCGCGCGGCAGCACGAACGACACTGGCTGATCGTTTTCATCCAGGGCCACGGCGCTGACCCAGTCGGCGTACAGGGAGCCGGTGCTGTAGTACTTGCTGCCGCTGGCGCGGTAATGCTCGCCGTCACGCACGATGCGCGCGCTGATCGCGCCATTGGCGCCGCCCACTTCCCAGCCGGCATTGCCCAGCACCGCACCTTGCAGGTAGCGGGCGAACCAGCGCTGGCGCTCGGCCTCGGCGCCGTCGGCAGTTGACGACAACAAACCCTCGATAAAACCGAAGCCCGGACGCAGCGCCTGGGCGACGTTGGAGTCCACCGAAGCGATGCGCAGCAACAGGCCGATCACATCGCTGACACTGCCACCCGGGCCGCCATAGGCCTCGGGAATGCGGCAGGTGTAGAGCCCGGCCTGGGCAATCTGGCGCACCGCTTCATAGGGCAGTTGGCGCTCGCGTTCACGTTGTGCCGCGCCGGCGGCAATCAGCGGCAAAAGATTCTCGGTATTGCCCTTGAGGTCGTCGAGGTTGCGGCGATCAAGCTGGGGGACTGCAGATAAACCAGGCATGGACTTTCCTTGTGCGGATCAGGCGATCAGATCGCCAATCGGAGAAATTCGAAGCTGACCCGACGGCCGCTTTCCAGGTGTGGAATGGCATCGAGCAAGGCGCGGGTATAGGGGTGTTGCGGTCGGTCGAAGACATCGCGCACGGCGCCGCTTTCCACCGCCACGCCATCTTTCATCACCAGCACCTGGTCGCTGACGTGGTTGATCACCCCCAGGTCGTGGGAGATGAACAGGCAGGCCAGGCCCAGGCGCTGCTTGAGGTCGTCGAGCAGCTCGAGGATCTGCGCCTGCACCGACACATCCAGCGCCGACACCGGCTCATCGCACACCAATATCTGCGGCTGCGCGGCCAAGGCGCGGGCGATGGCGATGCGTTGCCGCTGGCCGCCAGACAGCTCGATCGGACGCCGATCCAGCAGGCTTTCGTCGAGGCGCACCAGGTTCAGCAACTCGACAGCCTGCGGGCGCCATTGCCCGCGCGGGTGCCCGGCCACCTGCAGCGCCTCGAACAACACTCGCTGCACGGTGTAGCGCGGGTCGAAGGAGCTCAGCGGGTCCTGGAACACCACCTGGATGCTGCGGCGCAGTTGGCGCTTTTCCTGGTCATCAAGGTGCAACCAGGGCCGGCCCTTGATCTGGATCTCGCCGCTGTCGGGGGTTTCCAGGCCGAGGATCATCCTGGTGAGGGTGGTCTTGCCCGAGCCCGACTCGCCGACGATGCCTAAGGTGCGGCCCTTGTGCAGTTGCAGCGAGACCTTGTCGACCACGGTGCGCAGCGCGCCGTCCGGGCCCTTGAAGGCCTTGCTCAACTGCTGCACCTGCAACAGCGGCGCGCTGCTTTCCACCACCGGCGGCGCCACGGCCGCCAGCACTGGCGCCTGGGGCCGGCGAAAATGCACGGCGGCGCCGGCCTTGAGCAGGTACTGGGTGTAAGGGTGCTGCGGGTCCTGCAGCACCGCCTCGACGCTGCCCTGCTCGACGATCACGCCGTTGTGCATCACCGCCACGCGGTTGGCCAGGCGCGAGACCACCGCCAGGTCATGGCTGACGATCAGCATCGCCGTGCTGTCGCCACGCAGGGATTCGAGCAGGCTCAACACTTGGGCCTGCACCGTGGCATCCAGCGCCGTGGTTGGCTCGTCGGCAATCAGCAGGCGCGGATTACAAGCGATGGCCGAGGCGATCAGCGCCCGTTGGCGCAAACCGCCGGAGAGCTGCCAGGGGTATTGGCGGGCACGCAGCTCAGGTTCTGGCACGCCGACCGCGCGCAGCAGTTCCAGCACCCGCGCCTGGCGCTGTTCGCGGTTCAGTTCGCTGTGCAGTTGCAGCGGTTCGGCAATCTCCTTGCCCACTGGGCGCAAGGGGTCGAGCGAACCCAGCGCGTCCTGCATGACAAAGCCGATCTGCGCGCCACGCACCCGGCGCCAGGCGCGCTCGTCGAACTGGCGCAGGTCTTGCCCGGCGAAGGCCAGGCGGCTGGCCTGCAGTTGCGCATGGGCACCGGTCAGCCCGGCCAGGGTGCGCGAGGTGACGCTCTTGCCCGAGCCGGACTCGCCCACCAACGCCAGGCACTCGCCCTGCTGCACCGTGAAGCTGATGCCCTTAAGCACCGGTACGCCCTGGCCGAAGCGCACCTGCAAGTCGCTGACCTCGATCAGCGGCGCGGGGTGTTGGAGAACAGCGTTCATAGGCGTTTACCTTCGTTGCGGCGCAGCAGTTCGCGGCCGATGGCAGTGATCGAGACCACGGTGAGGGTGATGGCCAGTGCCGGCCAAGCCACCAGCCACCAGGCGTTGGCCAGGTAGTTGCGGCCAATGGCGAGCATGCCGCCCCACTCCGGCTCCGGTGGTGGCGCGCCAAAGCCAAGAAAGCTCAAGGCAGCACCAGCGACGATGGTGCTGCCGATGCCGATGGTGGCGAGAATCAGGATCGGCTTGATCGCATTGGGCAGTACATGCCGCGAGATCACCTGACGCCGTGGCAGGCCCAGGGTGGTGGCCGCCTCGACGTAGCCGGCATTGCGCACCACCAGGGTTTGCGCCCGTACCAGGCGCGCATAGCGCGGCACGCTGGCGATGCCCACGGCGATGATGGTGTTGAGCGCGCCTTGGCCGAAGAAGGTGATGATCACCAGCGCCAGCAGCAGGTCCGGAAAGGCCAGCAGCACATCGACCAGGCGCATCACCGCAGCGTCGACCAGACGCGGGCCAAGCCCGGCCAGCAGCCCCAGCACGGTGCCCAGCAACAATCCCAGGGCCGTGGCACTCAGGCCCAGCACCAACGACGGGCGCACCGCGTACACCAGCCGCGCGAGAATGTCGCGGCCGTTCTCGTCAGTGCCCAACCAGTGCAGGCTGCTCGGCGCCTGAAAAGCCTGGCGGGCGCTGGCATCGAGCGGGTCGGCAGATACCAGCCAGCCCGGCTGCAAAGCCGCCAGCACCAGCAAGGTGACGAACAGCGCCGCCAGCACCAGCCCCGGGCGCAAGGCCAGTGGCCGACGGCTGGCAAAGCGCGCCTGGGCCGGGATCAGGCCGCTGACGGGCAGCACCGCCGCCGTTGTATTGATCGGCGCCATCGGGCACCTCCATGAAGTGAATATTAGGGAGCAGGATTGGGAATCTGCCGGTGGATCTGCTCGATGCGCGCCAGGGCTTCGCTGTCGAGCCTGACCTGCAGCGCGCCGAGGTTGTCGGCCAGTTGCGCAAGGCTGGTCTGCCCGGTCAGCGCGCTGCTGACAAACGGCTTGTTGAGCACATAGGCCAGGGCCAGTTGCGCCGGGCTGATCGCCAGCTCCTGGGCCAGCGCCACATAGGCGGCAATGGCCTGATGGGCGCCGGGGCTGTCGTAGCGATTGAAGGTGCGGTACACCGACGACAGCCGCGAGCCCTGCGGCAAGGCGCCGTTGAGGTACTTGCCGGTCAGCGCGCCGAAAGCCAGCGGCGAATAGGCCAGCAAGCCAATGTTGTCGCGTTGGCTGAACTCCGACAGGCCGCCCTCGTACAGGCGGTTGAGCAAACTGTAGGGGTTCTGGATGCTGACGATGCGCGGCAGGTTCTGCTCGCGCGCCTGGCGCAGAAACTCGGCCACACCCCATGGGGTTTCGTTGGACACGCCGATATGGCGGATCTTGCCGGCGGCGACCTGTTCGGCCAGCACCTGCAAGGTCTCGGCAATACTCACGGTCTCGTGGTCATCCTCGACATAGGGATATTCACGCTGGCCGAAAATATTGGTGGTGCGATCGGGCCAGTGCAGTTGGTAGAGGTCCAGGTATTCGGACTGCAGGCGCTTGAGGCTGCCGTCCAGGGCGGCGACGATGTTGGTCCGGTCGTGGCGCGTGCGCCCCTCGCGAATATGCCTCCCTGCCCCCGGCTGGCGCGCCGGGCCGATGATCTTGCTGGCCAGCACCACCTCGGCACGCCGGCCGTTTTTCGCCAGCCAGCTGCCGATAAAACGCTCGGTGCTGCCCCAGGTTTCGGCGTGGGTGGGCGTTGGGTACATCTCGGCGGTGTCGATCAGGTTGATGCCAGCGGCCAGCGCCGCGTCGAGCTGGCGATGGGCATCGCTTTCGCTGTTCTGGTGGCCCCAGGTCATGCTGCCCAGCCCTAGCACGCTGACCTGGATATCGCTGTGGCCCAATGGACGTTTGATCATGCTCGCTCCGTCTCGAAAGTGAAAAGGCTCAAACCGCTTCAGCGGCGCGCTGGTACTGGCTGGCCGGGTACGGCAGGCGGAGGTGATCGCGCAAGGTGCTGCCCTGGTACTCGTGGCGGAACACCCCGCGCTTTTGCAGCAGCGGCACCACTTCGTCGACGAACACCTCGACGCCGGAGGGGAACATGTCCGGCATGATGTTGAAGCCATCGGCGGCACCGGCGCGGAACCAGTGTTCGAGGGTGCCTGCGACCTGCTCCGGGGTACCGACGATCAGCCGGTGGCCGACCAGGATGCGCCGCGACAATTCGCGGATGGTCAGGTTCTCGCGCCGCGCCAGGTTCAACTGGGCTTCGAGAAAACCATGGGAGCCGCGCTCGAAGTCCGCCACCGGGCCGATCCGCTCCCAGGGCAAGGGCGCATCCAGCTCCAGCTCGCTGACCGCAAGCCCCACCCGCGCCGCCACCTGATTGATCAGCCCTTCTTCGCCGTACCAGGCATTGAGTTCGTCGAAGCGCGCCTGGGCCTCGGCCTCGCTGCTGCCGATCACCGTGGACAGCCCCGGCATGATTTTCAGGTGCTCGGGATTGCGCCCCCACTGGCGGGCGCGCTGTTTCATTTCCTGGTAGAAAGCCTGGCCGTCGACCAGGGTGGTCTGGGTGGTGAAGATCGCATCGGCATAGCGCGAGCCGAGGGCCTTGCCGCCTTCGGAGGAGCCGGCCTGCACCAGCACTGGCCGGCCCTGGGGCGAACGCGGCAGGTTGAGCGGGCCCTTGACCGAGAAGTGCTCGCCGACAAAGTCGATGGCGTGCACCTTGGCCGGGTCGGCAAAGCGCCCACGGCGGGCATCGCCGATCACCGCATCGTCTTCCCAGCTGTCCCACAATTTGAGGGTAACGTCGATGAACTCATCGGCGCGGACATAACGGTCGACATGCCGCGGCGCACCGGCCAGGCCGAAGTTCTGCGCTGCGGCATCACCGGCATTGGTGACCACGTTCCAGGCCGCGCGACCGCCGCTGATATGGTCCAGCGAACTGAAGCGCCGGGCCAGGTTATAGGGGTCGTTGTAGGTGCTCGAGGCGGTGGCGATCACGCCGATATGGCGGGTGGCCAGGGCCACGGCGGTGAGCAGCACGGTCGGCTCCAGACGCCCGGCCGGGTGCTGGCCAATATCGCCGAACAGCGCCGGGCCGTCGGCAAGAAAGATCGCATCGAGCTTGCCGCGTTCGGCGATGCGCGCAATGTTGCTGTAGTACTGGTGATCGAGATAGGCATTGGCCGGCACCTCGCCCTGGCGCCAGGCGCCGGAGTGGGCGCCGAAACCGAGGATGTTCATGCCGATGCTCATGTGGTTTGCAGGCTGGCTCATGGCAACTCCTTGAAGGGGGTCAGACCGCGCTGGCTTCGTCGCGGGCAGCGTTGTCCTGGGCGTGCAACTGGCGCCAGGCGGCACCGGGGCTGATGCCGTTGAGGTAGTAGTTGCCCAGCGCCTTCTCGCGCAAGATCGCCGGGTTGTGCGAGGCCAGGGTGCGGGCATTGCGCCAATGCCGATCCAGGCGCCGGGCCTGGCTGGTGGCCGAGGCGCCGCCGACTTCAAACAGCAAGTTGGTGGCTTCGAGCACCTGCGCAAGGACGATCTGCTGGGCCTGGTAGGTGCGGATGTCGGCCTCGACGTAGTGCGCTTCGCCCACCGTGCCGTCGAGCTCGGCTTCGTGCACTCGCTGCAGCACCTGGGCGACATCCAGCACCAGGGCCTGGGCGGCATAGGCCAGGCTCGACAGGCGGCCGATCACCCGCTGCACCAGCGGATCGTCCTTGGGGCTGGACTGGCCCGGTACGCCAAAGGCGCGGGTGCGGCCGCGGACGAAGTCGACGGCATCGCGCTGCACTGCACGGGCGATACCGGCCAGGGTCGCCAGGTGATACAGCTGGTAGAAGGCCGACAAGTAGGACTCGGCGCGCAGCTCGCCGGGCTTGAAGCGCCGCAACACCTGCTGCGGCGGCACCGCGACATTGGCAAAACGGGTGGTGCCGCTGCCGCTCAGGCGCTGGCCGAAACCGTCCCAGTCGTCTTCCAGGCTGACCCCCGGCGCCGTGGTCGGCACCACCACGCTGACAAAGTCCTCCTCGAGCATGGCCACCGCTGCCACCCAGTCGGCATAGATGGCGCCGGTGCAGTAGTACTTCTCGCCGTGCAGCAACCAACCGCTCTCTGGCACCTGCGGGTCGGCCGGGCTGAGGCGCACCGAGTTGCCGGTGGTGTCGGTGCGTTCGGCCATGGCCGCGCCCCACAACTGCCCTGCCGCCACCTTGGCCAGCCAGTGCCGTTGCGAGGCGGCATCGCCGCTGGACAGCCGGCCTTCGACAAAACCGAAGTGGGCGCGAAAGATCTGCGGCAGGTTGGAGTCGGCTTCGGCCAGGTCAATCAACAGGCGAAACAGCACCGGCAGGCTGACCTGCGCACCCTTCAACGCTTGGGGCACGCGCAAGGCAGCGAAGCCCGCTTCGCGCAGCCAGGCCACCGGCTCATGGGCCAGCGTGCGTTGCTGCTCGCGTTCGACCGCGCCGTCGGCAATGCGGGCAAAGACCGGAGCAAAACGCGCCTGCAGTTGGGCATAGTCCTGGCCAGCATTGTGCGCGGCCAGGGGTGTTGGCAAATCATGGGCACTCATGGCTGCTCCTTGAAATTCGGGTTCATACGCTTTTGCTGCGTGGGTCGACCCAGTGGTTGATCAGGTCGACGAGAAAGTTGACGACCACATAAATCGCCGCCGCCAGCAGGGTGATCCCCAACAGCAAGGGCATGTCCTTGGTCAGCGCGGCGTCGAGCATCAGCCGGCCGATACCCTGACGGGCAAACAGCATTTCGACGATCACCGCGCCGCCCAACAGGCTGGCGAAGACAAACCCGGACAAGGTCACCAACGGCACCAGGGCATGGCGCAAGGCATGCTTGAGGCGCACGCCGGTCTCGGACATGCCACGGGCGCGGGCCATGGCGATAAACGGCTGTTCGAGGATGTCTTCCAGCTCCTGACGCAGCACCTGGGTCAGCACCGCGGCAATCGGCAGGGCCAGGGCCAGGCTCGGCAAGATCAGCGCCTGCCAACTGCTGGAGCCGGACGGCGGCAGCAGGTGCCAGCCGAACGAGAACAACAGCAACAGCACGATGCCGATCACGAACGACGGTGCCGAGGACAGCACCAGTTCCGTGCCGCAGACCAGCGAGCGCACCCAGCGCGGACGGTTGGCGGTGAGCACCGCGCAGCTCACCGCGAGGACAATCGACAGCAAGGCGGCGGCCAGCGACAGCTGCACCGTGGCGCCCAACTGGCTGCTGATCACCTGCTGCACCGGGATGCGCAGGCGGTACGACTCGCCCAGATCGCCCTGGGCCAGGCGCGCCAGGTACTGGCCGTACTGCACCCACAACGGCTGGTCGAGGCCGTACTCGGCACGCACCTGGGCAATCAGTTCGGCGCTGGGCATGGCATCCGGGCCGCCAAGAATCGCCAGGGCCGGGTCGCCGGCACTGAGGTTGATGGCGAGGAAGGTCAGGGTCGCCGCGCCCCAGAGCACGCCGATGCCGGCCAGCAGGCGCCAGGCCAATCGCTGCAAGGTCATCATTTGCCCTCCGGGTCGAGCCAGACGCTGGTGAAGAACGGGGTGTTGTGCGAAGTGTCGAAAATCAGCCCCTTGACCCGCTTGCGGTAGGCCAGCAGCACATGGCTCTCGAACACCGGCACGGCCGGGATGGTTTGCGCCAGGCGCTCCTGGGCGATGCGATAGAGGTCGCTCAGCTCGACCGGATCGGTGGTTTGCCGTGCGGCGCTGAGTACCCGGTCGAGCTCGGCATCTCGAAAGCGCCCGGCGTTCTGGCCGATCAGCTTGGCGGTGCTGATCGCCTGGCTGTGGTAGAGGATGTACAGGCCATCGGGGGTGTTGGTGTGCCAGTAACCGCCGCCGATCAACTGGAAGTCGCTGGCGTAACGGCGCTGGGTGACCTGGGCCAGGGGCAGCAGGTCGATGTCGATCTTGAGGCCGATCTTCTTCAGGTCGGCCTGGATGGCCACGGCGATGCTGCTCGGGTAGGCCGCAGTTTCGTAGGTCAGCAAATGTGCGGCCAGGCGCTGGCCGTTCTTGACCCGGTAACCCCCGACGTCGCGTGCGCTCCAGCCGGCCTGGTCGAGTATGCGGTTGGCTTCGGCCACGTCATAGGCCAGCACGTCCTTGAACGCCGGGTCGTAGTAGCGGGTGTTGGCGGCGAGGAAATCGCCCTTGGCCAGGTACTCGCCAAAGCCGGTGATCCAGGCCTGGCCGTCACGGTCGATGGCTTTGGCCACGGCGCGGCGCACCTGGACATCGTCGAAGGGAAAACGCTCGACGTTGAAGGTCAGGCTGCGAAACGGGTTGGCCTTGCGAATGCGGCTGCGCATGTGCAAGTCCGGGTTGTCGCGGATAGCCCGGGCGTTCTGGGTCGGGGCATCGACGGTGAAGTCCGACTGGCCGGATTCCAGGGTACTAAAGCGGATCATCGGTTCGGGGACGATGCTCAGTTCCAGGCGGTCGAGGTAGGCCTCGCCCTGGTGGCGGGTCACTGCCGGTGCCCAGTTGTAGCCCTTGCGTTTGACGAAGTTGGCGCCCTGGTCACGGGTGTAGCTTTCCAGCACGAAGGGCCCGGAACCGATCGGGTGCTCGGCAATGGTCTTCGGCGCTTCAAGGATCTGCCGCGGCGAGATCATGCTCAGCCACGACTGCGCCAGCACATCGAGGAACGGCGAATACGGTTCGCGCAGGTGCGCTTCGAAGGTGTATTCATCGACGATGCGCCCGTCCACATAAGGGGCGATGTAGGCGGCAGCCAGCGGCGACTTGGTCGCCGGGTCGCGCATGTGCTCAAGGTTGACCTGCACGGCACGGGCGTTGAATTTCTCGCCATCGCTGAAGGTCACGTCATCGCGCAAATGAAAGGTGTAGGTCTTGCCGTCCTCGGAAATCTCCCAGGACTTGGCCAGCCACGGTGAAATATTGCCCTGCTCGTCCTGGTACAGCAGGCAGTCGAACAGAATGCGCCCCAACCACTGCACATTGCCGTGGGAAATCGAATGCACGTCCAGCGTCGTGGTGTCGGATGCCGTCGACACCCGCAGGGTGCCACCGGGCTTGCCCGGGGCGGCCTCGTAATAGTCTTGCGCGGCATAGTTCAGGGTGCCGTTGTGCAGCGTACCGTCGATGCCGCTGCTGCCCTGCCCCGGCGCTGGCTCCACCGGCTTGCAGGCGCCCAGGGCCAGTAGCGCGCCAAGCACGGCGGGCGCGCCCAGCCTTGCGATTACTCTCATGCGGTTCTCCCGCAGGTGCCGCGTGAACGGCACCCGCCCCTGGCTCAGAAGTTGTAGGCAATCCCGGTGTAGGCGCCGAAGCCGTCACCCGGGTACAGCGACGCGGTGTCCTGGCCCTTGGCGTCGTAGCTGGGCACCAGAGCAGTGACGTAGTCCTTGTCGGTGAGGTTTTTCAGGTCCAGGTACACCTGCCAGGTCTTGTTCGGTGCGTCGTAGCCCAGGCGTGCGCCCCACAGGGTGTAGGACGGTGCGTAGAAGCTGTTGGCGTAGTCCACCGCGGTGCTCGATGCCGAGCGCACGTTGACCCCGGCGTAGAAACCGTTGGCGTACTGGTAGAACAGCTCGCCCTGGTAGATGTGCTTGGGCAGGCCCGGCAGCTCGTTTTTGGCGAACAGCGGATCGTTGCGGTAGTGGAAGTCGTTGAGGGTGTAGGCCTGGCGCCAGCTCAGTACATCGCCGTTATCGCGCTGCCAGAGCTTGGTGGTCAGCCCCGCCTCGATGCCCTGGTGGATGGTCGGGCTGGCATTGGAAGTCGAGACCACGGCGGCCGAGGTGTTGGTGGCCGGGAGGATTTCGACGTTGAGCAGTTCGTCCTTGATCCAGGATTTGTACAGGGTCAGGCTGCCATCGAAGATGTCCGAGCGCCCGCGAATGCCCAGCTCCACGGTGTTGGCGCTTTGTGGCACCAGAGTCTTGGCGAAGTTGGTGGTCACCCCGGAGCCTGAACTGGACCAGGAGCTGGGCGGGTCGATGGAGCGGCTGACGTTACCGAACACCTGCACATCCGGGGTCAGGTAGTAGCGCAGGCCGACCCGTGGCGCCAGTTTCCATTCCTGATAGCGGTAGTGGCTGGGGATGCCGCTGGTGTTGGGCCGGTCGCTGAAATTGACATCGACGTTGCGCTTGACCTCGATGGCCGAGAGGCCCGTGGACAGGTACAGGTTGTCGGTCAGGCCGAGGTCGTTGCCCAGCGAGAACACATGGTCGAACGAGCCGTCGTACTCGACCTGCTTCTGCAACCTGCCCAGGTCCTTGTCACCGCTGTAAGTGCGCACCCCGGAGCGGATGTGCTGGGTGCTGCTCCAGCCGACGCTGGTGGTGCTCGGCAGGCCGAACAGCTGGTCGCTGCGGGTGTACTTGAGCGAGTAGTTGATGTCGCGCCAGTCCCAGTAGTTGGGGTTGACCGTGCTCTTCTTGCTGAGGATCTGCGGGTAGTTGTGATAGACCAGCCCGGCCACCAGGGTCGAGTCGTCGTCGAAGGTGTAGGTGGTCTTGCTGCCGACCCAGGTCGAGCCTTCCTTGGTCGAGTCGCCACGGGTGGCGCGGGTGCTGGGGTTGGTTTGCGAGGAGTTCTTCTTCAGTTGCGCCAGGGTCAACGCCCCGGAGTTTTCGTGGTATTCCTCGCGGTAGCGGATATACAGGCGGGTTTCCAGTTTCGGGTTGAAGCGGTAGCCGAAGTTGGTGACCACGCCCTTGGCCTTGGTGAAGGTGAAGTCCTGGTAACCGTCGCGCTTGGAGTTGTCGACGCTGATGAAGTAGTCGGCGTTACCGGCCACGCCACCGGTGCTGAGGGTCTGCTTCTGCCAGCCGAAACTGCCGCCCTCGACCTTGATGCGGTTGCCGGGCGCGGTCAGCCCGGAGTTGGTAACGAAGTTGATTGCTCCGCCCAGGGACAAGGCGCCGTACTCGAAGGCGTTGGCGCCGCGCAGCACTTCGGTGTAGCTCAGGCCCTGGGTGTCGAGCAGCTCATAAGGCGTGCCGCCGGCGCCGGTCAGGGCCAGGCCGTCGAACAGAAACTTGGTGCCTTCGCGAAAGTAGCCCGGCGAGGTGTTGGCGCCCGAGCCACGGATGGAAATCTTGATCGCATCGTTACCGCCGGCAGCCTGGGCATACACCCCCGGCTGATAGGCCAGGGTGTCTTCCAGAGTGGCCGACCGGCCCTTCTCCACCTCGGCCTGCCGGACCAGCCCGGTACCGCCGGGGATTTCGTCCAGTTGCGCCTGCGCCGCTTGCACCGGGGTGGCTTTGGCCGCCTGGACGGTGACCGTCTCCAGGCGTTTTTCCGTCGGTGTGGCGTCTTCGGCCTGGGCCAATGGTGCCAGGCTCAACAGGGCTACGCCGACACCGGCGAGCTTCCAGTCCTTGCCTACTACTTTGGTCGAAGAATTCAATGTTAGCGATGTTGCCCGAGGCACGAAATTCAAGGTCTTGCTCCCCACCTGATTAAAAAATAGGCGAGTTTCTATTGGTATAGTCAATCTCGAAGGGAGCTGTTGCAGCGACCGTGCCAACCGGCAAAACCCTTGTATTACCTGCGTTTGAGCGCCTGCGGCGGTTTAAACAATTGTTCGAATTTCGGGTATCTGTCCAACTGCTGTTGCCTGGCGAACAGTTGATCAAGGTTGAGCCTTTGATAGATCCCGTCGATAGACCTATCAACAAGGTCGATTAGTCCCACATTCCGTACGGGAATACACTAGCGCGCATACGTCCGCTTAAAACCCTGCGCCAGACAGGGACCTGCGACACACCGTGCTTCGACACCCCAGCCAACTGCGCTTGCGACGCCTTGTTGCCGGGCATGCCTATGCCCGCAGCTTTGTGCAGCCGATAAGAATGAGGAGATACCCATGGGACTTGGCAGACGACAGTTTTTCAAGCTGTGTACCGCCGGCGTCGCCACCGCCACCTGTGCGAGCCTGGGCTTTGCCCCGGGCGTGGCCCAGGCGACCCAGTCGCGCCAGTACAAGCTGCTGCGCGCCAAGGAAACCCGCAACAACTGCACCTATTGCTCGGTCGGTTGCGGGATTCTCATGTACAGCCTGGGCGACGGCGCCAAGAACGCCAAGGCGCGGATCTTCCATATCGAAGGCGATCCCGATCACCCGGTCAGCCGCGGCTCGCTGTGCCCCAAGGGCGCCGGCCTGGTCGACTACGTGCACAGTGAACAGCGCCTGCTCTACCCCGAATACCGCGCGCCGGGCTCGGACAAATGGCAGCGCATCAGCTGGGACCACGCCATCGAGCGCATCGCCCGGCTGATGAAGGACGATCGCGACGCCAACTTCATCGAGAAGAACGCCAAGGGCACCACGGTCAACCGCTGGCTCAGTACCGGCATGCTCTGCTCGTCGGCGGCCAGCAGCGAAACCGGCTCGCTGGACCAGCGCTTCACCCGCGCCCTGGGTATTCTCGGCACCGACAGCCAGGCCCGGGTCTGCCACGCGCCGACCGTTGCCGCGCTGGCGCCGACCTTCGGCCGTGGTGCGATGACCAACAACTGGGTCGACATCAAGAACGCCAACGTCGTGCTGATCATGGGCGGCAACCCGGCCGAGGCGCACCCGGTGGGCTTCAAATGGGTGATCGAGGCGAAGATCCGCAACGGCGCCAAGGTCATCGTCGTCGACCCGCGCTTCAACCGCAGCGCCGCGGTGGCCGACATCTACTCGCCGATCCGCGCCGGCTCCGACGTGACCTTCCTGATGGGCGTGGTCAACTATCTGATCAGCCACGACAAGATCCAGCACGAATACGTGCGCCACTACACCAACGCCAGCCTCATCGTGCGCGAGGACTACCACTTCGACGACGGTCTGTTCAGTGGCTATGACGCCAAGAAGCGCAACTACGACCGTAGCTCCTGGACCTACGAGCTCGACAGCAAGGGCTACGCCAAGCGCGACCTGACCCTGCAGCACCCGCGCTGCGTGTGGAACCTGCTCAAGGCCCACGTCAGCCGCTACACCCCGGACATGGTGACTAACGTCTGCGGCACGCCCAAGGACGACTTCCTGCAGATCTGCGCGATCCTTGGCGAAACCAGCGCCCCGGACAAGACCGCGACCTTCCTCTACGCCCTGGGCTGGACCCACCACACCAACGGCGCGCAGATGATCCGTGGCTCGGGCATGATCCAGCTGCTTTTGGGCAACATCGGCATGGCCGGTGGCGGGGTCAACGCCCTGCGCGGCCACTCCAACATCCAGGGCTACACCGACCTGGGCCTGTTGTCGCTGCGCCTGCCCGGCTACATGAACCTGCCGTCCGACGAGCAGACCACGCTGGCCACCTACCTCAAGCAGTCGACGCCGACGGCGCTGCTGGAGGACCAGGTCAACTACTACAAGCACACGCCGAAATTCTTCATCAGCCTGATGAAAAGCCTCTGGGGCGACAAGGCCACCAAGGACAACGACTGGGGCTTCGACTGGTTGCCCAAGTGGGACGACAGCTACGACGTGCTCAATTACAGCAACCGCATGTACGAGGGCAAGGTCAATGGCTACATCGCCCAGGGCTTCAACCCGGTGGCGGCCTTCCCGGACAAGAACAAGGCCCAGGCGGCGCTGGCCAAGCTCAAGTTCCTGGTGATCATCGACCCGTTGGCCACCGAGACCTCCAGCTTCTGGCAGAACCACGGCGAGCAGCACGACGTCGATACCGCAGCGATCCAGACCGAAGTGTTCCGCCTGCCCTCCTCGTGCTTTGCCGAGGAAGACGGCTCGATCGTCAACTCCGGGCGCTGGCTGCAATGGCACTGGGCGGGCGCGGCGCCACCGGGTGAAGCCTGGCATGACGGCAAGATCCTCGGCCACCTGTTCCTGAAGATCCGCGAGCTGTACGAAAAGGAAGGCGGCGCCAACCCGGCACCGATCCTCAACATGGCCTGGGACTACGCCGACCCGCTGGACCCCAAGCCGGAAGAAGTGGCCAAGGAGTCCAACGGCCGCGCCCTCGCCGATCTGCACGACGAGCAAGGCAACCTGATCCTGCGCAAGGGCCAGTTGCTCAATGACTTCTCGCAGCTGCGCGACGACGGCACGACCCAGTGCTTCAACTGGATCTTCGCCGGCTCCTGGACCGAACAAGGCAACCAGATGGCCCGTCGCGACAACGCCGACAGCGGTCTGGGTTGCACCCCGGGCTGGGCCTGGGCCTGGCCGCAGAACCGGCGCATCCTTTACAACCGCGCCTCGGCCGACCCGCAGGGCAAGCCGTGGGACCCGAAACGCAAGCTGATCGGCTGGGACGGCGTGCGCTGGAGCGGCGTCGACGTGCCGGACTTTGCCATCACCGCCGCCCCCGGTGGCAAGGTCAACCCGTTCATCATGCTGCCTGAAGGCCTGGGCCGGCTGTTCTCAGCCGGCGCCATGAACGACGGGCCGTTCCCCGAGCACTACGAGCCCACCGAAAGCCCGCTGGCGAGCAACCCGCTGCACCCGAACGTGACCTACAGCCCGACCGCGCGGCTGTATGAAAGCGACCGCCAACGCATGGGCAAGCGCGAAGAGTTCCCCTACGTGGCGACCACCTACTCGATTACCGAGTTGTTCCGTCACTGGACCAAGCACGCCCGGCTGAACGCCATCGTCCAGCCCGAGCAGTTCATCGAGATCGGCGAGAAGCTGGCTGCCGACAAGGGCATCGTTCAGGGCGACATGGTCAAGGTCAGCACCAAGCGTGGCTACATCAAGGCCAAGGCGGTGGTGACCAAGCGCATCCGCCGCCTGGCCGTCGATGGCCAGGATGTCGACACCATCGGCATTCCCTGCCACTGGGGTTACGAGGGCAGCACGCGCAAGGGCTTCCTGGCCAACACCCTGACCCCGGGCATTGGCGAGTCGAACACCCATACGCCGGAGTACAAGGCGTTTCTCGTGAACATTGAAAAGGTCTGAGGGCGAAAACCATGTCCATGCAATCCCAAGACATCGTCCGCCGCTCAGCCACCAACGTGCTGACCCCGGCGCCGCACACCCGCGATCACCAGGCCGAAGTGGCCAAGCTGATCGACGTGAGCATCTGCATCGGCTGCAAGGCCTGCCAGGTGGCATGCAACGAATGGAACGACCTGCGCGACGAGGTCGGCCACAACGTTGGCGTGTACGACAACCCGGCCGACCTCTCGGCCGAAACCTGGACGCTGATGCGCTTCGATGAAGTCGAAGACGAAAGCGGCAAACTCGAATGGCTGATCCGCAAGGACGGCTGCATGCACTGCGCCGACCCCGGCTGCCTGAAAGCCTGCCCGCAACCGGGGGCGATCATCCAGTACGCCAACGGCATCGTCGATTTCCAGTCCGAGCACTGCATTGGCTGCGGCTACTGCATCGCCGGCTGCCCGTTCGATGTGCCGCGCATCAGCAAAAAGGACAACAAGGCCTACAAGTGCACGCTGTGCGTCGACCGCGTGTCGGTCGGCCAGGAGCCGGCCTGCGTCAAGACCTGCCCGACCGGAGCGATCAACTTCGGCAGCAAAGAAGACATGCTGCACCAGGCCAGCGAGCGGGTCACCGAGCTGCAGGGCCGCGGCTTTGCCGGCGCCGGCATCTATGACCCGCAGGGCGTCGGCGGCACCCACGTGGTCTACGTGCTGCAGCACGCCGACAAGCCGCAGCTGTACCACAAGCTGCCCACCGACCCGCGCATCAGCAACGCCATCCAGGGCTGGAAAGGCTGGATGAAACCGGTGGCTGCGGCGGCGTTCTTCGCCACCCTGGCCGGCACCCTGTTCCACTACATCGGCGTCGGCCCCAACGAAGTCGATGAACAGGACCAGAAGATCGAAGAGGATACCCACGCATGAACAAGGACAAACTGATCCTGCGCACGCGCTTCATCGAGCGCGCCAGCCACTGGTTCATGGTGATCTGCTTCTTCGCCGTGGCACTGTCGGGGCTGTCGTGGTTCTTCCCCTCGCTCAACGGCCTCAATGCGGTGTTCGGCACCCCGCAGCTGGCGCGCATCCTCCACCCGTTTTTCGGCGTGGTGGTGTTTTTGCTGCTGATGTTCCTGTTCGTGCGCTTCGTGCGCTACAACCTGCCGGAACGCGAAGACCTGCAGTGGTTCAAGAACGTCAAGCAAGTGCTGGCCGGCAAGCATGAGCCGGCGCTGAACATCGGCAAGTACAACGCCGGGCAGAAGATCCTGTTCTGGGGAATCATGGGCCTGATCAGCCTGCTGCTGCTCAGTGGCGTGGTGATCTGGCGGCCGTACTTCGCGCCGCTGTTCAGCATCCCGACCATTCGCATCGGCTTGCTGGTGCATGCGCTGGCCGGCATCAGCCTGATTCTGCTGATCATCGGCCACGCCTACCTGGCGTTCTGGGTCAAGGGCTCAATCCGCGGCATGGTCACCGGCTACGTCAGCCGCAGCTGGGCCAAGACCCACCACGACCGCTGGTACCGTCAGCTGAACAACAAGCAGGGCAAGGCCGGGAGCGATAAATGAACAGCATCCAGATGACCCCGGTGCAGACGCCCAGCGGTGGCGTCAACGAGATCGTCGCGGTGCTGCTGCCGTCGCTCAAGGAACGTTACCGCAAACGCGCGGCGCGCCTGCGCCAGTTGGCCGACGGCCATGCCATGGGCGATTACCTGGGCTTGTGTGCCAACATCGCCGAGACGCAGCAGCAGTTGCTTGCAAGCCTGCCGTTGCCTGAAATGCAGGCGTCCGGGCTGGCTGCGCGCCTGGCCGATGGCCGGGCGCCACTGGCCAGCGGCGAGTACCCGCGCCACGCTTACTGGCAGCAGTTGCTCGGCGCCTTGATTGATGCGCTGTACAACGACGCCACGCCGGTGGTGTGCAGCACTCTGGACGCCTTGCGCGGCTACTCGCCAGCGCAACTGGAAGAACGCGCCTGCGCCTTGCTTGCCGGTGATTATGACCAGGTCGACAGCGGCCAGGCGCTGTTCCTCTGGGCCGCGCTGTCACTGTACTTCACCCAGCTGGCCAATGCCCTGCCGGCCTCGGCCAAGGCCGCCCTGGGCGAACAGCGCCAGCATTGCCCGGTGTGCGCCAGCGCGCCGGTGGCCAGCGTGATCATGACCGGCGCCCAGGCCGGCCTGCGTTACCTGCATTGCAGCCTGTGCGAAAGCCGCTGGCACATGGTTCGGGTAAAATGCAGCAACTGCGAAGCCACCGGCGCCCTGGACTACTGGTCCCTGGAGCGTCAGGATGCCGCGATCAAGGCCGAGAGCTGCAACGACTGTCACAGCTACCTGAAAGTGCTGTACCCGGAAAAGGACCGCGACCAGGAAGTACTGGCCGATGACCTGGCCTCCCTGGCGCTGGACGCCGAAGTGGAGCGCGAAGGGTATGGGCGTAGTGGTGTCAGCCCGTTTTTGTTTCCCGGCTGATAAAGCGATCGCGGGGCAAGCCCGCTCCCACAGACCTTGTAGGAGCGGGCTTGCCCCGCGATGCCCCCCTTTTCATCCCACACCCGGAACCCCCAATGGGCATCAAGAAATCTTCCGCCGAACTCAAGCGCGACCTCAAAGCCGTCGCCAGCAACCTGGAGCGCACCGCCGGTGAAATCAGCAAACTGGCCGAGCGCATCGATGGCGTTGATGTGGTTGCCGTGCTGCACCTGATGAACCGCCTGTACAAAGACTCCGACAAACTCAAGGCCTATGCCGACGAGATCAAGGTCGGGCGCATCGTGCGCAGCAAGGCTGAGTAATCAGCCCATGCGCCCGGCAACCAGCAGCACACCGATTTGCTCGGCCAGTTGCAACAGCTCGGCGTAAGCGCCGCTGTCCTGCAGCACGCTGCGCGATTCGCCCTGGGGCTTGAGCGCCCTGGCCGCGACACGATCGCCAAACAGCATCAACGCCCGCGCGCTGTCATCCTGCCGTGAAGTCCAGCACAGGCCCTGCACCTCGGGGTTCTGCCGGTAGATCGCCTCGGCCCACAGGCGGGTCTGCGGGTACTGGTCCTTCTCGGTGTCGATCAACTGGTTGCGCGGCACGCCGAGCTTGCGCAGCGCCTTGCTGCCCAGGTCGACCAGCAGCAAGTCCTCGCCACTGTGCAGCACCGAGTGCAAGTGCCCGTGCAACTTGCCCTTGTCGTAAGTCTTGAGCCCGACAGCAAAGGGCACGTCGTGAAACACCGTTTCCATCGCTGCACAGTCGAAGCTGGTGCCGCCGTACAAGGTCGGGATCGGCTGGCCACGGGCATCCCTGATCGGACTGAAACGGGCATTGCCCTTGAGCCCGGGGTTGAACTGGCCGGGACCGTACAGATCCAGGTGCACACGATGGATCGGCGTGCCCTTCGCCCAGCTCAGGGTCGACAGCTGCAACACACCGGCAGGCGCCGGCGTATCAACCATGAGCGACGCCCTGCAGTTCGTCTTCGGCGGCGGCCAGCACCTGCTCCGGCGCGCTGACGAGCAGATCGAGCGGGCGCTTGCCGGCGAGGAAGCTGTTGGCCGACATGAACCAGTAGGCCAGGCCCCAGCTGTCCTTGGCCCCGGCAAAGCGCGCCAGCACCGGCGCCATGGCCTTGAGCGGCCGGTACGCGGCGTCCAGGCCATAGGCCGGGAAGTAATCGACGCCATGGTGGCGCAGGGCAAAGATCGCCCCTTCGCGCTTCCACTTGTTCGGCTGGGCGCTGGGGTTGCTCAGGCTGAAGCCGGCCAGCCCGGCGATCTGCGCCGCAGTCAGCCAGTCGCCACTCTCCAGCACCGCCGTGCGCGCCTGGGCCAGCATCGCTGCCTCCTTGAGCGCATTGGGGGTTGGCGGCGCCTTGGGCACCAGGGCTTCGACGATGGATTCGAGGGTTTGCTGCTGTTGCCGGCCGACCAGGCTTTTGACGAACTCGGCGACGCTGGCAAAGGTCGCGGCAATGGCATCGGCCTCACCGGGGCTGGCATCGGCCAGGGCCACGGCCACCACGTGCTCGGCCTGTTGGCGGCTCAGGCGCTTGCGCACATCCTTCGGCGAACCGGCCAGGGCGGCAACCGCCGGGCGCTGATCCTGGGTTCGGCTCATGGGACCTCCCGATGATTAGACTGGATATCTTGAATTTATAGTAATCCAGATAATCCCGCATCACCAGCCAGGCGCCGACGATTGGCGAGCAAAACCGCGCAGGGGTCTTACACTTCAATGCACAGCCGCAACAAGTACCGAGGAGCGCCTGCGATGAACCGCTGTGACGTACTGATTATTGGCGCCGGCCCCACCGGGTTGGTGCTGGCGCTGTGGTTGAGCAAGCTGGGCATCAAGGTGCGGATCATCGACAAGACTGCCGGCCCCGGCACCACCTCGCGAGCCCTCGCGGTGCAGGCGCGGACCCTGGAGCTGTATCGCCAGCTGGACCTGACCGAAGCGATCCTCGAGCAGGGGCACCGGGTGCCGGCGGCCAACCTGTGGGTCAAGGGCGAAACCGCGGCGCGGCTGCCGTTCAACAGCATTGGCGCCGACCTTACGCCCTACCCGTTCCTGCACATCTACCCGCAAGACCAGCACGAGCAGCTGTTGATCGAACGCCTGCAGCACTTTGGCGTTGAGGTTCAACGGCAAACCGAGCTGCTCGGTTTCAGCCAGGACGCCGACACTGTCACCGCCCGCCTGCGGCATGCCGACGGCGTCGAGGAAGTCTGCGAAGCTGACTACCTGGCCGGTTGCGACGGCGCCCGTTCGACTGTGCGCAAGGTCCTGGGCATCGGCTTTCCCGGTGGTACCTATGAGCAGGTGTTCTATGTCGCCGATGTCGACGGTACGGGGCCGGCGTTCAATGGCGAACTGCACGTGGACCTCGACGAAGCGGACTTTCTCGCCGTCTTCCCGCTGGCCGGCAGCGGCCGGGCGCGGTTGATCGGCACGGTGCGCGACGAGCGCGCCGAACACCCCCGGGACCTGCGTTTCGAGGATGTCAGCCAGCGGGCCATGGAGCACCTGAAGGTCGAGATCAAACAGGTCAATTGGTTCTCCACCTACCGTGTGCACCACCGGGTGGCCGAGCAGTTTGGCCATGAGCGCGCCTTCCTGCTCGGTGACGCCGCCCATGTGCACAGCCCGGCCGGCGGCCAGGGCATGAACACCGGCATTGGCGATGCCATCAACCTGGCGTGGAAACTGGCCGCCGTGTTGCAGGGCTGCGCCACGGACGCTCTGCTCGAGACCTATGAAATCGAGCGCAGCGCCTTTGCCCAACGACTGGTGTCGACCACCGACCAGGTGTTCAATTTCATCACCGCCGACGGCCGCCTGGCCGCCCTGCTGCGCACTCGCCTGGCGCCACTGCTGTTGCCGCGGGTGGCGGCGCTGAAATCGGCGCGGGCGTTCCTGTTTCGCACCGTCTCGCAAATCACCCTGAACTACCGCGACATGCCCCTGAGCGTCGGCAGCGCCGGCCAGGTGCATGGCGGCGAACGCATGCCGTGGGTCAGCGACGGCACCCACGACAACTTTACCGGGCTGGCGCGAATGTGCTGGCAAGTCCAGGTCTATGGCGCCGCCAGCGGCAGCCTGGTGGCCTGGTGCAGCGAGCGCGGCATGCCGCTGGAAGTGTTCGAATGGCACGAGGCCCATGAGGCAGCCGGGTTGCAACAAGACGGCGTGTACCTGTTGCGCCCGGACAGCTATGTGGCCCTGGCCCAGGTCGGAGCCGGCCCCGAGGTGCTGGAAGAGTACTTCAGTGCACGCGGGTTGCGCGGATACTAGGGATGTTGTGCGAGAATGCGCGCCAGTCTCGCATCTCTATCTGCTAAGGAATGGCATCATCAGAATCCTCACCTCTTTGCTCCTGGCCTCGACCCTGTTCCTGGCCAGTTGCGGCACTTTTCTCGCGCGCGGCTCCAACAGCTACGGCAGCGGCGACTACTACAAAGGCACCCAGGCCAACGTCCAGTTGCTGACCACCATCGGCGCCCGCGGCTACGAAGGTTACTCGACGATATTCTGCTGGGTGACCATCGTCTGCCCGGTGGTTGCCATTGTCACCCTGCCGGCGGACATGGTGGTCGACACCGCCCTGCTGCCCTATGACTCGATGAACTGACATGCCGCAACTGGAATACTACCGCGTGGCGTTTCTGAACATCTGCATCAACGACTTCAGTATCTACATCGGCGCGCCGTTATTGATCCTGACGCTCTTCGACTGGATGCCCAAAGACATCAGCAGCACCTACATACTGGTGTTTTTTGGTCTGAACCTTCTGTGCTTCCCACTGGCGATGCTGGTTCGCTGCCCGCACTGCAACGCGGCGATGCTGCACCTGTACAAGGACGAAGTCGGCACCGCGCTGTCACGTCGGGCTGGCTTTAGCGAGCTGCGCGAGTTGAAGCGGGTTCGTTGCCTGAAATGCGCCGGGCTGATGAAGATTCGCGATTGATCGCAAGGCCTCATCGCGGGGCAAGCCTGCTCCCACAGGTCCGCCTTGAGGGAGCGGGCTTGCCCCGCGATTACGCCACTTCAGTCCGGGCAAAGCGGTAGGTCGTCACCGCGCACAACAGCAGCCCGGCCAACGCCAGCGAACCACCGACAAAGCCGATATTGCCCAGGCCCATGTGCACGCTGACCAGGCTGCCGATCAAGGCCCCGGCGCCAATGCCGATGTTGTAGATCCCGGAGAACATCGCCATGGCTACGTCGGTGGCGTCCGAGGCGAGGATCAGCACCTTGGACTGCAGCGCCAGGCTGAAGCACATGATCGAAACACCCCAGAACACACTCAGGCTGCCCAACAGGCTGAAGTCGCCGGACAACGGCAGCAACAGCAGCAGGCAGGTCGCCAGCATGGCGATTGCCCCGAGCAGAAACCCCTGCGGGAAACGCTCGCTGTAGCGGCTGAACAGCACCGAACCAAACACCCCGGCACCGCCAAACAGCAACAGCAGCACGGTGGTCAGCTCACCGCCGACCTGCGCCACGTTCAGGGCAAACGGCTCGATGTAGCTGTAGGCGGTGAACTGCGCGGCAATCACCAGCGCCACCAGCACATACACGGTCACCAGCGCCGGACGCTTGAACAGCACCGGTACGCTGCGCAATGAGCCGGAGTTCTGGCTGGGCAGCAGCGGCAGGGACTTGACCAGACACAACAAGGTCGCCAGAGCCACCCCGGCAATCGCCAAAAAGGTGGTGCGCCAGCCCAGGGCTTCGCCAACCACCCGCCCCAGCGGTATGCCCATGACCATCGCCAGGGTGGTACCGGTCGCCAGCAGCCCCAGAGCCTTGGCCTGTTGCCCCGGCGGCGCCACGCGCACGGCGAGCGAGGCGGTAATGGCCCAGAACACCGCATGGGCCAGGGCGATGCCGATCCGACTGACCAGCAGCATGGCGAAGCTCTGCGCCACCCCCGAAAGCAAATGGCTGAGGATGAACAGGGCAAAGACGATGATCAGCAACTTGCGCCGCTCGATGTTGCGCGTCAGCAGCATCATCGGCAGCGAGGCCAGGGCCACCACCCAGGCGTAGATGGTCAGCATCAGGCCGACCTGGGCGGTGGACATGTCGAAACTGCGGCCGATGTCGCTGAGCAGCGCCACTGGGACGAATTCAGTAGTGTTGAAAATGAAGGCCGCCAGGGCCAGGGCGATGACACTCAGCCAACTACCGGTTCGCGCATCCACGGATGTATTCATGAGTAAGGCCTTGCTCCGAGAGGTTTGCGGTTGCCGGGAACGAAAACGCGCCCAGCGCCAGACACTCATGCCGGTCGGGCCTGAGTGAAGCGTGTGCGCTGAGGAAAGATTTATAAGTATGCGGAGTATCGCTTGCTGGCAAGGATAGTACGTCAGCACCGATGCTGTCACAACCGCAGGGGGGCACGCTATCATGGCGCCCTGGACACGCCTTCACCCAGGAACAAGGAGCTCGCCCCCATGGATACCCCGCACCCTGCCACAGCCCAACAAGCGTGGCGAGCCGCCGTGGTCGACTACGCCCAGGCGGTCAACCGCTACGTCGCGCAAGGTACGCAAGAAGGTTGGGACGGGCTCGAAGAACCCCAGTCGGCCCCCACCGAACACCTGCTGCCCGCCTGGCTGGCAGCCCTGCAGGCAGTCAACCGACCGGGCGTCGATGCACTCCAGCACCAGGCATTTCGCCAGGACTGGCCACCTGCACACCTGCCACTGATCCCGATGCTGGATCAACAGGCGCAAAGCATCGGCACCCTGGTGCTGCTCGACGACGGTCGTCTGCTGGCGCGCATCGGCACTGCCTATCAACCAGGGCAGGTGGTGCAGATCGACGGCGAATCGGTAACCCCGGTAGCCGGTGTCGATCACTTTGGCCGCTGCCCGGCACGGCGCTATTTCGCCCTGGGCAATGCCGACGGGGTTCGCGTCACCGATGGCTGGGGCGGCCAGCAGGTTGCCCAGTTCGCCTGGCCCAACGGCCTCGAAGGTCTGCCTGCAGACGCCGGGCTCGAAGCGCTCGAACATCCCCCGCAGCCTACAGCGCTGATCCCGTTCCCGGATGGGCAACGGGTGTTGCTGGTCAGCAGCGATGGCATTTTCGTGCTGCATGGCACGGGGGCCACGCGCCTGCTGCGTCGCGCCGAAGATATCCTCCAGGACATGGCCGACGGCATCAGCGCGGATGATCTGAATCTCAGCCTGTCCATGGAGCACGCGGCCATCTCTGCCGATGGCTCGCTGATTGCCATCGGCGAGCAATGCGGCCAGCACCTGGTACTCAATGATCGCCTGGAGGTGATCGCCGATATCGGCCCGGCCGGCGAGTACCCGCACTTTGCCCTGTTCAATCAGCGTGGCGACCGGCTGATCCTCAATGCCTGCCACTTCTACTACGGCGCGACCCTGGGCGTGGCAGTCAAGGACATCCCCGGGCTCAAGACCGATTTCTACAGCGACGATCCGCGCACGCCGGTGCTGCAGGATGGCGCCCGGGTCTATGCCGGCGCCTCGCGAAATGACGAGTTCATTGTCGGCGATGCCTATGGCTACCTGCGGGCCTTTGGCGAGGACGGTCAGGAACGCTGGCAGCACTTTATCGGCTCGACCATCAGCGCCATGGATATCTCGCCCGACGGCAAGACCCTGGTGGTCGCCAGCCATGCCGGCTTCATCTCGGTCATCGCCCTGGACACCTCGCGCCCCGACTGGCAGATCGGTACCGGCGAACACGCTGAAGTGCACCGCTGGCTGTTCTGGAAGCAACTGGACCGGCCCCTGCGCTGGTAGCTCCCTCTCTTTGAATGATTGATAACGGATTACCAGGCATGACTGTATCGCCCAAGGCACTGAGCAACATCCTCGACAACGCCAGCCTGATCACCGCCATCGACCAGGGCCTGGCGCCCAGCTACCTGTACTTCTGGGGCCACCGGCAAAAGGTCGACGGCAAGCCGGACAAAAGCTGCTTCAGCCAGTGGTTCGAAGCCGGCTTCAAAGAGCAAGGCCTCAACTACCCCAGCGCCGAGCACTACATGATGGCCGGCAAGGCGCGGCTGTTCGACGACCAGGCCACCCTTGAGAAGATTCTCGCCGCACGCACGCCCGCCGAGGCCAAGAAGCTTGGCCGCGAAGTCGCCGGCTACGACGACGACGCCTGGGTTGCCGAGCGCTCGGCCATCGTCGAGCAGGCCAACCTGCTCAAGTTCGAGCAGAACCCTGGGCTGCGCAATTTTTTGCTGTCGACCGCGGGCCAGGTGCTGGTTGAAGCCAGCCCGGTGGACCGCATCTGGGGCATTGGCCTGGAAGGCAAGGCGCCTGAAGCGGCCGACCCGCGCCAGTGGCAGGGCCTGAACCTGCTGGGCTATGCCCTGATGCGTGTGCGCGAGCGTCTGGCCGGCTGAGGCCCCAGCGCAGGATTTTTCTGCGCTGCTACACTTTATTCGCGCAGATGGAGGATTCCCTCATGTCCGATAAAGAGATCACCACAGCCCTTAACCTGATCAACCAGCGCCAGGCCCGGCTCGCTTCGGCGTGCAAGGAGATTGCCGACTGGATCGACCGCCAGGGCGATGTGCCTGTGGCCGGCAAGATCCGCGACACCCTCAAGGCCGTTGAAGCCGACGATCAGTTGGTCAGAAAAACCCTCACCTCGTTGAGCGTCGAACGCCCACTGCCCCGTTTCCGCTAGCCCGGAGGCTGGCGGCGGGTGCCAGGCGCACTTGAGGTCCATCCTGCACGACCCTGGCTCGCCGGCACCAGGCGCCGCGCTTCGCCTTCGATTTCCCGCAGCTTCTGGCACCTTCCGGTGACTGGCCGTCAATGAATATTCTTTACGACGAAAACGTCGATGGTGCCCTGCCCGCAGTCGACAAGCAGGCGCTGCTACAGGCCTTGCAGGCACAACTGCCCGATCTCGATATCCTCCACGCCGAGGAAGACCTCAAGCCCTATGAATGCGATGGCCTCTCGGCCTACCGCTGCACACCGATGCTGGTGGTGCTGCCGCATACCCTCGAACAGGTCCAGGGCATCCTCAAACTGTGTTTTGCGCGCAAGGTGCCGGTGGTCGCCCGTGGCGCCGGCACCGGCCTCTCGGGCGGCGCCCTGCCACTGGAAAAAGGCGTGCTGCTGGTGATGGTGCGCTTCAACAAGATCCTCGCCATCGACCCGGCCGCGCGCACCGCACGGGTACAGCCCGGGGTGCGCAACCTGGCGATTTCCCAGGCCGCCGCACCCCATGAGCTGTACTACGCGCCCGACCCTTCATCGCAGATTGCCTGTTCGATCGGCGGCAACGTCGCCGAAAATGCCGGCGGTGTGCACTGCCTGAAATACGGCTTGACCGTGCATAACCTGCTCAAGGTCGAAATCCTCACGGTCGAAGGCGAATGCCTGACCCTCGGCGCCGACAGCCTCGATGCCCCGGGTTTCGACCTGCTGGCGCTGTTTACCGGCTCCGAAGGCATGCTTGGGATCATCACCGAAGTAACAGTAAAGCTGCTGCCCAAGCCGCAGGTGGCCAAGGTGCTGCTGGCGGCCTTCGACTCGGTGGAGAAGGCCGGCCGGGCGGTCGGCGACATCATCGGCGCCGGGATCATTCCCGGTGGCCTGGAAATGATGGACAACCTGGCCATCCGCGCCGCCGAAGACTTCATTCATGCCGGCTACCCGGTGCACGCCGAGGCGATCTTGCTGTGCGAACTGGATGGCGTCGAAGCTGACGTGCATGACGACTGCGACCGGGTTCGTGCGCTGCTCGAACAGGCTGGCGCCAGTGAAGTGCGCCAGGCCCGCGATGAAGTGGAGCGGGTCAAGTTCTGGGCCGGGCGCAAGAACGCCTTCCCGGCGGTGGGGCGAATCTCTGCCGACTACTACTGCATGGACGGCACCATCCCCCGCCGCGAGCTACCCCATGTGCTGCAGTGCATCGCTGCGCTGTCGCACAAGTACGCGCTGCGGGTGGCCAACGTCTTTCATGCCGGTGACGGCAACATGCACCCGTTGATTCTCTTCGACGCCAACCAGCCCGGCGAACTGGAGCGCGCCGAAGCCTTCGGCGGCGAGATTCTCGAACTGTGCGTGAGCGTCGGTGGCAGTATCACCGGCGAGCATGGCGTGGGCCGCGAGAAGATCAACCAGATGTGCGCGCAGTTCAGTAGCGACGAGCTGACCCTGTTCCACGCCGTCAAGGCGGCCTTCGATCCCCATGGCCTGCTCAACCCCGGCAAGAACATCCCGACCCTGCACCGCTGCGCAGAATTCGGCGCCATGCATGTACACGCCGGGCAACTGCCCTTCCCCGACCTGGAGCGTTTCTGATGTTGGCGCACAACAACGATGCCAGCCAGGCGTTGCTCGAACAGGTCAGCCAGGCCCGCGCCGAGGGCACGCCATTGCGCATTCGTGGCGGCGCCAGCAAGGCCTTTCTTGGCCGCCCGGTTGACGGCGTTGAACTCGACACCCGTGACCACCGCGGCATCGTCAACTACGACCCGACGGAGCTGGTGATCACCGCCCGGGCCGGCACACCGCTGAGCGAGTTGACGGCGGCGCTTGAGGCCGCCGGGCAGATGCTGCCCTGCGAGCCACCGCACAGCGATGATGGTGCCACCCTGGGCGGCATGGTCGCCGCCGGGCTATCGGGGCCGCGCCGGCCCTGGGCTGGCTCGGTACGCGACTTTGTGCTCGGCACCCGGGTAATCAGCGGCCTGGGCCTGCACCTGCGCTTTGGCGGCGAGGTGATGAAGAACGTCGCCGGTTACGACCTGTCGCGGCTGATGGCCGGCAGCTTCGGCTGCCTTGGGCTGATCAGCGAGGTGTCGCTTAAAGTGCTGCCAAAGCCGCGCTGCGAAGAAAACATCGCCCTGCACCTCGACCCACAGCAAGCGCTGCTGAAACTGGCGCAATGGGGCCAGCAACCGCTGCCGATCAGCGCCGCCTGCCATGATGGCAGCATGTTGCGCCTGCGCCTTGAAGGCGGCGAAGGCTCGGTCAAGGCCGCCCGCGACCGGCTTGGCGGCGAACGTTTCGAGGCCAGCTGGTGGCAGGGCCTGAACAACCAGCGCCTGGCGTTTTTCGCCGACCCGCGCCCGTTGTGGCGTTTGTCGCTGCCCAACCACAGCCCGGTGCTGGATTTGCCCGGCGAGCAACTGCTGGACTGGGCCGGTGCCCAGCGCTGGCTCAAGTCCGAGGCCCCGGCCGCGAGCATTCGCAGTGCGGTCACGCACCTGGGCGGCCATGCCACCTGCTACAGCGCCAGTGACAACCCGTTCCAGCCGCTGCCTGCGGCCTTGCTGCGCTATCACCAGCAACTCAAACAGCGCCTCGACCCGCAGGGGATCTTCAACCCTGGCCGGATGTATGCGGAGTTCTGAACCATGCAAACCACACTGAGTGATGCCGCCAAACGCCTGGCCCGCGCCGAAGAAGCCGAGAGCATCCTGCGCAGCTGCGTGCACTGCGGCTTCTGCAACGCCACCTGCCCGACCTATCAGTTGCTCGGTGACGAGCTGGACGGCCCGCGCGGGCGCATTTACCTGATCAAGCAGGTGCTCGAAGGCCATCCGGCCAGCGAAAAAACCCAACTGCACCTGGACCGCTGCCTGTCGTGCCGCAACTGCGAAACCACCTGCCCCTCCGGAGTCGATTACCACAACCTGCTGGATATCGGCCGCGCCGTGGTCGATCAGGCCGTGGCCCGGCCACCGTTGCAGCGGGCCCTGCGCAGCGGCCTGCGCAACCTGGTCAACCACCCGGCGACCTTCAAGCACCTGGTGCAGTTGGGGCGCAGCCTCGACAGCCTGCTGCCGGCGCCGCTCAAGGCCAAGCTGCCGCGTTCGGCCGGCGTCCCCCAACCACGCCCGCAACCCCGCCACGCACGGCGGGTGCTGCTGCTCGAAGGCTGCGTGCAACCCAGCTTGTCGCCCAACACCAACGCTGCCACGGCACGGGTGCTCGATCGCCTGGACATTAGCGTCACCCCGGCGCCCCAGGCTGGCTGCTGCGGTGCAGTCGACTATCACCTGGATGCCCAAGCCCGAGGCCTTGAACGTGCCCGGCGCAACATCGACGCCTGGTGGCCAGCCATTGAAGCCGGTGCCGAGGCCATCGTGCAGACCGCCAGCGGTTGCGGCGCCTTCGTCAAGGAATACGCCAAGCTGCTGCACGGCGATGCGCAATACGCCGACAAAGCCCGCCGGGTCAGTGAGCTGGCCAGGGACCTGGTCGAAGTGATTGCCGCCCAGCCGCTGGAAAAACTCGCCTGCCACAGCGAGTTGGTACTGGCGGTGCATTGCCCGTGCAGCCTGCAACATGCACAGAAGCTCGGCGGCAGCCTTGAGGCACTGCTCAAGCACCTGGGCTTCAACCTCAGCAACGTGCCCGACGGGCATCTGTGTTGCGGCTCGGCCGGCACCTATTCGCTCACGCAACCGGTGCTGGCCACACGACTGCGCGACAACCGGCTCGACGCCCTGGAAAGCGGCCACCCGGACCTGATCGTCAGCGCCAATATTGGCTGCCAGACCCACCTTGATGGCGCCGGGCGCACACCGGTAAGGCACTGGATCGAGCTGCTGGATGAGGCGTTAGCGAAGTCGGCAAACCTGGCATAAGCTCAATCGGGCAGCCACTGTTCGACAACCCCAGGAGCCATCATGCGTAACCTTCTGCTTGTCTCACTGTTAGTCGCAAGCCCCGCCGTATTGGCCAAAACCGAATGCAGCACCGCCGACAAGGTGCAATGGCAGGACCAGAACAACTTCCAGGAACAGCTGAAAAAAGACGGCTACGAAATCAAGAAATTCAAGGTCACCGACGGTAACTGCTACGAGATCTATGGCAAGAACAAAGAAGGTAAAAAAGTCGAGATCTACTTCGACCCGGTCACTGGCAAAAAGGTGAAGGAAGAGATCGACTGAGGTGAGCGGCAACAGCCTGCGCCTCTGGGACCCGCTGGTGCGCGCGTGTCACTGGTCGCTGGTGGTGGCCTTTGTTGGCGGATACTTTTTCACCGAGGAAGGTGACGGTTGGCACCGCTGGCTGGGCTACTACGGTCTGGCGATCGTCCTGCTGCGCACGGCCTGGGGGTTCATCGGCAGCCCGGCAGCGCGCTGGGCCGACTTCTGGCCAACGCCCATACGGCTGAAATGGCACCTGCAAGCCTTGTTCAGCGGCGCTGACTATCACCGCCTCGGGCATTCGCCGCTGGGCGCACTGGTGATGGTACTGATGTTGCTGTTGATGGCCGGCCTTGGCGTCAGCGGCTTCATGATGGAGGAGATCTACTACTTCTGGGGCGAAGACGGCCTGCGCGACATCCATGAGTACATGGCTAACGCCCTGCTGGCGCTGGTTTGCCTGCACATTGGCGCGGCGTTGTTCGAGAGCTGGCGGCTGAAGGAGAACTTGCCGCTGTCGATGGTCACCGGCAGGCGCCGGCGGCGGTGAACAGGTCCACTGAACCATGGGCCGACTGCACCGCATCCGGCTGGTAGACCAGGCCTACACGCGGGCTCCAGGTAGTGTCGCTACGCGACAGATCGGTACGGGTCAGGTCGTCGGCGTATTTCTGGTCGAACACGTCGTAGCGCACGCCGAGCAACGCCTTCCACTGCGGCGCCAGTTCGATCAGGTCCTGCACGTAGAAACCTGCGGTGTCCTGGGTGGTCGTGCCCTTGGCGGTCTGGCGATTGGCCTGGAATGGCACATCGACCAGCGCATCGCGGAACACCGGTACCTGAGCCACGTTGTTCTGGCTGAACACACTCTGGTCCTTGACCTGGCGGCCGAGTTCGACGCCGTACAACAGGTTGTGGTTCATGCCGGCAAGCACGCCCTCCTGCTTGAGTTCGGTCTGGTTGAACCAGCCGTCCTCGGTGCGCTGCACGTTGCCGCGGTTGAGCTTGACCCCGGCACGTTCTTGAGCACGTCTTCCATCGATTGCGCGCCCTGATCCTTGATCACGCTTTGCGGCACGACGTTGACGGTTTGTGGGATATCGCGCAGTGGTGCATCGATTTTCAGTGCACGGCGGCTTTCGCTGGCGTTGTAGCTCTGTTCTTCATAATTGCTGTTGACCGAGGTTGCCGGAATAGCCAGGGTTTCGGCGTGCAGCGCTGGAACGACCAGTACGCCGAGCACGGAAAGTGAGGCCGGGTGAATGCGCGAAAGAGCCACCATGCGTTCCTTTTTTGTAAAGATTGTAAAGGGGTGCGAATGGTAACGATTTGTAAATGCGAATTAAAAGCTATTACAGCTAAATAATTTGATGCCGCGCACAAAAAAGCCAGGCAGCCGTCCTTGACTGCAGCCTGGCTTGTGCTCGATCGCTTGGCGGCGATCAGTGCATGTGCTGATGACCCGACATGGCTTCAGCATTCAGCGCCCGCACCGGCGCCTTCACTTCAATGGTCTGCTTGACGCCCTTGGCATCCTCGACCACCAGGGTCAGCGGCACCTGCTCGCCTTCCTTGAGCTGCTGGTTCAGGTCCATGAGCATCACGTGATAACCGTTGGGGTCAAGGCTCACCGCCTTGCCTGCCGGTAGCGCGACACTGTCGACCTCGCCCATTTTCATCACGTCGTTTTCCATGGTCATCTGGTGCACCTGCACGGTCTTGGCCACCGGCGAGGCGACGCTGAGCAGCTTGCTGTCAGTGCTGGCGGTGAGGGTCATGAAGGCACCGCTGGACTTCTGCTGTGGCACAGTGGCGCGCGCCCAGGCGTCGCTGACGGTGGTTTCAGCCATGGCCGGCAAAGCCAGGCCGATCAGGGCCAGCGCGGCCAGGGTACGTTTGACAGGGTTGCGAAGCATTAACACACCTCCATGACAGTGAGCAGGTCTTCTGCGCACTCTTTTGCATTGAGCGAATGGGACAGACCCAGGCGCAACTGGCCGCGGGAATCGAAGACGTAGCTGGTTGAGGTGTGCGAGATGGTATAGGTATCGCCGGCTGGCACCTTCTCGTAGAACACACCGAACTCCCGGGCTGCCGCCGCGGTTTCTTCAAGGGTGCCGGACAGCGCCACGAACGACGGGTCGAAGGCCTTGACGTAGGCGTCGAGCACTTCGGGGGTATCGCGTTCGGGGTCGAGGCTGATGAACACCACCTGCAAAAAGCCTGCGTCGCGGCCCATCAGCTTCTTGATCTGCACCGCGCGCGCCAGGGTGGTCGGGCACACCGCCGGACACTGGGTGAAACCGAAGAACACCATCGGCATCGAACCCCAGAAACTCGACAGGGTACGCACGTTGCCTTGGGTATCCTTGAGCTTGAACGAACGGCCGAGGATCTTGTTGCTCATGTCCTTGCCGTATTTGAAGTCCAGCGCGCCACCGGAACGGGGGTCGCAACCTGCAAGAGCGCCGAGGCCCAGCAGGCTGATCCCGGCAACAACCTGGCGCCGGGTCAGTAAATCAGTCATGTAACCATCCTTTTGGGAAGGTGCCAGCCCCTGGATAGAGGGCATGTCGAGAAACCTTCGCATTTTGTCATGGCGGTGGACGCAGGTTCCAGCGCGCAGCGTCCCGTACGTCTGTATCCCAGTATTTACGGGGTGCGGCCTGTTGTCGCAGGCAGTGACAAGAAACATCCGGCAACGTCTACGGTAATAGTGATGCACTCGTATCCGCCCCTCATTCGTGGAGCCCTACCCCATGCTCAGCAAGGCCGTACTGACTCAACAGGAAGTCTCGCAACTGCTTGCCGCCGCCCGCGCCGAAGCCCAGGCCAACCAGTGGCCGGTGAGCATCGCCGTGGTCGATGACGGTGGCCACCCGCTGGCCCTGGAGCGCCTGGACGGCTGCCCGCCGATCAGCGCCTACATCGCCCAGGAAAAGGCCCGCACCGCAGCTCTTGGGCGCAAGGAAAGCAAGGTCTACGAAGACATCATCAACGGCGGGCGCAGCGCCTTTCTCTCGGTGCCGGTGCTCAACGCCACCCTCGAAGGCGGCGTGCCGCTGTGGGTGGACGGCCAGGTGATCGGCGCGGTGGGGGTCTCCGGGGTCAAGTCCGAGCAGGATGCGCAGGTGGCCAAGGTGGCGATTGCCGCATTGCTGGCCACACTGGCCGGTTAGCCACTGACGAACTCGAACTGGACGTATCGCACCCCTTCGGGCGTATCAATGGTTTCGGCATGGGCCCCCGCCGGCAAAACCTTTGGCCAGAAACCCAGACCGGCGAGGTTATCCGCCAATACCGATAGCTCCCATGGGCCGCGGTGCAAATCGAACAGCGCCTGCGCGGCGGCATGGCCAACCCCCGCCAGGCGATAAGCGCTGGCAACATAAAACTCCGCCAGTTCGTGCGCTGTGCTCTCTTGCAGCTGGCGAACCAGGGCAAACCCTGCAATTTCGTTCTCAACCAGCAGCAGATAGGCAAATCGTCCTGGTTCCTGCCAGTAAAGCGATAAATAGGGGTAGTCCCCTTCGACATCAAGTTCGCGCAAATACTGCGCAAGCATTGCCTCAAAGTGGGCTTTTTCACGCTCAAGTGCGGGTTTTATCTGAACCTTCATGCTGCGAATTTCCTACATCAGTCACAAAACGGTACACATCCTGCTTGCTGCGACGCGGCGCATCCTATGATGCGCCTTTCGTAACGACACATAAGGAAAAGTGCCGTGTTCAAACCGTTAGCAGTCGCTGTAAGCCTGGGTTGTGCCATGTTGTCCGCAGGCGCCAGCGCCTATGAATATGGGGAGTTTGCCGGACAGACCCTGGACCGCCTGATCAACGACTACCCCGGGCGTTACCGCGGTACCGCCAGTTTCGAAGGTGCTACCGCACTGATGCAAACGCAATTGGGCTTCGGCTACCAGACCCGCCGCCAGGACTTCACCTGGGCCGGCAACCGCAGCTCGCAAAACGTCATCGCTTCAGCCCCGGGCCAGAACAGCACCTATGTGGTGCTCGGCGCCCACTACGACACCTATTTCGGCCGCCCTACCCTGCAAGGCCTGGACGACAACGCCTCGGGCGCCGCCGTGCTCACCGAGATCGCCCGCAACCTGGGCGGCGTAGCCCTGGAGAACGGCCTGGAAGTGGTCGGTTTTGGTGCCGAGGAAGAAGGCCTGCGCGGTTCGCGGGCCTATGTCGCCTCATTGAGCGACAGCCAGCGCGCCAACCTGCTGGGCATGATCAACCTCGACAGCCTGATCACCGGCGACAAGATGTACGCCCACGCCGCCAGCAACAGCGTCGCCAACCCGGCCCTGGGTGCCTACCGCGACCAATTGCTGCGCATCGCCCAAGAGATGAACATCCCGCTGTTCACCAACCCTGGCCTTAACCCCGAGTACCCGGCCGGCACCGGCTGCTGCAGCGACGGCGAAAGCTTCAACGGCCTCAACGTGCCGGTGCTGTTCATCGAGGCGACCAACTGGGAGCTGGGTGAACTGGACGGCTATGAGCAAACCGACAACCCGGCGATTCCCGGCGGCTCGACCTGGCACGACCCGGCCGAAGACAACCAGCAAGTACTGACCAACGCCTTCGGCCAGGAGCGCATCGACCAGCGCCTGAGCGACTTCTCGCGGCTGCTGACGCGCCTGGTGCTGGAACTGACCAACGCCGATGTGCTGGCCTCCACCGCCTCCGGCGGGGCCATGGCGCGGCAGATGGAAGACCAACTGCAACGTCAGCACCAGGCCCTGACCCGCCTGCATGACCGCCGTTGGCTGAGCCTGCTGGACGCCTCGCGGGCGGTGGGCAGTTTTGACGGCGAAGTGGGCATGGAAGGCGAAGTCTCGCCTGACAGCGGTTTCGATGCGCCGGGTAACCCCGAGTCGAAACGCGTGGGGGTCTATGGCATCGCCGACTACCGTCTCAACGAGGCCCTGAGCGTCGGTGCCAGCTTGAGCTTCCAGCGCAGCCGCGACTCCCTCGACCATGGTGGACGCATCGAAGGCGATGCCTGGCAGGCCGGGCTGTTTGCCCTGCTCAATGACGGCGGCCCGCAATGGCTGGCCGGCGAGCTGAGCGCCGGGCATACCAGTTTTGATACCAAACGCTCGGTGTACATCCAGGCCAACAATGGCCCGGTATTGCTCGACCAGCGCCTTTCCGGCGACACCTCGGCATGGTTCTGGGGTGCGCGGGTGGACGGCGGTTACGACTTCAGCTTCGGCGCCTTGAAGACCGGCCCGGTCGCAGGCCTGGACTACATGCACTACCGCATCGACGACTTCCACGAAGACGAAAGCCTGCGCACCGCCCTGGGCTACGAGAAGCAGAACTACGACGCCCTCGAAGCCAGCCTCGGCTGGCGCCTGCATGGCAGCGTTGGCCTGGGGGCGAACATGGCCCTGCAACCCTACGCCAGCGTGCGTTGGGTGCGCGAACTGGCCGATGGCCGCCTGGACGAAATCGACCTGACCAGCAATGCCGACGGCCGTGTGCGGGTGGCGGACATGGGCAGTGTCGACAAGGACTTTGGCCGCGCACAACTGGGGGCGCAGTTGCTGTTCACCGAGCAGTTGGGGGTGTTTGCCGAAGTGAACAGCCGCTTTGCCCATAGCGAGGGCAATCAGGCCGGCTACTCGCTGGGCGTGCAATGGCAGTTTTAACCCTGTAGGAGCGGGCTTGCCCGCGATAGCGGTCTGTCAGTCATAGCGCAATCGCGGGGCAAGCCCGCTCCCACAACAAAAGGATATAAAAATAACAAAACAATCTAACAAATTGGAATAAACAAATTGAAGGGCCTGCGCGGGCTCCTTATATTTTCGGGCATGCCTTGCCCTTGAATCCCAGGAGTCCGCCCATGTCGCACACGCCCCATTCCCCCCTGCGTCGCCTGCTCACCGGCGGCCTGTTTGCCGCCTTGGCCGCGCTGGTATTGCCCGGCCCGCTGGCCCATGCCGAACCCAGCAAGACCCTGCGCATCGGCTACCAGAAGTTCAACAGCATCAACATCCTCAAAGGCAGTGGCGCCCTGGAAAAAGCCCTGGAACCACAAGGGGTGAAGGTCAGCTGGTACGAATTCGCCGCCGGCCCGCAACTGCTCGAAGCCTTGAGCACTGGCGCCATCGACCTTGGCCATGCCGCCGACGCGCCGTCGGTGTTCGCCCAGGCCGCCGGTAAGCCGGTGGTGTACCTGGCCGCCGAACAGCCCTACCCCAAAGGCATCGGCCTGGTGGTGCGCGAGCAGGACCATATCGCCAATGTCGCCGCTCTCAAAGGCCAGCGCGTGGCCACCGGTCGCGGCTGGAACGCCCAGTACCTGCTGGCCGTGGCCCTGCAGGACGCCGGCCTGAGCTACAAGGACATCACCCCGGCCTACGTCAACAACGCCGCCGATGCCGTGGCCGCCTTGCAGTCCGGGAGCGTGCAGGCCGTGACCCTGTGGGACCCCTTCCTCGCCGCCGCCGAAAAACAACCGGGCCTGAAGAACCTGCGTGATGGCAGCGGGCTGTCCAACAACCGCACCTTCTACCTGTCGTCGGCGACCTTTGCCGACGACAACCGCGCACTGCTGAAAACCTTCTTCAGCGAACTGGCCAAGGTCAGCAACTGGGCCAACCACAAGCCCGACGAAGTCGCTGCCCTGCTGGCGCCGCAACTGGGCATCGGCGCCGACGTGCTGCAGGTGGCCAGCGAGCGACGCAACTACAACGCCGTGGCCATTGACGCGAAGATCACCGCCGAGCAGCAGAGGCTTGCCGACACTTTCCAGGGCCTGGGCCTGATCCCCAAACCGCTGAAGGTGGCCGACGCGGTCTACCCGGTGTCAGTCCTGCCCTGAGTACAGACCATGCCAAAGACCATCCGCTTCAACGCTTTCAGCATGAACGCCGCCACCCACCAGTCCCCCGGGCTGTGGCGCCATCCGCGTAACACCAGCGTCGATTTCAATCGCCTGGATTACTGGACCGACCTCGCCCGCCTGCTCGAACGCGGCTTGTTCGACGCGCTGTTCATCGCCGATGTGCTGGGTATCTATGACGTCTACCAGGGCAGCCCCGACGGTGCCCTGCGCGGCGGCGTACAGGTGCCGGTCAACGACCCGCTGCTGATCGTCCCGGCCATGGCCGGGGTGACCGAGCACCTGGGCTTTGGCATCACCTTTTCGCTGACCTACGAACACCCGTACCCCTTCGCCCGGCGCATGTCCACGCTCGATCACCTGAGCGCCGGCCGGGTGGGCTGGAACATCGTCACCGGCTACCTCGACAGCGCCGCGCGCAACCTCGGCCTGGCCCGGCAACTGGGCCACGACGAGCGCTACGAGCTGGCCGAGGAATACCTGCAGGTGCTGTACAAACTCTGGGAAAAAAGCTGGGACGACGATGCCGTGGTACAGGACCGCGCCAGCGGGCGGTTCCTTGACCCGGCGCGGGTGCACCCGATCAACCACCAGGGCGAGCACTTCCAGGTACCCGGCATTCATTTGAGCCAGCCTTCGGCGCAGCGCACACCGGTGCTGTTCCAGGCCGGCGCCTCGCCCCGGGGCCTGCGCTTTGCCGCCGATCATGCCGAATGCGTATTCATCAGCGCACCGACCCAGGCGGCGCTGAGCGCTATTGTCGAGGGCATCCGCAAGGCCACCCGTGACGCCGGCCGGCCTGAGCAGGACGTGCTGGTCTACGCCCAGGCCCTGTTGATCGTCGGCGCGGACCGCCAGGCTGCCGAGGCCAAACTGCAGGAGTACCGCCAGTACGTGGATGTCGAGGCGGCGCTGACCCTGCTCTCGGGCTGGACCGGCATCGACTTCGCAGGCGTCGACCCCGACGCGTTGATTGAGTACATCGACAACGACGCCGGCCGTACTGCCTTGGCGGTGTTTACCAAGGCGGACCCGAACCGGCGCTGGACCGTGCGCGAAGCGGCCGAATTCGTCAGCCTCGGCGGCCGCGGCCCGGTGCTGCTCGGCTCGCCCGCCGAGATTGCCGACCAACTGGAAGACTGGCTCGACAGCACCGGTATCGACGGTTTCAACCTCACCTATGCGGTGGTGCCGGACGACCTGCAAGCGGTGGTCGAGCAGGTGGTGCCTGAATTGCAGCGCCGTGGCCGTTACCGCAGTGCCTATGAAGACGGCACCCTGCGCCACAAGCTGTTCGGCCGCGGTGACCGCTTGCAACCCGAGCACAAGGGCCGGCTCGTCCAGATCTGATCCGAGGCACTATGCTCTGAGCAGTCGCCCGCCGCTGGAGCCTGTTCATGCGCTTTCGCCTTGTTTTGTGCCTGTTGCTCGCCGTCAGCAACGGCGCCAGCGCTGCTGCACAGTGGCATCTGGCGCAAGATGAAGACGGTATTCAGGTCTATCTCAGCGATGTGCCGGGTTCGCCATACCAGCAGTTTCGCGGCGTCGCTCTGATCAAGGCCAGCGTGGCAACCTTGAGCGAGTTGCAGGAAAACCTGCGGGTGGCCTGCAAATGGCTGTACGGCTGCGCCGACATGCGCCTGCTCAAGGTCGAGGGCGACAGCACCTGGGTCTACCTGACCACCGCCCTGCCCTGGCCGGCCAGCACCCGCGACATGGTGATCCAGGTGCGCAGCGAGCGCCGCGACGACGGCAGCCTGGTGCGTCACCTCAAGGCCGTGCCCGGCATGGTCAAACATGTGCCGGGGCAGATCCGCGTGCGCCAGCTCAAGGGCCTGTGGACTTTGGTGCCCAAAGGCGAACAACTCACCGAAGTCACCTATGAATTGCAGGCCGATCCGGCCGGGGACATTCCCTCGTGGCTGGCCAACCAGTTCGTCCTCGACGCGCCCACCGTCTCCTTGCGCACCTTGCGCGCCGTGGCCGAGCGCCAGGGCGGTGCAACGCCTTGAGCTGCGCCTGCATGGTTTTTGTCGTCAGCGGCTTGCTGCCGGGCCGAGGCCGAGCCTTAGGCTCGAAGCCGTGTGCCATAACGACAAAAAATGGAGTTGCCATGCCCTTCCCAACCCTGCACCCGCGTACACGCCTGGCCAGCCTGATCGCAGCTGTGTGCCTGAGCCAGTCCCTGCACGCCGCACAAGCCCCGGCCGCTGCCAGCGAACAGACCCGCAGCAGCAATGCCGCCGTGCTGACGCAACTGCCCTTCGCCGACCGCGCCGATTACCAGGCGGTTACCCGCGGCCTGATTGCGCCGTTCAACGGCCAGGTCAGCGATGCTGCCGGCAAGCCGGTATGGAGCCTTGAAGGCTATAAATTCCTTGCCGCCCAGGACAGCCCCGACAGCGTCAACCCCAGCCTCTGGCGCCTGGCCCAGCTCAACGCCCATGCCGGTTTGTTCGAGGTCGCGCCGCGCCTGTATCAGGTGCGTGGCCTGGACCTGGCCAACATGACCATCATCGAGGGCGACGACGGGCTGATCATCATCGATCCGCTGACCAGCGCCGAAACCGCCCGCGCCGCGCTGCAGCTGTACTACCAGAACCGTCCGCACAAACCGGTGGCGGCGGTGATCTACAGCCACAGCCATACCGACCATTTTGGCGGCGTGCGCGGGGTCATCGACGAGGCCGACGTCAAGGCCGGCAAGGTCAAGGTGTTCGCCCCCAGCGGTTTCATGGAACACGTGATGAGCGAGAACGTCTACGCTGGCAACGCCATGAGCCGGCGCGCCCAATACCAGTTCGGCATGTACCTGCCACGCGGCGCCCAGGGCCAGGTCGACACCGGGATCGGCAAGGCCTTGGCCACCGGTGGCACCATCACCCTGATCGAACCCAGCGACCTGATCAGCAAGCCCTACGAGACCCGCACCGTGGCCGGCGTCGAGCTTGAGTTCCAGCTGACGCCGGGTACTGAAGCGCCCGCGGAAATGAACCTGTACCTGCCGCAGTTCAAGGCCCTGGGCATTGCCGAGAACGCCTCGCAGACCATGCACAACATCCTCACCCCGCGCGGTGCCCAGGTGCGCGATGCCAAGGCCTGGTCGCAGTACCTGGACGCCAGCCTGAGCCGTTACGGCGACAAGACCGAGGTGCTGTTCGGCCAGCACAACTGGCCGACCTGGGGCGCTGAACAGGTGCGCACGCTGATTGCCGACCAGCGCGACATGTATGCCTTCCTCAACGACCGCACCCTGCACCTGCTCAACCAGGGCCTGACGCCGATGGAAATCGCGCAGAACATGCAGACCCTGCCCGGGGAGCTGGCGAAGAAGTGGTACACCCGTGGCTACTACGGCTCGCTCAGCCACAACGCGCGGGCGGTGTACCAGCGCTACATGGGCTTTTACGACGGCAACCCGGCCAACCTCAACCCGCTGCCACCGGTAGAGAGCGCCCAGCACTATGTCGAGGCCATGGGTGGCGGCGACGCCGTGCTGGCCAAGGTGCGTGCGGCGATGGACAAAGGCGAGTACCGCTGGGCGGTGCAACTGGGCAACCAGCTACTGTTTGCCGAACCGGACAATGCCCAGGCGCGCAGTACCCAGGCGCAAGCCATGGAGCAACTGGGCTACCAGAGCGAGAACGCCACCTGGCGCAACATGTACCTGACCGGCGCGATGGAACTGCGCGATGGCGTGCCGAGCCAGGGGGGCAGTTCAGTGTCGGTGGACATGGTCCGGGCGCTGACTGCGGACATGTTCTTCGACTACATGGCAGTGCGGGTGGATGTCGACAAGGCGGTGGGCCATGACCTGAACCTGAACTGGAGCTTTACCGAGCCGGACCAGGCCTACAACCTGACCTTGCGCAATGGCGTGCTGACCCACCGAGCGGGCCTGAACCCCAAGGCCGATGCGAGCTTGAGCATGAACAAGGCGACCCTGGAGCAGATCAGCCTCAAGCAACTGGACTTCCCGACGGCGATGCAAAAAGGCCTGATCAAGGTCGAAGGCAACGGCAAGAAAATCGCCGAACTGCTGGGGACCCTCGACAGCTTCAGCCCGCAGTTCAATATCGTCACGCCTTGATAGCCCGACCGTAGGTTTGCCGGGGGTGGCCAGACCGCCCCCGGCAAACGGATGTGCCCACAAGATCCCGCGCCAGCCTCACCTACCCCAACAAAGCCCGAGGCCATCCCAGAATCTGCTTGGGCCGTGGCTTGGCATACGTCCTCACCTTCGACGTACTCAGCTTCAAGCGCACCAGGGACTCCGCCAACGCCACCGCCGCCGTCACCCCATCCACCACCGGCACCCCGGTGCGTGCCTGAATCCGCTCCTCCAGCCCGACCATGCCGCCACAGCCCAGGCAAATCACCTCGGCCTTGTCGACGCGCACCGCCTCCTCGGCCTCGCGCACCACCGACTCGATTGCCCGCTCCGGGTCTTCCTCCAGCTCCAGTACCGCCAGGCCACTGGCCCGCACCGAGGCGCAGCGGCTGTCCAGCCCGGCCAGCTTCAGGCGGTCCTCGATCAGCGGCACCGTACGATCCAGGGTAGTCACCACCGAATAGCGATGCCCCAGCAACATCGCCACACTGGCCGCCGCCTCAGTGATATCCACCACCGGCACGTTGAGCAACTCCTGCAGCCCTTCACGCCCGTGCTCGCCGTACCCGGCCTGAATCACCGCATCGAACGGCTGGTCATAGCTGAGCACCCGCTCCATCACCGCCACCGCCGCCAGGTAGCTCTCGAAATTGCCCTCCACCGATTCGGCGCCAAAGCGCGGGGTCAGGCCGACGATCTCGGTGCCTGGCGAGGCCACGCTGCGCGCCTGGCGGGCGATGGCGTCGGTGATCGACTGCGTGGTGTTGACGTTTACGACCAGAATTCTCATTGCGGTATTCCTTGTGCAGAGCTCAGTGCTGGGCGCTGTCGACGGCAAAGTGCTCGCCGGAACAGTCCACGTAGTGTTTGTTGCGATCGGAAATCAGGTAGTACACGCCGCCGGCAATCGCGGCGCCAAAGAACCAGGAGAACGGCGTCAGGGCGCTGAAGGCCGGCACCAGCGACAGCACCACGGCGGCAAGGGCCGAGGGCACCAGGGCAGCCACCGCCTTGTAGTTGACCCCGCGGGTGTAGTGATAGGTGCCGCTGGCCGCTTCGCTGTAGAGGTCGGGCACATGCACCTGGGCTTTGCGGATCAGCCAGTAGTCGACCATGATGATTCCGTACAGCGGCCCCAGCAGCGCGCCCAGGCCGGAGAGGAAGTAGACGATCACCAAGGGGCTGTTGTAGAGGTTCCAGGGCAGGATCAGCACCGCCAGGGTGGCGCTGATCAGCCCGGCGCGGCGAAAGTTCAGGCGGCTCGGCGCCAGGCTCGAGAGCACGAACGCCGGCGCCACGAAGTTGGCCATGATATTCACCGCCACGGTGACGATCAGAAACGCCAGGCAACCGAGCACCAGGAAGGTCTTGTCGGGGATCGCGGCAACGATCTGGGTCGGGCTGTCGATCACCCGGCCATCGATGCTGAACTGCGCCCCGGCCAGTACGAAGCTGATTACCGCGAACACCAGGATGTTCACCGGCAGGCCCCAGAAGTTGCCGATGCGGATGGTCTTGCGGCACGGCGCCGAGCGGGCGAAGTCGCAGAAGTTGAGGATCAGCGTGCCGTAGATCGCCAGCCACAGCGCGCCGCCGGCAAATACCTGGGTCCACATCTTCCAGCCGGTCAGAGGCTCACCGACCGACCAGGCCAGGTGCCCGTCGACCCGCAGGTACATCCACACCGCCAGGATCAGCACGGTAGAGAGAATCACCGGCCCGGCAAAGGACTCGTATTTGCGCACCATCTCCATGCCGAAGGTGAGAATCACCAGCTGCACCAGCCAGATGGCGACAAAGCTCGCCCAGCCGAGGCTGGACAGGCCGAGGATCGCGTCATGGTCGAAGCGTGCAAGGTCGGGCCACACCGCCACCAGCAGCACCCGCAGTACCACCGAGGCCAGGTAGGTCTGAATGCCGAACCAGGCGATGGCGATCACCGCGCGGATGATCGCCGGCAACTGGGCACCGTAGATACCGAAACTCATGCGGCTGATGACCGGGAACGGCACCCCGGTTTTCTGCCCCATGTAACCTGAGAGGTTCATGAAGAAGTACACCAGCACAGCGCCGATGCTCAGCGCCGCGAGCATCTGCCAGCCGGACAGGCCGAGGGCGAACAGGCCCATGGCGAAGGAATAGTTGGCGATGTTGTGCACATCGTTGGTCCACAAGGCAAAGATGCTGTAACCGCCCCAGCGCCGGCCTTCGGCCTTGGTGGGCGCAAGGTCGGCGTTGTGCAGGCGGGGGCTCAGGGCCCCCGGCTCGAGCGACGCGGCCTGCGGCGGCAGGTAGGCGGTTTGCAGCGGGTTGGAAGTATCCAATTGCATGTTCCCCGGGCTCCTTCTGCAGCCCTGAGTAAAGGTGCTGCAGCGAATTATTGTTGGATTTCAAGAGTGGGACCGCAGTGTTGGCGCTGCCCTGCGCCGATGAATACAAATATTGCATACAATTTTTGTCTAACGATTTTCGACGAACAATATGTGTGCCAAAGGGAAAGCGCAGGGGTTATGCGGGCGACCTGACAAGACCACTACATGATTGATTTTTATAGTTTTAATTTTTTACCTGAACACCCTAAAGCCGGATAAACCTGATCAAGCGGTCAATCGTCTACAGCGTTAGATGAGAAAACCAGTAACATTACGGCTAGTTTTTGTATCCATATACTTGCTACTCAAGTACACACTTGTGTATTCAAGAAGTATCGCGGGTCAAGCCCGCTCCCACAGCTCGATGCGATTTCTGTAGGAGCGGGCTTGACCCGCGATGAGGCCATCAGTGGTGCACAGCAGCCCTCATTTACGGCATGCTTATAAGGTCAAGGCATATCGGAGCTGGTAATGACGGAAAAACACCCCGCATCGACGGTAGAGCGCGTCTACCAAGGGGTTCACGAGGCCATCAGAAAACGCACCCTGCGCCCTGGCATGAAGCTGGGCGAGTCGTCGTTGGCCGAGCTGTTCAAGGTCAGTCGCACTTCGGTACGCGCGGCACTCAAGCAACTGGAAGCCGACGGCCTGGTGTCCACCGAACTGAACAAGGGCGCCTGGGTATCCCTGCCCAGCGACGATGACATCCGCTCGGTGTTCGAAACCCGCCGGCTGATCGAAATCGGCATCGTCACCGAGCTGTGCCGCCGCGCCGACCCCACCCTCCTCGCCCCGCTGCACCAGCACGTTGCCGAAGAAGAAGCCGCCGCCGACGCCGGCGACCATGGCCGTTACGTCCTGCTGCTCGGCGAGTTCCACCTGCGCCTGGCCGAAGTGCTCGACAACCCGGTGCTGCTCGACTGGTTCCGCAAGCTGATCGAACGCGGCTCGCTGTACGCCTCGACCCTGGATGACGAACGTCACGAAGCCTGTCGCGGCAACGAGCACCTGCGCCTGCTGGGCTTTATCGAAGCCGGTGACCAGGCCGCTGCCATCGAGTTGGTATGCACCCACCTGCGCGGTATCGAAGAGGCGATTCTCAAGGCCACGCAAACGCTCAAGGCCGACTATCACCCGCTCAAACACCTGCTGGGCTGAGCCAGCGCCAAGCCCGGGGTTCGCATTCAGAAATCCACTGCAACCGATTCCAATATTTAATTTGTGGATAGGTGCAGTCTTTCTATAGGGTGTGAATCAGTAGTAGGCAAAGGGCTGGAAAATGATCGATCGTGTATTCGTCAACGCTGTTGCTGCCGATGGCAGCCCGCTCAACCTTGCGGTTGCCGCCGGGCGCATTGTCAGCCTGGGCAGCGAACGTCCGGCCAGCAGCGGCGCCGAGGTCATCGACCTGGCCGGCCACCTGGTGCTGCCCGGTTTGATCGACGGTCACATCCACCTGGACAAGAGCTTTGTCGGCGACCGCTGGCACCCGCATCAAGCGGTTGGCAGCCTGCGTGAACGCCTGGCCATCGAAAAGCGCGAACTGGCCGCTGCCCCACCGATGCTCGAACGTGCCGAGGCGCTGATCCGCCAGGCGGTAGCGGTTGGCACCGTGGCCATGCGCAGCCATGTCGACGTCGACGCCACCACCGGCCTGCGCAACCTGCAGGCGGTGCTGGAAGCCCGGGAGAAATGGCGCGGCATCGTCGATATCGAGCTGGTGGCCTTCCCGCAAGCCGGTGTGATGTCCTGCCCTGGCACTGCCGAGGTACTGGAGGCGGCGATTCGTGAAGGCGCCGATGTGATCGGCGGCATCGACCCCACGACCCTGGACGGCGACGCCGACGGTCAGCTGGATGTGGTCTTCGGCATTGCCGAGCGTCAGGGTGTGAAGATCGACATTCACCTGCACGAACCCGGCCTGCAAGGCATCGAGCAACTGCAACGGATCGCCGTCCGCACCCGTGCCGCCGGCCTCAATGGCCGCGTCGCGGTCAGCCATGCCTATGCCCTGGGCCAGGTCGACGACGCGGTAGTGGCCCGCACCGCCACCACCCTTGCTGAAGCCGGGGTGGCGATCATGACCAATGCCCCGGGCGATCATGGCTTCCCGCCGATTTTGCGCCTGCGCGCCGCCGGGGTGAACGTGTTCGCCGGCAACGACAACATTCGCGATGCCTGGTGGCCCTACGGCAACGCCGACATGCTCCAGCGCGCCATGCTGATCGGCTACCGCTCGGGCTTCTACAGCGATGAACACTTGAATGTGGCCCTGGCCATGGCCACCACGGCCGGGGCGGCAGTGCTGGGCAAAAACGACTACGGTCTGAAGGTAGGCAACGAGGCGACCTTCATCGTGCTCAAGGCCGACAACGGCGCTGCCGCGGTTGCCGCCGCGCCGGCCGAACGGCGCCTGGTACGCCGCGGCCAGCTGCTTGCACCAACGCCGGCGCTGCACTTCGAAGTGCGTAGCGGCTAAGCAAACACATTTCTGCCGGCTTGCGCCGCAGAGAAAGACAATCGCCCAGGGCAACTCCCGGGCGATGCAACACAAAACCCCAGAACAACAACGACAGAAGGTGTTCCATGTCGAAGTCCAATTACTACGCTCCCCACGGCGGCCATCCGGCACAGACCGAACTGCTGACCGACCGTGCCATGTTCACCGAGGCCTACGCGGTCATCCCCAAAGGCGTGATGCGTGACATCGTCACCAGCCACCTGCCGTTCTGGGACAAGATGCGCATGTGGGTCATCGCCCGCCCGCTGACCGGTTTCTCGGAGACCTTCTCGCAGTACATCGTCGAAGTGGCGCCAGAAGGCGGCAGCGAGCGTCCTGAGCTGGACAAGAACGCCGAAGCGGTACTGTTCGTGGTCGAAGGCGAAATCGACATCACCCTGCAAGGCAAGCCGTACACCCTCAAAGAAGGCGGCTACGCCTTTATTCCACCGGCAGCCGAGTGGAGCCTGCGCAACAACAGCGCCAAGAACGTCACCTTCCACTGGATCCGCAAGCACTACCAGGTGGTTGAAGGCCTGGCCCTGCCGGAAGCGTTCGTCACCAACGAAAAAGACATCGCGCCGATCCCGATGCCGGGCACCGACGGCGCCTGGGTCACCACCCGCTTCGTCGACATGGCCGACATGCGTCACGACATGCACGTCAACATCGTCACTTTCCAGCCAGGCGGCGTGATTCCGTTCGCTGAAACCCACGTCATGGAGCACGGCCTGTACGTACTGGAAGGTAAAGCCGTTTACCGCCTGAACCAGGACTGGGTCGAGGTCGAAGCCGGTGACTTCATGTGGCTGCGTGCCTTCTGCCCGCAGGCTTGCTACTCCGGCGGCCCGGGCCCGTTCCGCTACCTGCTGTACAAAGATGTAAACCGTCACATGAACCTGGTGCTCAACCCGCAGCGCTAAGTTTCACGGTTGCATGAAAAATCCCGCAGGCCACACGGCCTGCGGGATTTTTTGCTTATGGCTTCGGTGAATCAGCTAGCCGGTTTCCAGGCGCCCTGCTCTGCCGCCTCGCGGAATTTCGCCCGGTTGGCCGGGGTATCGGCCGGTTCCGATTCGCCGAAGATGGCCTTGAGCCAATGGCCGTCGGTGGGGTTGGGGAAGATGATGTACTGGCCGCCGAACTTGCTGCGGCTGGCGTCCACCCGTTGCGCACGCTGGTCGACCTTGTCGACGTAGAAGCTGCGCTCGAAGTCGTTGAGGTTGTCCCCGAGCATCAGCAGCACATTGTACTGCTCGGCAATCTTGTGCTGGGCCGGCTCCTTGTTCGAGCTCTCGCGCAGGATGGTCACGTGGGCTTCGTCGGCGTACGGCACCTTGAGCGTGCGCAGGTTGTTGAGCGCGTACTCGTAGGTCTTGTCGCCCTGGTCGCGGCTCGAAACGTAGAAGATCTCCACGCCGCGCGACTTGGCATACTCAAGGAACTCCAGCGCCCCCGGGGTCAGGGTCGGGCCATTGGCGGCGACCCAGCGGTCCCACACCGCGTCATCGAAGAACTCCTTGTCCTGGCCGATCAGAAAGCCCCAGTAGGTGTTGCTGCTGAGGATGGTGTCGTCGATATCGCTGATGATCGCAGGCTTCTTGTCGCCTGGCTTCTGGTTGGCCAGGGCCTGGTCCAGACGCGCCTTGGCGACGTTGAAACCCTGGTAATACAGGGCGCGAAATTCTGCCGCGGTCTGGCGCCAGGCCACGGCATCGACCAGCAGGTTGGAGCGCACGGCGGCTTCGGGGTTGGTGGCGGTCTGCGCATGGACCAGGGGCGTGGCCAGCAACAGCAAGGCCAGGGAGATCGCGTTCTTGAGCTGAGGCATTCGGGGCGTTCCTTGTGATCTCCCGCTCTTGGGCGACGGGAGTCGGCTACTCATACCGCACGCCGGCAGGCGCCACAATCGCCGCGACGCGCAGGCGCAACAATGTGGCGCACCCGCGCATCTTGGCCGGCTTCAGGTCCCCGATTTGAGCCGGCTGAAGGCGCGGGTCAGTTCGCGGTTGAAGGCCTTGCTGTTGTCGTTCTTGCTGTACAAGCGCGCCCGTACCTCGGCGGGCGGATAGGTGCCGGGAGCATTGCGGATGGCCGGATCGACCAGGGCATCGGCGGCGCTGATGGCATTGGCGTACTGGATGTTGTCGGTGATCGGCGCGATCACCTCCGGGCGCATCAGGTAGTCCATCAAGGCCAGCGCCGCCTCCGGGTGCGGCGCGTCCTTGGGGATCACCAGGGCGTCGAGCCAGATCAGCGTGCCCTCGCGGGGAATGCTGAAGGTCAGGTCGATGGCCTTGTTGGCCTGGCGCGCCTGGTTCTGGGCGATGGCGACGTTGCCGTTCCACGACATCGCCAGGCAGGTTTCGCCATTGGCCAGGTCGTTGATGTTGCGGTCGTTGTCGAAGTAGCGGATGTACGGCCGCACCTTCTGTAACAAGGCCTCGGCCTGGCGCAGGTCTTCGATGCGTTGCTGGTTGATGTCCAGCCCGAGGTAACGCATGGCGGCGGCGAACACCTCGTTGGGGTCGTTGAGCAGGCTCACCCCGCAACTGGCAAACTTCGACACCACCTGCGGATCAAACAGCATCGCCCAGCTGTCGGTCGGCGCCTCGGGCAGGCGCGCCGCCAGGGCCTGCTGCTGGTAGCCGAAGCCGGTGGTGCCCCAGGCATAGGTGCCGGCATAGCGGTTGCCCGGATCGTACACCGCCATGTGCTGGCGGAACTCCTCGCCGATGCCAGCCAGGTGCGGCAGGCGGGCTTTGTCCAGCGTCTGCAGGGCACCGCTGCTGATTGCCCGCGACAGGTGCTGGCCGGCGGTCAGCACCAGGTCGTAGCCGCTGCGCCCGGTCAGCAGTTTGGTCTCTACGGTTTCCAGCGAGTCGAAGTGGTCGGCCACCACGCGGATGCCGGTGCTTTTTTCGAAGTTGCTCAGGGTATCCGGGGCCAGGTACTCGCCCCAGATGTACAGGTTGACCGTCGGCTGCTCATTGCTGGCAGCCAGCGCCTGCGTCATACCGCACGCCAGCGCTACGGCCAGGCCACAGGCGCGCAGGCTCATGAGATTTTTACTCCGGCGTATTGCGGCATGGTGATGCAGGCGACGTTGCCACCGCCGAGCAGAATCTCCCGCGAATTGTCGATGCCGATGATTCGATGGCCGGGGAACAGTTCGGCCAGAGTGGCCTGGGCCACCTTGTCGTTACGGTCGCCAAACAGCGGCACGACGATGGCCGAGTTGCCGGCGTAGTAGTTGATGTACGAGGCGCAGATCCTGGTCCCGGCCTGGCGCAGGTGGGTGCCGTCGACCTGGTCGAGCCCAGCGGCTTCTTCGGCGGTCCATTCCAGCACATCCGGCTGCGGCAGCTTGTGCACCTTGAGTTCGCGGCCGCGGCTGTCGCGGGTGCTACGCAGGATGTCGTAGGCCTCCTGGTAGATTTCCCACTGCGGGTCGTCACGGTTGTCGGTCCATTGCAGCACCACTTCGCCGGGGCGCACGAAGCAGGCCAGGTCGTCGACGTGGCCGTCGGTCTCGTCGAACTTGCAGCCGCGCGGCAGCCAGATCACCTGCTCGGCGCCCAGGTATTCCTCAAGGCGCCGGGTGACTTCAGCCTTGCCCAGGTGGGCGTTGCGGTTGCGGTTGAGCAGGCACTGTTCGGTGGTCAGCACGCTGCCCTGGCCGTCGCTCTGGATACCGCCGAGCTCGGCGACCAGCGGCGCGCGGTAGCGGTCGAGGTTTTCGATTTCGAGGATCTTCTGGGCGATCTGGTCGTCCTTGTCCCAGGGGTAGTACAGGCCGCCATCGAGGCCGCCGTAGGCGTTGAACTCGAAGTCGACGCCGCGCACTTCGCCGCTGGCATCGTTGACCACAAACACCGCGCCGCTGTCGCGGAACCAGGTGTCGTTGCAGGTCATTTCCACCACCCGCACCTGCGCCGGCAACAGGCGTCGGGCGTTGGCGTACTGGGCGGCGGAGGCGCAGACAGTGACCGGCTCGCTGGAGGCGATGGCACTGACGATATCGACCCAGACTTTCTGCGCAGGCTTGGCGCCGTTGCGCCACACATCCGGGCGCTCCGGCCAGCCAAGCCAGCAACCGGCTTTGTTCTCGAATTCGCCGGGCAGGCGGAAACCATCGGCCTTGGGAGTGGTGGTAAGTGAACGCGCCATGAGCAACCTCTGCGGTGGGTGGGGATAGCTGCACGCTACGCCGCCCCGGCCGAGGCTTCCAACGATGAAATCTAAGCGATTGATGAGTTCAATTCACGGTTCGGCGATCTGAGTGGTGAACCATTCTATGAAGTCAGCCACCGCGCCGCGCTCCAGGCGCAGGCGCTCGCACACCAGCGCGTATTGCCCCAACGCCGTGACGCTGGCATTGAACGGGCGCACCAGGCGGCCACTGACCAGGTCGGCCTGGCAGGTCAGGTTGTCGCCCATGGCCACGCCCTGGCCCAAGGCCGCCGCCTCCAGCGCCAGGGCCGCATGGGGGAAGTACAGCTGGCGCCCGGGCTGGGCATCGTCGGCATGGGTGGCGAGCCAGGCGGTCCAGGTCTTGCCGTCCTGGTCGTCGTGCAGCAGGCAGTGGCGCACCAGGTCGCGCGGGCGCTTGAGGCCGCCGAGGTTGAACAGCCCAGGGCTGCACACCGGGAAGAACTGCAACAACGGCAAGGGCCGGACGAAGTGGGTGCTGGCATCCACCGAACTGGTGCCATAGGTGATCGCCAGGTCGATATCGGCGGCCGGCGCCCCGGCATCGATCGGCTGCTCATGCAGGTGCAGGGTGATATGCGGGTAGCGGCTGCTGAAATCGGCCAGGCGCGCCACCAGCCACTTTTGCGCCAGCTCCGCGGTTACCGCCAGGCGCAGTACCGCCTGGGAGGCCGGGTCGCGCAGCTCGTCGCAGGCCTTGCCGATCAGCTCGAAGGCCTGCTGCAAATGCTGGAGCAGGCGCCCTGCTTCGCTGGTCAGCCGCACCTGGCGCCCTTCGCGGACGAACAGCGCAACCCCCAGTTGCTCTTCGAGCTGGCGAATCTGATGGCTGACGGCGCTGTCGGTGACGCACAGCTCGGCGGCGGCGCGGCCAAAATGGCCATGGCGGGCAGCGCACTCGAAGGTGCGCAAGGCGGTCAGCGAAGGCAGTCTGGGCATGGGCAGTTCGCAGCAATGAGATCGGCCCGCAGCATAACCGAACCCTGGCCCGCAGGCAGCGCTGCTGGCAAAGTGACAGGTGCTCGGCTAGCATGCCGCTGAAAACCGGCACTGGCCGGTTGGCCGCAAGGCCATCTGCGGAGAACGATACACGTGCTGCTGAGCATCCCCACCCTGCTGCTGGTAGCGGTTTTCATTTTCGCCCTGATGGGCCTGCTGACCCTGCATGCCTGGAGCCGAGGCGTACGTGAACAGACCCTCGGTTACCTGGGCAGCATGCTCCTGCTTGCCGCCTTCGGCACGGCGCTGATCAGCCTGCGCGGCAGTGCCCCGGACTTCATCGCCCTGGTGCTGGGCAACATGGTGCTGCTGCTCAGTGCGGCGTTGAACTGGGCCAGCATGCGCGTGTTCAGCGGCCGCCCGCCGCACCTGCCGGGGATTTTCGCCGGTGCCCTGTTCTGGTTCGCCTGGTCGCTGACGCCAGGCTTTGCCGACGACCTGGGCCTGCGCGTGACGGTCTACTCCATGCTCACCGCCGGCTACGGCTGCCTGGCGGTACTGGAGCTATGGCGCGACCGCAAGCGCCTGGAAGTCGCCCACCTGCCAGCACTGATCCTGCTGCTGGGGCATACCGCGACCTACTGCGTGCGTACCTTCGCCGACCACGGCGTGTCCCTGGAGCAAGCAATCGCCAGCAACGGCCGCGGCACCGGGTTCTTCTCGTTCATGCTGTTCGAATCGATGCTGTTTGCCATCGGCATCGCCTACGTGACCCTGGCCATGGTCCGCGAGCGCGCCGAACTGCGATTCAAGGCCGCCGCCTATGCCGACCCCTTGACCGGCATCGGCAACCGTCGCGCCTTCATGTGCCGGGGCGCACAGTTGCTCAGCGATTGTGCCCGCCGTGGCGAGCCGGTGGCGCTGTTGCTCTGCGACCTGGATCACTTTAAACGCCTCAACGATACCCACGGCCACCAGACCGGCGATCAGGCCCTGATGTCCTTCGCCCAGGTCGCCGGCAACAGTGTGCGTCAGGAGGATGTCTTCGCCCGTATCGGCGGCGAAGAGTTCGCTTGCCTGCTGGCCAATACCGACGAACAGACGGCACGCCAGGTGGCGCAACGCATCTGTGACAGCTTCTACGCGCAACCGATGCTGGAACCGGGGTTTCTCAGCGTCAGCATCGGCATCGTCGGCGCCCGCGGCCCTGGCGCGCATGACCTTTCGCGCTTGCTGTCCAAGGCCGACAACGCCCTGTATGCCGCCAAACACCAGGGCCGTAATCGCGTGCACTTGTACCAGCCGGCTAGATGGCTGCCGAGCGGCACGCCTGCCGATTCGCGCTGAGGGCGTGCCTGGGCCTTACTCGCTCGCCAGGGTGCGCGCCAGCTCCGCGGCCAGTTCCTTGACCATGGCGTCGGCGGTCGGCCGATGAATGATCGCCACCTCCATGGCATCGATCGACGGCAGGCCGTGTTCCGAGGTCAGCTGCAAATGCTCGGCGGTGACCGCCCGCAGCGGCAACAGGCTGATGCCCATGCCGTTGGCCACTGCCGCCTGCAGGCCGCTAAGGCTGGAGCTGGTGAAACTGATGCGCCAACGGCGGCCCATGCGCTCGATGGCGCCGATCATGTCGTCGCGGTACAGGCCGCGCGGCGGGAAGGTCACCAGCGGCACCGGGTCCTGGTCGAAGGCAGGGTTCTTGGCGCTGTCGATCCATTGCAGTTTCTCTGGCCAGCAAGCCACCGCCTCACGGCTGTTGCGCCGCTGCTTGAGCAAAATCAGGTCGAGCTCACCGTTGTCGTAGCTGGCGCTGAGGTCGCGGCACAGGCCGCTGGTGACCTCCAGCTTGACCTGCGGGTGCTTGCGGTTGAAGGTCGAGAGCAGATGGGTGGTACGCCCGGCGGCAAAGTCCTCGGGCACGCCCAAACGCACGGTCACCGCCACGGTGGCGCCCGACATCGCCTCAAGCATTTCATCGTTGTAGGCGAGCATCTGCCGGGCGTAACCGAGCAGCGTCTGCCCGGCGTCAGTGGGCAGCACGTCGCGGTTGCCGCGTTCGAGCAGCTTGTGCCCGACCATCTCCTCCAGCCGGCGGACCTTCTGGCTGACCGTCGACTGGGTCGAGTGCAGGCGCGCCGCCGCCGTGGTGAAGCTGCCGCAATCACTGACCATCACCACCGCGCGCAACAGGTCGAGGTCGAACAGCGGCCTATTCGATTTTTCACTGACAGACATGCTTTTATTTAACTTCTAAATAAGGAGTTCGACTTTTAACATGGCCCGACCCAGCGAGCAATCGCCTACCAGGAGGTCCCGCTATGCTCCTTGAACGCCTGTCCACTCACCTTGCCGTGGTGTTCGCCATGCTCACATCGCTGACCGCCAGTGCCGACGGCGGCACCCTCGAAAGCCAACTGCGCAGCGCCGCCGAACACGGCCAGGCCGCACAGGTACGCAGCCTGCTCGACCAGGGCGCCACGCTTGAAGCCCGCGACAACATGGGCCGCACCCCGCTGCTGCTGGCCACCCACAACAACCAGGTCGACGCCGCCAAGGTACTGATCGACGCCGGCGCCGACGTCAACGCCAAAGACTCGATCGAAGACAGCCCCTACCTGTACGCCGGCGCCCGAGGCCACAACGACATCCTCAAACTGACCCTGGCCCACGGCGCCGATCTGGCCAGCACCAACCGCTACGGCGGCACCGCCCTGATACCGGCCGCCGAACGCGGTCACGTCGACACCGTGCGCCTGCTGATCGCCGCGGGTGTGGCGGTTGATCACGTCAACAAACTGCACTGGACCGCCCTGCTCGAGGCCATCATCCTCGGCGACGGCGGCCAACGGCATGTCGAGATCGTGCGTGAGCTGATCAAGGCCGGGGCGGATGTGAACCTGGCCGATGGAAAAGGCGTGACGCCGCTGCAGCATGCGCGGCAGCGGGGTTACAAAGAAATGCAGACCTTGCTGGAACAGGCCGGCGCCCGCGCCTAACTGCTCTCCAGCAAGCGATCGAGCAACCACAACCCGGCAGGCCCCGGCGGGGTCAGCTTCGACCAGGCCACATCCACCGCAATCGGCCGTGGCCAACCGCGCAGCTTCAGCTCAGTGAGCTGACCATGGCCGTACTGCCTGACCAGGCCGTGGGGCAACTCGGCCCAGCCAAAGCCCTCCTCGGTCATCTCCAGCAGCATCAGATAATCCGGTGCCGACCACACCCGCCCCTGGGGTTTATTCTCGCTGTCGGTGTAGGTGTTCAAGTACAACTGACGATGCCCAGCCAGATGCGCCTGGGTCGGCTGCTCAAGCTGCGCCAGTGGGTGATTGCTGGCAACAAAGATCCCCATCTGCGCCTGCGCCGCCAACCGCGTGGCGGCTACATCCGGCGGGTAGCCGGGCTGCGCAGCGAGCATGCCCAGATGCGCACGGCCGCTCTGCAGCAAGTTCAGCACATCACCGGCCTCGGCGATCATGCATTCCAGCTCGATGTCCTGGTAGCGCTGCTCGAACAACTGCATCACCCGGTTGTCCGGGTTGAGCTGGTGCATGTCGGAAAACACGATGGTCAGCCGCGGCTCGACCTTGTCCGCCAGACGGATGCTCAACTGGTCCAGGCGCTCGCTGGCGGCGAGAATCTCCTGCACATGGCCGAGCACCTTGCGCCCGGCTTCAGTGAGCACGGGTTGACGGGCTTGGCGGTCGAACAGGCTGACGCCCAGGTCGGCCTCAAGGTTGGCGATTGCGGCACTGATGGTGGATTGGCTTTTGCGCAGCTTGCGGGCGGCGGCGGAGAAGGAGCCCAGGGCGGCGGCTTCGACGAAGGCTTGGAGGGCTTCTGGGGAGTAGCGCATGAGGGGGTATCGGTTTTTTCGATGGTGGTAGCCATAGTGTAGCGGTAAAAGCGATTTCAATACCGCGCAGCCGCCGCTAACTGAGGGTAAACAGGTCCCCTTCCACACTCCGGTCGCCGTGTTTACGACGCTGCGCGGCGGCGTCGTAGACGATCAGCAAGAGCTCACTCCCCTCCTCAGCCGACGTGAACAAACACATGCCCTCTGCATGGTCGTCGCCTTGGCCGAACGGTACCTCCAGCACCCTCTCCAATTGATCGGCAAACACTACCTGCTCTTCATCGGCCGCGAAGCCGCCGCGCCAACGGAACACGGTGACCGGGCCGTCCAGGTCCATGGACGGCCCCGCCAGAATCAGCAGGTCGTCGCCACTGCTGCACAGGTCTCGCACCCCCAGGCCGTTGAGCGCGAAGAAGTGCTTGCGGTAGCCGCGCCCATCCGGGCCAATCTTCTTCAGCACCAGGGTGTCGGTGGAGTCGCCATCGGGTTCAGGTTCGAGCTCCAGCAGCACGCTCCAGCCGCGCAGCACCGGCCCCCGCAGCCCCAACAGCAGGCGCGAGCCGATGACGGCCAACCCTTCGATGTCGAAACCATTGTCTTTGCCCGGGATGCGCAGAAAGTCGCGTAGCTGATCGTCCTTGGCAATTTGTGCGGTCAGGTCGTTGCCGAGCGCATTGCCATGCAACTGCGCCGCCGTACGTCCATCGCCATCCACCTTGTCGGCGAGCACATAGCTGTCGTTCTGCTGCACCACAGGGAGGCGCGCCAACAGAAAGCGATTGCCGTCAGCCTCTACGCTCGACAGGCGCTTGATGTTCTTCTGCGCAGATTTATCGGCATCCGCCTTCTTGCGCTTGAGGCTATGGGAGCCGACGACCCAGAGATACCCCCCGTCAGGGGCATAGGCCAGGCCCTCGATGTCGATCTCGGCGTCTGGATCGGGTATGGGCAGGGTCAGGTACTTCATGAGCGGGAAGGAGTGGTGCTCATCGCACGTTACGGCCTCACCCAATGCTGCGGGCTGGATGATCAGGCGTTCGAGGCTGGTGGTTTCGTCGTTGGCCAGCCACAGCGTGTCGCCGATCTGCAGGGCAACCGAAAGGCCGTCGCGCAATGACGCAAATGCCGGATCAAAGCGCAGCATCAGGGTATTGGCTGGCTTGCTCATGGGGGCTCTCCTGCGTTGAGGGGGTGACGCGAAGATGGGTAAAGGCTAGTGGCTGTTTGTTAACAATCAAGGTTGTTGGCAGGGGGCCCACACTGCGGCACTTCTTGTGGTGACGGCTGTGCGCGGGGCGCCGTCATGCGTGTCGGGTTTCTTGATCGCTGGCCTGGGAACCGGCGGGTAGCTGCTACCCTAGAGTGGCCAAGAAGCTACGTATTGTGAAGGGAAGTAACCGGCCAGAAACGGACTGATTCGTAGCAGGCCAGTCTCCTGCATTGAGGTTCGCAGGTACCTACCTTTTCAGGGGCAATTCAATCGCCTCGCTTAACGCGCCATTGACGCCGAAAGCGGCAAGCCCATTGCTACTCTCGAAAGGCTCCTGGAGGGCGGTCGAACCAGCGCTTGAAGGCACGGTGGAAAGTGCTGGTATCCCTGAACCCCAGCCGCTCGCTGACCGTCGCCACGGGCAGCCCCTGGCGAATCAGCTCCGCGGACAACTCGCGACGTACCTCCGCTACCAGCGCGCTGAAACTGGTGCCCTCTTCCTTCAAGCGTCGGTAGAGCGTGGTGCGACTGACGTGCAACGCCTGGCAGGTTGGCTCGATGCTCATGCCTTCGGGCAGGCTTGCGAGAATCAAGCGACGCACCGTGCCGGCAATCGTATCTGCGTCTTGCAGCTTTGCGAGTGTCGCCCTTGCACGAGACTCCAGCATCTGTCGCAGGTAGTCGCTGGCGCCGAGAATGGGATGCTGCAGGAAGTCGCGCGGCAGGTGGAGGCTGTTTCTCTCGCTGTCGAAGCGCAGCTCGCTGCCGAACAGCTCGACATAGTGCGCATGGTAGGCCGGGGATGGGAAAGCGAACTCGCAGGCCAGAGGCCGCAGCTCTACGCCGGTCATCTCCCGGCTCCAGCGCAGCACTGCACTCATACTGCGTTCGATGGCGGCCTGCGGGTAGGTTTTGCCGGGGGCGAAGGTGATCTCCAGCACCAGAGCATCTGCCGTTTCACTGTACTGCCAGCTCTCCGAAGGGTTCATCAGCGCGATATGCCGCTGGAACACTTCCAGCGCCTCGCTCACCCGACTGCATTGGCACAACCAACTAGCCAGCACGCCATGCGTGGCGGGGTTGAAGGTCTGCCCGATCAGCAGGCCGATATGCGGCAATTGCGTGTTGTTCGCGGCGAACTGCCACAGCGCCAGTAACTGGGTCTCGTCGACACGCTGCTCCTGGATCGGCGATGCCGCAGCCCCCTGGTCGAGAAGTTTGGCACCCTCCACCCCGGCCTCCCGCAACTGGGTTGCAGTGACCACGCCGAGATTCAGCAACTGGTCGTGCAGATCCAGCACTGCGACGGCCGATACGGTGGTACTTCTGACCATCGGGCTTGCTCTTGGTAGTTGCTTAGGTAACGACTCTAACGCACGGTGCAGAGCGGCGGCCAGCCGTCGGCCGTGCAAGTGCAGGTTGCAACCAAAAGCCATGCAGGTTGAACCGCAGAGCCATGGCCAGCCGTCATCGGACTGCCTAGCATCGACGACACGACCATGGCACAGGAAGACCTGCTATGCCCGAGCACAGAATCGAATCGTTAAGCGCCTTGCGCGCACTGATTCCGCCACCACCGGCGATGATGCACAAACGCCTGCAGCGCAGGTTGGATGAGCACTGCCTGCTGATGATCCGCCAAGCGACGGTTTGCGCCGTCGGCTTCGCCGACCCGCGGTTAGATATCGAGTACCTCGATTTGCGCCACCATCCAGTGTTACGGGCCGAGGGCCAGGACATCTTGCTGCCCTGGCCGGCAGACAAAGCGATCTCACAGCAGCCGATAGAGGAAATGGCCTGCAGTCTGTATTTCATCCTGCCCGGCGTGGGGTTCAGCCTGCGCGCCAATGGCCGGGGCTCTCTGCGGGCCGGAAAGCTGTTGGAGTTTCGCGCCGAGGCGCTGTTCCTGCACTGTTCGCGAGCCAAGGTACGCGCCGATTTCTGGCGGGCCAGAGAGTACACCACGCCCTTTTTAGCTGACACAGGGCAGGCCTTGTCCGAGCCAGCGCAGGCCTTTATCGCCGCCTCGCCCTACCTGCTGATGCTCACGCAGCGCCAGGCCGACGCCACCGAGATGTCGCCACGAGGTGACCCGGCTGGTTTCGTCCAGGTACTGGATCGCCACACTCTGCTAGTACCGGAACGCCCCGGCAACAAGGTTGCCTGCAGCCTGAGCAATATCCTCGTCGATGGCGCCTTGCGCCTGTCCTTCCTTCAGCCCGGCGCCGACACGGTTTTATCCGTGGCCGGGCGTGCCTGGTTGAACAACGACTCGAACTTGCTCGCCCCACTGGCAATCAACGGCAAGCCACCTCGGGTCGCTACCGTCGTGAACGTCGAGCGCTATCGCTTCCAGCACTGCCCAGAACTGCTGGCCGCGGGCTTGTGGGATCGCGCAACACACCTGGACGAAAGGCAGATTCCAGCCTTTTCCAAGATGCTGTCCGAGCACATGAACGGTACGGGCCTGTTGGGCAAGGCCACCAGCCTAGTGGTCGATGCGGTGGTCAAGCATGACCTGCGCCATCTCTACTGAGGTGACGGGGTAGGCGACGGCTTAAGTGCCCTTCTGTAGCTTGCCCAGCCGGATGTTTATTGCTGTCCGTCAGCATCCGAATCCGCTGCGCTTTCTAGCGAGGTTCTGCTCTAGCCGGTCATGTAAGCATGCGTTGCTGGATGAGGTCGAAGCGCGGTCGGCAACCGCCGCGTTGTTGCGGCGCTCGCTGCAAGCAGGGCAATCGGCGGCGGAGTGATCGCCAGCGATAGTCCTGGGCCGCCGATGCGGCCCGCTCATCCAGTACCGTAGACCTTGCCTCCCCTACTCCTTTGACCCAAATCAAGCCGCCAAGCCTGGTTCGCGAGACGATGGCTGCAAGCAAGGAATGGATCGACACCGGCCAACGCCATCGATCCCTGTGCGCGGCATTGCATAAGGAGCCCCAAATGAGCCCGCTGAATCACGTTCTGGTTGCCACCGACCTGTCCTCCTCTGCCCGCAACGCGGCAGAGCGCGCCGCGCTGCTCTGCAAGGCGCAGCAGACAGCACTGGATCTGCTCTACGTTGCCAATCCTGCGCCCTACGAGCGCTTGAAGCAGGTGCTGGTGCCGGATGAAGACTTGTTGAATCGCTTGCTGGAAACCGCCGGAGAGAAAGTGCACGCCCTGGCAGCCATGCTGTTCCAGCGCTATGACATCGCCCCTGGCGTGCAGGTCGCGCCCGGCTCGGTAGTCAGCGAAATCACCCGTGTAGTGCAGGACAAATGCAGCAACCTGTTGGTGTGTGGGGCGAAGGGCCACAGCGTGGCTCGCCGTCTGCTGCTGGGCTCGACCGTGCAACGAATGCTCAACCGCATGCTCTGCCCGATGCTGGTGGTCAAGCAGGCGCCCCGCGACGCCTACCGTAGCGTGCTGGTGCCGGTTGATTTCTCGCCTTCTTCGCTGCGCGCCATCGAGCAGGCAAAAGCAGTTGCCCCGCAGGCCGAGATCATCCTGCTGCATGTATACGAAGCACCGTTCGAAAGCAGCATGCGCTTCGCCCACATCGACCAGGACACGCTCACTCACTACCGCAATGTCATCCGCAAAGATGCCGTGCAGCAGCTCGCGGCCTTGAGCGAAGCCGCCGGGGTGAGCGATGCGCGGCAAGTCGTGGTGCACGGCGACCCTGCCTGGCGGATCGTCGAGAAGGAGCAGGAGCTGGACTGCGATCTGATCGTGATCGGCAAGCAGGGGGACAGCGCGCTGGAAGAATTGTTGATCGGCAGCGTTACCAAGCATGTGCTGAATGAATCGCAGTGTGATGTGTTGGTGTCGTTGTAGGTTGGCGCTGGACTGGCCCTATCGCTGGCAAGCCATCTCCCCCAGGTACTGCGCTAATCCTGTGGGAGCCGGACTTGCCGGCAATCGAGCGCGCAGCGGTCGTCACTCAGGCGCCACCTGTTTTGTTGGCTGCGCTCCCCTCCTGCTCATGCCTGCGATAGCGCGACAGCGACACCCCGGTTTGCCGCTTGAAATAGCGGCACAAGTACGACGCGTCAGCGAAGTTGAGCGCGTCCGCTATTTGCCCGATCGCCAGGTTGCTGTACGAAAGCAGCGCTTTGATCTCCAGGGTCACCTGCCGATCAATCAGGCCTTTGGGGCTGTCGTTGAAATGCGCTTTGGTGAGCTGTGACAGGTAGAACGGGGTGATATTGAGCGCATCGGCATAGAACTTCACGTCGCGGTGGCGGATGCAGTTTTTGCCGATCAATTCCCAAAAACGCCAACTGAGCATCTCCTTGCGGCTGAACTCGCTGCTGCCTTTTTCCAGGCTTGGCAGTTGCTCGGCAATCTTCAGAAAGAAGTTCTGCAACTGGTTGCGCAGCATGATGTGCCGGTAGGTGGCACCGCTGCGCGCAATATCGCCCATCTGCAGCAGCCAGCCGTCCAGCAGCGGCCTGTCTGCGGTTGCGGGTACGCAATGGGGATGGTCATGCAGAAACACGAACAACGGGTTCGGCAATGGGTAGGCAACCTCCGCCGCAAGGGCTTTGGGCATCAGGCAGAAAAACACCCTGAAGCCGCGTGAGCGACGCTTGAGCAAGACAATGGTGTCCTCCGCCAGTATCAGCACATCACCGCGACGGACCGCATGCTCTTTGAAGTTGAGGGTGAAGTAGGCACGCCCGGACAGGCACACCAGCAGCACCATGTACGCATGACCGAAAGCAAGCGGCACCCCTACCCCTTCGGCCAGCGTGGTGTCGCCCAGCCGGAGCGAATCGTCAGGCGCATAAAGTTTGGGAATGTGCTGCATAGCGACTCAAAGTAACCCCATACAAGAGGGCTGAGCCTAACATCGCTAGGCCCATTAGTTTCGATAAGTACCGAAAATGCCGAGGTACTGGCGTTTGCCGATCAGGCCCATGGCACTACTGTGTGCCACCCGAGCCAAGCAAACACGAGTGCACGACATGAGACTTGAAACACAACGGCTACTGCTACGCCCCTGGCAAGACACGGATGCCGCGGATCTTTACGAATATGCCCAAGACGAGCGCGTCGGCCCCGTCGCCGGTTGGCCCCCGCACACCAGTGTGGAAAACAGCGCCGAGATCATTCGCACCGTGTTCAATCACCCCGAGGTCTATGCGGTCGAGCTGAAGGAGAACCGTCGTGCGGTGGGTTGCGTCGGCATTCTTATCGGTGGCAACAGCAATTTCGAGATCAGTGAGCAGGAAGGCGAAATTGCCTATTGGATCGGCGTGCCGTACTGGGGCAAAGGCCTGATTCCGGAAGCCGTGCGTGAAGTGATGCGCCACGCCTTCGAAACCCTGAAGCTCAAAGCCCTGTGGTGTGGCTACTTTGCCAACAACACCCAGTCGTTTGCCGTGCAATCGAAGTGTGGTTTGCGCCATCACCACACTGAAGAAAACAAATACAACCCATTCCTCAACGACTATCGGACTGAACACATCAGCTGCATCACTTACCCGCAGTGGCTGGAGCAGAGCAAAGCGGCAGGCTGCTGAGAACACGGGCGCGTCCCTGCGACCTTGATGTCTGTTTGACGTCACCGTACCCTGTCGGCATTCATGGAGGATTGTGGCTGATGGCACGCGTGGGTTTGATACTGACACCGGGTTTTGCGGACTGGGAATACGCATTCATAGCGGGAACGGCGTCCCCCTTTTACGGGATCGACGTCAGGTTTTTCGCTCCGACTACGGGGCAGCTCCACTCGCAGGGCGGATTGACTGTCACTGTCGATAGCGGCTTGCAACACTGTCTTGACTGGAAACCGGACGTTGTCGCCGTTATTGGAGGCATGGTCTGGGAGCGGGCAGAGGCTCCGGATATTCGAGACTTTCTTCATGCCAGTCGCGCAAGTGGAGCGACCATCGCCGGCATCTGTGGTGCAACGCTGGCACTTGCCAGAGCCGGGCTGCTCGACACGGTTCCTCATACCTCGAACAGCGCTGATTTCTTGCAACAGAATGCCGCAGGTTATGGGGGGCGCACGCTGTATCGAAGCAGTCCGGTAGCGGTGGTTGCAGACCGCATCATAACGGCTCCAGGCCCTGCCCCCGTAAGCTTCACCTGCGCCGTGTTCGAAGCTGCCGGGCTATCTTCAGCGCTGATTTCGCAGTTCAGATCAATGCTGGCAGCGGAACATGGGTGAGGGCTTAGTGCACTAGCACTTCGTCCAGTGCCTGCTCGAGGGTGCTGACCGTGCGCTCGATATTGTGCAACTTTTCGAGACCGAACAGACCGATGCGGAAGGTCTGGAAGTCGGCCGGCTCGTCGCATTGCAACGGCACTCCGGCGGCGATCTGCAGGCCCTGATCGGCAAATTTCTTGCCGCTCTTGATGTCGGCATCATCGGTGTAGCTCACCACTACGCCAGGGGCCTGAAAGCCGGCTGCGGCCACGCTTTTGATGCCTTTGCCGGTCAACATTACGCGCACCCGATCGCCCAGGGCCTGTTGTTCGCCGCGGACCTTGTCGAAACCGTAGGCTTGCATCTCTTTCATCACTTCGTTGAATCGCGCGAGGGAATCGCTGGGCATGGTTGCATGGTAGGCATGTCCGCCCTGTTCGTAGGCCTGCATGATCTGAAGCCACTTTTTCAGGTCGCAGGCAAAGCTGCTGCTTTGGGTCTGCTCGATGCGCTCGAGGGCCAAAGCACTGAGCATCACCAGGGCGCAGCAAGGGGAAGCGCTCCAGCCTTTCTGCGGTGCGCTGATCAGCAGGTCGACTGCGCACTTGTGCATATCAACCCAAATTGTGCCTGAGGCGATGCAGTCCAGCACGAACAGGCCGCCCACCGCATGCACGGCGTCGCCGACGGCCCGCAGGTAGTCATCGGGCAGGATAATCCCTGATGAGGTTTCAACGTGGGGGGCAAAGACAATCTGCGGCCTCGAAGCCTCAATGGCTGCCAGCACTTCGTCCAGAGGGGGTGGTCCGTAGGCAGCCTGGCGCCCCGTATCGACTGGTCGGGCTTTGAGCACCGTGGTGGCCGCCGGGATGTTGCCCATCTCGAGGATCTGGCTCCAGCGATAACTGAACCAGCCGTTGCGTATCACCAGGCATTGCTGGTCGGTGGCCAACTGTCGCGCTACCGCTTCCATGCCGAATGTGCCGCTGCCCGGGACTACCGCAACAGCCTGGGCGTTGTAGACCTGTTTCAGGGTCCTGGAAATGTTGTTCATCACGCCTTGAAATGACTGCGACATGTGGTTGAGCGAGCGGTCGGTGTAGACCACCGAGTACTCGACCAGCCCCTCAGGATCAATACTGGGATATAGCTTTGACATGGAGTGACTCCTTTGGCAGAGATATCAGTGGTATCGACCCTGCCCTAAGCCTTGGCAAATGACAAGATTGCTTGGGACTGATTGCGACTTCTGGCGAACGGCAGTTACCGGCCCAAAGCAGCCTGTCGCGGAGCGCTGCTATCAGCCAAAAGCAGCCAGCCAAGTCAAGGTGAGCTAGGCTCTGTACGAAAAGAGCTGTCGCAGACACCGCATGGAACAAGCCAGCGAAACCATGGCGGCATAGCTTTTCGCAAGCTTGTCGAAGCGTGTCACGATCCGGCGGTTCTCTTTCAACCAGCCAAACATGCGCTCGATGATGTTGCGCTGCCGGTATTTGGGGCGATCAAACAGCCTCGGTAAACCTGGCTTAGGTTTGCGCTTCATCGAGCGCAGCGGGATGACGGGTTGCATTCGATACTGGTCGCAATAACGGCGTAACACCTCGGCGTCATAGCCCTTGTCGGCGAGTAACCGTTTGCAGCGTTTGCGCGGACGGCCACGTTGGCCCGATGGAATGCTGACATCGTCCAGCAGTGGCTGTGCGTAGTTGATGTCACTGGCTTGACCGCCAGAGAGGAGGAAACGCAACGGTGTCCCGTTAGCGTCGCAGAGCATGTGGATTTTGGTTGTCAGGCCACCGCGACTGCGACCTAGAGCGTGATCGGCAGGCTCGTCAGCCCCCCTTTTTTCCGAGCGCCAGATGAGGCTCGGGTTGCGCGTACTGCTGTCGAGTCGATCATCCAGGTTTGCAAATCAATCAGACCTTTTTCGTTCAGCTTCAGATGCAAGCGTTTGAGCATCTGATCGAATGTTCCCCGGTTTCGCCAGACCCGAAACCGTTGATACACCGTTGACCACGGGCCGAAGTAATCTGGCATATCTCGCCATGCCGCACCCGAGCAGAGCACCCAGAGTATGCCGTCGAGCATCAAGCGGTCGCTTAGGCGGGGCCGCCCCCTGCCATGGGATTCGGTGAAGAGCTCGGCGACCACATCCCAAGCCTCATCCGAGAGTTCGTAACGCTTTGCCATCATAGGATTCCTTTCCGTAGATGGCTGGAAACTCTACAAAATCTGAGGCTCCGAGGGGTGGTAATTAGGTTTCTCGGAATTTCGTACAGAGCCTAAATAACCACTACCAGGACCTGAAAACATGCATAGCAGCCCTGCACACACTCAAGTTCATCACCAGGGCTTCTAAGTATTTTATTTAATTTTTTGTCAAAAACGTCGAAACACTCTCCCTCCAAAAATAGACAAGCTTTAAAGCTTTGCAAAAAACCACGCTCATATAAATAAATTTCAAGCCGATTTTTTCAGTTATGACCTATCCACCAACTCGATTATTTCAATCTGATACCGGTAACGTGCAGCAATATGCCCCAGCAAGATTGAGCCGATAGACATACCGAGTAAGAGCGCACCAACCCCCAACAACACAGTATTCCCTAAATTATCTATTCTGAAACCGGCGGCCATTGTCTTCGACACCCATTCAAAGCCACCAAACTCAGCAGTAAATGAATACGCGGTTGCCAAAAGACCTATTGCGGCAGTCTTCTCCCCGAAAAAACGTCCTGTACGCTCATTGATACGTCTGATTTTCCGGTTTAACCAAAAATGGGCATCTTTCAAGGCTCCTGCCTCGTATGTGGCCAAACGATCCGCCATCGCTTGTTCATACCGAATATCGTCACACAACCCTTCCAACGATAATTTCTTCCAGCGAAAAGCCAGCAGAAATGACGCAACCATCGGCGCAACCAATGAAGAGATGGCCAGTAGCATGGAAATCGTGCTCATCAGCAGCACAAATATTTTGGCATATAGAGACGGTGGTCTAGTGTCATAGAAAAAAACGAAGCCTCCATTGACAACAAGAAAAAACAGAGCAAGCCCCAAACACCAGTTGGCGATAACCTGTGCCTTGTTCTCCAAACCTGTACGTCGCACTTTACGTGGTTCACAGCGGCTTAGCTCTTCCAGTACCTGGATCGTTTTATCAATGGGTTGAGTCATCTGCGCTCCTATTTTTTAATATGGGTCCGGTGGACCCTGCTCATGCATTTATTACGGTACATTTTTGCTACGTTTAACTATCGGCATCGCCCTTTCACTGTGCGGCACTCATACAAGCCTCTACCTGCGGCACCAGACGGATATCCACACGGCGGTTGTCCGCTCGTCCCGACGCAGTCTCATTGCCAGCAATCGGTTGCCTGCCTGCCGCCCCCCGAACCGCAAAGCAGTTGTCAGGAATGTCGCCCATGCGCTGCATCCAGTCGCGCACTGCCGAGGCGCGTGCGTATGACAGTTGAAGGTTCTGCTCCGCGTTACCCGTGGTGTCGGTGTGCCCGACGATCTCAATCAGCCAGCCTGGCTGGGCTTTGATGTTAGCCAAGGCATTGATCAGCACCTTGGTCGATCCAGGCTTGAGCACGGTGCTACCGGCATCGAACAGCGACAAGCTGCTCAACTGCACCGGATCAATCGCGGTCAATTTTTGTTGTGAAGCGATAAACCAGCCAAGACCGCCTGCCAGGACCAGGGTGGCGACCAACGCAAATAGCCATAGGGCGATTCGGCGTTTGCGGGTTTTCGAAGCCGCAGACGGCACTTCTAGCATCGGGTAGACTGGCAGAATCACCACCGACATCACGAAGGCTGGCTCCGGAACCCTACTTGGTTGCGGCACCATTTCACCTGCATAGATATTTCTCTCCAGACGCTGCATCAGAGCGCTCACCTGATGACGTAACGTCTGCAACGGGACCTGCGGAACCTGTGTCTGACGATCTAATTGCGCGTTTAAACGTGCCAGCTCACTGTCCAGACGCACCAGCGAGGGTAGCGTCTGTGTCGTCATTTCCAGGCCGCGTAGCAACGGCTGCCATTGAGCAAACAGCCAGGCCAGGATGTCCAGGCGCACGGAGGCCATGGGTGGCCACACGCTGGGCCATTCACCGCAAAGCGCCTCTATCAGCGTCACCCCTTGCGCCATACCTTCCAGACCGTGGCGCTGACTGCGGGCCAGTGCAAAAGAAGCAGCGGTGTGCAGATCTGCGCCGTTGTCGTGGAACAACGTCAGGCACAGTTGCTCGACCTTGGCCCAGTCGACGTCCGGGCACGCCGGATGGCTCAGTTTGGCCAACTCGTCACGCAGTGCGGAGAACTCACCAAAGCTGCTCGGGGCACCGCCGACCCGGATACGCATTTCAAATAACGCCGTCATACAGCATCCCTTCTGTTACAGGTTTACGGCTTGGACAGGTAGTTCTGCCGCCTCAAGTGACGCACCAACACTTTCCCCTCGGGCGCCAGGGTCGTGGCGAAGGTCACCCGTTCGCCCCCTTTCAGTTGTGCGTCCAGGGCATACTCCAGATGACCGGGTTGAGTCTGTGGCAGCAGCTCGATGTTCACTGCCTCCAGGCGAGGCTCGTACTTGAGCAAGGTATTCTTCAGCGTGCCCATCAGCCCATGTGCAGCAGCGGGCAATCCTTGCAGGATCAGGCCCATATCCGGGAGGCCGTAGTCCGGCAAATGACTGATCGATCCCGCTCGGCTGTTGAGGATGCGTTGCAGGTTATCCAGTACCGACAGGGTATGCTGGTCCTCCTCCCGGACACGGTACAGGTCCAGTTCACCGTCAAAGTTTTGCAGCAGCATTTCGTAGAGAGAAGGATTCAGCTCGCTCACGACTTACTCCTTTTCCAGGGGTTGCAGGGTCAGCTGGTTGTTACCCAGTTCGATCACTCGTGCCCGGTCCGGGTCCAGGTCATCGCGGGTCACCGTCAGGCGCCAGGTGTTGTTCTGCATGTCGGGGGTACGAAACAACGCCACCACCGTCACAAACTGAGCGTCTTTGTTCATGGGTACATTCAGTTGCATACCCTCTTCAGGTTTCACCACCAGGACATGCTGCTCCAACAGATCAGCACGCAGCAGGTTGTCAGCATCACTCAACACGCTGTCGTAGGTGGTCTTGTCCATGATTTTGTGATCGCGCAGTTGATACACCCGCACGACAGTGGGTACGGATAAGCCCGTCATGTCAGTCACGTCGGTGTTCATCGCTGCCCGGCCGGTAAAGTCCAGATGCAGGACTTTTACCTGTTTGTAGAAGATGGCCTTGGCCATGGACGCGGTGCCGTCGGTCACGGTCTGGGTCAGCCCGCACCCACTCAATAACGCACCGAGCAGCGCCACCTTCAATAGATTAAAAACGGTACGCGACATGCAGTGCCTCTCTGTACTGGGGGTTGCTGTGCAGGCCTTGGTATCGGCCCAGGTTGATGGTGATGGTGTCGTGTTCTGCGACCTGCCAGGCCTCGCTGCCCAGGCCCAGAACACCGGTCATGCCCAGCAGCACGGGCGCGCCGCCAAGCATCGGTTTGGGCAGGCTGTGCATCGGCAGCGACAGCTGCAATTTCGCAGTACAACGCCAGCCAAGGTACACCCGCAGCAGCACCAACAAATCGTTGTGCAGTTGATTGCCCGGCAACCAGCCACACGCCTCAATCAGGTCCTCGGTGAACAGTGCCAGGTGCAACTGACTGTTGGCATCAAAACCGACGCTGCCCAACGGCGTACCCTGGGATAAGCTCACCGGGTGAGTGATGGACAAACTGGCCGGCTGCGCCAGAGGCACTTTCTGTGGCCAGTGCGGCGTCACTCGGGTTGTAGTGTTGGGGGCCAGCAGCTTGACCAGCGCACTAATGCCTTCGGCGTTACGCGTCGGCAGGCGCATCACGCTGAGCAGCGCCAGGAAGCGCGATATCGGCGTGGCGATCTGTTTGGCCGTGCCGGGTATCCCCAGACCGATCAGCCCCAGCAGGCATTGCGAAGTAGCATCGCTGCCGCCCTCTTCGAACGTTGCCGGGTAGGAGTACTTGCGCCAGATGCGATAGAACTGGGTGAATATCCGGTGGTTGAATATATCCAGGAACGCTTCCAGTGCCTCATGTCCTTCGCGGCGTTGGGCGATGTCGTCCAGGAACGTCGTCGGCATTGGCGAGTCGACGCCATACAGGCCCAGCAGACGTGTGCGTACCGTCGCCGGACGCTCGGGATGCTCTTCGTCAGTTTCGATGGCCTTCAGTTCACCCGCCGGAAAGCCCATGCCGGGATCGGGCCGAAAGCGCACCGGGTCATCCGCCGGGTGAGCGGTGCTCCCCAAGGTTGGGTGATTGGGCAGCGCCTGTTCCAGCAACTGACAGAAACGGTACAGGTTGGCCTCCGCGACCCGTCCGTCCAGCGCTTGCAGTAAACCAGCGGCTTTCAGCCGGGAATACGCTGACTGTGGTTCTCGTTCCATCGCAGGCACTTTCCAGTAGGTTGCAAGATCAGCGTGAGCTGGTTGAACAAATGAATGTCGGCATACAGACCAAAGAAGCGATGGAGCATCTCGCCAAACAGGCTGATGTCGCCCTCGCCAGAAAAGCCATTGGCATCCAGGGTGACTTCGATATCCACCCCGCGTAGCAGAAAGCCTTTTTCAAAGCGCTGAACCAGATGATGGCGAACCTCGACAATCGCCTCCAGGCGACGGCGATTCAGCTCGCTGCCGGTCCAGTCGTACAACGCCAGGGTGCCGCGCAACACCTCGGCGCTGTCGAGCATCGGCAAAAAGTTCGAACCCAAATGGCTGAGCACCCGCCAATGAAAACGATCACGGTTGGGCGGGTAGCACGGTAAGCTGGGTGCACACAGATTGCGCACCCGCAGGCCGGTCTGAGTCGATTGCACCAGGGTGTCGAGTAAGGTGCTTTGCAGCGCCTTGCGCGGTAACAACCCATTGGTGCCGGTCAGACGCAACGACAGGCTTTCGCTGCCCTGCAACCGATCCTTATCGAAACCGTCACCGCCCAGGATCAGCCAGGTGTCATGCAAACCCTTGGCGGAGCGCTTCAACCGGGTATGGAAATAACGCTCAGGGGCGTCGTCGCGCAGCATGCCGCCCTTGTGGCGAAAGCTGGTGAACGGGACATAGTCCTGACGCACCGCGTTTTTTGACGAGGTAACCTGGTCGACCGAATAAATTTCGGTGTGACCGTCCTGCAGGCGCATGGGCCGCAGCAGATAGTCGGTTTGCAACGGCGCCAGGGTCAACGGGTCGGCCTCCAGCGGGAACAGGTTGATCACCGACACCGTATGCAGGCGAATGTGTTCGCTGCTCACACTAAATTCGTGTGGCCATGCCTCGCGCAGTACCACGTCCAGTTCGAACCAGGGTGTACCTGCGGTGAGGTTCAGTTGTTCAAGACCACAAAGGGTCACGAACATGAATTTTTCGCGAAAGGTGAAGTACTCCAGCAGCAACTGATAACCGCTGAACGCGCTATCGCCCTTGGGCCACAGGCGATCCTCATCGGCAAACCCCTTGGGCGCAAAGTGGCCCTCCAGGCGCTGGCGCTCGTGCTGCCCTGACAGACGTACGTACAACGCCTGCGTGTTCAGGGTCAGTGCCTGATGCAATGCGCTGGCCAGAGGAGCGTCGGCATTCAGGTACAGCGGCAGGCGGCTCAGGTCGATCTGGCTCCAGTCCGTCAACGCACCACAGGCAAAGCGCAGGCGCAGCAGCGAGCGCCCATCCGGCTCGTAGGCCAGTCTCACCGACTCCAGGGACAGCGGTTGCAGGATCAGATCCTGGGTGGTGGTGTAACGGCAGCGGGTGCGCTGCGGGCCAATCGGTTGGGACAACACCTCAAAGCCCTTGGCGATCGTTTCACTGCGCTTCATCTGTGCCAGATCCGGCACCAACTCGATGATCGACAACGAGGGAATCGTGCGCAAGTAATGCGGCCATAGCAGGCTGACCAACCCCTCCGTCAGCTCCGGCAGGTCATCGTCGAGCTTCTCGCGCAAGCGCCCCATCAAGAAGGCAAACCCCTCAAACAGGCGCTCCACATACGGGTCTTGCGCACCCGGCTTGTCCAGGTTGAGCTGGGCGGCGCGATCCGGGAACGCTTCGGCGAACTCCTTGCCGGCTTCGCGCAGGTAACGCATTTCGGCGTCAAAGTAGCGCAGTGTTAAATTGTCCAAGCTCACAGATAAATTCCTGATGAATGAGGGTTAGCCGCAGAGCACCGCAGCACGTACCGGATCAATCGCCACCAGCGCCGCCAGCAATGCCTCGTTGCGTCGCGCCAGAGTGGGTTTGTCGGCATCATTGCGCTGTGCTTTCAAACGCAGCAGCTTGAGCAGGCGAGCCTTGACCTCGAAGTTCAACTCCGGCTCCCACGTCGCCAAGGCGTGCAGTTGCGCAGTGGTGTCCAACTCGCCCAGCAAGTGCACCGCCAGGTCGCTCTTGCCGTATTGCTCGGCGACTCGCGCCATCAGCAAACGCAACAGCCAGCGCTGACGCCCGCTGTGCACGCCCGGCCGCGCCGCCAGCCAGGCCAGCGCGACTTCCACGCCGTCACTGTCTGCCTGGGCCAGGGCTTCGCCTTCCAGCGACAGAATCTCGGCATCACCGGTGGTCAGCACCGCCTTGGGTGCCGGCAGCCATTGCTGCGTACGATTGCCGCTGACGTGCTGGGTGATCCAGTCACGGGTGACCTCGTCGGCGAACGGGCTGCCGTCGCTCCAATGCAACAGCTCCAGGCCCGGCAAGCGTTCAAGAAACATGCCCAGGTCACGCTTGACGATGTCGGCCCAACTGTCTTGCGGCGCCGGTTGTTTACTCAGCGCCTGGTACAGGTACCACTGCAAGTCCAGCCAGAAATGGTTCACCCCTTCGGCGTACACCCGCTCGACCTGATCGAGCAATTCGCTCCAGCTCTGTTGCAAGTACAGGCGCTTGAGTTGTGCCCGATAATCGCCACGGGGCGAGGCCAGGCGCGTGTTGCCGCTGGCCTCCTCGGGCGGTGCCTGGTGTACGGTGTCCCAGCGCAGGCTCTTCATCAGCCGATGAGCCGCGAGCCAGCCTTGAGGCTGTTCGCGCAAATAGCTCGCCAGCGCCCGACCGTTGTCCAGCAGGTCACGCCCGGACTTGATCGCCGTGGCAGTGGGCGCCGGCTGTACGTTCGCGTCGTGACTGGCGCTGTGCTGCGGCACCAGCGCATCCACCCCGCCAGACTGCGTCAACCGGGCGGACAACGCGCCATACAACGCCCCCAGGGCCGGGCGCTGGTCCTGCGGCCAGGCCTCAAGCCCACGCTCCAGCCAGGCCAGCGCCGCGACCGTACGTTCCGCCTCGCTGCGCACCACTTCCGGGTACAGCGACAAGCTGTCCAGCACCTTGCTGCTGGCCAACCATTCCAGGGCCATCTTGCGGCTATTGGGCCGGGCCGGCAGTATGTCGGCGGCGTAACGCTCCACCAACGCGGCCAACAACGTCAGCCCGTCGGCCAGCCCCGCCTCACCATCCTTTTGCAAACGCGCCCACAGGTAATACGTGGCCACGCGCAAGTCCTTGCAGGTGTGAGTCAGCAGCTTTTCTGCCATCTGAACCACCCGCTCGGCATCCGCCCCGGAGAGTTTATTGACCTCCTCGCGCATGCGCTGAAAGTCATCGTCATAACCTGGGTCTTCGCCCACGGGTGAGTCCGTACTGATGGGCAGACGCCACGGTTGCCAGCGTTCGGCCTGGTCGCGGGCCAGGGCCAAGGCATCGCGCTCACCCAAGCAATGGGTGATCAGGGTGCGCAGGCTCATTCGAAGCTCCCGTTTTGCGCATAGGGCACTTCTGCGGCACCTTCGTTGAGAAAAATCTGCGACGGCAGCGTGAAATCACGCAGCTTGAGCAAAGCCAGCGGCCCCGCGCCCAGTTCGGTGCGTAGGTTCCAAGTGAGATTCGCGCCATCGGGGGCCTTGAGGACCATGCGGTAGCGGCTGTCGCCGTCGTCCAAAGGGGTGATTCGAGCTTTTTCCAATAAGCGAATCAGGCCCCAAGTGCCCTGGTAGTCGCCGAACAGACGCTCTCCTGTGTGAATGCTGGTCCAACTCAGGCTGGCGCCCGGATGGTCACCACGTCCAGGCCAACTGAAACGTTGCCAGAGCTCTTTCTGGTTGAAGTACTGATGTTGCACACCGTTGAGAATAAAGGTGGTTTGCACCACATCGCGCACCGGTTTGCCTTGCAGCTCGAAGCTCAGGCCCATTCCTCCGTCGGTATAGATCACGTCAGCCAAGTGACTGAGTTGGTTGATTGCCGACAGGAACTGCGGATTGAAGCGCAAGCCCTGACTATGACGAGGGTCGGCTACCCAGCGGCTGCCTTCCTTGCTCAGCACACCGCTCAGTTGGCGCTGCAAAAACTGCTCGATGCGCCCAGAGTCGGCGCGGATCATCTGCCCCAGCATCGGCAACGAGGAGTCACTGGCGGTATCTGCAAACGGGTAGCGACCGGCGAAAGCGTCTTGCCAGTCCGTGACAATCGCCCGCTGCCACTGATTGTTGAGCCCCGCCGCAGAGGGTTGCAAAACTCGCTGCCAGGCTTGATCCAGCGGCTGCACAAAGAGCGTATGGCCGACCCCACTCCACTCCGCCCCAAGGCTGGCGGCAATCAGGCTGCCGTAGGACTGGGTGTCGGTCAGATCGACGCTCTTGCCCTGAAAAACCGTCTGCGCCAAGGCCTGAGTCATTTCCTGCGGGTCGGGTGCATTGCTCACTTACTGCAGTTTCAAACGCACACGCGTGACCCGGGTGAGGAATGCATGCAGGCTCAAGCGGTCATTATCGACATTGCCCTTGAGGTCTTTGCCCAGCAGCGTCAGCAGCGGACCGAAGGTTGCATCCAGAGGACTGCGCGGCGCCTGGGTTTGCTGGTCGATCACCGGCACCTTGTCTTGGTCTATCAGCTTTTGTGCGGACTTGATCAGCGAGTCGGCCAGCGCCTGGCTGCGAGTGCCGGCCTGTCCCTGATAGGCCAAGGTGTTCATCAGGGCAATCAGTGGCGACTGGCGGACATCGGTCATCAGGGTCAACTGATCAATCACATCAGGCAGGCTGACGGTCTGATGCCAGCGCAGGCTGTTGAGAAAATCCAGCCAGGCGTTGGCGTAGTCCTGAAAGTAGCGTTCAGTGAGGCGCTCCTTGAGCACACCAGGGGTCAGCTCGGCGGCGATGTCGGTCTGCTTGTCGCTGAGTACCCAATCAATTTCCTCGCGGCGCGCTTCGGCGATGTCGTCGATGGCCCGGCGCACCTGACCTTCCCAGGCCTGGCGGGTGAACACCCCTGGCACGCTGGCTTCGGTGTAGAACAACGCCAGGGCGTCGGTTTCACCGACCATGCCTTGCACACCCAACTCAGGGTATTGGTTAGCTGCCAGGTCGAGAACCTGCTGGTACAGGGTAGTTTCGGCATTGCGCTGGCCCAACTGGCCGAGCAGTACTTGTCGGGTTAGCGCCACCAGCGTCGGATCAGCCTTGATGGCCCAATCCGGATGCGCCGCCAGGTGCTCGCCATAGAACCGCCACAGGTTCGGTGACAGGCCTTGCCAGAGCCCCGGAGATACCCCAATGCGCGACGGCTCGGCGTTGGTCAAGGCTTTGGTCAGGAAGGTCGCGTCAGCTTTTTGCGGGCGCGCCATCATCAGGTACGCCTTCAATTGCTCGTAGGCGCCCAGGGCCTGCTCGGCCCGTTGCTCGCTGCCCGGGGGCAGACTGATCAAGGCGTTGAGCTGACGTTGTAAATTGGCCGCCGCCGGGTCACGGATCAAGCGGTTGTTGGCGTCAACATAACGTGGCCACAGGGCATCGAGCAGGGCTTGATTTTGATTCAAGCCGAAACGCTGGTACCAGGGCATGCCGTGTTTGGCGCGGTAATCCAGACGTGCCAGTTCGCGCACCAGGTCGTTGAATGCGTTCAGTTGCTCGTCGCTATTCCCCGGCTGCTGCAATGCCGCCAACGAGGTTTGCACTTGGGCAATCTGCACACGGTTACTGACAAACGACAGCAATAACCCCGCCCCCCACAACACTCCCAACCCCAGCACCAGTGCATAGCCGACGCGGGGAACGCTCCAGCCCAGTCGACGGCCGCTAGTGGCATTATCGTCGAGCACGCCGTGCCACACCGAGGCCACCGGCCAGTCATGTTTTAAGTCATGTTGCGTGCGCTGCACCGGCAGGCTGAACCACAGCCCACGCAACGGCACACCACGGGCAAACTCGCCGGCCAACGGGGCGAGCGTGTGACGCCAACGGCCTATGCCCTCGGCCTGCAAATCGCGGGACAGGCGCAGCAGAAAGTCATGGCCCATCACATTGTTGATCTGCGCCAGGCCTTCGCGACGCAAAGGCTCCAGCAAATTATTCAAACGACCTTGCAACACTTGCGCATCAAAGCGTGCCGGCAACAAGCAGCCTACCGGCCGTGCCTTGCGGGTGTCCTGCGACCAAGCACTGTCGCAGACCTGCCACAGGTACAACGGCAACTGCCAGTTCAGGCCACGGGCCAGGCGCTGCAACTGGTGCACGCCCGCGCCCATCGCGGCATCATCGGCGGCCTGGGTGTTGTTCAGTGCCCAGACCACGCCGTCCAATGCACGCCACCGACTCAGCCCACGCCATTGCGCGGGGAATGACTGCTCCAGCGTCGCCTGGGCACTGCCGCCCCACAATAGGACGGTGCCTTGGCCTTCCAGCCAGCGCTGCTCGGCGAGGGTCGGGGCGATGGCTTCGATTTGCGCGGGTTCGCCAATAACTAGTAGTAGACGGACTTTGCGGCGCCAGAAGAAACCGTAGCGATCACGCAGGTGATCGCGCAGCTCTCCTACCGCTAACGCGTCTGGGGATGAGGATACTGGACTCAATGGAGAGATCGACGCTTCGGCATCCAGCCCCACTACTCTCAGCGCTTGGCGAGCCGCCAAGCGATCCCAGGCTAGCAAAATGACCGGGCAGAACCAGCAAAGCGCGAACCACACGCCCAGGCTCCACAGCACCAACTGTTTGAGCGGAAGTTGCGGCCAACCCAAATAGCCGCCACACAAGCTGTACAACAGGCCACCAAGCAGCACTAGCAGCGTCATGATCAGCAGATAGCCCAACCCCACGCGAACCAACGAGCCCTTACCCACGTCCTTAATTGTTGCCATGAGGCACCGCCACTCCAATCGCCAATCGTTTGTTCCCATCCTGGCTCAGCCAACCACATGGCTGGCCTGCCTCCCCCGCTTGCAGCAATGCCAGGGACATACCGATAAACGGAGCCAGATGCGCCAGCACACCCCATTGCCCCGTCAGTTGATGCTCGACCGCCGACCAACCGCCCGCAACAAATGCTTCCTGGCTGGCTTTATCCAACGCCAGGCAGGTGGCCGGAGGCGTTTTCAATCCGGCGTAACGCTGCAACTGCGTGCAGAGCTCGGCAGGCAACTCACCTGCCTGGTATTCACCCCGGTGCAACAACTGCCGACCCTGTCGGCTTACCCGCCAGAGAAAAGCAGCTTCACCGGGCACCTCGTTCTCTTCAGCGCCCTCCACCGACACCACGCCGGCACACAACAGCCAGTCGTCCTCGCCACGGCAATCGCGGTGGAAGGTATCGATCAAATCGTCCAGATCAGTCAGGTTCTGTAATGACAAACGGGCCTCGGGCAACACCACTCCCGCTCGGGCCAGCACCTCAACGAAAGCAGCCTGGCTGCTCTCATCCCCCACCCAGGCAATCGCCCGCAGATGAGGCCCGCACTCGATTAGCCCTGGGAGTGCCAGGGTCAAGCGGGCCAGGTGTCGGGCCAAGGCTGGGGTGCGCTCGGTGATCACACCCAACGACAACGGGCAACGCAACATGGGCTGTGTGGCGCCGGGTATCGCCAAGGGTGATGAGATGCCTTTCATCAAGTTCAGGTAATCCTCTTGCATGTCACCCGCAGGTCCTAGCAACAACACGTCCTGCACCGGCAAACTGAGAGAACGCCGATGCCACCAACGCTGCATGGCGGCCTCCAGGGTGCGCAGATACACCTTGCGGTTGAACAGTTCGATCTGCCACACCAACACACGCACCGCCAGGAGCAACGCCCAGCACAGTGGCAGCACCGCACTCCACAGCCACAACTCCAGGCGCGGTTGTTCCTGGGGCCAGAGCATCAGCAAGGCTGTCGATTGCACCCCGAACAGCAGCCCCAACCCCAACCACCAACCTCGCCAACGCGGCGCGCCCGGTTCAACGAAGTCGGGGTACTCAGGGGGCCGGTTCATGGTGCGACAATCATTGAAGTTGCCGCCAGGGTGCTGACCAACTGGCAACCGCACGCGCAACGATGGCCGTCCAGCGCCACAGGTTTGCCGTCCATGGTAGAAATCGACGTACCTTCGACAATGTGCGTCATGCCATGCAGATTGCAACGGACTTGATCGTCCACACAGGCCACCGGCTTACCGAAGGCCTCGTAGTGTCCCGACAACACCTCACCGCCGAAGGGATGCAATGGGTCGCCCATGCGTACTAGGGGCATCATGACACCAGCTCCTTAGCCTGCTCGACCAAGCCACCAGTGCGCTTCAGATAGTCCAGCATGCTCTGCATGCGCAGGGCTTCTTCACCCTCAATAATGGCTTGCGTTTGCTGCGCCACCACCTCACCAATTGCAAAGGTCGGTTGCAGGACTTTCTCCGCCCCTGGCAGGAAAGGCTCCACTTTGCCACTGACGACATTGATCACCTGATAACCCACCGACGCAGCGCCCAGCGTGCCAGCAAGGCCTTTCCAGCCATGACGACGGATGCTGTAAACCCCGCCCAGTACCAGCGCGATGCCCACCACACGCCCAGCCACCACCACCGGGGTCATGCGCTTATTAGTCTCGCCGCCGAAATACACCATGCGGTAACGGAAATAATCCCCCCACAACTCCCGTGAACTCATAGCATCGTGCAAAAACCAGGCACGCGAGTCATGCACCTGGTCGTCAAACAGCGCTACCACCGCAGCTTTCTGCGGCGAATCGGTGACGCGAAACTTATTGCTGTTGGTCCCAACTTCAACAAAGAGCTCCTTGGCGCGCACCTCCCCCTCAGCCTTGATCCGCTCGTACTCTTGCTGCTCGTCGTCATCATTGAGCAGGTACACCGTGTCCCTGAGCGCTACATCGACTACCCAGCCCGTCACGCTGCTCTGATCGCGCCGCCAATCTTGATAGTCGTGTTCGAACTCCACGGCGGCTTCGCGGATCTGCTGCTGATCCTTTACCGGCTCATAAGTGGGCGGACTGGCCGTCCCCAACAGAAGCTGCGCTTCGTTTTCCTGACCTCGGGCCTCCTTTCGCTTGCGTTTGGCGTCGGCGATCTCAGCCTCACGTTCGGCTTTTTGCGCCTCTTGCAGCGATGCATTGGTCTGTATGGCCTTGCCGTAGAAGGGTTCATTGGCGTAACTGCCACGGGCCAGACGCTCGATGCGCCATCCGGTGAGCCAGGATAATTGCGCGGCCATGGCGTCTTCGAGGGAATGCCCCAGACGTAGGGATTCGTCGTTCGGCGGAGTTTGTGCGGTGCTCTCTTCGACTAGGCCCAGGGTGCTGCGCCAGGCATTGAAGCGGTCGATCAAAATCGGCGAGAAGTCGAACTCATTCCCCGTACCAGGGTCCATTTTTCGCGAAGGTTGAATCTGCCGCAACTTATCTGACAACACCGCCTCAGGCACCGTTAACGGTGCACCAGCCGCAAAAGCCTCCGCATACAGGTCATGCAGCACAATCTGCGACAGCAACTCGCCCGACCCGCCTCGGGCCTTGCCCTGGTCCCCCGGCGGATAACCACCGCCCACATCCGAGTGCACGCCGGGATAGACCACCTCCCGGGCGTAAGGGGGATAAAGGCCATCGGCATAACGGATCGAGTCCAGCGGGAAGCACAAGCGTTGTTCGTGGGCGGCGACAAAATGCCGGCAGACCTTGATCCACTCGGGGAATGTTTTGACATCGGGCAACTGCTGCGTGCCATCAGCCCAGTCCATATGCCCGTCAGCAAAGGGCGCGGCACGGGCGCTGCCCACCGAGGCCACGGTGTCCAGCAGGCCAAGAAACTCGATGGTCAACGGCAGTCCCAATAATGCCTGCTCCAGGTCTTCGGCACCTTCCGGGGTATCGAACAGCTCGCTCAACCAGGTAACGAAAGTGCGTGCCTCCGCAGCCCCACGGGAAAAACCATAGACGAACAGCTTGATCGCCAGCACCTTTGGCTGTGTCGTCTCAACCTTGATCCTCAAGGGCTCCAACAGCGAGGCCATGGCTTGGCGTCGGCTGCTTTTTCCCAACGCAGTCAGCGGCCAGGTAGTGGCCATTGTCTTGAGCTTGGCCTGCATGATCGCCAAGGACAATTCATCTTTGGTCAGGGCAAATGACAAGGCATTGGCTACCTGAAGCAACCCCCAATTGATCCTATCCTCGCCTCGATTGGCGAAGGCCAGCCCGAACGTGCTGAAGTCCATCTCACCGATTTCGGGGAAGGGAGTACCCACGCCGGGGATGTAATAACTAAAATAACCGGTTTCCTGCTGCTCCAGGCTGGCGTGGTAGAGCCGGGCGATATTGGTCGGATGGGGCGGTGTGGCCTTATGGGTATCGTAAGGTTCGTTGTTGTTGGTACCGTCAAAGAACAAGCTGATATGCAGACTGCGTGCGCAGGTGGAAGCACCACGCAAACCACGTTGGGCATTTAACTCCTGGCGATACTTCTCTGTCTCGGCCATTTGTAGGTCGTAATTATCAATTACGCTCTGCATGTCACTGGGCAGACGCCCTTTTTTTGGAAACAAGGCCGGCACATAAACCGACTCGGTGTTCTTCACTTCGGACATACGGCTGGCTCCTTCATTTCCAACGGTTCTTTAATTGGATATCCAGGTTGGCCATAAGCCATACAGGCAGTTGTGACCTTGACTTGATTGCACGGTAGAAAGTGAACCTTTAATGAGCACAGTTTTTCTGTCTCATAAGATGGGAGATCTACTATGGCACTGTGTTGTTGGTAGTTGGCTTTGTGTTTGGCGTAAGCCGCTCTGTACGCGTCGGTTCCCAAGGCGGGTAAATGCGCATTAGGATTCGGATCAGTTTCCCACTCCACTTTAAGCTTCAAGCCTGGCTGCCATTGCCTTGGCAACATCGCACAACACATCCCACCACGATTGCCATGTGGAGATATATTGGGGCCACCATAGCCATTCACGGAAAAATGATTAATGGCTGCCGACGTATGATTAACCCCGCCCAAATTACCCGCCAAAAACTTTGACTCTCCCACCGAGCACCCGGCCAGTAACGCAAGTAAACAACCGCCCACCCATTTGCACACAGCACTGCCTTTTAAATAGCTCATCCCCTACTCCTTATTTTTGCTATCAAGTTCGGTACGGAAAGCGCCGATCCCAAGCGCCTTTCGTTCAAAACCTGGATCGGTTGTGCCCGGAACTGTTCGTTTTCACTTTCAATAAACAGATTCTGTACGTCCCTGGAATCACCACGCAAACCACGTTGGGCATTTAACTTCTGGCGATACTTCTCTGTCTCGGCCATTTGTAGGTCGTAATTATTGATTACGATTTGCGGATCACTGGGCAAACGCCCTTTATTTGGAAATATGGCCGGCACATAAACCGGCCCAATGTTCTTCACTTCGGACATATGGCTGGCTCCTTCATTTCCAATGGCTCCTTGATTGGGCTGTTGGGTGATGGATAGCGCCAACAGGAAGTGGAAACCTTGACTTGATTACAGGGCAAAAAATGCACTTCCAACGCACACAGTCTATCCTCATAAGGTGGGAGATCTACTATGGCCCTGTGTTGTTGGTAGTTGGCTTTATGTTTGGCGTAAGCCTCTTCATCAGGACCGTACCCGGAGGTTTTTCGCTTGAGTCTCGCATATGGATTCGGATCAGTTTCCCACTCCACTTCAAGCTTCAAGCCTGGCTGCCATTGCCTTGGTAACATCACACCACCCATTCCTCCCCCATAACCAAAAGGACTGACATTCCCCCCTCCAGAGCCATTCACGAAAAAATGATTAATAGCCGCCGAAGTATGATTAATCGCATTCAAACCTGAGCCCAAAAATTTTGACTCCCCTACGGAGCACCCTGCCAACAGTAAAAGCAAGCTCCCTCCTATCCACTGGCATAACGTGAAAACCTTTAAAATACGCATCAACTCAGCTCTTCCTTGTGGTTAAATTCCGTACGAATTCAGTGCAAAAACACCTGCTTTACTCGACAACCGACTAACCGCTTCAGCTAGGCCTATCGTCGCGGCCAAAATGCAGCCTTGCGTATAGTTTCAAATCACCAAAGTAGTTTTCCCGACTCGCTTGAAGTACTACGCGATAGCAACTTGCAAAACATTGTTCACGAGAAAGTTCCGGAAACTTCACCCTGGCAACTTCGATCAGGTTTTGTGCATCACTGATGCTTCCCAACCGGTCAAATTGAGCGTCAGCCAAGCTAATGGGAGGAAAGGTTTCAGCCAAGGTCTGATTCGACCGATAGGTGCCAGGCTGCCAAACAGGCTGCTGGTCCCGGTCTAGCCAACTCCAGAACAGGGCCACGCGCAGGAATTGCTCTTTCTGTTCAGGGCTCAATACGCTGGACAACACTTCAGGCATTACACGAGGGTCATAAAAGCGCAGCAATCCAGACTGGCCTCCCCACTCAAGCTGTGAGAGCCCCTGAAGGGACTTAACCAAAACATCAAACGGCATAGGTGAAATCAACAGCATGAGGCGAGGTAGATGCCCAACCTGTTCAACCAGTTCTTCCAGCCAGGCTTTATGCCGCCAGTCGTCGAGGTTGATTCGCATCAGAATGGGCGCCTGCGTCAACAGTGCCTCCTCTGGTGTTGCGCTGAACAAAGAAAACCAGGACATGCCCGGCTCCATGAGACGAAGGGCCGGTAATATGGATATATCCCAGCCTGCTTGATCAACCATGACATCGACATGCCCCACGTTCGCGGAGCCGCAAAGGCTTTCTATCTGCTCGATCCAGCGTGTGTAGTGCTCTTGCATTTTTCTACCCTCAGCCGGCAGTGCGCATGACTGCGCCCGCCGCTTGCGTTTGAGCAATTTTCAGACATTCTTCGCACACCGACTGCGGCAATTCGGGCATGGGGAAACTCTGGCTGGCCGTCGTTTCCCAGACATGCTGGCCCTTGAGGTTAAGCTTGCCGGGGCTGTGGATGTCGATGGCGCCGGCAGGAGTGATACGGATGTAGCCGCCGCCGCAAGCCAGGGTGATGCCGTTTTTGGCGGTCAGTTGCAGGTGGCCCTGTACCGACTGCATGGTGATGTCTTGCTGGGCAATCAGATTCAACACGTCGCCGTGGGATTCGATTTCCAGCGGTCCCTTGCCGGACACTAGGCGCATGCCTTCCTGCTGGGCCAGCAGCGAGATGGCCTGATTCGCGTGGAGGGACAGCCGCTGCGCGGCGGCCAGGTTGATTTCGTCGTTGCTTTGCACGTACATCGCATCGCCGCTTTTGAGCAGCAGGCTGGCAGGGGTCACCGCACCAATACCTTTTGGGGCACTGAGCAGGATGGCCGAGGCATTCAGGTCTTTGGCGCTGTCCTGAAACTGCTGCAAGCCGACGATGGCGGGCTGGCGGCTATGGTGGGCCTGAGCGATTTCCTGCCAGTCGGCGATTTGCTGTTTGGCTCCCTGGACCTGACTGGAAGCCGGCTCCATGGTCAGTACGTCACCGATGGCCTTGGCCTGTTCATCAGCACTGATAAACAACCCTTTCCCGCCCCGAATTGCGCCCCAGCCATCGGTGCGCAGCTCAAAGCCTTCACCGCGCTTGTGCTTCTGCGCATCGACCAGGTGCCCGAGGTTGAGTTGGCTCTTGCCGCTGTGCTCGGTACTGAGCTTGATGTGCTCCTGCCCGCGCAGGTCTTCCATGCGCAGCTTATTGTTGGCTGGCGTGCGCAACACATTGCGCGTGTAGTCGCGTTTACCCAACGTCACGTGGTCGGGGTGCTGGCTGTCGTGCAGGGCGTGGGCGATGTACGGACGGTCAGGGTCACCTTGTTCGAAGGCGATGGCTACTTCGGTGCCGGGGATCAGCGGCAGGTGCAGGCCGTGGGTGTCGCCCGCGTACGGTCGGGCCAGACGCAGCCAGAGGCTTTCTTCACCGGGTTTCCAACTGTCGCGGTCAAACAGAAAATTGACTTTGTAGCGTCCTTCAATGTCGATGTGGCCGTAGGGGTCGTGTTCCTGCGGGCTGGTGACGCGGGCCGGGACGGTACCAGCGATTTGCGGCTTGTCTTGCAGCGCTGGGCGAAAGCACACCGTTTCCGAGTAGGGAATGGCCTCAAAACTGACTTCAAAACTGCGATCCCGAGCGGCACGGGTGATCAGTTGGGTGACCACCGCGCCAGGCGCAAAGGCCTGTGGCGCGCCACCGGATATTTTGAGCACCTGACCAGGCGCCAGGGTGGCACTGCTACTGATGCCGCTGAGTTGAGTCTGGCCATTGAGATAACGCTCGTGACGCAAGCGTGCATAAAAATAACCGCTTTCGCTTTGCAGGTCTTCGTCATGGGCATAAGGGTCGCCCAGTACGGTGTACGGTTCAGCGTAGTGATAAGCCTCGCCGTAGGTGGTACTCGCACCACGGGTTTGGTCGACGTCGCCATTCAGGTGGGCATTAGCGGTACGGTGGTGGTAAGCACGAATGTTAACGTGCTGCTCCACCACTTGATGGCTCGATTGCAGGCTCCACGCCCCGTCTTGCCCGCTGCTGCTCAGACCTGATTGCGGGCGATACGCCAGTGCGACGTCGAATTGGTAGTGACGCTGGTCATCGTGGAACTCCACCACATCGATTTTCAGGCGTTCGTCGCAGGTAAAGCGGTACCAGATGCCGACGTCGGCCAGCAGGCGGGAGATGAAGGCTAGGTCGCTTTCGCCATACTGCATGACCTGTTCGCGCTTGGGGTATTCACGCACTAGGTTGAAGAGAAAGTCCTGGCCTTCGAAGTCGTGGCGGGTACGCAGAATACTTTCAACGATCTGCGGCACCGATTGGTGCTGGTAGATCCGAAATTGCCTGCCTTGGCCAAGCAAGGCCAGGTGCGGTTCCAGGGTAATTTCGTAGCGGGCTTCATCGACGGAGCCAGACAGGCGTTTAAATCCGGTGACCACGCCGTGCAGCGTGCGCAGTGGCTTGACCTTGGGCGCACTCAGGCCCAAAAACGGCAGGTTGTGCGGTGCACCATGCAGGCTGAAACTGGCGTTCTGGCCGAGGACTTTTTCGGCGTCGATGTCGCTGTCGAAGCAGGTGAATTCAACACGGTAGTTGAACGGTTGGCTCAGGGCTTCTTTGCCCTCGAAAGCGAGGACATCGAGCCGTGCGTCAACGTCGCCAACACTCAGTGTGTGACGGCTGTGATCGAAAAAAGTGCGCAGTTCGTTGAGCATGTTCAGGCCTCCATGGCTACGGGCGACGCAGTGCCTTGGGCGTCGGTGAAATGCAGGACAATGCCTTCTTCATCGCTGTACCCCAGGGTGACACCGAGGGTTTTCTGCTGGGCGGCCTGGCGCTGCAGCAATTGCTGGCTGAGCACCGGCAGGATCTGCTGGTTGAGCAAGCTGTCGATGTTGCGTGCGCCCGTGTCGGGTAGCAGGCAGGCGGCCACCAGGGCCTCGTTGAGGGCGGCGTCGATCTGGCAGGTCAACCCATAGTGACGTTGCAAACGCTTGGCAACCTGAGCGAGCTTGATCGCGACGATGCGTTTGAGGGCATCGGCTTGCAGCGGGCGGTAGATCAAAGTCTGGAAGCGCGCCAACAAGGCCGGCTGGAAGTGTTCCCGCAGGATCGGGCGCAGCAACTCGTGCAGGGTGCTGTCCGGCGCGCCGGGGAACTCTTGCAGGCAGGCTTGCAGTTCATCGCTGCCCAGGTTGGAGGTCATGAGGATGACGGTGTTACGAAAATCGATTTCCCGGCCTTCGCCATCGCGCATGCAGCCACGGTCGAAGACTTGATAAAACAGGTTGAGGACGTCACGGTGCGCTTTTTCTACCTCATCGAGCAGCACCACGCTGTAAGGACGTTGGCGCACCGCTTCGGTGAGCACACCGCCCTGGCCATAACCCACATAGCCGGGCGGCGAGCCTTTGAGCTGGCTGACCGTGTGGGCTTCCTGGTATTCCGAGAGGTTGATGGTGATGAGGGACTTTTCACCGCCAAACAGCTTGTCGGCCAGAGCCAGAGCGGTTTCGGTCTTGCCGACGCCGCTGGTACCCACCAGCAGGAACACGCCCAGTGGCGCTTTTTCGTCTGTCAGGCCAGTCTTGGCGGCACGCAGGCGTTGAGCCAAGGCACAGAGGGCGTGGTCCTGGCCGATCACCTGTTCACCCAGTTGTTGCTCCAGCTCCAGCAGGTTGGCTTGTTCGTCCTTGAGCAAGCTGCCCAGGGGCACGCCGGTCCAGTCGGCAATCACTTCGGCCACGCTGCGGGCGTTGACGTCAAGGGACAGCAATGGCTGGTTGCCCTGGGCGTCGCTCAGTTGTTGTTGCAGGTGCCGGCAGGCGTCCATCCGTGGCGGTTCGGCCTGACGCGCATCGAGCAATTGTTGGGTAAGGTCGAGTTCGTGGCGGTATTGCTCCTCAAGCTCAAGTTGCTGGTGGTTCAGCTCGGTGTGTTGCGCGGCGATGATCGCCAGACGCTCGTCAGCGGGGCTGCCGCTCAGTTGCTGGTCTTCTTTCAGGGCCTGACGTTCCAACTCCAGGGCGGTCTGTCGGGCCTTGAGGCGGACCAACGGCTGGGGCTCGCAATCAAGGCTCATGCGCACCCGTGCGCTGGCGGTGTCGAGCAGGTCGACGGCCTTGTCCGGTAGTTGGCGACCGGTCAGGTAGCGCCGCGAGAGGTTGACCGCCGCCTGGACCGCCGCGTCCAAAATATGCACGCCATGGTGGCTGGCATAACGCGCCTTGAGGCCGCGTAGCATCAGACTGGCGTTGGCGTCATCCGGTTCATCGACCTTGACCATCTGGAAACGTCGTTCCAGGGCGGCGTCGCGCTCAAAATACTGTTTGTATTCGCTCCAGGTGGTGGCGGCGATGGTACGCAACTCGCCGCGCGCCAGGGCGGGCTTGAGCAAGTTGGCGGCGTCAGCACCGCCGGCCTGATTGCCGGCGCCGATCAGGGTGGCATGCCCTAGATCGAGGGCGAAATACTGGTTCTCCAGGCGCAGCGGAATGGCTGCCGGCACATGGCTGAGTGGCTGCAAAGGAACACCGTCGAGGGCGGCGTTGACCAGGTGATTGACATCGTCCGGCGTCCCCACCTTGCACAGGCGCGGGAACTGGCTCTGCAACTGTGCGGCCGGCATGCGGCAACGCACCGACAGGTAGAAGTCGGCACCGTCCCTCTCACGCAGGCGTGCATCGTTGAGTGTGACTTGCCAGCGATTGGCCCCCACTTCCTCCAACTCCAGGGCAATAACCCGCGACGGCAGGCTGGCTTCCAGCAAGGTGGAAATGGTGCGCATCAGGGGTGGGAATACGCTTTCCAACTGTTCGTGTCGGTAAGCAGGAATACAGTCCAGATCCTGTTCCAGCGAAAACGTCAGCAGGCTGCCGGCCAGCTTGATCAGCTCCAGGTACACCTGCTCGGGGTGCCGTGCTGGATGCGCCTTGAGGTCGGCCAGTACCGGTTGATAGGTGTTCAAGGCATTGAGCAGCCAGAACAACGACACATCAGCCACGGCGAAATCCGCCATGCGCTGGTTGCTCTCGCGGCGCATGCCCATCAGCCGTTGGCGCTTGGCAGACAACTGAGTCAGCAGATTATCCAGTTGAGTCAGCAGCCCTGGATGGGCCGCGAAGCTGAGCAACGGCGGCACGTAATCAGAATCAAGATTCCAGGCACCCTGCCCATCGCGCACCAGGCGTGCGACCGGGCAGGTCAGGTAAACAGCATTCTCGTCGTCAGCCAGGCGCAGGGTCAGGACGTACTCCAGCACCCCCATCGACTGCACCTCGTCGGCGTAGACATCCTGCACTTGCCGCCAGTCCTGGCGATAACGAGTCGGACGGTCAGCACGTGTGCCGTCGAGCACACAGTTGTTGCCATTGGCTTGCTCCAGCGGCAACGCCAAGAGCAACGTAGTCTCCTGGGCATCATCGGGCAGCAGACGGGCCAGTTCCAAAGCGGGCGGCAGTCGATCTGCGTGGTCGGTATCAACCAACGTGCCATCAGGCATACGCACCCGCACATGAGTGGCCTTAAGCTTACCCAGGCGTAAGGCTTGCAGGTCGAACGCCACCCCCTGAACACCCCAGGGGTGTACCAGCGACAGATGGGCCACACTCTCGTTAGCCCAGGCCTCCCAGCGTGCCTGCTGCTGGAATTGTTGCGGGGACAGTAAGGCCCCCGCAGCCCATAGGGGGCGGTCGATTTTCATGTCATCGTTTCCCTACGAAGTGGCTTAGGCTTTGGCCTTGGGCATCTGCGAAACCAGCGACAAGTTGACGTCCATGCCTTCGACCTGGAAGTGCGGCACCGCGTACAGCTTGACGCGGAAGAAGCCGGGGTTGTCTTCGATGTCTTCGACCGTCACCTTGGCATCACGCAGCGGGTGGGAGGCTTGCAGGTCATCGCCAGGGTCAGTCATTTCAGTGACCAGGCCACCGATCCACTTGTTCAGTTCCAGCTCCAGCAAACGACGGTCCTTGGTGGTCCCGATGTTTTCACGCTGGATCAGTTTCAGGTAATGGGCGATACGTGAGAGCAAGAAGATGTATGGCAGGCGTGCGTTGATACGGCTGTTGGCCGTGGCATCGGCGGTGTCATACAGCGCTGGTTTCTGGGCCGAGTTGGCCGAGAAGAAACACGCATAGTCGCGGTTCTTGTAGTACGACAGCGGGATAAAACCAAGATTGGCGAATTCGAATTCGCGGGTTTCCGGGATCATCACTTCGGAAGGGATCTTCACCTGATTGCCGGTGCCCAGGTCGTACAGGTGAATGGGCAGATCGGTGACCGCCCCACCCGATTGTGGCCCGCGAATCTGCACGCACCAACCGTTGGTGATAAAGCTCTTGACCATGTTGGCCGCGAAGGCGAACGAAGCGTTAGTCCACAGGTATTTCTCGTGATCCGAGCCCTTGACGCTTTCGATGTAGTTGAAGCTGCGCACCGGGACAGTGTCCGGGCCATACGGCAGACGACCCAGCACGCGGGGCATGAGCAAACCGATATAACGGGAGTCGTCGCTTTCGCGGAACGCCTTCCACTTAATGTATTCGGCCCGGTCAAAGTAGTTGCCGATATCTTTGATCTCCGCCACTTCTTCCATCGACTGCTTGCCAAAGAACGCAGGACCTACGGAACCAATGAACGGCATGTGCGCCGCTGCCGACACTTTGGAAATATTGCGCAGCAGAGCAATGTCCTGCGGGCCACGGTCGAACTCGTAATTGGAAATAGCCGCCGCAATCGGCTCGCCACCCGGGGTGTCGTATTCTTGGGTGTAAGTGTGCAGATACAGACCGCTCTGGGCAATCTCAGGTGCGTCTTCGAAGTCTTGGACCAGATGGTCCTTACTGATATCCAACAGTTCGATACGCACGTTCTGACGGAAATCGGTCTGGTCGATCAGCGATTTCACACCGCGCCAAGTCGACTCGACACGCTGAAAGTCGGGATGATGCATGACCGCGTCGAGTTGACGGCTGATCTGTGCATCCAGGGATGCGATGTGCTCATCCAGCAGGGTTTTGTCCAGACGCTCGACTTTATGCAACGACTGTTTGAGCAAATCCAGGAAGACACTGACGGCCGCAGTGACTCGCTCATCTGCAGACGCTTCGGACAGGGCCTCGGAATTTTGAAACGCTTCGATGCCACTCAACTGCGCAACCGGGCTGAGATTGATCTTGGCGAACAACGCGCCATAGACACCTTGGCCACAGTCTGCGTCGTGGGTTTTAGTCTGTTGCGAGGGTGCGGATGATTGTTCTGCGGACATGGTGAAAAACTTCCTTATTAACGAACCGAGGGCAATTAACGAACGTCTTGTGGGGCCAGAGCAGCCAGTTCGGTTCGTAGCTCGTCACTCAGCGCGTCGTCCTTGAGGATGCGCTCCAGTTCATGGCGAAAGGTGGCGTTATCCAACAGGTTGGATTTGAGGTCGCGCAGCAGATTGCGCATCGCCAGCAGGGCTCGCAGCTGCGGAATTTGCCGCGCCACCTGCTCGGGTTCGAAATCTTTCATGTCTTGGAAACTCAATTCGACAGCGGTGTCGACGTTGTCATCGGCCAAGGTATTTTCAACCGCCAGTTTCAGGCGCGGAGAGAACTCTGCCAGTACGCTGTCGAAGTTGTTTTTATTGATGCAAACTTTGTTTCTTTCAGACAACGGGCGCTGCTCTTTACCGTTACTGTAATCCCCCATCACCATCAGCTTAAGCGGCAACTCAATTTTCTTCTGTGCGCCACCGGTGTGTAAGTCGAGCTTGATATTGACCCGCGCCTTGGGCACTTCATTTTGAAAGCTGTTTGACGCCATAAATCCTCCAGACACAATTCTACGAGACGGAAAAACCCCATCACAAAAACCAAGCAGCGCAGAGAAAAAGCAATACTTGGTGTACCGCAGAGTAGGAAACTGCAGAGAGAAATTCTAGTCAGCTCGCAAGCTTAAAAACAACCTAAATATTCAAGCGTTACGAATCCTTATAAATTTTGTTTTGTATGTGGGATTTTTCCTAAAGTCTATGAGATTTGTCTGATATTGATCGGCGCGGCAATAACATGCCCCACTCAAAGTACTTTTAGTGGAGGTGGAGCCAGTCCCACGGAGTGCCTGCGCACGCTATTCAAACACCACCCAGAATGCCGAGAAGGCTCGCGACTACCCGACAGACTATTCAGACCGAGCACTCCAGCAGAGCCAACCAACGCCCCAAACCACCTAGTGCTCAAACAGGAAACGACAGACAGCCTTCCCCAATTACGCATCCATCTAATGCGAAAAAATACTGCCAAGTAGTATTTCCGAAAGCGCATTACATCCCAACTCAAAATAGGAAGACCTCACGACAGCAGCTCACGCCTACATGATGGCGCGACACGAATAGTTACAAACAGAATCACTCTTTAGATTACTCCTGCGCTATTTAGGAATTTTCCTACATTATTTAGCTCTCCATCTTGTTATAAGCCTCGTTTGAAGCGATGGTTTATCTCTAGGCTCTGTACGAAAAGAGCTGTCGCAGACACCGCATTAGACGTTGAAGCAGTAACGACCTGTCGATACGCGTATCCAGGCACGCCTGACACTCTTTCAAGGTCAAGCCAGCAGATTGAAGCTGTTGCAACAACTTCAGCTGCTGTAGATCCTGATCTGAGCACGCGCGGTAGCCGTTGGCTTGGCGCGTCGATGAGATCAGCCCCAATTTTTCGTAATAAAGCAGCGTGGAACGGCTCAAACCCACCTTCGTCGCCAGTTCGGAGATGCGATACATAACCCTTACCTCGCTCTTTGGCCTGCGACCATAAACTATGAAGTTATAGACAGGTAAAGGGGGATTTGATGGCTTGGGGGGTAATCAAGTTGGCTGTCCAGGGAGCAGAGCTGATTCTGTAGAGGATTGAGGACGTCCGCTTCTGGCCGTTTTCTGCCTGTCACGAGCAGGTATCCGATAGCTTCCCTTCACACCCAGCAGCCACCGCTCAAACCCGCGCCAGCGCCTGAGCCAGGTCACCCCGCAGGTCCTCGACATCCTCGACCCCCACCGACAAGCGCACCAGGGCATCACCGATGCCCAGTTGCGCGCGGTTCTCTGCCGGGATGCTGGCGTGGGTCATGATTGCCGGGTGTTCGATCAGGCTTTCGACACCACCCAGGCTCTCGGCCAGGGCGAAGATCTGCACCGTTTCAAGGAAGCGCTTGGCGCCGGCCAGGTCGCTGTTCAGGTCGAGGGAAATCATCCCGCCAAAACCACGCATCTGCCGCCGCGCCAGCTCGTGCTGCGGGTGCGAGGCCAGGCCCGGGTAGTAGACCCGCGCCACCTGCGGCTGACGCTCAAGCCATTGCGCCAGTTCCAGGGCATTGCTGCAATGACGCTCCATGCGCAGGGCCAGGGTCTTCACCCCGCGCAGGGTGAGGAACGCGTCGAACGGCCCGGCGATCGCCCCCACCGAGTTCTGCAAAAAGCCCAGGCGTTCGGCCAGTTCCGGGTTCTGCCCGACCACGGCAATGCCGCCGATCACGTCGGAGTGGCCATTGAGGTATTTGGTGGTCGAGTGCAGGACGATATCGAAACCCAGCTCCAGTGGGCGCTGGACCCACGGGCTGGCAAAGGTGTTGTCGGCCACGCAGAGGATGCCGCGCTCGCGACAGATGCGCGCGACGGCGGCAAGGTCGGTCAGGCGCAGCAAGGGGTTGCTCGGGGTCTCGACCCAGACCATCCGCGTGTCTGCCTCCAGCGCCGCTTCGAATGCCGTCAGGTCCGCCAGGTCGACGAAGCTGAAACGATGCCCGGCACTGCGCCGGCGCACCCGTTCGAACAGGCGGAAGGTACCACCGTACAGGTCATTGCCCGAGACGATGTGCGCGCCGGCGTCGAGCAGTTCCAGCACGTTGGCGATCGCCGCCAGCCCGGAGGCGAAGGCGAAGGCCTGGGTGCCGCCCTCAAGGTCCGCCACGCAGCGCTCCAGGGCCCAGCGCGTGGGGTTGTGCGAGCGGCCGTAGTCGAGGCCCTTGTGCACCCCGGGGCTCTGCTGCAAATAAGTGGAGTTGGCGTAGATCGGCGGCATCAGTGCCCCGGTGGAGGGGTCCGGCGCTTGCCCGGCATGGATCACGCGGGTGGCGAAGGCGCGTGGCGCGCCGCTTTCATCGTGCTGACTCATGGTAAGGACCTGCGTAAGTGATTGAGCAAATCGACGCGGGTAATCACGCCGTGAAAGCCCGCAGCGTCTTCAATAATCGCCACCAGCCCACGGTCGAGCTCGGCCTGCAGTTCAGCCAGGCTGGCGCCGGGCGCCAGGGTTTCCAGCTTGAGTTTGTCGGTCATCGCGCTGGCGACGGTCATGTGAAAGTGCGAAGCGTCCTGGTGCACGCCGAGCAGAATGTCGGACTCATCGATCACTCCGACCAAATTCTGTCCATTGACCAACACCGGCAGTTGCGACACATCGGCCAGGCGCATGCGCTGAAAGGCAGTAAGCAATGTGTCGTCGGGGCCGACGCTGATCACCCGGCCATCCTCGAAGCGCCGCGCGATCAGGTCGCGCAAGTCGCCATAACGCTTGCGCGCCAGCAACCCCTGATCGGTCATCCACTGGTCGTTGTAGACCTTCGACAGGTAGCGGGTGCCGGTGTCGCAGACAAAACTCACCACCCGCTTCGGCTCGGTTTGCTCACGGCAGTAGCGCAGCGCCGCCGCCAGCAAGGTGCCGGTCGAAGAGCCGCCAAGAATACCTTCGGCACGCAGCAGCTGGCGGGCATGATCGAAGCTCTCCTCGTCGCTGATGGAGTAGGCCTGGCGCACACTGGAGAGGTCGGCAATCGACGGAATGAAGTCCTCGCCGATGCCCTCCACCGCCCAGGAGCCGGGCGTGCCGAGGGTGCCGCTGCGGCTGTACTCGGCAACCACCGAGCCAACCGGGTCGGCCAGCACCATCACCAGGTTCGGCTGCAGGCGGCGAAAGAACCGAGTCAGCCCGGTCAGGGTGCCGGCCGAGCCGACGCCGACGACGATGGCATCGACATCATGCTGGGTCTGCGCCCAGATCTCCGGCGCGGTGCTGCACTCGTGGGCCAGCGGATTGGCCGGGTTGTTGAACTGGTCGGCGAAGAATGCGTCGGGGATCTCCTGCGCCAGCCGCGCGGCAACATCCTGGTAGTAGTCGGGATGGCCCTTGCCGACGTCGGAGCGGGTGATGTGCACCTCGGCGCCCATGGCCTTGAGGTGCAGGACCTTCTCGGTGGACATCTTGTCGGGCACCACCAGCACCACCCGGTAGCCCTTGGCGCGGCCGACCAGGGCCAGGCCCAGGCCGGTGTTACCGGCGGTGGCTTCGACGATGGTGCCGCCGGGGCGCAGGCGACCATCGCGCTCGGCGGCGTCGATCATCGCCAGGCCGATGCGATCCTTGATCGAACCGCCGGGGTTTTGCGATTCGAGCTTGAGGAACAGGGTGCACGGGCCGGTATCGAAGCGGCTGACACGCACCAGCGGCGTATTGCCGATCAGTTCGAGCACGGCCGGGCGGGAATCGTTCGCCATGGAGTCACCTCGCTGCGCAGGTAAAGCCTCGCATCGACCATAGGCCGGGTTTGCTCCACCCGCAACCGTGCACAGCCAGCCGGTAGGTTTAGCGAGCAAGCGTGCGGGTTGTTAATGCTCCAGGCAGAAAACGCCCCATGGCAAATCCCTCAAAGCCACCGTTCGGTGGCAGAATCTGCTCAATTTGATCGTTGTGGAGACCACCATGCTTCGTGCGTTTGAACGAAGGCTCGACCCCTTTCCTCCTGACGAGGTCCCCCCACCGCCCGAGGGCCTGGCGCGCTTCCTGTGGGCGTGCACACGGGGCGCGCGCGGCTATATTCTCGCGTTTGCGCTGTTGAGTGCGGGCGTGTCGATCTACGAAGCCTGGCTGTTTGCTTTCCTCGGTCAGGTCGTCGATCTGCTCTCGACCTGGCAGGCCGGTGGTGATGCGGCCGCGCAGGAAAGCCGCGTGTTGTGGGGCATGGGTTTGATAATGCTGGCCAGCGTCGGGCTGGTGGCATTGCGGACCATGGTGCAGCACCAGATATTGGCGATAAACCTGCCGTTGCGACTGCGTTGGGACTTCCACCGCTTGATGCTACGGCAAAGCCTTTCGTTCTTTTCCGATGAGTTTTCCGGCCGGGTCACCACCAAGGTCATGCAGACGGCGCTGGCCGTGCGCGACCTGCTGTTCACTCTGATCGAGATCCTCCCCGGCATTGGCGTGTATTTCATTGCGATCATCGCCCTGGCGGGCGGTTTCGCGCTGAAACTGATGCTGCCTTTCGTTGCCTGGGTCGTGTTGTTCGGCCTGGCCATGCTGTACTTCGTGCCCCGCCTGGGCAAAGTCGGCCAGGAACAGGCCAATGCGCGCTCGATGATGACCGGGCGTATCTCGGACGCCTACACCAACATCACCACGGTGAAGCTGTTCTCCCACTCCAGTCGTGAAGCGCACTTCGCACGCGCAGCGATGGAGGACTTCAAACAAACCGGCTTTCGCCAGATGCGTCTGGTCAGCCAGTTCGAGATCGTCAACCAGGCCTTGGTAGTCGCGTTGATCATGGCAGCAGGTGGTTACGCCCTGTGGCTGTGGCACCAGGGTGAGGTCGGCGCAGGTGCCGTGGCGGCGATCACCGCCATGGCGCTGCGTATCAACGGCATGTCGCACTGGATCATGTGGCAGATGACTTCGCTGTTCGAGAGCATCGGTACCGTGCAGGATGGCATGGCCACCCTCACCCGCGGCCCCAAGGTGCAGGATGCGCCGGATGCTGGTGTGCTGGTGACCTCCGGCGGCGCGGTCACCTTCGACAATGTAAGCTTCAACTACAGTGGCGAACGCCAGGTGCTCGATGGCCTGAACCTGAATATTCGCCCGGGTGAGAAAATCGGCCTGGTCGGCCGCTCCGGCGCGGGCAAATCCACGCTCATCAACTTGCTGCTGCGCTTCTATGATGTCGACAGTGGGCAGATTCGCATTGACGGACAAGACATTGCCCAGGTGACCCAAGACAGCCTGCGCAGCGCCATCGGCATGGTCACCCAGGATACTTCACTGTTGCATCGCTCGATTCGCGACAACATTGCCTACGGCCGCCCCGATGCCAGCGACGCCCAAATCCGCAGTGCCGCGGCCAGTGCCCAGGCCGATGAGTTCATCAGCCAACTGAGCGACCGCCAAGGCCACACCGGCTACGACACCCTGGTGGGCGAGCGCGGCATCAAGCTGTCGGGCGGCCAGCGCCAGCGCGTCGCGATTGCCCGGGTGATGCTCAAGAACGCCCCGATCCTGCTCCTGGACGAGGCTACCAGCGCGCTGGACTCCGAAGTCGAAGTGGCCATTCAGGAAAGCCTCGATGAGATGATGCAGGGCAAAACCGTGATTGCCATCGCCCATCGGCTGTCGACGATTGCGGCAATGGACCGGCTTATTGTCATGGATGACGGCCGCATCATCGAACAAGGTACCCACGCAGAACTGCTGGCAAAAAACGGCATCTATGCGCAGCTCTGGCACCACCAGAGTGGCGGGTTCCTGGGTGAGGATCGGGGGGTGGCCGAGGTGATGGATCAGGCGTGAGCGTGAACGGCCTCCAACGGCATTCTGTACTCGATAACGCCGGGCTTTTCGGCAATCCAGTCGTATAGCCTTTGCGCGGTGTGGTTGCTCTGCTGGGTGTGCCAGTAAAGCCGGTCGCAGTTTTTCTCGCGGGCTTGCCCTTGCACGTATTCGATCAGTTGCTTGCCGATCATCTGGCCGCGTACGCTTGGGCACACGTACAGGTCTTCCAGATAGCAGAAGTCATTGCGGCCCCAGGTTGAACGGTGAAAGACGAAGTGGACGAAACCGCAGAGTTGCTCGCCAATCGAGGCGACCGCACAGTGCACGGGCTCGCTGCTGTCGAAGAAGCGGGCCCAGGTTGACTGGGTGGTCTCGATGCCCACATCCACCTGGTAGAATTCTTGATACTTTTCCCAGCACTCGCACCACTGGTTGAAGTCCTTTTGCTCTACTGGGCGAACCGATAAAACCTGTTGTAGTGCTGTCATGATCAATCCTTAATGGCGGTAAAAACGCCAACGTGAACAGGTCGATACCGCACGGTGCAGCACCGACACCAAGAGGCATCAGCCCTCTTGGTGACTTATTTATATCGCGCCAATGGTCTGGGTTGCCCATCCATTTTTTTGTCATCGACCAGACCAATTACCAATCTCACAGACGACCGACCAGGTTTACCAAGCATGAAGGTACGCCCCGCAACCGACAGTGACCGAGCGGCCCTCTTCGACTTGCACCGGGCAGCCTTCCACGCCCTCATCGAAGAAACCTGGGGCTGGGATGAGGGCTGGCAGCGCTCGAATTTTGCAGCGGAGTTCGCACGCACGACCACTTCGGTGCTTGAAGCCGACGGCCAGATTGTCGGCTACCTTCAGGTGCTGGACGAGGAGGATCGGATCTATGTCCAGAACATCGCGATTGCAGCAGCGTTTCAAGGCGAGGGCATCGGCACCCACCTGCTAGAAGAGCTGAAGCTGAACGCCGCGCGCCGCAAGGTGCCCTTGCAATTGGGCGTTTTGCGCACCAACACCTCGGCGCAGAGGCTGTATGAACGTCTGGGGTTTCGCTGGACGGGTGAAACAAGTACCCATATCGAGATGTCTTGGGCTGCTAACGGCCAATAGCAGCCCTGCGCGACTGGCAGCAAACAGCCAATATTGAACGGTCTGCGTCGCACGCCAAGTCGGAAAATTGAATTGAAAAAAGATCGTCGCAGCAGTTAACGCAGTTGCCGTGGTGTTGCGTTCAGCATTTTTTTCATCAGTCGCCGCAGGGATGTGGCATCTCTGTATCCAACGTGTTCGGCAATAGTGTCGATTGAGTATTTACTGTTTGCCAACAGTTCCCGGGCTTTATTGGCCTGGACACGCTGAATCAGCCGCAACGGGCTATATCCGGTGGCCTTGTGGATATGTCGAGACAGGGTCCGCTCTGACAAACCAAAGTCGGATGCGAGTGTGCTGACGCTGATAATCGTCGGTAGCGAAGCCTCAATATGAGCCGTCAATTGTGCGATTAATTCGTTCCCCTGGGCCATCATTGCCGGAACCATAAAAGGCGACTGCAGTTGCCGACCATCGATCAGTAGCGCCCGAGCAACGTCATCTGCCAAAGCTGGGGAGAAATGGCTTCGCAGAAGATGCAACATCAGATCGGTATGACCTAGCGCTGCCCCCGCAGTAATCAACGGCGGGTCGAGGATCACCATGCGTTCGGCATCTACCTGGCACTGCGGTGCCCACTGCTGGAGTAAGGGAGCCATCCACCACGAGGTGGTTACACAGTGCCCAGCGAGCAGGTTTGCAGCCTGTAGCACGAATACCGCAGAACATGATGCGGCCACGTTACCCCCGGCCTGCACATGCGCGCGTAATGCCGGAACCAGCAGAGCAATATCCGCCTGTTGTAATCGATGCTCGATCATGTGGACGTCAGCCACTCCGATGCCGGGGATGATCCAGCAAGAGCGGTCATCAGGGCTGATGGCCAAGGGCTGAACCGCAAGCTGCATACCGTGGCCGAGCGTCACGCAATCCGTGTTCAACCCACAGACTTGCCAGCGAGGTACAGCGGTGCCCAGTCGCTGGGCGAGTACGGCCGCCGTCGAAAGGATATCCAGAGTCAGTGCGACACTGGAGGCAAAGGCGCCAGGCATTACCAGGATCGTGAAGTCATTCATTGACTGATTATGCACGAAAGATGTCGAATCGGTCACTGGTTGCAGTGGTCGAGAGTTGGCTTAATAACGCTTCCATTTCATCGAGCGCTAACCCGTATGCCAAATATATTGATCAAGGTGCCTGAAGGTTCTTTTTCTTGCGAACAACGAGTACTGCTGTGCGAAGAGATTACGAAAGTGGCCATCGAGGTCGAGCAAATCGGCGACGATCCACGTCAACGGGGTCTGTGCTGGACTCTCATTGACGAAGTGGCTTCTAGCTCCTGGACATGCGGCTCAGTGGATATCAGCGCTCAAGCCATCCCCTGCATTGTGCAGGTTAAGGTCCCCGGCGGTGTGCTGAATGCGGCCATGCGAAGCGACTATGTGCAGCGTTTGCATCAAGCAGTAACCCGGTCGCAAGCAGCAGACGACCATCGAATCATCATGACTTCGATCATCCTTGATGAAGTCAGAGATGGCTTCTGGGCAGCCAACGGAGCGATTTGGCATTTGCCCGATTTCATTCAGGCGGCTGGGTACCGACATCTGCAAGGGCAGCCGGAGCAGTAAGGCATTAAAGCTCGCAGGACATTTGTCGCGCCACTGCGAGTGGCTACTTTGGAGCGCCCCCATGCCCCCATTCCGGGTCGCCCCCCGAGAGGCAAACTTGCGCATTTGCTATGGAAAGGGCTTCAAGCAGCACCTGCTCCAGGATGGCAAAAAAACATTTGATGTGAGCCTGTTTCAATGCCTGAGGCCGGGTCACCAGATAGACGTCCATATCTGGAAGTTGGAGATCCGGGAACAACTCGATCAAGTCCTTTGCCAGAATACGGGGCAGTACTGCCACACCCATTCCTCGCCTCACCGATTCGAGCTGAACCGCGAACGAGTTCACACTGATCTGCGCGCGGTCCAGACCACCGCTTCTTGCCGCACGCATTTGCGCCAAGGTGTCCAGCGGGGGAAGCAAGGCAATATTGACCGCAGTGGCCGGGGTCACCCCTGGAAACCGCTTCAGATAACCTGCATCGGCGAAGACTCCGTAGGCGAGCCGGCCTATTGGTCGATAAATCAGCGACGGCTCACCCAGATGAGCTGTACGTACAGCAATGTCGGCCACGCCGCGGACGATCTTGTCAAAGTCGGCTGTTACCATCAGCTCCACCGAGCAACGCGGGTGCAGAGAAGTGAAGCGACTCGCGGCCTCCAGCACACAAGACGAGAACCCCTCTCCTGCACTGACCAGAACACTGCCCAATAGCCCTGTGTGTAGCTCGGATACGCCAGCAGCGGTTTGACGCCTCAAGCCAGCTTCCGCAGCCAGGGCAACGTCCACGAGAGATTGGCCCCGCGAGGTCAACCAGCATCCTTCAACGCCCCGCTCGACAAGTGGCTCGCCCAGTGCGACCTCAAGTTGGGTCAGGCGGCGGGACACGGTAGACGCCGCGATACCCAGCAACTGGCCGGCCTGAAGGAAGCTGCCACGCCGCGAGACTGCCAACAGCAGACGAAGATCGTCCCAATTTGCTTGCAACGCCATGCGTTCTGTCCTCCCTGGTCTGCATATGTGCAAACCCATTATGCAGTAGTCGCTATTTTACGGGAGAAGCCTCAAAGGTATATCTACAGGCCCTCGAAACGAATGGAATGGATTGTATGACTACTGGCCCCAACGACTATGCGGAACGCGCCTCAAGAGCCTTCAATCGCCGTGATGTGGAGGCGATGTTTGCGCTGGTTTGCGAAGACTTCATCTACCTCGATGGTATGGGATTAGCCGAACAGGGTGAGGGTTGAGCCATGCGCAGTGCATTTGTTACTGGAGCAACCGGCTTGCTGGGCAACAATTTAGTCCGTGAATTGGTCGCTCGTGGCTATACGGTCAAAGGCCTGGTCCGCTCAAGAGCCAAAGGTGAACAGCAGTTCAACAATCTGCCGGGAGTGGAGCTGGTCGTTGGGGACATGGCCGATGTCGACGCATTCGCAGCATCGCTGCAAGGTTGCGATACGGTGTTTCACACCGCGGCGTTCTTTCGCGACAACTACAAGGGCGGCAGCCACTGGAAGGAACTCGAAAAGATCAATGTCACCGGTACGCGGGACTTGATTCACCAGGCCTACCGCGCCGGTATACGACGGTTCATCCATACGTCTTCCATTGCCGTGCTCGACGGCGCACCTGGAATGTCCATCGATGAGACGTGTCTGCGGGCCGACGCCGATGCGGATGACTACTACCGAAGCAAGATCCTCGCCGACCGTGTCGTCTTGTCGTTCCTGGAGCTCCATCCCCAGATGCATGCCTGCATGGTCCTGCCTGGCTGGATGTGGGGCCCTGCCGACATGGGTCCGACCTCCTCGGGACAGTTGGTCAACGATGTCGTGCACGGTAAATTACCCGGACTGATCCCCGGTAGCTTCTCCGTTGTTGATGCCCGCGATGTGGCATTAGCGCAGATTGCCGCTGCCAAACATGGGCGGCGAGGTGAGCGCTATCTCGCAGCGGGCCGGCATATGACAATGCGTGAGCTGGTGCCTATTCTCGGACGTATAGCGGGCGTCAAGACACCCGTTCGACAACTACCGCTCCCCTTTCTATTCACCTTGGCGGCTGTGCAGGAGATTTATGCGCGCCTTACCAGCAAGCCCATTCTGCTGAGCATGGCCACGTTGCGCCTGTTGATACGAGAGAAGGGCCGCACCTGTTTCAACCACAGCAAGAGTGAACAAGAGCTTGGCCTGAGTTTCCGGGCGCTAGAGCTGACAATCGCCGACACGGTGGCGTGGTACCGCGATCACGATTGGTTTGAGAGTCAAACCTTAAATTCCCGGGACAGTACTTCTTCCACACTGACCGCACACCAGAACAAGGACGTAAACATACTGTGAGTAGGGAAATAATCCTGATGCGTCATGGCCAGCCAAAGCTGGTCGCAACCGACAAATTGTCAGCGATCGATATGAAAGACTGGATCGAGCAATACAACCAGTCCGAAATAACCAACCAACCCGTGCCGGATGCCAGCATGCAGCTCGCCGCAACCGCCACGGTAATTGTCTCAAGCAGCGCACCTCGTGCGCTGACCTCCGTCCAGGCTCTTGGTCTGAAGCCCGTCCTCGTCGACGCTCTTTTCTGTGAAGCGCAACTGCCTTATGGTCACTGGAATCTGCCACGCTTATCGCCGTTTACCTGGGCATTTATCCTTCGAATCTTATGGTTGTGCGGCTACTCACGCAGAGTCGAATCCGCCGGCACTGCGAGGATGCGCGCCAGCACGGCAGCTCGACGACTTCAGTCCCTTGCCAGCGAAGGACCGGTTCTGCTGCTCGGTCATGGCTTTATGAATCGAATGATCGCCAAACAACTGGTGGCCGATGGATGGATTCGCCAAAAACGTAACGGCAGCCAGTATTGGAGTGCGACGGTGTATCAATATGGCGGTGTTTAAAATGCGGTCTCTGTGGGAGCGGGCTTGCCCCGCGAACACGGGCGTAGCCCGTGCCAGGCAACTCCATTTCCTGGGAAGGCCTTTTCGCGGATGGCTGGTGCATAGCCCGCAGGACGCCCCCTGTATGAAGGAGCATTCGCTCAAAGCGCCGCATAGACAAGGGATGCTAGCCGGCTAGGGCGCGGATCAATCATCGAATGGCTGCCCGAGGTCGTGGTGACAAAACCAAAGCTCACTTGCCTTTCGGGATCGGCGAAACTTATCGGCCCGCCAAGCCCGATATGGCCAAAGGTATCCGGGCCCATTGCGTGGGAAGCCGCCGGGTCGACTTGCTGCTCCAGCATACAGCCTAATCCATAACGCATTGGGCGCATCCATACCCGGTCCATACCATGACTGTGCTCTCGAGTGAACTCACTGAGCAGTTCGCGACCGATAAAGTTGCCCGCCAGCAATGCACTATAGAAACCGGCCAAGCCGTGAGCCGTGCCATGCCCACACACAGCCGGTTGCCGATAGGCCCACCAGCGAGGGTCACTGGTTCGTCTGGGCACCATTCCGGGGTTGGTGAAGGCGAATGTCGCGATGTGCGATGGCTCGTTTTTCAGCACGGTTCGCAATGCTTGCGAGTAAGGATCACCGACTCGCCCCGTAGCACTGTCGAAACGCGCGATACGGTGAAAGTGCTCTTCGTCCACGCCAAGGTGAACGTCCAAATCATGAGGGTCCAGAATCTCTTCGTGGATAAAGACACAGGGATCTCGTCCGTCCACACGCCGAATCAACTCTCCGAGAATCCAGCCAAAGGTGGTGGTGCCGTACCCCAGGTCTGTTCCCGCTTCCCACCAAAGCGGCTCGGCCGCCAGGACCCGCACCATATGCTCCCAGTCATACATCTTAGCGTTATGGTCGGGTGCTCGCAGCGCCGGCAGGCCCGCAGTGTGGTTCATCACCTGACGCAAGGTGACCTTGGCTTTGCCGTTCTGGGCGAACTCAGGCCAGTACCGGGCCACTGGCGCATCCAGCTCCAGCTTGCCCGCCTCTACCAACATCAGGACGGCCACCGCGACATAGGGTTTTACAACGCAAAAGGTATTGGCCAGCGTATCGCGCGTCCAAGGCCGGGTGCCCTCTTGATCCGCCATACCAGCCCACAGGTCGACCACCCTCTCTCCACCCACTTGCACGCAGAGCCCGGCCCCACGCTCCTGCGGATCATCAAACATCTCCTCGAACGCCTGCCAGACCGCTTCGAACGGCTTCGCACACATCCCTTGTGCTTTCATTTCCAAGACTCCTCGTCGTTGAAGTGCTGCCCTTGATACGTGCCGAAGTTGACCATTGGCACCTCTGACAGACGACAAGAAAGATCCCGCCGCCTGGCAGACCACCCATCAAATAGAAATTGTGTGTGGCGAACTCAACCCCGCGACCGAGTGTGAGAGTGCCCCATGGAGAAACGGTTTGCGCGTTTGTAGGTGCCGAAGTCATTGAACCGGACACCGGCCTGCGCCATGACTTGATGAGCATAAGGCGCAGTCATCTGCCGAAGATAGAACGGGTCCCTGACAACGAAGTGGTGAATACTGTGGGTGCTACCAAAGTTGAAGCAGAACAGTTGAAACGGCCACAACCACCACGCGTTCATGACCTGGGTTTGTTGTAACGCATTGCGCGGGGCAACATCGCCGTAATAGTGCATGTTTGAACTGATGAAAAACAGGCAGAACTGCCGGATCATGTTTGGCGCGATAAGAATAACCACGGCGCCGTTGACGACATCCATTAATGCCAGCGTCGTAGCAGAAGGCTGAACCTGCGCCCCCATGAGTGACCCGAGCCCGGTATACAGGTGGTAGCCGAGGAATACATACCAGCACCCCCAATACAACAGGCCGAACGGTGTATTGAGGCGAATGATTTTGCCTAACAATCTTACCTTTTGCCGCCAGCCCGGAGCAAAAATCGCATTTAGAAAACCAAATACAAATCCATCCATCAGTTTCAATAAGCGCAATATGCCCCACGGGTTGCCACTGGTGGTGATCCACGCCTCGACATCCGAATCGGTTCCGGACTCCTTATGATGATGAAAATGCAGACTGCGCCTTAGCCAGGGGCTGGGCATTCCCGGCCGAGCCAGCCAGCAAAAAAACATCATGGCATTGTGGGCCAGCGGCTGTTTTCTGAAATACAGGCGATGAATCAAGTCATGTTCAATTTCATGAATGAACGACGTCAGCAGCGCGTTGATCAAAATACACAGCCATCCGGGGATAACACCCTTCAGGTAGAGCCCGCCGGTGACGACCATCCCGACCAGGGAAAACACCATGACACTCGCACCCAGAGTATTCTGATACTGCAAGATCGGATAACGCTTGCGCAGCTCATTTCCATGTTCAGTAATACGCCGGGTTACATGCTCAATCTTTTCCTGATCGGTAGTTGGGTGATCAATTTCGATGGCTTTTTCCAAGACCTTCATGCCGTCATCCTCTGCGTGCGTCGGAAAATTACCAGCCTCATCAAGCCGGTCAATTTAATTGTTTGACTTATAAAACAACAGGCATACAAATTCACTGCGCAAACTCACGCGCGCCACTCAAGAAATACCAAATCGACTGCCTTGCAAAAATTTGCTAGGATTATTTCAAGCTTCAAAATGATAAGACAAATACACGTCTTTGCAACTGTGTATTTTGGGTGGGCTCAGTGTGACAGGCATTTGTGTAAGGATTTAAGATTTAAGGATTTAGTTACAGTTTGCACACGTCTAGAACGACTGTGTACAAGTATTGCCAAGGAGGCACCATGAGATTGCATCGCATCAAATATTTCCAGCGCGCTCTACAAGAATCCGAGGGCAGCGTAGAGAACACAACGAGCCATGTTGTATTTGACGCCGTGTTTTTCGACGAACCTACAGACAATACCGCGACTCGCGCAGGCCTTGAAAGGCTCATTCTCTACATACAGTGCGGGGATACTGTGGTAGTGGACAGCATGGCATCGCTCTCCTCCAGTACCGAGCAACTGTGCACCCTTATTCGCCGGCTGATGGAAAAGCAGGTAACGCTAGAGTTTTTGAATGAAAACCTGGTTTTACGGCATGACTGCCTTGAAGTTGTGGAGCCCATCATTGCAGTAATGGAGGCGCTCGCAGAGTTCGAGCGCGCTACGGCGAGGGAAAAACAAGCCGCAGGAATTGCTGCCGCAAAGATCCGCGGGTCCTACAGAGGTCGCAAGAAAAAACTGTCTGACAATCAGGTTGTAAGTTTAATTGACCGTGCGTGCGCTGGAGAAAGTAAATCTAAATTGGCACGTGATTTTGATATCAGTCGTCAGACGCTTTATCGGTACTTGAGATCGACATAGGGGCCTCCTCAGGCCCCTCAGAATCAACATCCATTTAGTGATTTTTTCAGCGAATCTGGGCTTTAATGTCCATGCTTATGAGCAAGCACACGGATTTTGAGTCTGCCGGAATGTGGATGCACCTGACGGCAGGAACACGTGCTTGGCACTTCTCTAATCAAGGACGAAACGATATTGAAAATAGCGTTCGGCGCTCTGTTGCTGGCTTGGCTGACGACAATCGCATTGGCTGACGAGAACCCCGTCGGCTTCCAATCTTCCACACTGGCGGATTTGCACAATGGCCGCGCCCTGGAAATGGTGGTCTGGTACCCGAGTTTAGCTACCGCAGACACGCAGCTGATCGCCGATAATGCAGTGTTTGTCGGGGCTTCTGCCGCTCGGAACGCGCCGCCATCTGCCGGCAAACATCCATTGGTGGTGCTATCTCACGGATACAGGGGTAACTGGAGCAACCAGATTTGGCTTGCCAGTGCGTTGGCCCAGAAGGGTTACATCGTCGCCGCAATCAATCACCCGGGCACCACGACTCATGACCGCAGCCCTGCAGCAGCCGCGCAGCTATGGCAGCGGCCCGTTGATGTGCGCCGAGTCATTGACAGGGTCACGACACAACCTGAAAAGTATGGCCTGGTCGCCAATGGCCGAATTGCAGTAGTGGGCCATTCACTCGGCGGCTGGACCGCCCTGGAGATCGCCGGTGCTCGTTTCGATCCAGATCGCTTCGACCAGGACTGCAAAGCCCACCCGCAGTTAGCCAGTTGCACCATTTACGGACAGATAAGCCCCGCAAGCACCTCAGAATCAAAGGCCGCGCTGGCCGCCGATTGGCGCGATAAACGCGTCACTGCTGTGGTTGCATTGGACATAGGCTTTTCACGGGGCCTAACCAATGAAAGCCTGGCCGCGCTGCCCGTACCCGCGCTGGTAATCGCTGCTGGCGTACCGTCGCGCGAACTTCCCGCTGAGTTGGAGTCTGCCAACCTGGCCAAACGCCTGCCTGCGTCGTCAAGCCGATACATCGAGATCAGCGACGCAAGCCATTTCACCTTCATGTCGGTGTGCAAACCTGGCGCGCAGTCCTTGCTCGAAGCCGAAGTACCAGGCGATGGCATCATTTGCCAGGATGGCGATAACGGCCGCGCTCGTGGGTTGATTCAGCAGCAAATTGCATCACTGATTGCAGCGTTTCTGGCGCAATCTCCCGCTATCGCATGCGCCGATCCACGGCCTACATGTCCGGCGGCAGGCTGAAGAGCAGATTGCCTTGATCACTGCGCACCTGAGTCCCTTGCGGATAGTGAACAGAGCCGAAATCGACTGCACGGTCCAGGGCGCCCTGCCACATGAACACGTCACTGCCAGGCCTGTTCAGGCGCATGCGCAGCCCGCGCAGTTCCATCCCCAGCAGCTGGACCGGTGTATCTTCGGACCTCGCCTCCCATCCTCGCTCAGTGGAAAACACCCTCACCGGCCCCGGCCAGATGATGCCACCCAACCGGGTGCCTGGCGCCAGCATGCATTCTTGCAGGCTCCACTGGGAGAATGTGAAATGAGCACCGAACGGAAAGTTGAACTCGACCTTGCCTGGCTCACATGTCCAGCCTTCAAGGTCGTGAGTGGACACCGTCTCGACTGTCGCGGTGCCGTGGCTTTGCCATAGCTCCAGACGACGCACACGCATACCCATGATGTTACCCAGCGTGCGATCAAAGTCGGCGTGCTTCAGGCTCTGCATGCCAAAGGGCACCGGCTCGCCTGCCAGGTTGTCGAAGGGCTCCAGGTTTTCCAGCCGGACCTGCGTGCCCGCCGGCAGCACCAGGTCGCCCAGCACCTCCTCGTGCTGCAGACGCGGAGTGTGCGCACGCACGTCCAGCCAATGGCCGACCACGATCTTGACGTAGGGTGCGCTGACCACCGCCAGGCCCACGACCAGAAAGCCGAAGCGCCAACGGCGCGCCAGCATGTAGCGCCGGCAACGCGGGATCAGGAAAGCCACCAGGCAGGCAATCAGCAGCCAGAGGAAGACCTCGGAGAAGATCAAGATTATGTAGCCGACCACCATGGCCAGCGGATTGACAGGAATCACGGACGTCCTTGTTAACCTTGAAACTGACCGCGCAGAGTAAACCAGTCTACGGCGCTATCCCAAGTTCTGGTCACTCAAGGCTCGGCCGCTTAGACGCAGCCATCGCGCACGTTCAGCGCATCGTCAACGATCTGGTCAAGGAGGGAATGCTGGAGTTTCAGCCCAACCCTCACCATCGCAGGGCGCAGCTGGTTGTGCTTACCGACGCGGGGAAAGACGCCTTCACTCTTGCAATGAAACTTCAAGCGCCTTGGATCAACGAGCTTGCGCAGGGCTTGGAGGTTGCGGACATCGAGACGACCTACCGTGTTCTGCACCAGCTGCGCAGCAAGCTTGAGCAAGACCAAAGAGACTGAACTGTCCATAGGCGGCACAAATTGCCCGGTCGACATCGCAGACAACGAACGCCGCTGTCGCAATACTGGCACCTGTGCCCCGCGCCAATAGCATCAATTTGATATCATGGCTGTCAGAGTCGAAGTAAGGAACTGCTCCATGATCTCACGCGCGAAAAAAGCTCTCTCACTGCCTTGCATCCTGCTGCTTGCGGCGATTTCCTCGCAGGCTGTTTCTGGGCAGTTTGTCGTCGATATGCAAAGCGATGAAGGGCGAAAGCTGGCGCAAACCCTTGGCACCGAAAAGTACCGCTACGCGTTGTTCAGTGAGTTCAGCAAGGACACGCCGTATAGCGCGATTGCGCTCAGCAACTCGGAAGGTTTCAAGGACGGCGTTGTCGTCTACAACGCTGTTATCAATGCCACTGACAAGGGCGCTCAAATGATCTTCACGCAGTTTGTGGATTGCGCAAAGCCACTAACCAATGAGGGCTTTATCGAGGTCAACGATCAGCCGATCAAGGTGTTGTACGAGTGCCGCGAGGAAAAGCCAGGTTCTAAAGTTTCGATCTTTCTGCCGGTCTCGGATGCCGCGCAAAACTTTATTTATAGCGCCTTCGCCAAGGGTGTTCCGGTGAAGGTCAGGATGGACAAGCACCCCGTCGTTTTTCCTGCGAGCGGCTTCCTGGATGCATGGAACGTGAGAAACAAGAAGGCTCTTTGAACAGAAGCCCTCATCATCTGCGCTCAAACTCGTAACCCAGGGTTTGCCCGTGGCTTACCCACTCCACAACACCCCGGCGATTGTACTTCAAGTCATCCTTGCCACTGCCCTCGCACACCGGTGAGTGCTCGCCATAGGCGTGCACATTCACCTGCTCATACAACGCGCCGTACTTGACCAGGTAGTAGGCGATCATGGCGGCGCGTGCCTGGGCCAGGACGATGTTCTGCTCAGGCGAACCGACGTCATCGGTATGACCTTCGACAAACACTTCGGCCTCGGGGTTGGTCACCAGGTAGTTCGCCACATAGGCAAGCCTGGCCTGATAAGCTGGCTCGATCGCCGAGCTGTCGGTGTCGAAATACACCACCAGGCCGCCCGCCACGTCGGGCTCGTCCGACAGCGCTTGCAGGGCGCGCTGGTTGTTTGCATCAGCCTCGGCCGCTGAGACAAACAGCGAGCGTTCGGTGGACGTTGCAGTGCTTTTGCAGCCGGTCGCCGTCAGTACCAGCAGAACGGGGAGGATGCAGCGCAGATAACGGTTCATAGGCCACTCTTCAATAGGATCGGTACTAACCAGCGCACAACAGACACACACCTAGCCATTGATACACTTTGAGCATCAGGTAGTCCCATGCCCGGCTGAACCAGTCGCCCTCTTCTATCGTTTCCATGACCACCAGGGGCTTGGTGGCGACATGCCTTGAGCCGATCTGGTAGTTGACGACACCCACCACCTGCCCCGCCTGCAACGGCGCGTGAAGCTCCGGGGTATCGACAATGGCGCTTGCCTGCACATCGGCCGAGCGCCCGTAGGGCACACTGATCGTCGGTTGCGCGCCAGCATTGAGCTTGACGTTGCGGGTATCGCCGAACCACACACGCTTGCTCATGAACACTTCATCGGCCTTGATGGGCGTAACCACCTCGAATGAGCGAAAGCCCCACTTGAGCAGTTTTTCCGACTCCTGAAAACGCAGCCGATCCGACCTGGCGCCCATGACCACGGCAATCAAGCGGCGCCCGTCGAGCTGCGCAGAGGTGACCAGGCTGTAACCACCTGCGCTGGAGTTGCCGGTCTTCAAGCCGTCGACATCCAGGCGGGTACTCCACAACAGGCGGTTGCGGTTGTATTGGTGAACGTTGTTGAAAGCGAAGGCCTTTTGTTTGTACAAGGCGTACTCCGCCGGCAACTGCTCAATCAACGCCCGGCTGAGCAAGGCCATGTCGCGGGCACTGCTGTATTGACCTTCAGCGGCCAGGCCATGGACAGTCTTGAACTGGGTATTGGTCAAGCCAAGTTTGCCGGCCTGTTCATTCATCAGGTCGACAAAGGCGTTCTCGCTGCCGGCAACGTAATTAGCCAGGGCAATACAGGCGTCATTGCCAGACTGCACCACAACCCCTTTATTGAGGTCATCTACCGAGACCCGATCACCGGGCTTGAGGAACATCAGCGAAGATCCCTGCAAATGCGGATTTCCCGCAGCCCAGGCATCGTGCTCGATGGTCACGCGATCACTGGCGCTGAGTACGCCGGACTTCAAGGCATAACCGATCACATAACTGCTCATGATCTTCACCAGGCTGGCGGGGTCGATGCGCGCATCGGCATTGCCCTGGGCCAGAGCCTCGCCACTTTGATAATCCATCAATATCCAGGATTCGGCGGCGACGCCCGGCGCGGCAACAAGGTCTGCTGCCCTCACAGAAAAAGACGCACTCCCCACTAACCACGGTGCAAGTAATACACACAACAACCACTTACCAACTGCTGAACCTTTCATACGCTCCCAAACTCGACAGCCCAACTCATCAACAACTGCACATGCACTGATGAAGTATTTGTCTGCGGATTGTGCGCACGCCTATACTATAAATCAATCAACTATCAAGATATCTGATATGCACAGTATTGATATCGACTCTGTCGACTTGAATTTACTCCGAGTGTTTGTTGCCCTGATTGAAGAAGGCGGCGCCAGTCGCGCGGCACTGCGCCTGGGCGTGACTCAGCCGGCGGTCAGTGCGGCACTTGCGCGCCTGAGGGAAATTTACGCCGACCCGTTGTTCGAACGTACCGGCCGCGGGCTGCGCCCGACCATGCGCGCGAATGAACTGGCGCCGCTGATTGGCGAGGCACTCAACCGCTGCCGGCAAGCCTTCGCGCTTTCAGTGGGGGGCAAAGACATCAAAGGCCGGACGATCACCATCGGCCTCTCCGATGACAGTGAAATCGCCCTGGGGCAAAGCCTGGTGGCGCTGATCGATGAACAGCTGCACGGCTTGCGCATCATTTTCCGCCAGACCCATAGCGGCCTGGTCCAGGACATGCTCATGCACCATCAGATCGATATCGCCGTGTCTGCAGGCGGGCTGTCATCGCCGCTGATTGCCCGCCATCGCCTGGGCCGGGGCAATTACCTGGGCATCGCCGATGCCAACAACAGCATCCCCACCAGCGCCGAAGACTATGCCCAGCGGCCGCACCTGTTGGTGTCCTCGGGCGGTTTCGTCGGCATCGTCGACGAAGGTTTGAATGCTGCCGGCTACAAGCGCAGCATTCGCGCCTCGACCTCACATTTTGCCGCCGTGCCGTTTCTGCTGGTGGGCTCGAACCTGATCACCACGGTGCCCACCCACGCCGCCCGTGCCATGGAACGCATCAGTACCTTGCAAACCTTCCCCTGCCCGGTGCCCCTGCCCTCCTACGACCTGGAAATCGGCACGCGGGTGGGCAGCAAGCACGACAGCACGCTGCAGACGGTCAAGTCGCTGATCATTCAACTGGTTGAAGACAGCTTCTGCCTGACCTGAGGCTGGCGCCCAGGTCGCTCGCTACTGCTGGAACTTCACCAAGCTTTTCGCCCGCTCATCAACGAGCAAGGTGAAGACATCCGGGCGCGAATAGTGGCCGACCACATCAAAGTCATAACGCGCCTTGACCAGTTCAGCCGAGTCGATCTGGGCCACCAGCAAACCGGGGCCGTGCTTCAACGGGCCAGCGATGATCTCGCCCATGGGGCTGATGATCAGGCTGTTACCCTGCATTAACGGACGGTCGTCATCCCAGTGCGGCAGGCTGGTGCCCAGGTCACGCGGCGACGGCTGGTACTGGCAGGCACTGATCAGAAAACAGCGCCCTTCATGGGCGATATGGCGCATGGATACTTGCCAGTTTTCGCGCTCATCCACCGTCGGTGCGCACCACACCTCGATGCCTTTGGCGTACATCGCCGTGCGCAACAGGGGCATGTGGTTTTCCCAGCAGATCGCCGCGCCGATCTTGCCCACCGGGGTATCGATCACCGGCAACGTGGAGCCGTCGCCCTGGCCCCAGATCAAACGCTCGCTGCCGGTCGGCATGAGTTTGCGGTGGTTGGCCACCAGGCCCTGTTCCGGCGAGAAGAACAGCGCCGAGCAGAACAATGAACTGCCGCTGCGTTCGATGACACCGACCACCAGGTGCGCGCCGGTGCGTTGTGACAAGGCTTCGAGCTCGGCGGTTTCAGCACCCGGAACATCAATGGCATTGGCAAAATAACGCTCGAAGGCTTCCCGGCCTTCCGGCAGCCGATAGCCCATGTAGGTGCCGAAGATTTCCCCTTTTGGATAACCGCCCAACAAGGCTTCCGGCATGACCACCAACTGGGCGCCAGCGGCCTTTATTTCAGACTCGTAGGCAACAATCGCCTCCAGGGTTTTCTGTTTGCCGTCGGGGTGCGAGCCCAGTTGCAGTGCTGCCACAGTAGAGAGTGTCATGTGTCGTTATTCTTGGGTGATGGATGGTGTGTGCATGCTCCTCCGGCGGTTGATATCGAGCAATCCGTTAAAAACTAAATCTGATATTAGTTGTATTGATATCAACACCTGCCGCTGGTACGCACACACAAACCATCGCTTTTTACGATGGAACCTATTTTCCATATAATCAAAAAAGCGATGAAAATGACCTCACCGAAACACACTTTCAGGTGAAGTCATGAAACTGCAAGCCACCCAAAAATCCTTCGCTGAGCGCGTCGTCCACGCCGTCGGCTTTGAAGTTATCGCCGTGCTGATCTGCGCGCCGATCGGCGCCTGGCTGCTGAACCGCTCGATGCTGGAAATGGGCGCGTTGGCGGTGATGCTGTCGACCGTGGCGATGATCTGGAACATGGTCTACAACGCGGCGTTCGACCGTCTCTGGCCCGTGGGCCGGGTCGCGCGTACGGTCAAGGTCCGCGCCCTGCACGCCGGCGGTTTTGAAACCGGTTTCGTGCTGATCGGCGTGCCAATCGCGGCATTGATGCTTGATGTGTCACTGGTGCAGGCGTTTTTGCTGGAGATCGGTTTCTTCGCCTTCATGCTGCCGTACACCATGGCCTACAACTGGGGCTATGACCTGCTGCGCCAGCGCCTACTGAGCACACCGGTCAGCGTGGCTCGGGCGCAGTAACCGCGTGAGTAATGCGTAGGGCCCTCTTTAGCATCGAGCTAAATAGTGGCATTCTGCACCCCATGGATATCTACGCGATTCGCAAGCACAACCTGGTGCAGTTGCTCGGCACCCAGCGCAAGGCCAGCTGTGCCGAACGCTGGGGCATGAGCCCTGCGCACCTGAGCCAGATTCTCTCGACCCGCACGGAAAAAAACCTCGGTGATGAAGTCGCCCGGCGCATCGAGCAGGCCGAGCGCTTGCCCGCAGGCTGGATGGATGTGTTGCAGGGCGAGGCGGCGCTGCCGGTCAGCGCCAACAAGGCGCTGGCCGGCGAGTTCGTCACCATCGCCCACTTCGACATTCGCGGCTCCATGGGCAAGGGCACGACCCCGCCCGCCCATGTCGAAGTGATCCGTGACCTGACCGTGCACCTGGACTGGCTGCGCGGCCAAGGCATCAGCTTTTCCAGCGCGCTGAATCTGGCGATCATCAGCGGCGACGGCGACAGCATGGCCGGCACCTTCAACGACGGCGACCCGTTGCTGGTCGACCGTGGCATCAACGAGGTGCGCAGCGATGCCATCTACGTGTTCAGCCTCGACGGCGATCTGTTCGTCAAACGCCTGCAGCGCCTGACCGATGGCGGCTTGCGGATGATTTCCGATAATCCGCTGTATCCGCCGGTGTTGATCGAGGGTGCGGTGCTGGAAAAACTGCACATTCATGGCCGGGTGCTACTAGTTTGGAACGCGCGAAGAGTATGATGACAAAACAACCGACTGCTCTGGTCGGTTAATGAACACTAAACAACAGCAGTAGGATGTGGCGATTCCAGCAACGGATTGCTCGACCGAATCCGTGTGACTGAGATCGAATCATGAGCGGTAATCTGTGGGTGTGGGAAGAAGAAGAGCTGCTGGCACTGCGCAAGGCATTTGCCGCACTCAAGGCCGGTCAACGCCAGACAGACCGGGTGTCCCAGCGGCGTATGGCCGCGGAGCTGGGTGTCAGCGTGACCACCCTCAATGCCTATATGACCGGCAAGCGCGCACTGGACATGAAGTTCGCGCTGATGTTCGAACGCCTGACCGGCATCCCCACACGCAGCTACAGCCCGCGCCTGGCTGACGAGATCGAAAGCAGCAAGCACCCTCACAAACCTGCGGTCTAGAGCCTGCGCGCTGTTCGCGGCCGGGCGTCGCTTGGCCTCATGAAATTTATCTGGTAGTTTTTCATGAAAAAATACCAATAAAAATTCATGAGGTCCGCCGTGTTCAAGCAATCCGCCCAGCATGTCGCCAGCTATTACGCTCAGACCTACCCCGCCGCTCTCCCTCTGCGCCCTACCCTGCAGGAACGCCTGGATACCGAGGTGCTGATTATCGGCGCCGGTTTCAGCGGCCTGCACACCGCCCTGCGCCTGGCCCTGGCCGGCAAGCGGGTGACCCTGGTAGAAGCCAGCCGGGTGGCCTGGGCGGCGTCCGGGCGTAACGGCGGGCAGGCGTTGCTGGGCTGGTCGTGCGACATGGCGCCCCTGGAAAAATCCCTTGGCCAGGAACGCACTCGGCGCCTGTGGGACAGCATGCGCTGGGCCGCCAGCGAGATGCGCGAGTTGCCCGAGCGCCATGGCTTTGCGGTCGACTACCGGCGCGGCAGTTTGTGGGCGGCGGTACTGCCGCGGCGCGTGGCCATGCTCCATGAGGCCCAACATGAGGCCGAAACCAAATGGGGCTATGACCAGTTGCGGGTGATTGAGCGCGACGAGTTGCCCCAGTGGATCGCCAGCCCGCGCTACCAGGCCGCGCTGTATGACGCCGAAGGCGCCCACCTCAACCCGCTGAAACTGGCCCAGGGCCTGGCCAGCGCCATCGAAGCGGCCGGCGGGCGGATCTTCGAGCAGAGCCGGGTGCTCAGCTACCGCGACACCCCGGCAGGCTTTGTCGCCCGCACCGACAAGGGCGAGATCCGCAGCGACGTGCTGGTGCTGGCCTGCAACGCCTACATCGACCAGCTCGACCGCCCGCTGTCACAACGCCTGCTGCCGGTGGGCTCCTATCAGGTGGCCACCGCGCCCCTGGACCCAGCCCTGGCCCGTTCGCTACTGCCGCAAAACAGCTGCGTGATCGACAACCAGTTCGTCCCCGACTACTTCCGCCTGACCCCCGACCACCGCCTGCTGTTTGGCGGCGGTTGCACCTACCTGGGCGGCATCCCCAAGGACGTTGCCGCCGCCACCCGCCCGGTGCTGGAGCGGGCCTTCCCGCAGCTGCAAGGCGTAGCGATCGACTACGCCTGGGGCGGCCATATCGACTGCAGCCTGCGCCGCACCCCGGACATCGGCCGCCAGGGCCAGCGCTACTGGCTGCAGGGTTTCTCCGGCCACGGCGTGCTGCCCACCCTGGCCGGCGCCCGCGCGGTGAGCGATGCGATCCTCGGCAACCACGATTTGCTGGCGTTGTACCAGGCCATCGACAACGGCCGCTTCCCCGGCGGCGACCTGCTCGCCGCGCCGCTGGAAGCCGCCGGCAAAGCCTGGTACCGCCTGCGCGACACTATTTGAGAGACCCACTTATGGACATGCAGGAAGAAATCGAAAGCCTGGCGATCCTCATCCGCGACCTGCGCAAGCACCGCAACCTGACCCTCGGCGAACTGGCCGAACGCATTGATCGTTCGGTGGGTTTCTTGTCGCAGGTCGAGCGTGGCCTGTCACGGCCGACGGTGGCCGACCTCACCGCCATCAGCGAAACCTTGTGCGTGCCCACCACCTACTTCTACAACCTGAGCAAGCCGCGGGAAGTGGATTGGGTCACCCGCCCCGGCGAACGGCGCACCCTGTACTACGCCGCCGGAGTCACCGACGTGCTGGTCTCGCCCAAGCTCAACGGTGGCTTTTCGATGCTCGAAAGCCACTTGGCGCCGGGCGCCAGCAGCGGTGACGGGCACCTGGACGACAGCTCCGAGCAAGGCGGTTTTGTCCTCGAAGGCGAGTTGAGCCTCTGGCTCGACGATGCTCAGACACCGGTCACCCTCTACGCCAACGACAGCTTCCAGCTACCGCCGCACAGCCAGTTCCGCTACGCCAACTTGACTGAACACACTACCCGGGTGCTCTGGGTATTCCGTTGAAACCAAGCGCAGGATTGCACGTGATGACAACAACAAATGACTGCCCTGATCTGCTTAGCGAAGTACGCGCATTCCGCGCCGAGCATCCTCAGGTGCGTTATGTCGACCTGATCAGCCTGGACATTCCCGGGCATTTTTATGGCAAGCGCTACCCCATCGACATGCTCGAAAAAGTCGCGGCCGGCAGCGCCCTGAAACTGCCGCAGAACTGCGTGCTGCTCGGGGTTCAGGGCGGCTTGCACCCGATTGGCGATTATTGCTTCAACGACGGTGACCCGGACGCGCCACGGCGGCTGATCCCCGGCACCCTCAAGCCGGTACGCTGGGAGAACCAGCCGTTGGGGCAGATGCTGATCAGTTCCGACGGCACCGCCGCACCGATCGAGTTCGAGCCGCGTGAAGTGCTCGCGCGAGTGTTGCAGCGCCTGGCACGGCGCGGCATTCGTCCGGTGGTGGCCTTCGAGCTTGAGTTCTATCTGTTCGATCGCGCGCTTAAAGACGGCCTGCCGCAGTTCCCCCGCGATCCGTTCAGCGGTGATGCCGACGATCAGCCGAACATGCACATCGAGCGCCTGTCGCGTTACTCCGACGTGCTGCGGGAAATGGTCGAAGCCGCCAATGAGCAAGGCGTGGACGCCAACGTGATTACCGCAGAGCTGGGCCCTGGGCAGTTCGAAATCAACTTCGGCCACTGCGACGACGGCCTGCGCGCCGCCGACTGGGCCGCACTGTTCTGCCGCAGCACCCGTGGCGTGGCGCTCAAGCATGGCCTGCGCGCCAGCTTCATGAGCAAACCCTACCTGGAGGCGCCGGGCAGCGGCATGCATGTGCATGTCAGCCTCTACGACCAGCAAGGCAACAACCTGCTGGCCGCCGATGACCAGCGCCCGCTGCGCCACGCCGTGGCGGGCTGCCTGGAACTGCTGCCGCACTGCATGCCGATTTTTGCCGCCAACCACAATGCCATGCGCCGCTACGGTGCCATGGTCAATGCCGCCAGCCGCGCCAGCTGGGGTTTTGAAGACCGCGACGCGTGCATCCGCATTCCCGAATCGGATGCGCGCAACCTGCGCATCGAGCACCGCCTGCCTGGCGCCGATGCCAACCCGTACCTGGTGCTGGCGGCGATTCTCAGTGGTCTGGAGTATGGCCTGGAGGCCGGCAAGGAACCGATCGCGCCGCTCAACGAAGACCGCAGCAGCGGTATCGACTTCCCCAAAGATATGCTCGCGGCGGTGGCGGCGATGCGTCATCACCCGGAGGTCAACGAGCGGCTAGGCAGTGAGTTCGTCATGGTCTACTGCGAGAACAAGCGCCAGGACCACCTGGCGTTCATGCATGAGGTGAGTGCGCGGGAGTATCGCTGGTTTCTTTAGTCGCGGTGGTAGTCCAGTCAGCGCTTGATGTGTTGGCTGGACTGGCCTCATCGCGGGTCAAGCCCCACAGCACGACCAATTTAGCTATTGACGAAACTTTAGCTTGACGCTAAATATTAGCTCAAGCCCACTTCCATTTCAGAGAGGGCCCACATCCAAAACCGAAGGAGAAACACATGAGCGTCAATATCGACCGACTCACCATCACCACCCCGGTGCCCAAGTCCAGCACCGACCCCACCGCCCTGGAACTGCCCGGCGCCCAGGCGCTTGAACTACTGCCACAGGTGATCGCCACCTTGAGCGATGGTTCGGTGCGCTTCACTGCGCCGACCAAGGGCGCCTCAAGCAAAAGCACCCAGCGCACCCGCTGCGAGTGGAAAGAAGCCACCTACTGGTCACTCAGCAGCGCCGCCAAACACCACAACCATCAGACCATGAGCCTGACCAAGGTCAACTCGGCGCAGAAGGTGGTGATCTCGCAATTGCATGTCAAAAACGACGACAGCCCGGCGGTCAAGGTGTTCTGGAACAAGGGCAAGATCACGTATGGTTTTCGCCAGAGCTACAACCAGGCCGCCCCGGCCAGCGTCACCCTGCACGCCAATGTGCCGCTGGGCGCGACGTTCGAGATCATCCTCGATGTCACCGCCGAGGGCGTGGTCACCCTCGCCGCCACCTGCAATGGCAGCACCGGCAGCAGCGGCCCGCTGCAGATGGATTCCAGCTGGAACAGCCGCACTTTCAACTTCCATGGCGGGGTCTACAACCAACTCGACTACAGCGACAGCACACCTGCCACCGACGGTTCCATCTGCATTATCAGCGCACTGGCTATTGGGCATCAGTCAATAAAAGCCTGAACACTTCGGAAGGACCCACTGTGTCATCTTGCGTGGTGCGCAACAACTTCACGTACACATTGCGCGCCGCGCACTACGCACTAGTTGCTCATCGAAAGTCTACCCTGCGACAGTTCGATTGCACCGTTCAGGGTGCACACTTCATAAGGAGATGGACATGAGCAATATTAATATCCGCAACATTGTGCAAAACTGGGTAAGCAGCGGCGCGTCATCTTACGACCTTAAAACACCGGGGGATACCGATCAATCTGCCGCGACAGCCCGAGGTGTATTTCTGGGGTACGACAGTACAGACCCCCAAGCCTCTGGCATTGCCATCTATACGGATGCACAAAACCTGCCTACAGCGCTGGCCAGCATCATGAACCATGTGCAGATTCGGGCCGACTTCCACCCTGCCAACACCTCCCCGGATAAACTGGCTGCAGCCTTTAGCCAGTACATCAATGAAATGGACAAATGCCCCTTTGTCCATCTCAACTCGAACGAAAGCACAAAACAAGTCTTCCACAGCAAAGACTACAACCTGCTCATTGACCAAATCAGCAATTTGTACAGCAGCTTGGGTTCACAAGATCTCGACAAGATTAAAAAGTCGATCACCGACATGGCCAAATCCGTATTTGGTCAAAAAAGCTCAGAACAATGGAAAAACCTGTTCAGCCAATCCACGCTGGACATGAGCGATCCGCACAACCCGAAACTCTATATTTATTACACCTCGCTACATATGTTCCATCAGCAGAACGGAAAATCAGATGTGCAAGAGCAGGACTATGAAGTGCGCATGACGACCTACCTGGTCTTACCGGACCAGATCAAGACTTATGCATCGTCGTTGGCCAACCTGGATAAGAAATCCGTCGATGATTGGTCCAGGTCTTCGACTTCGCCTGAAGATCCCGGGGTGAAACTCTGCTTCCTGAAGTAATTCGCCTCACCGGCGCCCCCCGGGGCGCCCTCTAGCAAAGGAGTGACAGGGATGACCATTCACCGCAAAAACTGGCAAGTGACTGACGCGACTGAACCCTCAAGGCCAGTCGACGCTCCCCCACAGCAATCGCTCAACACACCCGACTGGACCGAGCTTCGCCGGAAAAACGCGATTGAGCGAGGCCTGCCCGCCCCCAGCGCCGACCTACTCGGCGAAGCCGAGCCGATACACCCAGCGTTCGCACGCACTTTTGTTCCACCTGATATTTCCCGCCCGCCATATGACGCGATGTGCAAGATTTTCTACCGCAACCACGGTCAGGATTACGTCGCCAGCGGTTGGATCGTCGAGGCCAACAATGGCAAGGCCATTCTGACTTCAGGGCATGTCGTTTTTGATAAGGGACACTGGTCCAGTGATTTTTATGTCATGCGCCAATACTCAGCCGGGGACTATGCACAAGTCTTCACTGCACAACACGCAAGTACCCTGAACGGATGGATCAATCAGACCGGGCTGCGGGAGTACTGGGACCTTGGCGCGATTATTCCGGACACCCCCGTTCCCCCATCGACACCGTCATTGCATGCGGTCTTTGACTATCAGCCCACCCAGACCCCATTCAATTTCTACTATGACCCCGGCTACCCGGCAAAGCCGGCGAATGGTTACGATTTCAATGGCTCGTTACTGTGGCAAAGTGACGGTGATCTCTTGGAAACAAGGGTCCATGGAACTGAAGTGGTACTAAAGGCCGTCAATACGATGGAACAAGGAAGCAGTGGCAGCCCCTGGCTGGTTTACGACGCTCTGCAGAATCGCTATTACGCCGCAGGCATGCAGAGTTCTGGTGTGGAAAACTCGCAGTCTTCGTTTTCACCTTGGTTTTCCAGCAGCAACCTAATCGTCCTGCTTAAACACATTGGCATCATGATCTAGCCAATCTCTCTGGCGGGGCCGGCTGAACCCGTTCGGCCCCCTTGAGACAAGGATTCGACAAAAACCGCTAAATGTTCGATAGACGCAGGACTCATCAATCTGAGCTCAGCAAGCAAGCGTCCCTCAATTGAACTAAGTGCGTCGGCCTTTGAACATCCTCCGTCCCTACCCAGCACCAACCAATCCAGTGAAATGTCGAGCGCGGTGGCGATCTGCACCAAATTTTCTACTGTTATCGGTCCCCCCTGAAGCCATCGACCGACTGAACTGGGATGCACCCCTATTTCAACGGCCAGCGCATACCGTTTGCCTCGACACTTCAGTTCAAGTGCTTGTTTCAGACGATCCTTCAGCACTACTGATCTCCTTCTATTCAATCCTTGCAGAAGGGGCTCCCCTGACCACTTAGCTCAGTTGACCAGCTTGTTTTCGAGCCATCGGCAGAAGCTTTGTGTCAGTACATCGCCTTCACTGTTGCGATGTACCAACCACGCCCATTTGGGACCGCGAATCGCCTGGGTTGTCAGTGCAACCAGTACGCCCTCTTGCCGTGCACGCTCAGCCAGCAACTCACTTACCAATGCGATTCCCAACCCTTGACAGGCAGCGTCAAGCAATTGCCCGGGGTCTGAAAAGTTAAGGCCATTCAATCGCTGCCCTACCTCCGAACCGCCTCGAGTATTCCAGTAGCTCCAGTCCATTTCGCGTTCGCCGTGAAGCGTAGTTCGGACATCGGCGGCAAGCTCAAGTACACCAGGATGACAAGCCGGATACAGCCGATCCTGCAACAACACGCGAAAGCTGCAATCAGCCTGGGCGCTGATGTCATCACGTAGCGCGACGTCGATGGTCTGGGTGCTCATGTCCGGGATTTCATCGCTGGTGAACAGCCACAGGTCCACCTCCGGGTGCAGGCGGTGAAAGTCGCCCAGGTGCGGCACCAGCCAGTGCCGGGCGAACGCCGGCGTGGTGTTGACCACCAGTTGGTTGGGCTTGCGGTACTGCTCCAGGCGGCGAATACCCACGGTCAGTTGCTGCAGCATCACCTGGGTGGTGCTGAGCAGGTCATGACCGGCATCGGTGAGCGACACACTGCGCCCTTCGCGAAAGAACAACGGTTGCTCCAGGTAGTTCTCCAGGCTGCGGATCTGTTGGCTGATCGCCGACTGGGTCAGGTGCAATTCTTCGGCAGCCTTGTGAAAACTGCCCAGGCGCGCGGCCGCTTCAAAGCCGCGCAAGGTGTTCAACGGTGGCCAGTGTTTCAGCATGATCGATAAGCCCAGCTAATCATATATCGGCAAAATCCATCGTTTGTTCAGGTGCAAAGCCCAGTTATAGCATGGACTCCCAGGCAGTCCTGCTGAAAACAATTACTTAACTTAAGGTTATTGCAATGCACAACGACAACGCCAACAACAACGGCTGGTTCATGCCTGCCGAATGGGCCCGGCACGCCGCCACCTGGATGGTCTGGCCGCACAACCAGGCCCTGTGGGAGTCGACCTGGGGCGTAACCCTGGCCGATGTGCAGGTCGATTTCGCCCGGGTCGCCAACGCCATCGCCCGCTTCGAGCCGGTAAAGATGGTGGTCGACCCCAGCGCGGTCAGCCAGGCCCGGGCGCTGTGCGGGGCCAACATCGAGCTGATCGAAATCGCCGTCAACGACAGCTGGTGCCGCGACTCCGGCCCAAGTTTCATCTGCCACCCGCAACAAGGCCTGGCCGGGGTCAGCTGGCGCTTCAATGCCTGGGGCGGCAAGTCGGCCCATGACCTCGATGAAGGCCTGGCCCGGCGCGTGCTCAATGACCTGGGCCTGCCGTGCTTCGGCAGCTTTTTGGCCAACGAAGGCGGCGCCATTCATGTCGATGGCGACGGCACGCTGATTACCACCGAATCGGTACTGCTCAACCCCAACCGCAACCCGGGCCTGGGCAAACAGGACATCGAGGAAATCTTCCTGCGCCTGCTGGGGGTGAACAAGGTCGTCTGGCTGCCGGGCGACCCGGATTACGTCACCGGCGACATGACCGATGGCCACGTCGATGGCGTCTGCGCGTTCGCCCGGCCCGGGGTCTTGCTGGTCGATGCCACTCACGATAAAACCTCAGTCTACGCCCAGGTGGCCAAAGACAACCGCCGCGCCCTGGAGCTGGCCACCGACGCCCGTGGCCGTGGCTTCGAGCTGATCGACCTGTACGAAGCCTCGGCTGCGGTCGATACCGACGCCGAAGTGTTCTGCGCCTCCTACACCAACTTCTACCTGTGCAACGACGCGGTGATCATGCCGGCCTACGGCATCGACGCCGACCAACAGGCGGCCGCCACCCTGCAAAAAGCCTTCCCCGGCCGCACCGTGGTGCCGGTGCAGATCAACCAGCTGGCCCACGGCGGTGGCGGCGTGCATTGCATCACCCAACAGCAACCGGCCTGGCCCCTGGCGGGAGGCAAGCGATGAGCGCGCTGACCGTCGCCAGCGTGCAGTTGGCCTGTAGCTGGAACCTTGAAGACAACCTCGATAAAGCCGAACAACGGGTGCGCGAGGCGGCCTGCGCCGGAGCCAGGCTGATCCTGCTACCGGAGCTGTTCGCCACGCCCTACTTCTGCATCGAACAATGCCACTCGCACCTGGCGCTGGCCGAGCCTTACGAGCACAGCCCGCTGTTGCAGCGCTTTGCCGCCCTGGCCGCTGAGCTCAAAGTGGTGCTGCCGCTGAGCTGGTTCGAACAGGCCGGCAATGCCTACTTCAATTCGCTGACCGTGGCCGATGCCGACGGGCGCTTGCTCGGCGTCTATCGCAAAACCCACATCCCCAACGCCATCGGCTACCAGGAGAAGGAGTACTTCAGCCCCGGCGATACCGGTTTCAAGGTCTGGGACACCGCCGTCGGGCGCCTCGGCGTGGGCATCTGCTGGGATCAGTGGTTCCCTGAAACCGCCCGCTGCCTGGCCTTGCAGGGCGCAGAAATCCTCCTGTTCCCTACCGCCATCGGCTCCGAGCCCGGCGCCGCGGCGCTGGACTCACGCGATCATTGGCAACTGACCCAGCGCGGCCATGCAGCGGCCAATATCCTCCCGGTGATCACCGCCAACCGCACCGGCGTTGAAGTGGCGCATAGCGATGCCGACCTGCACATGCGCTTTTACGGCTCGTCGTTCATCACCGACCACAAAGGCCGCCTGCTGGCCGCAGCCGATCGCGACGCCACCTGCGTGCTGCTGGCCGAACTGGACCTGGCGCACATGCGCGAAGAGCGCCTGACCTGGGGCATCTATCGCGACCGCCGCCCGGAGATGTACGGCACGCTGTTGAGCCAGGATGGCCGTCACCCGCACACCACCTGGAGGCAAGGCGCATGAACAGCCTGAGAACCCTGATCGCCGTTTCCCTGGCCCTGAGCTGCAGCCTGGCCGGCGCCGAAGACAAAGTGCTGCGCCTGTACAACTGGGCCGATTACTTTGCCGAAGACACCCTCAAGGACTTCACTGCCCAGACCGGCATCAAGGTCATCTACGACGTCATGGACAGCAGCGAAACCCTCGAGGCCAAGCTGCTCTCGGGCAACAGCGGCTATGACCTGATCTTCCCGAGCGACACCGTGGCCGAGCGCCTGGCCCGCGCCGGCGCCCTGCAAAAGCTCGATCCGGGCAAACTGGAGTACCTGGCGGATATCGAGCCGGGCCTCCGGCGCCTGCACCAGCGCTACCCCAACTCGCGCGAGAGTACCGTGCCCTACACCTGGGGCAGCATCGGCCTGACCTACAACCGCGCGGCCATCGAGCAGCGCATCGCCAATGCCCCGGTCAACAGCCTCGACCTGTTGTTCAAGCCAGAGAACGCCGCACGGCTGGCTGACTGCGGCATTTCGATGATCGACTCCCCCGACGAAGTGCTGGCGGTGGCGCTCCATTACCTGGGCAAGGATCCACGCAGCGGCAAGGCCGACGACCTGCTCGCCGCCCGCCAGATGCTGGGGGCGATCAAGCCGTACATCCGCAAGTTCCAGTCGCAGCCGGTAAAAAGGTCGAGTTCCGCTACCACATCCCGGTGGAGGGCACGACCATCTGGATGGACAGCATGGCCATCCCCGCCGACGCCGCCCACCCGGAATACGCCTACGCTTTTATCAACTTCGTCATGCAGCCGCAGCAGATGGCGGCTATCAGTTCGTTCACCGGCTACCCCACCTCCAGCGCCAAGGCACGGCCGCTGGTCGAGCCACTGATGCGTGACAACCCGGACATCTACGTCAGCGACGAAACCTACGCGCGACTGATCCCGGGCAAAGACATTTCCCAGAAAGACATGCGCGCGCGCATGCGCACCTGGACCACCCTCAAGACTTCCTCGGCCCATTGAGCCGACACCATGAGTGCCGCACCGATGACACCCCGTCGCACCTTTCTCAAGCACTTGTCAGTAGCCACCGGCATCGCCGGCTTCGGGCTCGGCCCGCTGCGCCTGGCCATGGCCGCTGACGAGCGCTGGTTCATGCCCGAAGAAGACCAGGCCCAGCGGAGGATCTTCCTGGCCTTCGCTGCCGCCGACAACGTCTGGGAAGACCAGGCAGACGCGGTCAACACCTGCATCGCGCAACTGGCCAGAACCATCGCCAGGTACCAGCCGGTCACCGTGCTGTGCCGTCCCGAAGACCTCAACCTGGCCCGCCAGCAATGCGGCACTAGCAATACCGAGTTCCTGCCTCTGGCACTGGATGACATCTGGATTCGCGACTACGGCGGCTGCTTCGTGATCGACGACGATGACCACAGCGCGCTGATAGACTTCAACTTCAACGGCTGGGGCAACAAGCAACGCCACCGCAACGACAGCCGCGTGGCGGCAACGCTCAGCGCAACCCTGGGCATCCCCTACCTGCAAAGCGAGCTGACCGGCGAAGGCGGCGGCATCGAAGTGGATGGCCACGGCACGGCGATCATCACCGAAAGCTGCTGGGTCAACGCCAACCGCAACCCGGACTGGAGCCGCAGCGACGTCGAGGCTGAGCTCAAGGCTAACCTTGGCCTGCGCAAGATCATCTGGCTGCCGGGCATCAAGGGCCAGGACATCACCGATGCGCACGTCGACTTCTACGCGCGCTTCGTCAAACCGGGGGTAGTAATCGCCAACCTCGACAACGACCCGAACTCCTACGACTACCCGGTGACCCGCAAGCACCTGGACATCCTCAAGCAGGCCACCGACGCCGACGGCCGCCCCTTGACCGTGCACCTGCTGCCGCCGCCGAGCAAACTGCGCAGCAACCGCTTCACCCGCGACAACCCGGAGTTTGCCGCTGGCTACATCAACTACCTGCCGATCAATGGCGCGGTGATCGCCCCGCAGTTTGGCGACCCGCAGGCCGACCAGCACGGCAAGCAGTTGCTCACCAAGTTGTACCCGGGGCGGATCATCGAGCAGGTCAATATCGACCCGATTGCCGCCGGTGGCGGCGGGATTCATTGCGTGAGCAAGAACATGCCCGACACCCGGCAGTAATCAACCAGCCGCCTTGCTCGCTTGACGGCGTGCGGCGGCAGGCCAATAATAGATCGATCAGTCAGTCTATTAATGAGCCAAGCATGAGAACCGTAGACCCGGAAAAAGTCGCCGCCAAACGCAAGCAGATCCTCGATGCAGCCATCGAATGCTTCGCGCGCAATGGCTTTCACTCAACCTCGACAGCGCAAATCTGCGCCGCTGCAGGCATGAGCCCGGGCAACCTGTTCCACTACTTCCCCAGCAAGAACGCGATCATCGAAGCCATTGCCCAGGACGACCAGCATGGCATGGCCGAGCTGATCGCCCACCACGCCAAAGCCAAGGACAGCCTCACGGCAATCGAGAACATCGCCATCGCCATGATGGAGTTGTGCAGCGACCCCATCTACGCCCGCATCAGCCTCGAAGTCGCCGCCGAAGCCATCCGCAACCCCGAGGTCGGCACCCTGCTTGCCGTCAATGAGGCCAAGGTCAAGGCCGATCTGCAGGCCTTGCTCAAGCGTGGCATCGACGCCGGGCAGATTGACCCGACACTGGATGCATCGATGGCCGCGACCTGGTTGATCGCCCTGACCGAAGGCGGCATCGGCCGCGTCGTGCTTGAGCCGGGCTTCAAGGCCAAAGCCCATAAACCGCTGTTGCGTACGATCATCCGCAGGTTCCTGCAGATTCAGCCATAAGCCTTCCGACATCGGCCTGTTGCGCTCGCTGTTACCTCCCCTTTGCTGTGCCCACTCGAGATTGATCGCGATGCTATCTGTGCTGCGAGACAAACCCCGCCTGCTGATCCTCGGCTTGTTGCTACTGCTCGTGATTGGCTGGGTGCTGGTGATGCCTGCCAGCGAACCAACGGACAGCGCCCCTGCGCAAGTGCCTTTGCTCAAGGTCAGCAGCGTACTGGCCGAACCCGGCAGCGTGAGCCAGACCCTGCACGTCAGCGGCAGCCTGGTAGCCCGTGACGAGGTGGCCATCGGTACCGCACTGCAAGACACGCGCATTGCCAGGGTATTGGTCGAGGAAGGCGACACGGTGGCGACCGGGCAACTGCTGGCGCAACTGGAAACCGATACCCTCGACGCCCAGGTGCGCCAGGCCGAGGCCGCCCTCAATCGCAACGCAGCCTTGATCAAGCAGCAGCAAGCGCTCGACATCGAGGCACAGGCCAGCCTGGCGCGGATCAATGAGCTGGGCAGCATCGGTGCGGTCAGCGCCCAGCAGCTGGACCAACAGCGAGCCCAGGCCCACGCCAGCGCCGCCGCCTTGGCTGCGGCGCGGGCCGAACATCAGCAAGCCATCGCGCAACTGACTGACGCCCGCACTCGCCGCGACAAGGCCGACATCCTTGCCCCGGTCAACGGCATCATCTCCGAACGCCACGCCCGGCTGGGCGCCATGGCCGGTAGTGAGCCGCTGTTCAAGCTGATTCGTGACGGGCAACTTGAGCTCGATGGCGAGCTGGCGCAAAGTGCGTTGCAGACGATTCGGGTCGGTACAGCGGTACAAGTGCAGGTCGCCGGCATGGCCGAGAGTGTCGCCGGCACGGTGCGCTTGCTGGCGCCCAAGGTGGATGCGGGCACCCGGCTCGGGCGCGTGCGCATCAGCCTCGCGGCAACGGCCGATGTGCGCGCGGGCAGTTTCGCCAGCAGCAGGATCGACACCGGCACCATCGCCGCTGCGGTAGTCATTCCGCTACGGGCGGTGACCTTTGCCGACGATGGCGGCGCCACCGTCATGGTCCTTGATATCAATGGCCAGGCGCGCGTGCGCAGCGTGGTCCTCGGCCAGCGCAACAGCCAGCAGGTGCAAGTCAGCAGCGGCCTTGACGCCGGTGAGCGGGTAGTGGCGAGCGCCTCGGCATTCGTGCGCGATGGCGACGTGGTCAGCCTGGCACAGGAGTCGGGGCAATGAGCCTGGCGATATCGTCCTGGGCCATTCGGCGGCCCATCCCTACCCTGGTATTGTTCCTGGTACTGGCCGTGGTCGGCTGGGTGTCCTTTGTCGGCCTGCCGATCAACGCTAATCCACGGGTCGACTTTCCAGTGATTACCGTTGCCGTAGTCCAGGTCGGTGCCGCGCCGAGCGAACTTGAGCATGCGGTCACCCAGCGGGTCGAGCGTGCAGTGTCCGGCCTGGCCGGCATCCGTCACATCACCTCGACGATCGCCGATGCCATCTCGGTAACCACGGTGGAGTTCCAGCTTGGCGTCGACCCCGACCGCGCCGCCAATGACATCCGCGATGCCATCGGGCAAATTCGCGCGGACCTGCCGCAGACCATCGAAGAGCCCCTGGTCACCCGCATTGATGTCGAGGGCGGGGCGATCCTCAACTATGCAGTCAAATCCGGCGCCCGCAATGCCGTGGACCTGAGTTGGTTTGTCGATGATGTACTCGGCCGGGAACTGCTCGGCGTGCCCGGGGTGCAAAAAGTGCAGCGCCTGGGCGGCCTGGAGCGTGAGGTCAGGGTCGAACTCAAGCCCGAGCGCCTTGAGGCACTGGGCATCTCTGCCGACCAGGTCAACACCCAGCTGCTGCACAGCAACAGCAACGTGCCAGGCGGGCGGGCGATTCTCGCCGACAGCGAGCAGTCCATACGCACACTGGGCAGCGCTCTGACCGTTACGGCCCTGGGCGACACCCCCATCGCCCTGCCGGACGGCCGCTGGGCACGCTTGAACGAGCTGGCCAGCGTGGTCGATGGCGCCGGCGAAATGCGCTCGCTGGCGCGCCTGAACGGTGAGCAGGTCGTCGGCTTTGCCGTGTTTCGTGCCAAAGGTTCCAGCGATACCCAGGTGGCCGCAGGGGTAGAGGCGGCGCTACAGCGCCTGCAGCAACATCATCCGGACATCGAGATCCAGCAGGTTGCCTCGCTGGTCGACTACACGCTGGCCAGCTACAACGCCGCGATCATGACCCTGATCGAAGGCGCGCTACTGACGGTGCTGGTGGTGTTGCTGTTCCTGCGCAACTGGCGCGCGACCCTGGTGGCGGCCATCGCCCTGCCCTTGTCGATCCTGCCGACCTTCGCGGCCATGGCCTGGTTTGGCTATAGCCTCAACAGCATCACCTTGCTGGCCCTGACCCTGGTGATCGGCATCCTGGTCGACGATGCGATTGTCGAAATCGAGAACATCGAACGTCACCTGGACCAGGGCAAGCGCCCTTACCAGGCCGCCATTGACGCCTCGGACGCCATCGGCTTCGCCGTGGTGGCAATAACCGCGACCATTGTTGCGGTGTTCTTGCCGGTGAGTTTTATCGGTGGCTTTGTCGGCCAGTATTTCACCCCCTTCGGCATTACCGTGTCGGCAGCGGTGCTGACCTCGCTGCTGGTGGCCCGGCTACTGACGCCACTGATGGCCGCCTACTTGCTCAAGCCCAAGTCGATCGAGCATCGGCACCGGGCAACGCAAGCGCCCACTGGCTTGCTCGCTCGTTACCTGCGCCTGCTTGAGTGGGCACTGGCGCATCGACGCAAGAGCCTGGTGATTGCGGCGGCTTTCCTGCTCGCCTCGTTTGCCCTGGTACCGCTGCTGCCGTCGGGCTTCATGCCGGTCAGCGACACCAGCCTGAGCCGCATCGATGTGTCCCTGCCGCCTGGCACGCCCCTGGCGCAAACCGACCGGACGCTGCAACAGATGGCTGCGACACTGCGCCAACAGCCGCAGGTGATGTTCGTCTTCAGCACCGCCGGCGGCGAAGATGCCTCCGGCGCCACCGATGTCGCCAGCGGCCAATTGCTGGTGCGCCTGGTGCCGCCCGAGCAGCGCGAGATGAGCCAGAAGGCGTTTGAACACGCGCTACGCCCGATCCTTGGCCAGTTCGCCGATGTGCGCTTTGCCTTTCGCAGCGACAGTGCGGCGCGGGACGTCTCGGTAATTCTCGTCGGTGCCGATGCCCGGCAACTGTCCCAGGCCGCTTACGCGCTGCAAGGCGATATGCGCATGATCAAGGGCTTGGCCAATGTCCAGGTCAATGAGCCCTTGCCGCGCCCGGAACTGTTGATCCGCCCGCGCCTGGATGAGGCCGCCCGCTCCGGTGTCAGCGCCCAGGCCATCGGTACCGTAGCGCGGATCGCCACCTTGGGGGATATCAATGCCAATTCCGCGCGATTCAACTTCCCCGACCGCCAGGTACCGATCCGCGTGCAACTGGCCGAGGCGCAGCAAGGCGATCTCGACACCCTGCGCAACCTGCGGGTGGCCAGCGACAACGGCGGCACGCTGGCGCTGCACAGTGTCGCCGACATCGACTACGGCAGTGGCCCGACAAGGATCGAACGCTTCGACCGGCTGCGGCGAATCTCGGTGGACGCCGACCTCGCCGGGGTAACCCTCGGCGCGGCGCTGCAAGCGATCCAGGCCACCCCCACCTTGCAACACCTGCCCCCCGGTGTGCGCGAGGTGGAATACGGCGACGCCGAGTACATGAATGAAATGTTCGAGAAATTCGCCACGGCCATGACCTTCGGCATCCTCATGGTGTTTGCCGTGCTGGTCCTGCTGTTTCGCGACTTCCTGCAACCGCTGACCATCCTCGTCTCCCTACCCCTGGCGGTCGGTGGTGCGATCGGCGGCCTGCTGTTGTATGGCGCCGCCATCGACCTGCCGGTGGTGATCGGTTTGCTGATGCTGATGGGTATCGTCACCAAGAACTCGATTCTGCTGGTGGAATTCATCATCGAAAAACGCCGCGCCGGCATGCCCCGGCACCTGGCACTGATGCAATCGGGCGCTGAACGGGCCAGGCCAATCGTGATGACCACCATCGCCATGGTGGCCGGCATGATTCCGGCAGTCCTCAGCAGCGGCGCCGATGCCGGCTTTCGCGCGCCCATGGCGATTGCCGTCATCGGCGGGCTGGTGACATCAACCTTGCTCAGCCTGGTCTTCGTACCGGTGGTGTTCAGTTATATGGACGACGTGAACAACTGGTTGGCCCCGCGCCTGGCGAAACTCACTTCCGTGACCGCGCAAGACCGTATTGCGGCGCAACAGCAACTCACCAAGGCAAACAATGATCAGCCCCGGTGAAGTAACGCACAGAACTGATGCTACCGGCCTATAAAAACCGCGTCAGCGTGCAGTATTAGCGAACACCGGGTTGTGCCCCCCCATGAATCGACAGATTAACTTTCAGACTACAACATGAGCACCCGCAAACAGCAGATATAACGCCAATTGAATTTGCCTGAAATAACGTTACAGCGACTGCCGATAGCGAACAGCCCGGGAGTCACTGATTATCTTAAGGCGCCCGCTCTACGCCGGCCAATTGCCGGCTCCATGGCCTGCTCTTATTGCTCTCGAAGTTGCTCTTCGGGCTTCGCCGTGCGCGCGACAAAACTGTAAAGCTTTTGAATAACTACGGCACTAACAGAGTTTTACATTCTGCACACGGATGATAACAACGAAGCCCAGTACTCTGATCAAACTTAAAACCACGAGAACACGCTAAGCCACCATGAAGACGACAAGGATTTACACTGCATTGACCGGCATTTGCCTGGTGACCGTTTCAGCGCAGTTATTGGCTGAGGATTGGCAATTCACCCTGCAAGGCGGCGCTGCCAATGCCCCCCGTTACAGCGGCAGCAGTGAGCGCTCAACGACACCGCTGCTCGGCTTCGAGATCGAAAGCCCTTATGGTTTCTTTCTGCGGGACAAAGGCCTGGGCTGGAAACAGGATTGGGACGATGCCAGTTTCAGCACCTACATCGGCACCAGCGACGAACGCAAGGACCGCAAGAAAGGCTATCGCGGCTCCGACCGTCTGCGTGGCATGGGTTCGATCAAATCCCGCGCCCTGGTGGGCGTGGAAGGGTCCTATACCTGGGGGCCGGTCACCTTCGGCGCGACCTTCGAAAATGCGCTGAAAAAAGACAGCAACAAAGACACCGGCTCCGCCTACCAGACCCTCGAACTGAGTATCGGCACCTCGTTGTACGAGGGTGATTTCGGCAGCCTGACCGGCAACGTCAATGCGCTGTTTGGTGACGCCGACTACGTCCGCACCTGGTATGGCGTCAGCCAGCAGCAAGCCGCCAACAGCCGTTTTGCCGCGCACAAGACCCACGGCGGCCTGGTCAGCCAGGGCGTCAACCTGACCTGGAGCCTGCCACTGGGCGAAAATACCAGCCTGCATACCCTGCTGGATGTACAGAACCTTTCCGGGCATGTGAGTGACAGCCCGATCGTCGAGCGGCGGGTACAAACCTCCATCGCCAGCGTGCTCGAGTACAGCTTCTAGAACGCCCTTGCGCCCTGGGGCCTGCATTGCAGGCGCCCCGGGCAGCCTCGACAGCGCTGTTTGACAACCGCGCGCGCCAGACCGGAACATGAGCCCCTTCCAGCACTCACCAGGAGGTTCATCCCATGAGCAAGGCACCCTATGTCCCGCCTCGGGTCTGGCAGCACGACGCGCCGTCGGGCGGCGAGTTCGCCAACATCAACCGCCCGGTGGCCGGACCGACCCACGACAAGGCCCTGCCCGTGGGCAAACAGCCCCTGCAACTGTATTCCCTGGCTACGCCCAATGGCGTGAAAGTCACCATCCTCCTCGAAGAGTTGCTGGCGCTCGGACATACCGGCGCCGAATACGACGCCTGGCTGATTCGCATCAGCGAAGGTGAGCAGTTCTCCAGCGGCTTCGTCGAGATCAACCCCAACTCGAAGATCCCCGCCCTGCTCGACCACAGCGTGCAACCACCTATCCGGGTGTTCGAGTCGGGTTCGATCCTGCTCTACCTTGCGGAAAAATTCGCCGAGTTCCTGCCCACCGACCTGGCCGCGCGTACCGAGACCCTTAACTGGTTGTTCTGGCAGATGGGTGCCGCGCCCTACCTGGGCGGCGGCTTCGGCCACTTCTATGCCTACGCGCCAGAGAAGTTCGAATACCCGATCAACCGCTTCACCATGGAAACCAAACGCCAGTTGGACGTGCTTGATCAGCGCCTGGCACACAACACGTACCTGGCCGGCGACCGCTATACCATCGCCGATATCGCCGTCTGGTCCTGGTATGGCCAGCTGGCCCTGGGCAGGCTGTATTCGGCGGGCGAGTTCCTCGGCGTGCAGGACTACACCCACGTGCAACGCTGGGCACAAGCGATTGCCGAGCGCCCGGCAGTGATCCGTGGCCTGCGGGTCAACCGCACCTGGGGCGATGAAGGCAGCCAGGTGACGGAGCGGCATTCGGCGCAAGACCTGGACTGATCGGGGGCGCTGGGCAAAAACGTCTAGGCTGAACCTCTCCCCATCACGGATAGAGGCCTCACCTATGCCGTTGTCACGCCTGCCCTTCACCGTTGCCCTTGGGCTGTCGCTTGCCTGCACCCTTGCCAACGCTGCCGAGCCCGCGCCCAAAGACTTGCTCAAACAGGCCGAGGCCGAACGCCCGGCCTACCTGGAAACCCTCAAGACCCTGGTATCGGTCGATACCGGTACCGGTACCGCGGACGGCCTCAAGCAAGTCAGCGCCCTGCTGGTCAAGCGCCTGCAAGCACTCGGCGCCAAGGTCGAAACCCACCCAGCCACGCCGTCGGCAGGCGACAACATCGTGGGTACCTTCAAGGGCAACGGCAACAAAAACTTCTTGCTGATGGTGCACTACGACACCGTGTTCGGCCCCGGCACTGTCGCCAAGCGCCCGTTTCGCAGCGAAGGCGAGCGCGCCTACGGCCCCGGCGTTGCCGATGCCAAGGGCGGCGTGGCGATGATCCTGCACGCAATCAAACTGCTCCAGGAGCAGGAGTTCAAGGGCTACGGCACCCTCACCGTGCTGTTCAACCCCGATGAAGAAATGGGTTCGGCCGGCTCAAAACAGAGCATTGCCGAACTGGCGCGCAAACATGACTACGTCTTCTCTTATGAGCCACCGGACAAGGACGCCGTCTCCGTCGCCACCAACGGCATCAACCGCCTGAGCCTGGAAGTCAAAGGCCGCTCTTCCCATGCCGGCTCCGCACCGGAACAAGGCCGCAATGCCTTGACTGAACTTGCCCACCAGATCGTTCAGCTCAAGGACCTGGGCGACGCCAGCAAAGGCACTACCGTCAACTGGACCCTGGCCAAGGCGGGTGAGAAAGCCAACATCATCCCGGCCCTGGCGACGGCTGAAGCCGACATGCGCTACTCCGACCTCAGCGAGCCTGACCGCGTGCTTGCCGATGCCCAGCGCATCGCCCGCACCCCGTTGATCGCCGAGACCGAAACCCGCGTCACCCTGCAAAAAGGCCGGCCACCACTGGCGAAAAACGAAGCCTCTGAAGCCCTGGCCACAACCGCCCAGCAGTTGTACGGCGAGATCGGCATGAAGATCGAACCGATCGCCATGCGCTTTGGCACCGATGCCGGCTATGCCTATGTACCAGGCAGCGCCAAGCCGGCGGTGCTGGAAACCATGGGGGTGGTTGGCGCCGGGTTGCACGCTGACGATGAATACATCGAGCTTGCCAGTATCGCGCCGCGGCTTTATTTGACGGTGGCAATGATCCAGAGGTTATCGAAAGAGTAGAATCGCCGCTCTAGCGCGCAAGGGATCACCTGCATCCCTTGCGCAACCCCGCCTTTGAATGATCAATGGATGATCCTGTTGAAACCCCTCAAGCACCGTTTTCTCGCCATCCTCATGCAGGTCGATCTCAACATTACGATCTGGACCGGCGGCGTCTACATGATCTGGGTTATGTTCGACCGTGATGCAACGCGGTACTTCGAAACCTACGTGGTCTTTGCCATCACCGGCCTGTGTTTGTTCTTCTTTACCGCGCTGTTTGTGCGCTGCCCGGAATGCAACAAGTCCATGCAGCATCTCTACAAGCCGGGCGATGGACTGTTGATGCACCGAGGATTAATGCCCCACGAGATCTTCACCCAGAAGCTGATCGAGTGCCCTGCGTGCAACCAGGTGGTGAAGTTTCGCGATTAGCGCAAGCTTCAGCCCTGCGGCGCGATACGGAATTTTTCCAGGCGGTCCAGCCCCACGCCGTAGAAGAACGAAAACGGTCGCCCGGCCTGATAGGCGAAGTTGCTGCACAGCTCACGCACGCCCTGGCGCCCGGCATCGGCCATGTCGAAGGGCTGATACGGGTGCTCGCCGAGCGATCCGAATTCAATCGACAGCCAGGACGATCGAAACTTGCCATAGGACATTTCACTTCCCACGCTGACCTTGAGCCCACCGGCTTCAAGGCGCTCGCGCAGGTCACGGTCGTCAAAGTACAGGCTCGCCGGCACACGCAAGGTCAATTGCTCGTGGGTGAGAATGTCCATGTCGCCTACCAGCTGTGCGCTGTCGGCCTTGAAGCGGGTAATGATGAACGGCAATGCCGTCTGCACGAAGCTGTCGACCTGACAAATGACCTCGCCACTGACCGTACGGTTACCGCCAAAGGCATGGCGCCGCTCGCGGTCGCTGACCAGCGTGTTGAGGCTCACTTCGTACGGCAAATCTAACCACAGGGTCAACGACTTGCGCCCTATGGCCGCAACGCTGGCGGGGGCCGGGCCGACTTCCCGGCCCGCTTTGTTCAGGCGCTTGGCCTGGCTGTAATCAAGCGTCAGTTGCACACTGGAGACCACGGCCTTGCGCGCTTGCAGGATGGCCTCGAGCTGACTGCTCAAGCCCTGGCGCTGGGCGGGGCTCAAAGCGCTTTCAGCACCACGCAGCACCACTGTGTCACTGCGCTGGGGCGCCAGCTCGACCTGCAGCCGCTGGGTATCGATTTGCTGCGCTGCCAACAACTGCTCAACAGCCTGCAGATACACCTCATGCAGTTGTGTAGCGTCATATCGAGGATGGGCACCGCCCTGGAATTGCAGCTCAGCCAGCACCACCCTGGGTTCCTTGAACAGCGCCACAGCGAGCAGCACACACAACCCAACACCCAGCCCGACCATCAGCTTCCATGCCGCGCTTTGACTCATTACCCGCCTGCTCCTTGATACTGATTATCGGCTCAATGCCGGACGCAGGTCCGGGCCAGGGCGTGGATGATAACCGTCATTGCGCCAGTGACGGTTATCATTTGGTTTTTCACGGAATCTTGGGGAATATGATCCTTGGGTTGGTTTGGGGAGGCTGCGAGCTTATCCATTCGATGTGGCGCCTGCCGCCGAAGGGTACTGCGCACCACCCCCCTCCAGACACCTACGCTCAGCCTCCTGAAGTCGCGAAGTTACGGGCGGCGCCTACACGGGCGTATCTGCGAAATCAAAGTATGGCGAAGCCATACTGACGCCGAAGCTACGGCCGACTTGCTTGATCTTGATCTTGATGTTCATGCACGCACTTCCAGGCGCCGCCAAAGGCGACTTCAGGAGGCTGAGCGTAGGTGCCTGAAGGGGCATTCGGCGGCAGCCGAAGACGCGAGACGTAGACTTGGCGTAGCCAGTCGTAGGCCGCGATGCCCCGGAGGGTGCCGTAGCGAGGGGACCCGAAGCGCAGCGTAGGGCCGTATGCAGGAGCAAGCGGTTTTGCCTACTTCTTCCCAAGAGAAAAGTAGGCCGCCGTAAAGGCGGAAGGGGCCGCCAGCGGCACCACATGGAATGGATAAGCTCGCAACCGCAACCGCAGCAGCAGCCTCAACCTCCCAATCCAGGAATCATATCCCCCAGGATTACGTGAAGAGCCTATCACTTTGCCGATGCCCGGCTGGCGACAACGCGAGTCTGCACCACCACGGCGCCTGTCGATTCACCCCGGCGGCGGCCCGGCCAATGCGAGTAGCCATCCTCCCCCTCCCGTCATAGCATGCTTGCCTATCGGTCGACACGCCAAACGGACTTGGAAGATGAACGCCAACACACAACTCGACGCCAGCACCCTGGGCCTGAACGAACAACGCCTGCGTGCCCTGGCCCACCGCGATACTCTGGAAACCTGCAGCATCGAGCAACTGCGCGACGTGCAACTACGCCGCCTGCGCTGGTCGCTCAAGCATGCCTGGCGCAACGTGCCCTGGTACCAGCATCAGTTCGAAGCCCTGGGACTGCACCCGGAGGATCTCCAGCAGCTTGACGACCTCGCCCGCTTTCCGTTTATCGGCGATGCCGAGTTGCACCATCACTACCCTTTCGAACTGTTCGCCGTGCCCGCCCACCAGGTCGTGCGCCTGCAGGCCTGCAATGACGGCAGCGCCCGCTCGCCGGTGATTGGCTACACACGCAATGACCAGGAAGTCTGGGCGGCACTGGTCGCGCGTTCGCTGCGCGCCGCTGGTGCCCACGCCGGCGACCGCCTGTACGTACTCGGCGAGCAGGACGGCTTAAACGCCAGCGGCGGCCTTCAGTTGGGCGCCGAGCGCCTGAACTGCGCGCTGATCCCCCTGACGGCGCGCCAGGCCAGCCAGCAGGTGCGCCTGCTGTGCGACTTCCAGCCACAGATGCTGGTGGCCACGCCTGCGCAGCTGCTGACCCTGGCCAATGAACTGGAGCGCCAGCACATCGCCGCGCCAGCGCTGTCCCTGCGCATGGCCCTGCTTGGTCCGCAACCGTGCAGCACGACCCTGCGCCAGGAGCTGGAGCAGCGCCTGGGCATCCAGACCCTGGCGCTGTACGGCGTACCGGCACTGATGGACCCGGGGATCGGCATGGAGTGCCTGGAAACCCGCGACGGCGTGACCCTGTGGGAAGACCATTTCTATCCGGAAATCATCGACCCGGACAGCGGCACACCCCTGCCCGACGGCAGCTTCGGCGAGGTGGTGCTGACCAGCCTGAGCCGCGAGGCGCTGCCGATGATCCGTTACCGCACCGGCGATATCGGCCGCCTGCTGCCTGGCACTACCCGCAGTATGCGCCGCCTTGAACGCCTCACCGGCAACAGCGCCAACACCTTGCGCCAGAGCGCCTGAACAGGACCCGGTCAATGACTACCATGCACTTGTTGAAAGTCGCCGATATCCGCCGTGAAACCGCCGACACCGTCTCTATCGCCTTTGACGTACCAGCGCACCTGGCCGCGACCTACCAGTTCCAGCAAGGCCAATACCTGCAACTGGAGGCGCAATTGCAAGGTGAAGCGGTACGACGCTCTTATTCGATTTTCAGCGCCCCTACCGACGGTGAACTGCGGGTAGCAATCAAGCATGTGCCGCAGGGCCGTTTCTCAAGCTATGCCAACACCCAACTGGCGGTGGGCGACGCGTTGCTGGTGATGCCACCGGCAGGCTCGTCCTACCGGCCGCAGACGCAAGCGGCGGTCCATCATTGCCTGGGCATGGCTTCAGGCAGTGGCATCACCGCGCTGCTGCCGATCATCAAGACCACCCTGGAAAACGATGAGCGCAGCCGCTTTACCCTGGTCTACGGCAACCGCGACCGCGCCAGCATGTTGTTTGCCGAGCGCCTCGATGCACTCAAGGGTGTGTATGCAGAGCGTCTGCAGTTGATCCTGCTGTTCAGCCGTGAAGCCAACCACAACGGCTTGCCGTCCGGGCGCCTGGACATCGCCACCTGTGACGCGCTGTTTCGTGAATGGGTTGATGTCAGCCTGCTCGATGCGGCGTTCATCTGTGGCCCACAGGCCATGGTCGAAACGGTGGGTGGGGCGCTGAAGGATTACGGCCTGGCAGCCGAGCGCCTGCATTTCGAACGTTTTGCCGAGCCTCAACCGCTGCGCGAGGCACTGCCCTCCTGAACCGCGCGGGCCTTGCGCTGCCAGGCAGCGCAAGGCGAACGTGCACTCAATCGCGGTCGCGATGGTCGGCGACGCCGCGCATCCAGTAGCCCTTGCTACGCACCAGTCGACGTTGAATCGAACAGGCCTCAGTCAGGTAATCACGCACCTCATTGACACTCTGCGCTTCGCCGGCGATCCAGAACTGCCCGACCCCCGATGGCAACTGCAGGTTGTCGATACCCTTGAGCAACAGGTTGCTACCGGCCGGATGCTCATCGCGAAAGTACCACTCGCAATTGACTGCGGCCAGCGAATCCAGCGCTTGCAACTCGGTCATGCTCGCAGCCTCCAGCACCACCAGGGCGCGGTCGCCCGGCGCCAGGCTCTCAAGGATGCTCATCACCGCCGGAGTGCCGGTTTCGTCTGCGGCCAGCAGCATCCACTCGGCATCTTCCTGGGGCTGAAAACCACCGCGCAACGCCGAACAACCGATCTGATCGCCGAACTGCGCCTGCTCGACCCAGCGCCCCGCCGGGCCATGGTCATGGCGGACGAAGTCGATATCGACGTTACCCGACTGCGGGTAGTGGCGGCGGATGGTGTAGGCGCGGCTGACCTGGCTGCCACCGGCGGGCAGGAACAGCTTCAGCCATTGCGACGGCTGGCACGCTTGCGCGGTGGCGAACAGGTCGCTCTTGAAGGTGACACGCCGCACCAGCGGCGTGACATCGCGGATATCGATCACATCGAGGTTGTACTTCAACTTCTTGCGAAACTCGAACATGAATACTCCAGATTTACTTGGCTTTCGCCTTGGGTGAACGGGCCAGCCAGACAATGGCCAGGACAGCGCAAAACAGCCACGCGCTGGCGAGGGAGAAATCGTTCAGGGCCAGCATGTGGGCCTGACGGTCGATGGTTCGCGCCAGCGACTCCAGCGCGCCCTGGGCCGACAGCCCGAGGTTGTTAAGGTTGTCCTGGGCCTGGGCGCTCCAGTGGTCGAACGGGGTCATGCGCTCGGCCAGGTCAACCTGGTGCTGACGCGCGCGGTGATCCCAGAAGGCCGGGCCGAGCGACACCGCGAAGCTGGCGCCGGTCATGCGCAAGGCGTTCTGCAGGCCGAGGGCTGCCGGAATCTTCTCCGGTGGCAGGCGCGACAGCGAAATCGCTACCAGCGGGGTGAACAGGAACGCTGTGCCAGCGCCCATCAGCACCGAGTTCCAGCCGATGAACTGAATGTCCAGGTTGGTCTCGAAATACATGCGCCACAGCGACGCGCCGATCCAGCAAATGAACGCCATGCTCGCCAGCACCCGCGCATCGGTATGCTGCATCAGCCTGCCAATGAAGGGCGCCAGCACCACCCCGGCGATGCCCAGCGGCGCGGTGGCGATACCGGCCCAGGTCGCGGTGTAGCCCATTTCGGTTTGCAGCCACAGCGGCACCAGCACCAGCGAGGCGAAGTACAGGGCAAAGCCCAGGCTCACGCTCAGGGTACCGATGGCGTAGTTGCGTTCCTTGAACAGGCGCAGGTCGAGAATCGGATGCTGCGCGGTCAGCTCCCAGGTAATCAGCGAGGCGAATCCCAGCACGGTAATGACCGCCAGCACGCGAATCGGCGTGGCGGAGAACCAGTCCAGGTCCTGGCCCTTGTCGAGCAGGATCTGCAGCGAACCGACGGCGACCATCAACAGCAGCAGGCCGACCACATCCACCGGCAATTTGCGCGTGGGGTTGTCGCGCCCGCGAAGCACCTGGCCGAGGCTCAGCAGAATGAAGATGCCAACCGGCACGTTGATATAGAAGATCCACGGCCAACTGATGTTGTCGGTCAGATAGCCACCGAGGATCGGCCCGCACACCGGTCCCAGGAAGGTGGTCATCGACCACACCACCAGCGCCGTGGTGCGCCGCGCGGGCGGAAAGATCGCCACCAGCAGCGCCTGCGACAACGGCGCCAGGGGGCCGCAAACGGCACCCTGGAACACCCGGAATACCAGCAACGAGGTCAGGTTCGGCGCCAGGCCGCAGCACACCGAGGCCAGCACGAACAACACCACGGCACTGAGGAACAGCTTGACCTGGCCAAAGCGCTGGGCCAGCCAGCCGGTGAGCGGCAGGCCGATGGCCAGGGAGATGCTGAACGAAGTCAGCACCCAGGTGCCCTGGTCAGGGGCCACGCCGAGGTTGCCGGAAATGGTCGGCACCGCGACGTTGGCGATGGTGGTGTCGAGCACCATCATGAAGTTGGCCATGCCGATCGCCAGCGCGCCGAGGACCAGCGTGCCACCGCTCAATGGCTCGATGGGACGCTTGGCGCTGCTCATCGATCGTTCCTCGATACGCTCAGTTTCGAGCCTTGCAGGTTCTCGGCAATGATCCGGTTGACCAACGCTTCGCTGCCGCTACCAATGTTGCCGTAGACCTCGGTGTTGTCCTGGACGCTGGTCGGCGCCTGCTCGTCCGGCTCACCAAGGGTGGCCTTGGCAGTCATCGACAAGCCGATGCGCAGCGGGTGGCGCAGCACTTCTTCGCGGTCCAGGGCGATGCGCACCGGTACCCGTTGCACCACCTTGATCCAGTTACCGGTGGCGTTCTGCGCCGGGATGGTGGCGAACGCCGCGCCGCTGCCGGCTTCAATGCCCTGGATACGGCCGTGGTAAACCACGTTGTCGCCATACAGGTCGGCAAACAGTTCGACCCGCTGGCCGACCTTGATCTGGCCCAGTTGCGACTCTTTGAAGTTGGCTTCGACCCAGACCTTGTCCAGCGGCACCAGGCCCATCAGCACGGTGCCCGGTTCAATGTGCTGGCCCACTTGCACCGCACGCTTGGTGATCAGGCCGTCAACCGGCGCCGGCACCTTGGTCCGCGCCAACGCCAGGTAGGCTTCGCGCACACGCTCGGCGGCGGCGGCCACCTGCGGATGGTTTTCCACCGTGGTGCCCTGGATACGGGCCTGCAGCCCGACCAGCTTGGCCTCGGCCGCACGCAGGCCCGACTGGGCGATCTGCGCAGCTTCTTCGGCATGGTGCAGGTCTTCGCCGGAGACACCGCCCTGGGCGATCACCGAACGACGCCGTTGCAGGTCCTGGTTGGCCCGGTTGGCTTCGGCCTGGCGCAGCTTGACCTGGGCGAGCAGGTCGTTCTCTTCGGCGAACAGGCTGTTGACCGTGCGCACGGTCAGGGCCAACTGGTGAGTGGCGGCGTCCAGGCTCAGGCGCGCATCGGCCGGGTCGATCTCGACCAGGGTGTCGCCGGCCTTGACCGTGTCGGTGTTCTGGATGTTTACCGCCGTGGCGGTACCCCGCACCTGGGCGGAAATCAACACCACGTCGCCCCGTACATAGGCGTTGTCGGTGCTTTCATAGAGGCGGCCATACACCCAGTACCACAGGCCGGCGGCCACGGCCGCGGCCAGGGCAACCAGGGTAATGAGCAGGAAAATCGGGCCGCGGCGCGACTTGGCCGGAGCCGGGGCTGGGGTTTGGGTGGCGTCAGTCATGGGAGGTTCCTGCAAGCGTAGTGGAGTTCTGATCAGCTTCTTTCCAGCCGCCGCCGAGCGCGCGCAGCAAGCCGGCATGGTTTTGCAGCGCCGAGGTCTTCAACTGGACCAGTTGCATGCGCGTGTCGAGTACCCGGGTCTGGGCGTCGAGCACATGCAGAAAATCCGTGAGGCTTTGCCGGTAGCGCAGGTTTTCCAGGTCGTAGACCTGTTCGGCCTCATCCAGCCCCTGCACGGTTTTCAGGCGCTGGCCCTCGATGGCACGCAGTTGCGAGACATGCCCGGCCACTTCACTCAGGGCGTTGACCAGGGTCTGGTTGTAGCCGGCCACGGCTTCGGCATAACTGGCCTGCTGGGCCTGGTATTGACCACGCAAACGCCCGGCGTCGAAGATCGGCAAGGTCACCGCCGGGCCCACGCCATAGGTGCGGCTGTCGTGGTGGAAGAGGTTCTGGAAGCTGAAGCTCTGGAAACCTGCGAACGCGAGCAGGTCGATGTTCGGATAGAACGCCGCCCGGGCTGCGCCGATACGCTTGCCTTGCGCTTCGACGCGCCAGCGCTGGGCGACCACATCGGGCCGGCCACCGATCAGCTCGGCCGGCAGATGCCCGGGCAAGGCCACGCTATGGCGCGGATCGGCGACCCTCGGCTGCCATTGCTCACCCCAACCCGGGCCCTTGCCGGCCAGGGCCGCCAGGCGCAACTGGTAGCCACGGGCGGCGCCTTGCAGGCGCGCCTGCTCGGCTTCGAGCAGAGGGATCGGCCCGCGTGCCCGTACCACGTCAACCTGAGTGCCCAGGCCAGACTTCAGCCGGTTCTCACTCAGTTGCAGGATGCTGCGGCGTTGTTCCAGGGTCTGGTTGACGATGGCCTGCTGCTCGAGTACACCGCCCAAGGCGAACCAGGTTTCCACCAGGCTGCCACTGAGCGCCAGACGGGCAACCGCCTGATCGGCCTCGGCGGCGCGCAGGCTGCCCACCGCCGCTTCGTTCAAGGAACGATTGAGGCCCCACAGGTCGAGGTTGTAACGCCCTTGCAGCAGTGCCTGGCCGTCGGTGTGCCACACCCCGGCTTCATCGGCGCCGGTCTTGTAGTGCTGCGAATCCTGGCTGCGCAGGATCTGGGTCATGGCCGACAGGCTCGGCCGGGTGTTGGCCAGACTGATGCCGGCATCGGCTTGCGCCCGCTCGATGCGCGCACTGGCAATCGCCAGGCTTGGCGAGGTGTCCAGGCCGGCAGCCAGCAGGCGATTGAGGTCGGCGTCGTTGAAGCTCAGCCACCAGCGATCATCCGCCGGAGACGAGGGCTGGGTTGCGGCGTGCTCGATGTCCAGACCGGCCTCGAGCTGTTCGGGTGACAAGGGTTTTGGCGGTTCAGGGCTATGCCCGGGGCTGACGCAGCCTGGCAAGGCCAGCAGCAGACAGATCGCCAGCCAATGCTGAAGCGAATAAGAGGATTCCATCACAACATCCTTGGAGGGTTGGGTTGCAACGGGATGATAGGTAGCCCCTGACATATTGAAAATTGCAATAAACCGAGACTAGACTTGCGTTTTTTGCAAAGGACTGCGAGATGAACCTGCCTGATCTGAACCTGCTGCTGACCTTCGATTCGATGTTGCGCGAAGGCAGCGTCACCGGCGCCGCCGAGCGCATGAACCTGAGCATTCCAGCCATGAGCCGGCGCTTGTCGAACCTGCGCGAAGCCATGGGCGACCCGCTGTTCGTGCTGGCCGGACGCCGCCTGGTGCCCACCCCCCTGGCCCTGGAGCTGGCACCCCAGGTGCACAACCTGCTCGAAGAGGCGCGCAATGTGCTGGGCACTAAACAGAAGCTCAACCTGGGCACGGTAAAGCGAGTATTCACCCTGCGCACCGAGGACGGATTCACCGGTGCCTGGGCCCTGCGCCTGAGCCAGCGCGTCGCGCAACAGGCGCCGCATGTGACCTTGAGCTTCATGTCCCAGGGCAACGAGGATGTCGCCGCCCTGCGCGACGGCCTGATCGACCTCGACATCGGCATCGCCGGGCCGCTGGGGCCGGAGGTGTACAAGCAGCGCCTGTACATCGATACCTTCGTTGGCGTGGTCAACAACCAGCATCCGCTTGCGCGCCAGAGCAGCGTCAGCGCCGAGGACCTGGTGGCCTTCCCGCACCTCTCGGTATCGCGCCGCGGCCGCACCCGCGGGCCGCTGGACCTGGAGCTGGAGAAACTCGGCTTGCAACGCAAGGTGCAACTGGTGGTCCCGGGCTTTCAGGCGGCCATGCAACTGGCCAGCTCCTCGGACATGATCGCGGTGATCCCCAGGCGCTTCGTCGAGTGGTCGCTACCGCTGCTGCCGCTGCATATCTTCGCGCTACCGGTAGAGACCCCCGGCGGCGAGTTCTGCCAGGCCTGGCACCCCCGCGTGAACAACGATCAGGTACATCGTTGGTTGCGGCAGCTGGTGCAGGAATGCTCCTCTAGCTAAATCGGCCAGTTTGCGGCGGGCGCAAAATGCGAGCGCCCCGCAGCCGCCCCTGCACTCAATAAAACCGCCCACAGTAGCCAGCGACGAAAAGCGCCCACAACCCCCCCTCCAGGCAATCGTAGATTGCACGTTTAGAAATTTACATTTGGTCACACTCCTCTCTAAGTTGTGCTCCGTGCAACCCAGCATTAACCCCATAACAACGGCGCGCCACCAATGGGCAACCAGTGCGCGTGGTTTTACTGATACCGGAGTAGACTAATGATGGATCGTAATGGCTTCTCTCTTGATCGTCGGGGCCTTCAAACCTCGCAGGAGTACCTGGCAAGCTTGAGGGATGGCAGGGAAGTCTGGATCAATGGCGAGCGCGTCGAGGATGTCACCGAACATCCGGCGTTTCGCAATGCGGCGCTGATGAACGCACGCTTCTACGATGCGCTGCATGACCCCAAACTGCGCGACAAGCTCACCATCGAGATCGACGGTGCCCCTGGCCTGCGCTGCCACCGCTTCTTTCAGGCGCCACGCACGGTCGAAGAACAGGTTGCAGCCCGCGACGCGATCGCCGAGACCGCGCGCCTGAGCTATGGCTGGATGGGCCGCACCCCGGACTTCAAGGGCGCCTGGATCGGCACCTTCGGGCCTAACCGCGACCTCTATGGCGAGTACGCCGAAAACGCCACCCGCTGGTATAACTTCAGCCGTGAACGCCTGCCGTTCATCAACCACGCCGTGGTCAACCCTCCGGTAGACCGCAACCAGGACCCGAACACCTCCAACGTGTTCGTGCGTGTCGACGAAGAAACCGCGGACGGTCTCTACATCAGCGGCGCCAAAGTGGTAGCCACCGGCGCGGCACTGACCCAGTACACCTTCGTTGCTCACTACAACGTGATGTACCAGGACAAGAAGTACTCGCCGATCTTCATGATCCCCACCGGCGCAAAGGGCGTGAAGTTGATCTGCCGGACCTCTTACGAGCAGGCGGCGAGCAAGAACGGCAGCCCGTTCGACTACCCGCTGTCGAGCCGCATGGACGAGAACGACTGCATCCTGATTTTCGACCGCGCCTTCGTGCCATGGCAGGACGTGTTCATGTATGGCGTAGAGATGTCCAACAGCTTCATCCAGAAGTCCGGCTTCTTCGGCCGTACCCTGATGCACGGCTGCACTCGCCTGGCGGTGAAGATGGACTTCATCTGCGGGCTGTTCCTCAAGGCCGTGGAAATCTGCGGTACCCGCGACTTCCAGGGTGTGCAGGGCGCGGTGGGCGAAGCCATTGCCTTGCGCCACATGCTCTGGGGCCTGTCTGACTCCATGGCCTATCGCACCGAAAACTGGAACGAGGAATTCCTGCTGCCCAACCTCGAATCGGCATTGGCCTACCGCGCCACCGCCGGTGATGCCTACAGCCGGGTGATCAACCTGATCCGCAAGACCGTGGCCAGCGGCCTGATCTACCTGCCATCCCACGCCAAGGACTTCCTCAACCCCGAGGTGCGCCCCTTCCTCGACCAATACGCCCGCGGCTCCAACGGCATCGGCGCCGAAGAACGGGCCAAGACCCTCAAACTGCTCTGGGACGCGATCGGTACCGAGTTCGGTTCGCGCCACGAACTGTACGAGGTCAACTACTCCGGCAGCTACGAGAAGAGCCGCCTCGACACCCTGCACATTGCCAGCCATTCCGGGCGTACCGATCAAATGCGCGCCCTGGCCGAGCAGTGCATGGCCGAGTACGACCTCAATGGCTGGACCGCGCCAGACTTCAAGAAGGCCTACGCGGCGCGTTGAGGCCCCCGCATAACTGAGCCGTGATTGTCGTCGCGGGGCTGTCGCTCGCAGGCCCATCTCGCCTGCGAGCGTCGCCCTTGCGCACGTGCGCCGCGCGCTTGAATTTGCGCACACCTGCATGTATGAATCCTTTCAGCGCTGCTGATGGATACACCTTAGAAGAACATTTCCAGCTTGTCGGCTGCGTTATCTGCAAAGGTCCATTGCGTGGTTGCGCGATGTGCAACCTGGACCGAATGAGTCCCGTGGAAAGTAATCCAGACCCGCGCGCAGAGGCCCATTGTTACTGTTTCACCAATAATGCTTTTCTGCCTTGAGCATTTATCCGAAAAAAACCTCCGCATAAACTGGGCTCAGTTTCCAGACAGCCCTAACGCGCCACACCCGCAAAGGCCAACCCTTTGTTCTAGAGCCTTCGGCGCCCCCACGCCGACTGATCACTCCCTTCCCCGCCAGCGCTTATCAGCATGACTCGCTGGTCACGATAGTTACCGCTGACAACTGAATGCCTTGATCCCTGCGCAACCTTTGCGTGCACTTTCCATTGACTAACGGAACGTATTAAAAAATGACGGATGACCATCAACCGCAAACTCGGAAGTTTGCCCTGAGCACGACCGCGAGGGTGCTGTTTTCCCTGCTTGTGCTGTTCATAGCGCTGGCAATGATTTACGGCGGATTCAAACTGGTTGCCCTGGGTGGCTCAAGTTACTACTTGATCGCGGGCCTGGCGTACTTGCTGCTGGCGGCGCTGATGTATTTGCGCAAAGGTAGTGGCATTGCCCTTTCGGCGATCATCGCCCTGGCAACCTGCGCCTGGGCGTTTTACGAAGTCGGTCAGTTCAGTTACTGGGAACTGCTGCCGCGCCTGGTGGTTCCGGCGATTATCCTGACCCTCAGCCTGTGGGTCGGCGCGACGTTCCCATCCACCTCATCAAGCACCCGACGCCTGGCCAACCGCTTCGGTTTTGCCGTGTTTGCGGCGCTGATCGCCACCTTCGTTGCGGCGTTCTATCCGCACGGTGCAATCTCCCACCCAGTCGCCGCATCGGCTGTGCCTGAGCCCAAGGAGCCCTGCTGCGCACCGGAAAACTGGGAATTCTTTGGCCGCAACGCCTCCGGCACCCGCTTTGCGCCGTTCAGCCAGATCACCCCGGCAAACGTCAAGGACCTGCAAGTTGCCTGGATCTACCGAACCGGCCGCAGGACCACCGGTGCCGGCGCCGGTGTAGACGAAAACACCCCGCTGCAGATCGGCAACGTGCTGTATTCGTGCACGCCGGAAAACCTGATCACCGCCCTGGATGGCGATAGCGGCAAGCCGATCTGGAAGTTCGATCCGCACGCCAGTAGCGCAGAGCACGTGACGTGCCGCGGCGTGGGTTATTACGACATCGATAAGGACGACAGCCTGAGCGCTGAAGTCAAAGCGTCGTACGGCGATCAGCAACAATGCCGTCAGCGTATTCTGGTGTCGTCTGTCGATGCCCGCTTGTTTGCCCTGGATGCGCACACCGGCAACCTGTGTCCGAACTTTGGCGACAACGGCTACGTCGACCTGAAAAAAGGCATGGGCCCGACCGAGAACAGCAAGCGCTATCACCCGACCTCCCTGCCTGTGGTCATGGGCCACCTCACCGTGGTCGGCGGCTGGGTGCGCGACATCGTCGCCAAAGAGCCGTCTGGCGCAGTGCGTGCCTTCGACGTGCTGAGCGGTGCGCTGGTGTGGGCCTGGGACATCGGTGCGCCTGAGAGCCAGGATACAAGCGCCAGTGACCATCAGTTCACCCTGGAAACCCCCAACGTCTGGACCATTCCGACCTACGACAAAGAACTGAACCTGGTCTACCTGCCCACCGGCAACGGCCCGCCTGACTATTGGGGTGGCGACCGTAACCAGGCCAAGGAAAAGTACGGCTCTGCCGTCGTCGCTGTCGATGCCTCGACCGGTAAAGCCAAATGGGTTTACCAGACCGTTCACCACGATGTGTGGGACTACGACCTGCCATCGCAGCCTGTGCTGTATGACATCAACAATGCCCAGGGCGAAAAAACCCCGGTGCTGATCCAGACCACCAAAACCGGCAACATCTTCGTACTCGATCGCCGCACCGGCCAGCCGGTCACTGAAGTTCAGGAGCGCCCGGTTCCCACTTCGCCAGCGGCAGAAGGCGAGCACCTGGCGCCGACTCAACCGCACTCGGTTGGCATGCCGGTGATTGGTGCCGAACCACTGACTGAAAAGTCCATGTGGGGCGTGAGCACCTTCGACCAACTCTACTGCCGGATCATGTTCAAGGACTCCGTTTACGTAGGCCCCTTCACGCCGCCGACCGAAAAACCCTACATCGAATGGCCGGGCTTGCTGGGCGGCATGAACTGGGGTGGCATCTCCATCGACGAAAACACCGGCATGATGTTCGTCAACGACATGCGCGTACCGCTGCGCATGGCGCTGGTTACCAAGGAAAACACCAGCAAGTTCAAAGTCTCGACCGATGAAGTGCCGGGCTTCATGGGCACCATTCGCCCACAGGTTGCCGGCATCTATGGCGGCGTGAAAATCGACATTCTGCAGTCGCCACTGGGCGTGCCGTGCAACACTCCGCCTTTCGGCAGCATGAGCGCCATCGACCTGAACACGCAGAAACTGGTCTGGCAGGTACCGCTGGGCACTGTCCAGGACACCGGCCCACTGGGGATCAAAACCCACCTGCCGATCCCGCTGGGCATGCCAACGCTGGGCGGCCCGACCTCGACGGCCTCCGGGCTGGTGTTCTTTGCCGGCACCCAGGACTACTACCTGCGCGCGCTCGACTCGGCCACGGGTAAAGAAGTGTGGAAAGCCCGCCTGCCGGTAGGCGCCGTGGCGGCACCATTGATCTACCAGTCGCCGGCGACCGGCAAGCAGTATGTGGTGATCTCGGCGGGGGGCATGAGTCATTCGCCTGATGTTGGCGATTACATCATTGCTTATGCGTTGCCGGAGGGTGCTGGCAAGCAATAAGCCCTGGGTTGACGCCACCTAAAAATAGTCCCCGGTTTCGGGGATTATTTTTTAAGGGCTTCAGTGATCAGCTGTCACTTGTTATCGAGGTAGTCATGCCCTGCCCAGGTGAGCATGAAGTAGTCGCTGTCCATTGCATCTTCATCTTCGCTTTCATCCTCGGCTTCCGTTTCACCCATGACCATATTCACGAAGCCTGCGTCTTCAAGCAGGTAAAGGTGATAGTCGACGGTCGCCGCCATGTCACCCTGGACCAATGAGCGAGGCAACTCGCGCTCGGCGAAGGAATACAAGTCGGAACGGAAAACCCCCGTGCCATCGCCATCGTGCTTGATAATCAGCTCAAGGATCGTCTTCGCAACGGTTTCAGATCTTTGCATGCTTGCTCCTTAATGAGAGTAACTGGTTGATTGAACCGACCCGGTGCAGATCACGCATACTCCCAGTCCCGTTCCAGATACTCAACCTCGGCGGGCAACAGCTCACGCAGCAGGGCCAGGCACTGCTCGAACATCGCCTTGTCGGGCAGGCGCAACTCGAAACCGATGGCCAGGTCGCTGATATGCGGGACCAGGATGCAACGCTTGCGGTCAATGGTCAGGTAGCGATATTGCTCCCAACCCGGGCCGTACTCATGCTTCATGCAGGCTTCGGGTGACGGCGGCACCATCTCACGGGTGAGCAGGATGTAGGCGATAAACAGCGGGGTCGCCAACAGCCACCAGGTGCCGGTAGCAACCGCCAGCCAGAGCATGACCACCGCCTCGATCACCACAACGACCACGATAGTGTTTCTGGCGGCGCGATCGGAACGCACGTACTTGCTGATCGTTATGCCGTGACGGGTAAGCTGGAACATGAGGTGAGTTCTGACGCTCACCAACAGCAACCCCAGGACGTACATCCCGGCACAGAACGCGTAGAGCCAATTGTCGCTCCCCAGCCAACTAAACATAACGGCTACCCCGAGCACGGCGAGGGTAATCACCAGGATGCTGATGCGCAGGTCCTTGGGCGCAATCAGGCGAGCCTTGATCGACCAGTTCATCAACGTTTCGGGGGGCGTAGTTGCGAGGGAATCAGATGGATCGGCCGGTTGTGGGTTTTGCACGGATATCCTTATCTTGAACAGTGATACTGTCGCCAGCCACTCACGCTGGTCGACGTCTTGACCAGAACTGGGTCGCAACCACCACAACACCGGGAATGAGCAGGCCCAGGCCGGTGTAAGCGAATGCAGGTTGTCCGGACAGGCCCACGGCGATGAAGCCGGCGCCCATGGCAATGAGTGGACCGCCGGCAAGGATGAAAGGCTTTTTGCTTGGGTTGTTCATATCAATCCTCCTTGTTGATCTGACTCCATGTTAAACCAGAGTGTCTCATGCACTTTCAAAAGACAGGTAAACAATGAAGCAAGCCAGGCTGATTCGCCACGGCGAAAGCGCTGCAAACGCAGGCGAAGCCAGTCGCGATCACGCGAGCATTCCCCTTACCCAGAAGGGACTCGAACAAGCGCAACGGGTAGCCCGTTCTTTCGCCCAGGCGCCGCAGTTGATCGTTGCCTCACCGTTCTCCCGGGCCCAGGCAACCGCCAGGGCAACAGCAACGGCCTTCCCTGCTGTGCCGTTCGAGACATGGGCGATTCAAGAGTTCACCTACCTGGAGCCAGCGCGCTGCGCGAACACAACAGTTGCGCAACGGCGGGACTGGGTCGAGGAGTATTGGGCCAGGTCAGACCCTGCGTTCCGGGATGGAGCGGGAGCGGAGTCGTTTTTGGACTTCATATGGCGGGCGAAAGCCTTTCTGGATCGACTCGCCGCGCATCCCGCCGAGGATATTGCAGTGTTTTCACATGGGCAGTTCATCAACGCCGTTGCCTGGTTGCTTGAGCGCAAGCCAGAAGACATTGATGGTAGGGCAATGACTGAGTGGCGGGAGTATGAGATTGCCAACCATGTGCCAAATTGTGGGGGGTATCAGTTGGTTTGGGATCCAGACGATGCCATGTTTCGGACACATGCCTGTACGCCCTAGTTGATCGCTGAAGACGCCGCTACTCCACGCTCTTTGCCCTGGACCGCTCACACGCCAACCTCAGCCTTTCATGAGCATCGGGCGGCATCGGCGCAGTCATCATGGCCCTGTACGTCATGCAGGCATCGGTTTCAGGCACTGGGCCGGTTGGCTGCTTCGCATCACTGAAGGCGCAGCCTGCCAATAGCGCCACTGCCAAAGCGCCGACTATCACGCGCATGTGATCCCTCCGTTGAAATGGGTGACTGTAGCGCGAGCCTGGGGGGCAGCCAAATGCAAAAAGCCCAGCGCGGGGCTGGGCTGATGCTGGACTACTTTACTAGCGATGGACAGATAGAAGAAGACGTCTCAACGGTCATTCTTTGAGGACGAACTGACCGCATTTCTCAGACCTTTGGAATTATGATCGCCTGGGGTAGTTCGAGAAATAGCAGTCGACTTTGACAGGCCACGAGTGTCATTGGAGTGGGCGATACCAGAGGTAGCGGAACCATGGCCATTATCGTCGTTCCGGTCGCTGCCGTAGCGATTGCCGCTTACTCCATGATCGCGGGTTGCCTTACCTGCATGATCACCTCCAAAGCCATCCCCCTTGCCGCCTTGGCCGCCCCGGCCTCCGCCGTGTCCGCCACCATTACCTCCACCATGGCCACCGTCTTTCGCGTAGGCTGAGCCAATGGGCGAAAACTCAGCAGGCAGCAGCGCAGTTGCCCCCAGTGCAAACGCACACGCAAAGACAGCTACAAAGGTTTTTCTCATGATTCGAACGCCTCCAGAGGCGATGGTTGATGTGCCATGTGATTCAAAATCAGAGCTAAAGTTCTGATGGGGCGACGGAATGCGTCCAGGCACTCGCGAGCCTCATTTCTCGTCCCGATGACGCAATGCAAGGCGTGCGTGTTCTCAAGGCTCTATTTTTCGACCCTCAGAAACGCAAACAGCCCTGATTAATCAGGGCCCACCCCAGCGAGGGTCACCATTGTCCATCACCTACCCAAGCGTCTGCAGCGGCATTGAAACTGCGCCTTCCCCTCCCCCGGGATAGGCCTGTATCCAACCTCAATCCCGCTTAGCTTTTTGCGTATCCTGCGCAGGACTGTAGGCCAATCGATTCTCGCTTAATCGGCGAAGAGGCGACCGCTTCATCCAAGGCAGCGCGCTATGGAAAGCAACCAGCTGTATAGCCCAGAAGACAAGGCAGAAGATCGATCCTTCGCCCTTGCTCAAAGGGAGTTCAAAAGCAATTGCCACCCCCGCGAACATGATGCTGGCAAAGAAAAAGCCGGTGGCCATGGCATTGACGAAGAAATTTAGCCTGTACCAATGATCTGGAATTAGCTCCAGTGGCCCCATGGCAATCAGAGCAATTCCGAGCGGCATGGAAAACGTGACCAATGACGCGGATGGCTCTGCGTACTGGAGGAAAACTATCCAAATCGCGAGCCCTACGAATGATGCAGTTCGTGTTTTCGTCGCCACTATTCGTGAGCCAAACGCTCTGACTGATTCCCACAGCCCCATAAGCACTCTCCGCGTTTGGGAAGCGGCGAAGGATAACACTCCTATTCAACGAGTCACGCCCCCCCGGCGAGGGCGGCATCTTTGACCGATATGAGCGGGATGTCATCCCGAAGAAGGCTGAGAAAACCCAAAAGGACAACCTGGGCGGACTACGACAGCTTCGGCCACTCTTCAATGATGCGCCGATCGATGCCATTGCCCCTGCCCTGGTTGCTCGGAGCGGTCGCGAAGCCGAGCAAATATCAATAGTTTTAGGACGCGTCCGAAAACTAATCGCCTTAAGTTATTCCCAAGCGTGTTCCCAGGGCCCTATTTTTCGACCCTCAGAAACGCAAAAAGCCCTGAATAATCAGGGCTTTGAAGATGGCGGAAGCGTAGAGATTCGAACCCTTATCCAAGGCCCTCCCCCTTTTCGGAGATCTGGGCGTTCTTGATCTCCTACCGCTTATGCCCGTTTAACCTAACAAAATCGGGCCTTTATCGCAAACATTCGATCGTCTGTTAAGCATGCATCTGACTGCACGCTTTACTTATTGCTCCCGATTAGCCTCATGCAGCCTAAGATGCACCCATTGCGGTAGCAGGGTCAGTTTAGACCGTGGTGCGAGGATTCCCAGCACACAGACATTTACCAAAAATTGTCATCAATACGGCAGTCGATTCACCCCGATATTCTCCCTACGGTTTGCCACCAACATTCCCCCGGACGACATCTGTCACCGCGCCATCATTACCAATTGGCCATATTCTGGATGCACCACCCTTAGCAGCGACCGCAAATTCGTCCGAGGACTGTCACCTTTCGAGCCCTAAGCCGCAGCGGATACCGCACACAGAGCTGGCATGAATAGTGCCATTAGGCCATCATGCGTTAGATAATCACCGCCCACCCCATAGGCCGGCTACGAGCTTTATCAAAGGACGAATAGGAGCTGATTGATGATTGGCCATATCCACGGTTTCGTAGCTTCAGACTGGATCGCAGCGAAGCGGCTTCTTATCGAACGTGCGAGACATCGCGCAAGCCAGCTGATCAGCTACAGTGACCTGGTTTGTCAGCTTCCCCTCTCCATCGAGGCCAGCGATCCACGACTGAGCTACCTACTCGACGAAATTTCCAGAGATGAGTACACGGAAGGTAGGGGCTTCCTCACCGTTTTAGTCGTGCATAAATATGGAAGCAGACCAGGTGCGGGCTTCTACGAGATGGCCAGAGGATGTGGGGCTGACTTCGACGACGAAGAGGAGTTTAACATTAGAGCCTTCAATGAAGTGACCGGATACTGGAGAAGAACTACAGCCCAATCTTGATATCAGTCTCAACTGAAAAGTCAAATTGATCTTGCATTCACATAATCTATAGGGCGATGATGAGTTTAATGGCAAAACTTCCGGATGGCACTTTAGTCCCTGCAGCACGCATTGGGACACGTGTTTACGGAACAGACCGAATTGAGCCTGAGGAAGCATTCAAGACCGGCATTCCCGTTAAAGGTCAATGTAATGATTTGCTAAAGCATATCAGGGGGCACGTTGACAGTGCATTTCGGGGAACAACTGCAAGACCAGTAATCGATCACCGCCAAGCCCAAGGTGCAGTTTACTGGGCACTTGAAGGTGGATGGGTATACGAACTTGTTGGCATGCCGGGCTGGGATGTGGAACAGCTATTGGAGGGTCGGGTGCCAGTACCTGGAGGATTTACGGACTCCCCTGTCAAAGGTGAACTAGAGTGTTCTGTTGAGTCACGCATCCCTCCTGAGCGAATTAGAGGCGCATCGAGAGTAGTTAAGGGTCGTAAATTTTTGGAGGCAGTACAGTGGATAGAGAACTCGAACTTTCGCCCGTAGAAATTCAAAGTCTACGAGACAGATGGTATTCGACAATTGGCCAGGAAATCATCAGAGAGATGATAAGCCAACTGAGGGAGAAAAGATTTGAGTGGGTCAAGTCACTTAGTCTACTTCCACCAACAAGCTCCACTACGCCTTATCCAGAAATTCTAGACGACCTTCGTGGACTGGAGATGTCCAGGCTTGACTTACGTAATGTCTCTCTATCTTTTTTTGATCTCAGCTTCTCAAAATTCGACCATTGCAACCTCAAAGGTATTAGTCTCCAAGGCTCTAAATTAAGCCACTCAGAGTTCAAAAATAGCAATTTATCAAACGCAGACATGCTGCAGATTATGGCAGATAATTCTGCCTTCATCGACTGTAAATTTATCAAGGCCATGATGCGCATGGGAGATTACCGCGCGAGCCGATTCGTCGAATGCAGCCTGATAGGTAGCATACTGTACGACTGTAATTTCTCGAAAGCCCAGTTTGAGTCAGTTGAGCTGTATAAAGCAAAGACTGATGGGGCGATATTTCCAAATGGTTTTAATATTAAAAATCACCTTCGCAATCAGCCTAGAAATGATCGTGGTTTCCCTTGACATAAAACTATTCGGGTTCATCATCGATCGCGGTGAACTTGTATTGTGCCGATAGCAGCCAGGGCGTAGCCAGGAACCGTACGACAAAGCCGTGTATGGTGTCGATGTAATGCGGGTAAGCGCCTTCCCTACCCCATGCCTGACCAAGTGCTGCTGACCAGCTGGGTAAGCTCGCCACCGAGAACGAGGCGCTGCGCAAAGACCGCGACAGCTTGCGTAAGGATCGTGACAGCCTGCTTGATTCTGGAGGACACCTTCTATGATCGCCATCGCCTACATGGCCTACCGGATCTGGAAACCGCCACCTCCCCGGCTTTACGAGCGCAAGCGCAAACGCAAAAGCGGCAAGGTCTGTATCAGCTACTACTACCTCGACAAGTCGGGCAAGGAGATCGCCCTGGGCCCAGACCTGAACGTGGCCAGGTTGAAATGGGCTGAGCTGGAAGCGAAGGATAAGCCGCGCGATCTGCTGCTCATGAAGGCAATCTTCGACCGCTATGAGCGGGACATTATCCCGAAGAAGGCGCCCCGAACTCAGAAAGATGTAGTGGTCAACTAATCCCGGACACTGCGTTAAGTTTCTCCTCGGCCACAGCGGGCGCCAGCCCGCTGTTAAATTGATGTGGCCGTTGCCAGTTGTAGCGCTGCATCAAAAACCGGCCGATATCCTGCTGTGCCAGCGTAGCGCTCATGTAGCCCACGCTCGGTACCCATTCTGTTTTCAGACTGCGAAACAACCTTTCCATCGGCGCATTGTCGTGGCAGTTTCCGCGCCGACTCATGCTCTGTGTGAAGCGATAACGCCACAGTCGCTGGCGGAAGCTTCGGCTGCCGTATTGGCTGCCTTGATCGCTGTGAAACAGCACACTCTGTGGCCGACCACGCTGTTCATAGGCCATGTCCAAGGCCTTGATCACCAAGTCGGCATCGGGCTTCGATGAAAACGCCCAGCCCACCACGCGGCGGGCGAACAGATCAATCACAGCCGCCAAATAGTGCCAGCGACCTTGAGCCCAGACATACGTGATGTCACCACACCAGACCTCATTGGGTGCCGATACGCTGAACGCTCGATCCAGCACGTTCGGAATATCCGGCCGCTCGACCGTCGCCTTTTTGTAGGCATGTGAGCCGGGTTGCTTGCTGATCAACTTCATTTCGCTCATCAGCTTGCGCACCTTGAAACGCCCGATTTCTATGCCGTCCTCGCGCATCATGAACATGATGCTTCGACTGCCTGCGGCACTGCGGCTTTGGGTGAACAATTCGTTTACACGGCTGCGTAAAACCAGCCGCTCAACGTCGGGAGTTCGCCGTTTTCGGCAGTGCGCGTAGTAGCAAGATCGGGTGACTTCAAATACCGAGCACAACAGATCAACAGGCTCTTCAGAGCGGAGCTGATCGATTAACGCGAACGCTCGTGTTCCTCGGCCATCAAGAGCGCGGTGGCCTTTTTTAATATAGTTTTTTCCCGTTCCAGCCGATTGATCCGAGCTTCCAGCTCCTGGATTTTTTGCTGCTCGGGCGTGAGCGCCTTACTGGTCGGAGTGACACCGCCTCGTTCTTGCTGGAGCTGGTTGACCCAGCGGCGCAGGGCAGACTCAACCAACCCTAGTGAGCGAGCTGCTTCGATATGGCTGTAGCCCTGATCGAGCACCAGGCTGGCGGCTTCTCGCTTGAACTCGGGCGTAAAGGTACGGCGTTGCTTGGTCATCAGACACCTCTCTGTGGCGAGCATTCTCGCCTAAATGGGTGTCCGGAATCATTAGACCACTACAAGACAACCTCGCAGAACTGCGGCAGTTGCGCCCTTTCTTCGAAGAAGCCCCAATTGATGCAATAACGCCGGCCCTGCCTGGGCAACCAGTTCATGCCATTGGTTAAAGTAAGCCTAAAGTAAGCCGCACCAAGGTGCCCCTCATGACCGGTGGTCGCACCGCCCCATGACACGCTGAGCTGGCCCCAATGCACTCAGGCTTTATTCGCCTGACGTTGCCGCTGCCGAAAGCGCTTGATGAATTCGGCGTCCACCAGCTCATCAAATGTCAGATTCAGGGCACAATTGACGAGCGAGGCCATAGCGCTGTCAGAGAGCGCAAAGCCATTGGGTATGAAGCCACACTCCCTCACTCTGTTGTCATCAAGTCGGGCCAAGAAAGCTTTCACGAAGTCCGAACGTCCTGATTTCCGGCTTTCGGTGGCAGCTGCAGTAGCCGGGTCAGTGGCGGTGACCTCAGACCTATCCGCATCGGTACCGATCGCTTGAACCACCTAGCTCAATGCCGGCCAATACTTCAGGTCGAACTGGTACTGAAGACGTTCCAGATCATCCTTCACATAACTCTCGTAGTGATAATTGTGCTCCGACGCTTCGTGCACGATATCCAGGATGCGGTAGTGCGTATTCGATCTGAAGCCGGTGTAGTTGTGGATGCTATCGCGCCGATCCAGCAAGGCGGCCAACTGGTCAGCGAGCTCGCTGATTCGTCCGCGTTGAGCCGGGTGATCGAATGGGGGCCTTTGAGGCATTGGCACTTGATCATCTAGGCGAAACGGAAAAAGCCCGCGATCGGTTGTTGAAAATTGTAGCTACAGGATCCGACGACCCACTGGCTCTGAACACCTATGCCACGATCGCCACTCGCTGCGGTTACGTCGATGACGCCGTAGAGGCGGCGGAAAGGGCTCTCGAAAATGCGAAGTCCAAAGGAGAACAGCTGGGGCTCTTGAAGTTACTGTTCTTTCTCATTCAGTTTTCCAACCCAACGAGCGACAGGCTATTTGAGCTGGCCCTGCGAGCAGGCGAACTGGTGGATCAGAGCGTAGAGAGCCAGGAAGGCACCTATTTAATGATGCACCTGAGCGGCACCCTAGGTGGACGCAGTGACATCGACCTTGCCAGGGATAGAGAGCAATTCCAAACACACGCTGATGCATTCTTCAGAAATTTCCCGAATTCCCGGATGCTGTGGAGAGGCGAAGTTCGAGAGGGCGCCTCTGGCACGGAGTTGGTTGAAAGCCTGAAAGCACTGACTGGACTGACGCCCGACAGAGAAGCGTTCCAGAAACGGTTGGAGCGCTCCCTACAGCAGGGATTAAACACCATCCCTTTCTCATGGCGCCCGCGACTGGTGCTGTCCTGCATTTCCGATATCGTGCATCTGTGGGATGTTGCCAAGGTGTCCAGCCGGGATGATCGCCAGTATCACCTGGCGATGGTCAACGATATTGGTTGGCAACCGATCGGTGCCGATGACCTGCGCAAGCGAGTGCCTTTGCTGGATTGGACAGCGCTGCTAGTCCTCAATGACTTGGGGCTCATCGACGCCGTCATCACTTTCTTCGGCCAAATTGCAGTGGCCAGAGCCACGATGGAGGAGCTTGCCGAGTTCACAAATCCTTTATTCGGAAGCCCAATGCGAAGCAAATGCCTGAGCCTGCAGAACGCCTTGAAGCCCCACCTCGCTTCGATCCTCCAACCCTCCTCTCTAGAGGAAGCAAGCGAAGCATCGTCCTCAAAAGTAATTGGGCGAAGCAACAGCGAAATGGTGGAGATATGCGCCAAAGAGCCAGAACGGTACAGGCTCTATTCTGATGACGAAGCGCTGCGCACTTTTTGTGCCGCAGGTTCCGAGGTCGATGGCTTCTGCACGCTTGACGTCCTGGCCGCCCTGACAGAGGTTGGGCAGCTCTCACTACTTGAAAAAGCGGGCAAAATTGCGCAGCTGTGCGAATGGCGGGTTGGGGTAATCGTACAGCTATCCGAGATTGTGCAGTTACTCCCTTCGGCTGCCTTTACTGCACGAACCGTACGTCAAGGCGTAGAAATCCTTGACGCAGAACCTGAGTTCATTTCAATGATCTCGGCGCTCTGGGACTACCGCGTGCCCTTTGAGAAAGCGCTGGGGCATGCAGCATCGGCGCTGCGTGTACTAGTGGAGCAGGCTCTGCTTCCTGAGATTGGACTAGCTGCGCTGATGCGACACTGGCATGTCAAAGCAGCCATGAAAAATGATGCTCCTGATCAGGCCCTTGAGACCATAGTCCTTTTGATCATCACCGCCGCGCTCATGGGTCACTTGCCGAGGGCTTGCGCCAAACGACTCTGGACGGTTTACAGGCTGTTGGTCGAGTCTCACCATGGTGACCAAATGGACGAGCGTCTTGAGAAGGTTGCCATCCGGTTGCTAGGTTCGAAATATGCTCAGTTGGAGTCCGCAGCGGCTACCGAAGGTTTGCGAATCTTTACCGAGCTCAATGAGAGTCTAACGAGGGGCACAATTGACCAGTCCGAGTTCGCCAACGCTTACACGACAGCACGAATAGCGGCGCAGAGCCCTAAATTCGGACGATGAGTGCGGGCAGCAAGCGCTGGACGCTGCGCTATGCGGCTTCAGTGTGGTCGAGGCTGGGCGCCTCGCAGGTGGCCGCGATCAACGACGGGATGACTCCAACGCACGAAAGCCCCGAATCGACGGAAACGATTGACCCCCAGCTGCTTGAAGCAGCCATTGCTGTATTCGGCGACAAGAAAAGCGCGCTGAACTGGCTACCGAAGCCCTTGCGCACCCTGGGAACGAAACGTCCTAGGGATGTCGCCATCGAGCAAGCTCTGAGTCTGATTCAGCGTATTAAGCATGGATTTGGTGCCTGAGAGAACCTTCGAGATTGGCAGATCCACACACGCAGACTACTGCCCAACCTCCAGACGGACTGAATCCAGAAGAAAAAAAATATCGCTTTTCAGCATGATTGTCTGACACCGGCCTGAAGCTTCTCCCAGTACGCGTTGACCAGCAATGCGTGCCGTGATATCAGTTTACCACCGGGCTCGGGGCACGATTTAACTTTCCACTGACTATATGCGGTGGCCACTGCAAGGGTAGCTTTGCCTGATCGCGCTATACGTTGACGTTATCGATGGCGCTGGTAGAAGAGAAAATAGCCCCGAGACCCGGTACTACGAATGGATATCGACGAAATTCTCAAGAATTTGTTTGGCCCAGGTTTTAGCAGCCTTGATGGGTTCTGCCAGTTACTAAAGGTTGATCAAAACAAACTACTGAACTTTCTTTACAAAAGGAAAGGCAGCCATTACGTAAGCTTTTCTATTTTAAAGAAAAACAAAACCCATCGCACCATCAAAGCCCCCAAACGGGTGATGAAAGCAATTCAGCATGCACTATTGCCGCATCTGGAAAATTTTTATTCCCCAAAATCTTCCAGCCATGGCTTCGTCAAGGGCAGGAACGTTAAGACAAATGCTCAGATTCACTCCAGAAAGAGATATGTATTCAACATTGACCTGAAAGATTTTTTTGAAAGTATTCACTTCGGGCGAGTCAGAAACTTATTCATGGCTCATCCATTTAATGCACCCCATAATGTTGCGACGGTCATGGCACAAATCTGTTGCAGCGATGGGAAATTAGCTCAGGGCGCCCCTACGTCACCGCTGATATCTAACATGATATGCCGCAAGCTTGACTCACAACTGCAGGCGTTAGCAAAGTCAGGCAAATGTCATTTCACCAGGTATGCTGACGACATCACATTTTCGTTTACCAGCACCGCAAAACATCTACCGAAGGATATTGTCGAAATTTCCGAGGACGGCAGAGCGATACCTGGGCGCGAGCTGGAAGAAATCATCAAATCCAATGGATTCATCATAAATCCTGAAAAAACGCGTCTTCAGCACCGAACGCAGCGACAGATGGTAACGGGGCTTGTCGTTAACGATATGCCGAACGTCACGAGAGAGTTCATCCGTTTAACGAGCTCAATGATCAACGCCCTCAAGCGCTACGGGCCTGAGCTAGCAGAAGCCAGATATTTGGAGATCCTCAAGGGCGAGAATCAGCCGCTGCAGCCTCGACAAATTCTGCGGACAAAGGACAATGCTGGCGATTTTTATATCAAGGTGGTCAAAGGTCGACTGAACTACATCCAGATGGTTCGAGGGCGAGGTGACAAGATATACCGTCGATTGGCGTACGAGTTTACAGTGGCAATAGGCAAAGAAAATACTGAGTTCAAAAAATCACCAGAAGAGATTTTAGGAAACTCGATTTTTGTCGTGAACAACATCATTGACGAAAGCCAAGGAACAGCCTTCCTTCTGGAGGGGGTCGGCATAGTGACCAACGAACACGTCGTGACCGGGGTATCCAAAACCATCGCTCGTCACTCCATTTCGTTCCACCGTGCCGGCGACCCGAAGGAATACTCCGCAGAGCTTATCCTTTCGGACAAGAAAGCAGACTTGGCTATTTTCCATCCCAATGAGGAGTTTCGAAACATACCTGCCCTGCGAAAATGTGACAAGATCATTGTTCGCCACACCGATCCGGTTCTATCTATCGGCTTTCCTAAACATCGAGACGGTACAGCACACTACATCGCAAAAGGTCATACTACTCAACGGCGTCGACAGGTTGACCTAGACCTTTGGCTGGTAGATTTCACGCTAATGGAGGGTAACAGTGGTGGCCCTATGTTCAACGACTCAATGGAAGTAATCGGCGTCACAGCCAGAGGCGCTAAAAACAATATCGACGCAGCGCTTTACGGTTTCATACCATTAGAGAGTTTGAACAACTTTACAAAAAGAGCCGACTTTCTGCTCCTAAAAAGATTGTACGACTATATGGGGAATGGAACGCTAAACCTCTTGCCCGAAATTCCCGGCAAGTGGATTTTTAGCAGCACCTATCAAACAATGCTTCATAAGGAACGCTTTCAGAAGGCTAAATCAGCTTGATGGATAACCAAGGCTCAATGGCGGCTTTGCCGCGCCCTAAGCGATGAACACCCATTCCTCCGTTTGGTCATGATGTCATCAAACTCCCTTGTCAAGAGCCCCCTAGTCCTTTTTAGGTCTAGTAGGAAACAGACTGACATCCTAAACCATCGGGAGTTGTTTTGATCTTTCGGCAAAGCATTCATTCGCCAAAAAGCTCATCCACAGTTACAAACGCAGCTCCTGTTTCAGCAGCAGCTCGCACTTTCCGCTCAATCACATCAGCAATTGGAATCCGCCGCCCAAGCGCCTTGTAGATATCCTCGCCGGACATGCAGATCACTTTTCGGCCCCGGCCAAATGCTTGTAAGCCTACAGAGGTTAAGCCCCCATAGCTGATGAACAAGCCACGGGCCCATGCGGCCTTCTGGTCGACCCTCCCGTGAAACCCATGGAGCTCATCGGCGCCGATGGGATCTCGCACCCATTTCGCTTCGACCAGGTAGGTCTCGTTCCCAAGCTGGAAGCTACCGTCTATTTGCTCACCAACCAGCCGGAACGGTGCACGCGCCTGTAATCTCGAGCTGTCGAATAAGTCCTTCAGAAAGCCTCCAAAGGCATAGCCACGGGCATGGGGAGGCAGCTCGCGAATTTCGTATAGCCGTTTTTTTAAACTGTCGTAGAGCGGCCCTTGGTCGGCAACAGCGGCAGCAGCTAGCGGGTCTTCTGCAGCAGCGCCCGCCTGACCAGGTGAACGTGCCGACTCCAAAAGCGATAGAAAACGACCTTCGGTATTGACGATGATCTCCTCAGCTTTGGTTTTCTGTCGCAACGTTTGCAGTACAAACTGAACATCCCTGCCTATCCAGTGCCGGCACCCTCTGCAGAGTGATCAAGGAAATTTAAATGGGCCAGGAGGCAGAAGAAGTGGATTTAGTATTTGGGCGCGATAAGCCCTGTATATAGATACAGCATAAAACCTATCCTATACGTTAAATGTCCAGCCTCACGCATCTCAATCCGCCCTAAAGGGTGGCTCAATGCCGCCAATGCTTGTAGATTCCTTCGCTGGCGCTGGTTCAGGCTTCGCCACCGCGCTATAGGACGCCCAGTGCGACAATCCAAGAGAAGGAATCATGGACAACACAGAAGCCAGCGCAAGCATTGCCGGATTCGGCTATCAGTTCGAGCGTGCGCTTTACAGAATCTTCCATAGCAGTCATCAGGGCGCACTCTTCGGAATCGAAACAGCAGATGATGTCGAAGAGGTAATCCCCACTGCGACGGGGACAATCTCCATCCAGGAGCAGGACAAGCTAACTCTCGCTGCCAAAAACCCGTTGCAGGACAGTAGCCGGAATTTGTGGAACACCTTCAAGAACTGGCTTGACAAGCTTGAGCAGTCACAGTGGAACCATCAAGAGCTCCTGTTCCTCCTTGTCACTAATGGTTCGGTTAGCCAAGGAAGCCTGGCTCATAGACTTTCAACCGCCTCGAGCCCAGAAAGTGTGGCCGCAGCAATCTCTCACCTGCGTGCCCAGGCGCTGACAATGACAGGTGCTGTCGCAGAGATCGCTGCCAAGGTGACGGCGTTCGATGACGAATCCTTAGCTTACGTTATCACCCGTTTCGAGTTGATTCACAGGCTGGAGTCAGACTCTATTACAGAGGCGATGTATACCGCCCTGCAGTTCCCAGACGGTCTGGATGATCACAAGAAGATCATTCTCGATAGCCTATCAGGTCACCTGTTCAACGCAGCGCTTGACTCGTGGCGGCGTAAACAACCGTTTTGGACAACCTCCCAGCCTTACTTCAACCTTAAGCAGATTTTGTTCGACAAATTCTTGAGCGAAGCATGGACTCCAAGGAAGCTCGAGGACACTGGTTACCAAGCACTGGTTGAGCTCAACCGCGAGCTTCAATTGCCATTTATCGCTCAGCTCAAATCGCTCGGAATCATGGAGCGATCCATTGAAAAGGAGCTGGGCCATTACTGGGGCGGGTATGCAGAGCGCTCGAGATTGTTGCTCAAAGGGAAGATTCTCCCTGAGCACTTTGACGATCTGGAGGAAATGCTGCGTGACCGCTGGGATAACCTCCGAGAAGTCCATTCAAACTATGCGGAGATCCCATTCGAGGACTTCTCCAAGGCTGACCATAAGAAGATCTATCTAGCGACCATTTCGCCAGAGAGTTTCAAAATCGAGCTAGGTCGGCTCAAATCGAATCATCGTTACCTGTACCTGGGTACATACCACCATCAGGTAAACGACGACGGCACCAACCATCCAGTCCATTGGCACCCAACGACAGGTGAGCAGCCTTGAACCGGCCCTATTTGGACAGATACGTCGTCCACAACAGTTCGCTCTCATGCTTTTTGCTGACGCTGTTTGTACAGCAGTACGAGCTTGAGGCATCAGAGCACCCACTCGATCTCTTGAAGCTGAAGCTCGTACTCCCGCTTGCTTGGGACGAGGCCTCGCGAGTGGCCCTATGTAGCCGCAATGCCAGATCGAAACTGGACGCCATTCTCCGTGAGTCACCCGAGCTGAAGGTTGACTTGGTGCAGCGTGTAGCTTCTCGAGCAGCAGTCACCGTCCAGGGCTTGAACCTGGCCGTTTCCACGAAACTCCTAGCGGTTACACCTCGTGAAAATGACCTCCCCGTCTTTAACAACCTAATCGCCCGCTGGCCCAAAGGCACCAAGTCAGCCCTTCCCAAGGAGATGGTGTCGACGATTAACCGCCTAGCCAACTGGTATGCCGGTGTCGACACGCCAACCCTCATCAAGCTTTTCTTCGGGATCCCCAATGAAATTTCACATTGACTCAGTAATTCTCTGGCCCAGAAACCAGAACAATGAGATCCAAGAGATCCCATTCGAAAAGTCAAAGATCAACATCATTCACGGCCTCAGCCGCACCGGTAAATCGTCCATCTTGCACGTGATTGACTACGCCTTAGGCTCCTCTAAATGCCAGATCCCTATTGGCGTTATCAGGGATAAGGTCATGTGGTTCGGCCTCAAGGTAACGCTTCGAGGGGAGACGTGGCTCATCGCTCGGAAAGGGCCTAAAGACGGCACCCCATCCAACGATTATTACTTTGAGCCATTCACGGGGATGCTCCCAGAAATCGTGCCTACCAAGACGACCAGGGCGATCTTCAAGGACAAGTTCAACAACCTTACCCGGGTGAGTGACCTACCACATTCAGACGCCGAGAAACCGAGCCCCCTTGATGGCCGCACATCCTTCAGGGACTTGGCAGCGTTCAACTTTCTCCCACAACACATCGTGGCGAACCCCAACACGCTTTTCTTCAAGGCTGACACCTGGACACACCGTGAAAAGCTCATTCGAGCCATGCCCTATGCACTGGGCATCGTAGACGCGCAGTACGTCATGAATGAGCGTCGACGTGATGAGGCGTCGAAGGAACTTGAAAGCCTCAAGAAAGAGCTCACTGTCGTTGAGAAATCCAAAGCTCACTGGAAAACCGAAGTCGACCGCACGCTGGACAAATGTATCGAGATAGGGCTGCTCGATGCGGACATCCCGGACATCCTTGACTCAAAGATTCTCAAACTCAGGTCGGTGGTGCAGGCCTACAAGGATAGGCGCCTAGAGCAGACACTGGTCGAACCAAAGCGCCTGCATATCAACGAGCGGTTCGACGCTGCAGTAGCAAAGGAAACTGAGCAGCAGCGTGTTGTCGATGATCTCGGCGAAGAAATCAGTGGTTACAGCAGCCTCGCGGAGAACGGCCAACGGTTTGTAAAAGCTGTAAACCAGGAAAGGGCCCACGTCGTTGGCTTGAACTGGCTGAAACAGAGCTTCGAACCTGAAGGTCAGTGCGTAGCCTGCGGATCCACTTCAGAATCCTTGGGATTAGTGATCAGCAATTTGGAGAAAAAGGTCAACCAGATCACGCGAGTCGCCGATATCCTTGAGCAGAACCCTGCATTTGACAACAAGATCTCGACCTTAAAGCGAAAGCTTGCTGCAGAAGAAAAGAAGCTGCATGGCATCCGCGCAGAGAAGAACGCGATCCTGGCAGAGGATGAGAAGCTTCGGAATGCCGTTGGCGAAATTTACTACCTTGCCGGGACAATCTCTGAAGTCCTCAAAAAAATCGGTCAGACATCTGCGGATGAAGCCATCACTGAACGCATGAAGGCCGTTACCGCCAAGATCCAAGATCTCGACAGGTTGATGAGCAGAACAAATCGCCAAGATCGCGAACAGCTGGTCGATCAGAAGGTGGGCGAGCTCATCGAGCACTATGCCGACACCTTTGGCAATCTGGAGGGAGCAACCAACTCTGTACTCAAGCTGGATCGCAAGGAACTGACCATTCGTTTCGACAAGGACTTCAAGCAGTTCGATTACCTGTGGGAGGTAGGAAGCGGCGCCAACTGGATGGGATACCACATTGCCGCATTCCTAGGCATCCACGAGTACCTGCTGGAAGAAGAGAATCAACATCTACCGCCGCTGAGCTTCCTTGTGATCGACCAGCCCAGCCAAGTCTACTTCCCGAGCAGCGATCAAGGCGCCAACGCGTTGGACTCCGACATTGCCACGCTCCGAGAACATCGGACTGAGGACTTGATCGCAACTCGACGGATTTTTGAGGTTCTTGGCGAAGCCATAAAACGGACAAAGGCCAACCTCCAGATCATCGTGCTCGAGCATGCCGGCAAGGACATCTGGAGCGGGATCCCCCACACCCACTCCGCTGCATCCTGGAGCAAGAAAGGCGATGGTCTGATTCCGTCAAACTGGCTGTAGACATATGAAATCAGATTATGAAGAAGGCACCTAGCCTTCTTCCTTAAATCAGCCAAAAACTTCAACCAAGAACACGCCTCAATGAACCTGAAAGAGCTAAAAAAAAAGTACACAGATCTCGATACCCAAACTGACCAAGCCGGGATCCCCATCAACTGCTTCTTATTCCACCTTGATGAAACATTTTCACAAAGTGGCGAGAGATTATTAACCGATTATCTAAAAAGCTTCTCTAATGTCACAAAGTGGATAATTTCATCGGACTATGTCATCGGTGCCCAAAAAAAACCTAACGACACCGTAGTTTTTTCAGTCATCCCATACATTTCCGACCTAGACGACATTAAATCAACAATTGATAGAATGGCGCCCGCCGACATTAAAAAAACCCGCGAGGTTGGAGGTAGATTCTTAGACTTTTTGTGCAATGGGCCAATCTTTAACATCTGCATTAAGCTTGATAAAAATCGAAAGCTCCATCATGACGAACGCGCATACCACGATGCAAAAATTAAAGCAACAATCGCTCAGCTTGAGCTTTGGTGCACCAACACCCCAGAGGAAAAATCAACATACGTGAAATCAATAAAACAATTTAAAGCCGCACAGAAACTCATCAACTCTGCCGGTGTTAACTTTAAAATGTTTAGAGACATCGAAGTCATTTCAACGCTTGCGGCCTATATAATGGCAAAGACAACATCACTGCATACCACCGAAGTAATCGGCTGGTTTTCTGACAGAGATGCAATGCTAAACTTCAAATCTGATAAAATCGGAAACTACCTTTTCACTTGCACTGAACACCTTCACCACACCCTAACTCTAAATACTGGAAATGAATATCATGGCAAACTAATATTTGGTATTCCTGAAAAGGAAGGAGAAATGTGGTACGACTCACTCATTAGAATACCTGACTTGCTCGCTGGCACGCTAGCTGACTACGACTACAAGGAGAACAAGCTTACACATGAAAAATACATACCAATTGTTGAGCAACTATTTACAGCAGAGAAAAGAAATATTTTCTTCCGTGTAGACTTTACACCTTTCCCTGAATCTGCTCGATTAACCTGGCACACTCAGTCAGATATTTCGAAAAACCTCAAGCACTCCAGAAAAACACTGAACCCATTTAAATAAATGGGCCATAACATCTCTTCCAACTTACAAGATTATTGTTATGTCGCCATGAAATATGCGAGGAATGCTATCGGGCGCATTGCCCAAGGATACCGGTGTCTCAAGGCTATCAACAGACACGATTCAAAAAATAAACGCGCCTCGGGCACCGTCTAGCCCCTTAAAACTATTTAAACAAGCGATCTATATCTGTAGTTTTTAAACCCCATAAGTAGACTAGATTGCGAGCCTCTGCCGATGCCGCCTCCAACACCGCTCGGACTCTGAGGAACAGTTTCACATAGAAATCCAAAGCTCTCTCCATCACATGTACGGTGATCTGCAAGGCGACTAAGCAGAACATGCGTTGACCCTCCATCAATTGGGCTTCCCCACTGCATGGAACTGATACCCGGTAATTCCTGAGATGAACAGTATGCTCCAAGTCCCCTATTCTGGTTCGAGAACACTTGCCTAGACTGTCCTGCACGAAGACATGGGGCGTTAACCTCACGCCAAGTAGCGCAACACCATTTATCTTGAACTTAACCTTTGATACCATCTTCGACCGACTAATGGAGCAATCGCAATGCTAACAAATCGGGGTCGCAATCTAGAACTTATAACTAGTTCTCTATCCTCTTATACACACCATATAAATTTGCAAGCACAAAGAAACCTGCTTGATGAAGCAAAAGGTGCCGAAGATTCTTTACTTGACATAGTGAACCTTGCCTACAATTACAAATTCAAAAACTTAAATCATATTGACGAAAACTTTCCAGGCATCGACTGGCAGGAAGGAAGCAATGGTATAGGACTCCAAGTAACCACAACCAGAACTTGGAAGAAAATCACCACCACAATCGACACACTGATACGAAATAAAGTCCCAAGCGCCAAGGAAATTTGGTTTCTCTTTATATCCGCAACAAGATACACTCCGAAGCAAAACGACTACAACGGATATACAGTTAAAATAATCGCAATTCCTGACCTATTAAAGACTATATCTTCTTTGGAGGACGTGGAGATTTCAAATCTCGCCAAAATAGTCAACTTAAAACTAGGCGCATGGATCCCACAAATACACGCAGTACAAGCCAGCAGCTATGCATACAACTCCTACTCAACACCATCAAAAGAACCATCAGTCTTTATCAGCTATCACAATCTCTGGGACAGCCTTGGTGATCAGACGATAGTCGGCAAAACGATTCTAAAGCAAATAGAGCAGTTCGCTACACATTACTCGCAACTACCCCTAATAGCCCGAAGAGTAATTGCAAAAACCATCCAGCGCGCCACTCCACCGAGATGGCTGAATTGGAAAATAGAAATAAACCTGCAGGAGCTAGAGCTTTATCTTTCTGATGACGAGCGCTCTTCCTTCGACAACATTATCACGCTACTTAAAAGCAAGGATCTTGGCCATCTGAGTGAAAAAAACCACAAACTTATGGAATACGGAGAAGAGCCCCACATAACATACGACAACTACCTAGCATTGAGCTGGCGCATGAGCGAACCTGATTACGACATGTTCACAGCACTCAGATCTTACTATTTAGCGCATTTTAGCGAGCAGCAACTATTTCACGCATTTGAATTTTCTGATTTCAGCGAAATATGCTGAACCACTTCAACACAAGATCTTTAATAGTTTTAATCCAGAAACTCTAACCATAATTTCCTGTACTGATGACTCTCACTGATAGTAGAAGGCTAAAAGCAAGCGGAGCGCGCAGGCCACGATGGCCGAAGAGGTGAGAATGGAAGCCCGAAGGGCCAAGCCCAGTTTCAACTGGGCTTGGTTCACGGCAGCCGTACCGGGAGGTGCAGATGGAGCAGTGTCGTGTTCAAGGGGGCTATCGGGATCTGGTCTGGAAGCTGATGTCCTCGGTAGAGACCGCCGGCGGCAGGGTTCTGGGCGCTTCGTCCCGCAAGTCGTGCTGCACCTCTTAGTTGATACGGGCTTTTGCGCTTGGGCTGATGTTTGGTATCTGACGGCTACGCAGACCAAACTCAAGCGGGGACAACTAAATTTGCCCGCCCTCCCTCCTAAACGTAAGATCACCGCCTTTCAATGCGGTGGCCACACACCGTACAGCCCCTCCCCCGCCTCGCATACCATGACGTCCTTCCCTACAACTCATCCCTCCCTGGCCGTAAAGATTATCGAAGTAACAGCTCAGCTGATTGCTGAGGAAGGTATGGAAGCCGCGACCATGCGGAACATCGCCAAGCAGGCCAAGATCCTCCCCCCTCAGATCTACAGTCATGTGGGGAAAATCGATGAGCTATATGACGCGGCAGCGCTCTACCTTTGGCAAACCAGGCCTGTACCTGCAGAGGAACCAGAAGACCCGATCAGCGGGCTATACCATGTAATCGAGGGACTGGTCGTATTCGGCCTGACCCACCCTGGCCTCTACCTCCACATCAGCAAGCCACGCGATACCAACGTCTCAGGTCTGTGGGGGATTCAGGTTGACGAATTGAAGTCCTGTATCAGAGAAGTAGCCAAAGCGGGTCTGTTGCACGTCGGCGAAAAACAGGCCTTTGAGTTCATCCACCCTTTTTGCGTTGGGATGATATTCAGTTGTTTGCATCAGACAAGCCGTCCTACGCACGTAAGCTGGCTCGTAAGACAGGCAGTGAAACCTCTCCTGAAAAAGGGAGCCATGCGTACTTCGCAGGGGGCAGACACCGTGAAGTCCGATCCAGGTCGTAAAACCCCCAATCTTGCGTCCGAACTGAAAGCCAATCTCGGCGAAGTAACAGTACTGAGCATGGCGGAGACACACCTGTTGAGAGAATGGTTGGAGCGGATAGCCTCTTCCTGAGGCTCCGCGCAGGAACATCTGCCATAGCCACACCCGCAGGCACATCAAGGCTCCACGACGATTCACTCCCTATAGGCCTCACTCCGCCAACTGCATGCTTGGCAAGCTTAGAAAACAGTTCTGCAGTTCACGGGACTCACAACCTCACAGAGCGGCTCGAGACCCCACAGATCAAACCTGGGAGAGCATCTCCGCCACTACTGATCGTCGATTCTTTTGTTCTTGATTACCTTCGTTTCACCCAATGCTCACGATTCATTGAAGCATTTCGGAAAAAATATTTATTTTTTCAATAGCATTGACAGCGGAAACTCTTGGCGAACCTTGCATAGCTAACGGGCAATTTATGCGCCATACTTGGTAGCGCAGAATAGTCTGGGATCCTCCAGCGGCATGAGATCCAACCCTATAACAAAAGCCAATACCAAGATATTTACCGCCCAAAAAATAAATAACGGCGTTATATAGCGCCATATAACACCGAACTCCCCAACCCTTGATTTAACTTAAAAGGTTAAGAAAGCATGCATTCGTACGCAGTTGCATGCTTCAAGTCATACATGTAACCATTTGTTCATCCCAGCAGTATCGGAACTTGAGATGAACCCTATCGCACTAACTGGCGGAGCAGCCTCATTTGCTCCACCCATCCTGATCCCCATTACCAAGAATGATAAGAAAATTTTTACGCTGGTCTCACACGACAAGCTGATGGATGATTTCTTTGAAAGCTGGTGCTACACACTTAGCCGTAAGAGAAAATTCAAAACAATTAAAGCCTATGCTCGATACAACAGAGTCTTCTTGGAACTGCTGCAATTTGTTGCACACTTGCATGGCGAATTAACACCTCTACTTCTCAGTCAGACAATCGAAAACTACGAAAGCTATTTAGTATTCGGTACTTCTAGCGAAAATCCAGCTATTGCGCAAGCCGCACAAATATTGGGCAATCGAAACCTTTCGGGGAGCTCAGTAGGTGTTGCCATCGCTGCGCTCAACAGCTTTGTCGATGCAAGCGAACGGTTGCGCCTAGGCATGCTGGAGATGGAAGCAAACGGGTACATCTCGTCTCAGCAGTTGTCTGGATTCTCTTTGGCCCAGACCGTCAAAATGGAGACCCCTACGAGCGTACGGGCTGCAATCAAGAAAAATAGCTGGCTGGCCGGATGTTTAGCAGGTGGCGCTCGGCGTGTAAAACGTGTTGGCCTATCCGCTATTTCAAAACCATCAACGCTAGCCCATACCGACTTATATGGCGGGGACAAACTTGCCTTCCCAATCGATAGGTGCAAAGAACTTATCGAGGCAGCTACTAGCACGCGGGACAAGATGCTATGGAGCTTGTTGGCCGCGTCAGGCGCACGCTTCTCTGAAGCAGTGACGATGCTCAATGAAGACGTAAAGATTGACATTGATCCCGCTTTCAATCGAGTGCTAATCGTCGACCCTACCGAACGACATAACGTGCTCATCAAATATATTTCATCGGCAGAAATCAACGCGTTGCCGCACAAGGGCAGAACCCATCCGCAGACCTTTTTGATCGAACCCTTTGCTTCAATGTTTTGGATTGCATTGGAGGAGTATAAAACCGAGCTGCGTGCTCAACGCCTCATGGCTCCCGTAAGGCATGACTTCCTGGTTAGAAGTCTTGTGGATGGAGAGCCAATGCACAACAGCTATCAAGCGCTGTACGAACGTTTTCACAAAGCTGCTCTAAAGCTAACGCAGCGCTCATATGGGTTTCATTCCCTACGACACATGTATGGGTATTACCTGGTCAATCATTGCCCTAATCCAAATCCACATAGCCAAAGGAAGTATGGCCTTGAGCTGAGTTTGGTTCAGCAGCTCATGGGGCACGCGTTGATCAAAACTACCAAGCGGTACGCACGCCAAGATGTACACCTGCTCCAGGCAGAGATAGCAGCATCAAACTTCGCTCGGTTATCCGGGGGGCCTAAGACCGTCCTTGAAGCGCGGATTGAATATCACCAGCAAGAAATCAAACAACTTCAGCAACTCGCCCTGGAGGCCGCATGATCAATCCATCTCACGTCAATCCTATTTGGTTGATTAAGAACAAGGAAACTGGCCCGGCTTTCGATATGGCCATGATCGATGTAAGGCATCGCTATTGGAATCACTACTACCATGTAGACGGCGGACGACAACGTGATGTACTGCTGGCTCTGAACGATCTCGGCCCCCGTCCGTTCTTCGCGATGCCGCGCGCTCAGGTGGAACAGCTGCTTACGTGTTGTTTTGCCGGGAACAACCAGAAGGAGGAAATCGTCAAGGCTGTCATTCCAGAATTTCCAACGGCCAGGGTAGCGCCGCTTATCTCGTTTTTTAAATTCGCTTTCCTTCGCCTCTGGATGGAAAAGAAAGTAATACTGCCGCTTGGTTGGAGCAGTCCCATCAATAATGACGTTATTTTGGATGAAATTATCCAGGAGCATACTAAGAACTGCCCTCTCCTTGTCAAAATCAGGGCCATCAACCCCGTTTCATCTCTTGGTTACGAAGGGGGAATGACCAAAAAGAACCGTGAACTGAGAGCTACGGGATGGCTGCGGCTGTTGCTTGCGTCAAATCTACATGATGCTGAAAACTTCACAGCTGAAGTCGCTCGTGATCTGAAGTTACGAAGCTTTGGGTGCAAATCTGAGCTCGCTAGATTTTACACGGACGATTTCTCCCTGTTTCTCGCCAACGCATCTAACAACCCTTGGATGCGCGATGCCGTCAACCGCATCCTCGCTGAAAGCCGCGAGCAAGCGAAGCAGGCTCGTAAGCTGACACACGAATCTGTTCAGCTAAAAAAAGCCAATAAGCAACATTTGCAGATGGTTGAGAAAACCCGTTTTTACTTAGAGGGCACCGACCACAGCATCGAGCGCTTTGCGACTATTTTCTCTGATGCCAGGGATCTCAGTCGTGCGTTCAGGATGGACAACTCCCCTACGCTACCCGGCGGGCTAGAACTGCTTCCGAAAAAAGTGATTAAATTTTGTCAAATGCTCAACACTACCTACTTGGCGTTTCTCAAGTCCAGAAGGTTAGAGAGCCAAAAAAATCATCGAACGTCGCTGTACTATCTGCTCGCCTATTGCGGCCCTTACCTATACCAATTCTTCATGGATCGTGATGGGAACCTGGACTCTTACCCGACTACGTTCAATGATTTTACCTGTGCAATCTATATCACGGCTGACGTAGATCTATTGAAAGAAGTTTGTGGCTTTGAGAAAGATCTTCCGGAGACTCTTCTCACCATGATCAAAATCATTATGGAAATCAACCAAAACACGCCAGACACCCAATACCAGAGAACTTACCCTATTGAAGGCTTCTTCGACTATATTATTTCTCAATCCGCCGCAATCCCTAATGCGGAAAAAGTCAGGAATAGCTTTTCACCGGATTGTTATCCAAAACTTATCAGAAAATGGGGAACGATCAAAAAGCCAATACCGAGAATGTACTTCTCCACCTTCATTAGCATGCTGTACTCATTGGAGTACCTGACCATACACCTTAATGGCATGGCAGACGGCGCTGAGCCTGGGATAGTCGAGGGAGAGCTGAAGTACCCCACTCTTAGCGAACTTGTCCACGGCTCAGATTGGGCAGGGCTATGGGGGACGGCTGCCATGAGTTGCGCAGGCGTCGACTTCAAAGCTCTGAACTTTACCCCTATTTTCTATCACAATGGGAAACCTCGTCCTTTTACATACATTCCAAAGTTCTATCGCATTTCCGACATGCACATTAATGGCACCGTACAGCCGCGCATCATTATGAATGATGTTCGCTCAACGTTATTGATGTGTGAAACAGGCATTCGCCAACATCATTTGTTGTGGCTAGATGTTGACCGATATGCAAACTACGTGGAGCGTAATACGAGAAGGCCGCTGGCTCCCTTGCTTGTCAGTTCTGACAAAGCTCACGGCGAGTGGACAGCAATCGTGTCACACAGGGTAATTGAGCTGCTGGACAGACAAAATGATTGGTACGGCCGGTGCACCGATCCGAGCTTCAAAAATAGCATCTGGTACAACATGAATAAAAATTCAAAATTCGGAAGACTTCGCCCATTGTTCAGGCTTGCGATTAGCCCTGGTGGCTGGACAAACTATGATCCTTTTCGCCTTCTCCTACTATGCTTGCAACATTTCATCAAATCTGAATTGGGGGACATGCGCTGCCCTGATATCGTTTGGTGCAAACCGCCGATAGGCACCACAGACAAAATTCAGTATATCACTGACAACTCGACAGAGGCTCTTTCATCTATAACTGCTAGCACTCTGACTAGCGATTACACTCCACATGGCCTACGCGCTGGGTTCGTCTCTGAGGCGATCAAGTTCCTTCCTCCAAGCATTGTAGGCCAATGGTTAACAGGGCAGTCTGAGGCGCTCGTGTCGTATTACTCGGTCTTCGATGAGAGCGACCTTGGGATGACTCACCAGCAGATGCTCTGCATGTCCCTCATGAGCAATCAGGACAAGCTCTCTACCGGCGACTTCCCGGAGTTGGCAGAAACAATCTCGAAACTGAACCGGACGATTCAGAAAGATATCGCGGCCGACCCAGTGACTGCCATCAGTAAGCACCGGCTCATGAGTTTGTCGAGTGTCAAGCAGGAATCAGATACGGGTTTGGATCGGATCATCGCCAAAGAAGTTAGTGAACTTGCCTTCAACACCACACATATCTGTCCTTTCAACAACACCTGTCCCAAAGAAGTACTCGACCTGTTTGGCGAACCAAACTGTTGCTCTGCGTGCCCTTTTGCGATTCGTGGCGTAGCACACCTGCCAGCCATCTCGGCCAAGAAGGATAAGTACCGGGAACTGATGGCCGGTACGCTTACACTGATTCAACAATACTTGGCTCGTAAGCCTTCGGCACGTATCAGCACCGAACTGGAACAACTCGAAGCAGAGAACGACCGGTTTGCTCGCGAAGCCTGCTTGCTCGAAGCCATTGAAATCCAGCTCGTCCAAATGTACGAGAAAGGCCTGGAGCAAGAATTTATGGTCAAAGATCGTCAAGAAGTCTTGCGACATTATGAGCGGCTGTCGCTGCCGGAAGAGGCGCGCTTGCTCAAGAGGTTGATCGACGTCCAGAACTTCCCAGATGCATCATCTGACGATCTTAGCATGAAGCTGGCGCACCTACGGCATGTCTTGCTCATGAAGGAAGGAGATCTTTCCAAGATACTGGGTGTTGATCCCGACAAAACCACACCGATTGCCAATAAAGTTGCGGCTCAAATCAGCGGCATGGTTAAGTCTGGAGCCATTAATGAGTATGAGTTGTTTGCTGCGAGCTCTGGCGACCTTGATGCAATTAAGCAATTGATCTCCACACCTAAACAAACGCTTCAGCTCACACACATGGTGGCATAGGAACTCGGGCTTACGAAATGAAGAAAAAACAAAACGATTCGAAGCCTGGGAGAAAGCCCTCCACATTCGATAAATTTGTGGCAGCCAGGTCTGCAGAAATCGAAAAAATTATCAAACAAGCGTTGCGCGTTATAGATGCTACTAAATATGGTAATGTCACAGATTACTGTAAAGCGTTAGCAGGTGTCATTTCGGAGGTGCGGGAGGCAAAATCCGGCGATCCGACAACGCCCTTTTTCAACAAGAAGGTGCGCAGCTTCAGTTACATCACCTTGCTACGGAACGAAAGCTACCGGCGCATGGTGGATATAGCCTTCAATCACGGGCGGGAGACTCTGGAGCAGCCGCAGGCTGTCTCAGAAGATGCATTGTTGCGGATTGCCAGTCTCCAGGCTCAGGTTAATCTGTTGAAGGATAGGCTTAGCGGGATTAGAACAGGAGATAACTCGAACGCTCTAGTTGATGCGAACGCCCAAGAAACCATTAAAAAACTGGCGGCTTACCTAGGTACCACCTTGGCCGTGTACAGCACGATGCGTAAGCATTTTTTGCAGGTGACCAAGGTCGTGTCCTCTCCGACTGAAAAAGAGAAGATTGCAGGGCTGTACAGCAGCGTTGGATTCATTGCCGATCTCGAGGCGCTGCACGAGATCGAGGATGGCCGGAAATTCTTGGAGCAACTGTCGAAATCTTCCCCAGCTATCCAATAGGTTGCCTAGTTGGGCCACCAGCATTTTCTCTCGACTAGGCAGCTTCGACTTACTCTGATTATCCGCCCCTCATTCGCCATCTGAATTGGCGCTGTAGATGCATCTAAACTGAAATACCCCGCTCTTCGATGGTTACAAGGAGGTAGAGCATGCCCCGCTTCGATGTTGACCTATGCCGAGTATCTCCTGAGCACTACATCACCGGGAAAGCAGCCATCAATTTTCCATGGCCAGAGGCGACCACAGGCGGCTGGCATCACCTTTCCTACTGGGACAGGGAAGCTGGCCAGGTCAAGGTTTCGCTCGCGGGAATCCATTACCCCGACACCTCAGCCTATTTTGGGGATTTTGGCGTCATAGACGCTAGCCAGAAGCTTAGGCGACGCGGCTGGGCGATCGATCACGGGATCTACATAGCTGATCATTTTCGTGCCGCAGCAGATATGGTTCTCGCCTGGGCGTTCGGCCAATCGAAGCACTGCAATGTCGAGCTATCCGACTGGTTTCCGGAAGACCAGGATTAATGCTACATCCTCCAATTGCTCACCTCTGCCACCGACAAGATGAGCGACTCGCAGCGTGACCGTATCAATCAGTGGGCTGAGTCGCAGCTACGGCGAATCGACTGATCGACAAACTCTCCGCAGTTTTTAGCTACCGTTACGTAACTGCCAGTGGCACGCTATGGGGGTAACAACGCCTGGGGGCGCAGCATTCTTCTCATCACGCGATATGATGGGATCGTGTTCACCTAGGGCATGCGTATGTCAATCAAAACTGCAACATTGGAATGGCGTTACCAACCAATAGACCTTTTCAAGGAAACCCACACCATCGAGTCACACGGGGCTACCCTTGTGATTCAAGATGGCGTCGCTCGGGCTGAGACCGACACAACGCTCCACCAATCAGACCCCACGTTGACAGACAAGCTCCGTCGGGTGATCTTTGCCCGGCTTGCACCTTATGGCCTCCACAGGAAAGACCCGGTCGTCGTCGAAGATCATCCAATACTTACGGTTACACACGCCGATGGCCGTTCACGTGAAATCTACCTAGAGAGCTTCGCCAGCATCAGGATCACCGATTCCATACAGATCCAGGTCTATCGGGATGGGGTACTCATCCAAGACAGCGCCCAAGAGCTCAGTGATCGCCAACAGGTGGAGTCGGAGCTGCTATCGAAACATGCCGGCGACGACTTGCTCAGCCGGCTGTTGGCGAGCCAAAGCGAATCCAAGCGTGACTCTGGAGACGAGTTCACTCATCTCTACGAAATCCTGGAGGCCCTACAAGCCAGGTTTGGCAAGCTGCCGAAATTGACCGAGGCGCTCGGCATCGAGAAGTCCAAAATTGGTAAGTTTCATGCCGTATGCAATGCCCCTTCCACTGTCAGCCGACATCGCGGGCTGACCAAGGGCCCCTTGCGAGAACCTACCGCTGAGGAATTCAACCATGCTCGCTCTTACGCTTGGGAAATGATCCTCGCTTACGCTCGATGGCTGGGCAAACAATCCTCGTAGCTGTTTCGATTAGGGGCATGTGCAGCGCATTCATGGCCGCACAGTGCAATTGATTACCTTCCCACAGCGGTATGACCAGGCGGGCTTAAAAACCTACTGTCCCGAGTGTATAAAAATCGCCGCTACGATTGGCATCTGACATCCAGGTTCAGGCGGTGCTAGGTGAGTTCAGGGCCCGCTCCGATAGATCATCGGGACGAGTCGATGGCTGCCAGCTCTGGCATCAGGAAGGGGATCAGAGGAAGGGGGTGCAGCTACCACCCAGGTACGTTCAATTACCGGCGCGGAAGGGAGCGCATGTGCATGCACACGGTCTCCCACTGCCCAAACCGGAATCGGTTGTACTGGCGAACCAGGACAACTTTTCCATGATCGGTCATGGCGTATTCTCCATCTGATCTCAGCGGGCCGCTGACAGCCTTTACACGCCACGTGCAAAGCGAGCAGATGAGTGCCAGGCAGGAAGGAGAGTCCTTTGGTGGTAGCTGCAGGCGCAATGCTATCAGTGCATAGCCGGTCTGGGAAGGCTAACTCTTGCATCGGTGATACTTGCACTCTCACCCCAGACCAGTGCAGCTGCGACTCGTTACCTTGGGCGACATCACGCCATCATCTTGTCGAAATGAGCTTCGAATTTCGTTTCGACGAACACGTCCCTGAAACGATCGATAAAGGTAGCTGGATCGATCTCACCGAAGTCTGTGATATTGACCGAATCAGTATGGGACTCGCGGTTGATGTAGCGGAACAACGCCCTGAATTCCGGCTTGTCCTCACTGAGCTTCATCAGCGCCTGCCGCAGCGTAGGTGTCTGATGTACGAAGCTGAAGTAGTACTCCAAAATGTTGCGCATCATGTTCGGCATGACGTTGGGAGACGTCCGCCCCTGCAAGGCGTCTTTGATCGTCTGCCAGAACGCTTGGTAATCATTCTGGATTTCCCGCTCCTCCATCGCCACTACAGAGCTGTACTCGGACTTGGTGATTCGGAACATGGCAAAAGCCTTCTCGCCGTCCTCCTTCAGCAGCTTGACCATCTCATGGAAGAAAAACAGGTTATGGGTCAGGATGATCACCTGCTTGAATCGCTCCTTCGGGATGAGCACTTGGCGCCTGATCAGGGAAGCGATGTCGTAGACATAGTTATGGGAAAGGCTCGATATTGGATCGTCGATCACGATGATCCGGTCACTCTTGAGCTTCCCACTCGTGGTGCCCGTTTCACCATTGCAGACCTCTAGGAAGTAGAGGAATGAGATCAGTGTTTTCTCACCCTCGCTGAGCGTTTTGAACACCCCTTCAGTCTGGCCTGGACGTTCAAGCCGGTACTGGGGTATCGGCCCCTCTTCTTTGATCAGCGTGAAGCCCTTCAGCCCCAACATCCGCAACCAGTACTTGATGTTCTCGACCGCCTGATCGATGTTGGTGATGGAGGCTCTGGACGTGGTGACGATCCCGCGCTGCTCTTGGATACGATCCCTGAGGGCCTGCACCTCATCCTTGGCCACTTGGCGTATGCGGCCTTGCGCTTTGTCGACTTTGTCGAACGTCACGAAAGCGGCGTTGCACGCCCCTCTGTACCAACTCCAGAAACGTTGCTTGATGCTCGCTTCATGCTGCTTGCGGTTTTTGATCCTCGCATTGATCTCGTCGATCTTCAGTTGCTCAGCCGCGATCTCGCCATTCAGTTGGGCCACCAATGGAACGGTTGACTCCAGGGCCATGATCAGGGATGGGCTGGCGATTTTCTCAGCCATGGCTTGCAGGTTCTTTTGAAACGCAGCCTGCAGCTTGGTGACATGCAGTTTGATCGCTTGCACCTGATAATCCGGGGCTTCACACCGACGTAGAAACTGATCGACCGCACTTCGGTAACGGCCTTCGAGTTGGCGCAACACATCCAGGCGCTGCTCATAGGTCTTGTCGAAGACCTTATGGATTTCGGCATAGAAATCTTGCGGCAAGGTTTGCTGGCATAGCGGGCATTTGTCCTGTGCCTCTGCCTGATAACGGAGCGCGTGCTTGACCCAATCCGAATTTCCCAGTTGTTGAATGAACGCAGAAAGGTAGGAATCACCCGACCCTGTGATGACCTCTTGCAGAACCGGATCGTCCTCCAGGTTGTGCGCTTGAAACGCAATCGGCGGGATGCTAGGCAGCTCCTGATCACTGGTCTCTTTTAGCACCGCAGCCTCAGCGAGCAGCCCTTGGGCGGTATCGGTGGAGGCTACGAGCGGGACGTTACGGACGGCGTCCAGTAATCGCTCCTTGGTGTTGAGAGCCTTGAAGCAGTACGCCAATGCCGTGTTGTCGAATTCCCGCTTGGGCTTCCAGACACTGTCCAACAACGTCTCGTAAGCAGCGTCCTGAACCTTCTTGCTATTAACCCCCTTCTCCATCTCAGCATCGTGGGCGATGGTTAGCTCAGCAATGGATGCCTCCGCTGCTGCCAGTGCCTCCTTTGCCTCAATATTTCCCTCGTTGAGCGTAAACACCCCGGGTTGGGAAGTGGCCTCTTGGAAGTTCTTCTCCATGAAGTAATGGTTGTAGACCAGCACCTCCCGACCGACCTTTACCGGATCCACCCCGCACACGCTGTAGCAGGACTCACCAGGAGCCTGGAGGAAGTTGCCAATGGTGGTCTTGCCTGTACCGTTCTGGCCATAAAACAGGCTCACGCGCTTGAGCGGAGCAATGGACACCACAGCATCAGGCGAGTAGCTGGAGACGTTGCGAAGCAGGATTTTTTCGAGCATGGGAGAATCCCTGGCAAATGCAGATCCAGCTCAAAGATAGGCAGAAAACGTCCGATTTCATAGGGCTGCCATGCACTGGGGAAAAACATCCGCGAGGTGTAGTGTCGGTCGGGGAGTTGTCGGGGTTATAGCCAGCATCCAATCTGAGTGGCTATAGTCTCGACCACACAGGATGGGCAATAAATCCATGACCTACGCACTGATAGACAACGCCACCCTCACCGCCGTCCAGCGCGCTACCGGCGCGGTTGCAGTCAAGACTCGAGATACGATCAATGGAGACCTGTGCGCGTTAGAGAATTTCCTGCAAGGAAACCTCTTCTACGACGACCTCCTCTGCATAGACAACTATAAAGCTGATCACAGAGAAAACCGCAAGCAACAATTCCCTTACCTCCGGTTCTTGTCACCTACCGAGTTTGGGCTGGACGGAGTGGACGCGGTTGCTCAAAAGGAAGCAGAGTTGATCCGCCCAGAAATTCGCGGCGGCGAGTTTGTGGACGAAGATTTCAGCGCCCTCCTGGAGCAGCTGAAAATGAACATGGTCTGCACCTGGGATCAAGCCTCCAGCGTCTATTACCTAACCATGAGGATGCTGGGCTACCGTGCTTCTGACGATTACGGCAAGTACAGCGCCCTAAGCGCGGCAATCTTCGCGGAGTTAAGCGATGCAAGTGAAACGCGCGGGCGTTGGTCGAAAGACGTCAAGCTAGTAGGCTCTGATGGCCACGTATTCAGCAAGTCAGAGTTCACTGGAGAGTACTCTGGTTCCTACGGAGGCCCCACCAAGCAGCTGGAGATGTTCGTCGCCTCGCTGAATTGGCTCGCGTACAAATCGATCTATTACACGACTGCAGCCAAGTACTTGAAAGCAGACTCGTTCATCCATCCCATCAGGCATGCCTATCAAGTGCACTGGATGAAGAAAGCCGGCGTCTTCGGCCATGACTTCACCGCCCGCCTTTTGGCAAATCTCTCGGACAAAACCCGTACTAGCATTTCGGAAATCCAGTCGCATGGAGCAACCCAGACCGTAGCTTTGGATCTACCCTTGTTCTCAGCGTGGTTGACTCAATCCGCCGGCAGCGTTTCCGGTGCGATCGAGGCGGCCAGACAGATCCGTAGCGAAGACCATTTCGTGACCATGCGCGAAACCCTAAAGGCCATTCGAGTTGCCTTCGACGAGCAAGGGCTCGCGAGTGGCAACAAGCGCATCACCAAGCTCATGGATGACGTTGACAAGATTTGCGGTGACCTTAAGCGCAGCTACGGTGTCCGCTCTGCCCAAGGCATCCAGGGTAGCTTTCTCATCAAAACGGCAAGCTCTATCACCAGTCTATTCGGGGTTTCGTTACCTGATCGAGATTTCGCCCTCTCGACTCCCGAGTTCATGAAGTCAGAATCGACCAAGGCGTTTACAACGGTCGTCAAGGACATCACCAAGGAACTCACCGCCATGGAGCGTTTGGGCGGGGTGCGGGATCTGATGGCCAGGTCTTTCGAGATTGAAGGTGAAGATTTCGGCGGGCCAAAGGTTCAAGAGCCGAGGTTCCGATGGGTGAAGTCTGGGTGGCAGATGCCTATGTGAAGTAGCGTGACGTGCGCATTCCAGAGGCAAAGCGCAGTTATCCAAGCGCCATTTCAATGTTCAGGCCATCCTTACAAGCGATTCATGACACCAGCAACGATGAACCTCTCGCGGCAGGTGTCGTTTAGGCGCTACCGACGCTGCAGGGACTCAATCCCCTGCGAGCCCACCCAGCACGCCAGCGGAGTTGAGACAGCGATTCATGGTCGTGCGGCGCCCACCGCGATGATTTGATCCGCCTCAACGGTTGCGCGTGAAATACCTACAGCACCGATGACCTTGCCCTGGGCTTGCTGCAAGGCAATCCCACCGCCAAGCGCATGTACAAAAAACCGCCCTTTAGGCTAATGCCAGTCAGTTAAGCCGTTGAGCGAGAGGTTTCTCGCTTGAATCGGTGACGAGGCCCAAGAAAAACGGCGCTCTCCCATCTCGGGGAAGCGCCGTTTTTTCTTAACTGACTGGCATTACCCTTTAGGCGGCTTACTTGACTCGCTTACTGTTACATGGACGAGCTTAGCGGGTGACCCAGCTTTCAACCTCATCAGCACCGTACTGGGCTTTCCATTCCTTCAGCAGCTTGTGATTGCCGCCTTTGGTCTCAATGATCTCGCCGTTGTGCGGGTTCTTATACTGCTTAACCTGGCGCGCACGACGCGGTGCCTTCTCAGCTGCTACAGGGGCAGCCGCACGACGGCTGGCTTGATGATCCAGGATGTTGATGATGTCGCGCAGGCTGTAGCCGTACTCGGCCAGCAAGTCACGCAGTTTGGTCTCAAATTGAATTTCAGCTTGCAGCTCGGAGCTGCCTTTGAGTGCTTCAAGCTCTGCGAGCTGGGCGGCCAGTTGCTGCTCGAGCTGACGGAATTCTGCCAGACGGGACATATTCGATCCTCAAAATTAAGGGAAACAGGCGGAACATTCTAAAGCATCCCGCTAATGATGTCCTTGAATATGACGTTGGTGGTGGATCTTCGTTCGGTTTAACTAGCTTTGAAAATTCTCAAAGCCAAGACATAACTCCTGCCCTTATCAATCATCGGTCTGGAGCGAAAGCATCAAGTGAAGATAGGAGCTTCTCTAGATCCATAATCCTGGACACCTTGATGATGTCGTACTCACCACGACTACTAAGCTTGTATACCTCACGGGCCTTTTTAACACGCTCAAGCAATGGCACGACCACGCCAGAGGCCATCTCCAGAAAGTCATTGATGTCAGCTCTTGTCTGGGGAATTTTGTAGCCTTTGGATGTACTTGTGATGATGACATCAGCATCCCGAAGCTTCGCAATACCACTTGACCGTACCCGCTGCTCCGACAGGTCGCCAAAGCCTCTGTCACCCAGATGGGCCAGAATGTCGGCTGTAGGGATGTAGTCCTTCGTGACGAACTCGCTCTGGAATCTCAGGTAATCCAGGATGCTGACCTGTAGACGTTCATCCTCGTCCGGGTAATGGCCGGCCTGTTGCCGCTGACCGAAAACTGACCCATTAAAGGCTGTTCTGCCGACTGAAAACTGACCCAGGTGTTCAACTGCTTCTGCTCACTTTCCGAGCAAAAGAACACCAGGTGATCAGCATGGAAATGATGGGAAAAATTCGGCGGATGTACTTCCGCGACAAGCTCTCGCTGCATCAGATAGCGAAGCGTACCGGGCTGGCCCTGCCATTTCTTTACGGTGATTGGCGAGCTTTGCCAAGGGCTTGGTCGAGGCAATGCATACGCCGACCGGAATGCCCGTCTGCCGATAAACCTCCTATCGGATTTCGCGACCCCGTCGCCCAAGATCGACTGGTATGATTGTTACACACCTTTAACTAGTCTTCATCTGTCGGGCGACTACGGTAGAGTGGTGCTGCATAAAGGCAGTGACTCATAAGCCAAGTAAATGATCGAAAAAATCACGCCGAAAGTCAGGACTATGCCCTTTTTCGGCTTTGCAAGGATCACAAGGGTTAGGCTGATCAAGTTCAATATAAGTGTAATTGAAATCAAGATCGCTGCCACAGCAAGGTAAGCAGTTGCGGAAATTCCTAATACAACAATCCACGTGCCTAAAATAATAATTGCGTAATCTAGAGCTCCTCCTTCTCGCCCACCCAGTGCTGCCAGTATACTTTGCTTAATTGCAGATAGTGCGCCGAAAAATACTTTGTCCGGGGCACCCTTATCAGAAATCACTCCTCTAGACTGCAAGGAAAATATTACAAAGATAAGAATCAACGAGCCGATTGTTACAGGTGGAGATCGAAGGCCAATGCTAATAAGCGCTCGCACCCGCCATCTGGGGGTTCTCATGTGACCCGGAAGAATCCAGTCGATACTTAACGTGACCAGCCTAACCACCCCTATATACTCCACAAGCCTGGATAGGTTTTGCATTATGAACTGCAATGCTGACTCCAGCATGTGTAATTTATTAAAATAGTCCAGAAGCCCAATAACGAATAGTACATACCCGATTATTTGGAACGCTTTCACAATTCCCCATTTTTCGAGCAGTAATCCGTCGACGCATCCCAGCCCATGCAGAAAATCCATCGCAGCCCTCACTTCCAATGGGTGCATCTAAACTACCTAGAATAGTCCAGCCCAGTCTGATTTTTAGCTATAAAAATCAGACTGTCTGTGTTAGCGGCGAACTAGCTGAGTATTGCTTACGGCCTCAGAAACTTTTGCTCCGGCAGTCATGACTGGCAGAAGCACTCCCATGAGTGAATATCGGAAGTAACGTGGGTCAGTCAGCTACACTGCTTCGATAGGTTGCTGCTCGGAGACCTCGAGAATGGCAAGCAAAAATGCAATCGTATTCGCTGGCGGAGGCAGTCTGGGCGCGGTGCAGATGGGTATGTTGCAAGCCCTGGTCGAGGCTAATGTTCAATTCGACTTTGTGGTAGGCGCTTCTGTAGGCCCATCAACGGTGTCTACTTTGCTGCAAGGCCCAATATTGCAGGTGTCGAAGCGCTGGCAGGCTTCTGGCGCGGGCTGAGTAAGAGTTACATCTTCCCCCTCTCCTGGATCGGTACCTGCAAAGGGTTAATCAACCGACGTGGTTTTCTGTTGCAACCAGCGGCGTTTTACCGATTGCTAGGACAGGCACTGCCCATCCATCGCATTGAGGGCGCGGCGCTCCCGCTCCACCGATTTGCTCAGCGATGCCGAGACCGTTCTATCCAGTGGCGAATTCGAGCAAGCGCTATTGGCCAGCGCGGCCATTCCGCTAGTTTTCCCTGTGTACAAATCTCTGATCGGTATTTGGTGGACGGCGGTTTGGACGCGTTGGCCCTGCATACCGTCAGCGTGATGAACATGCGCCAGCTGGTAAGCGACATCGAGCATTTCCGTGCGCTCACCAGCCATCACATCGTTCCACCCTTGTGCCCCGTGGACGTATCGGTGTTTAACTTCGCGCAGACCGAGCTCTTATTGCAGCGCGCCTATAAGCACCCTTTGGTGGCTGGACGGCGGTGGGCTTGAGCGTACCAAGGTATCAGGTGCCCCTACCCCACCTGGTATCTACGCCGCCGAGCACGCCCATTAGCTTTTCACTTGCCCCAGCTAGCCGAGTACCAGGCCAGAAGAGCTTGTTGGAGGCGCACGTGTAGTTCGAATCTACTCCGTCGGCGGGTGGTGTCGACTTTGGCTTGCTCGCGCGCGCTGAGGATCTAGCCGCCTCGCATGAACTCAGCACGAAAAATCAAGCAGAGCTACCTTCATTGCCAGCAAACCTACTAGATGGTAGGCTTTCGTTGCCTTCACGGTTCGGAGCTCGCATTGCCATGACGCCTTAGCCGAGAACCTTACGCCAGTCAACGCTTCCCACGGAATTCACCATGAGCAAACAGAAGATCACGTTTCCAAACCCCAAAGGTATAAGCCTTTCAGGTCTGTTTGAGGTACCTGAGTCGCCCAGTGCTTACGCATTGTTCGCACACTGTTTCACCTGTGGAAAAGATATTAAAGCAGCTGCGCGAATTGCCAAGGCGCTGGTCGACAATAACATCGCTGTGCTTCGATTTGATTTCACAGGTCTGGGCGGCAGTGACGGTGACTTCTCCAATAGTAATTTTTCTTCCAACGTAGCCGACTTGGTAGCTGCGGCGGAGTATTTACGTAATACATACCAGGCTCCATCCCTTTTGATTGGCCACAGTTTGGGTGGCGCCGCAGTCATCGCAGCGGCTAAGCACATTCCAGAAGCAAAAGGTGTTGTGACAATCGGCGCTCCTGCTGATGCGGCCCATGTTATGAAGCAATTCAAAGGTCAAGTAGAAGCCATCAGAGACATTGGTGAATATAGAGTGACGCTTGCAGGAAGAGAGTTCACTATAAAAAAACAGTTTCTTGATGATATTGAAAGCCACCAGCAGGATAAAAGTATCGCGAACCTCCGGCGCGCACTGCTTATTTTTCACTCCCCTACCGACGATGTTGTATCGATAGAACAAGCTCAAAAAATTTACCAGACAGCTAAACACCCCAAGAGTTTCATTTCGCTGGACTCTGCTGACCACCTACTCACCAACAGCCGAGACGCAGAGTATGTTGCTTCATGCATTACCGCCTGGAGCTCAAGGTATTTATAGCTGTATAAGTATCACCACTGAAAGGGATACCTGTATGCGATACTGCTCAATTTTGGCTCTAAAGAAGGCGAGAGAACAAGGGAAAGTAACTCCCCTTTGCTGCGATAGTGAGTCGGCGCAGCGACAAGAGAAAGAGACTGCCACAAGCAGTTCTTGGTCGATGATGTTCTTAATAATTCTGGTGACATTTTTCGCGTTAGCTTTAATCAATGTTTCCTAATTCCTGCGCCAGCTTGGGTACGAGTATTCGGGGTAACACTGGCGCCCTCCTCTTCAGCGTTCGCCGGTTTCTAATATTGCGCCCATCAACGATGAGCCCAACCTCGAAGCCTAATCGTGAAGCCACCCTACTGGTCTAGCGCTTGGCCCCTAACTCCCCTTCAGACCAATCGCACCGGTCAAAGCGCTTACCTGCAACGTCGGCTCAACTCACATCCGTTGCAGGAGTCGCCTGAGCTACCGACATCGCTGAGAGCACAGATAGCTCAACGTCCAGGGGTGCAGCTAAGCGACTGAAGTGCCTTGAAATCAAAATGTGGAGCCGCGTGCAGGCCTCAGGCACAACCTCGCCGGATGTGTTTTCGCCCGTTGACCGGACGAATCTGCACGTCACAAAAAACAGCATTGCACGATCTACCTACTAGATGGTAGGCTCAATCTGCATTCAAGGAACCACACTCAAATTTTTCATTTCTACGCCTCGGCGTAGCCGCGAGGATCACATGCAAGATTGGAAAAAAGCCCGACAAGACATTAATGCCCACGTTATGCAGCTGGGCTCGCTTTCACCAGAAACCATCAAGGGCGTAATGGCACTGGGCGGGGCCGGCGCGAAAACCAACCACCTTGATGCGAAGACCCGCGAGCTGATTTCTCTTGCAGTGGCAGTAACCACCCGCTGCGACGGCTGCATTGCTTTCCACGTCGCTGAAGCTAAGAAGCTTGGTGTCACGGTTGAGGAGGTCTCGGAAGCCCTCGGCGTAGCAATCAACATGAACGCCGGCGCAGCTCTGGTTTATAGCACCCACGTGCTAGACGCCTTCGACAAAGAATGACCTAAAAGGGCTTTTGCCCTGGCGAGTCGCCATCCTTTCCCAGTCAGCTCCCCCCACTAACACCCGAACTGCTGAACCTCTCAAGGTGATATAAAATGAACGCAGAATCCAAATCAATTACGATCAACGTTTGGTCGGACTTCGTCTGCCCTTGGTGCTGGATTGCAAAACGCCGCTTCGAGATGGCCCTCGCCGATTTCGAACATAAAGACTTGGTTCAAGTGAACTACAAGGCGTTTCGTCTCGCGGCGGGTCAAAAAGCTGCACCGATCAAACAGGTTCTTGTACAGAAGTTTGGCAACGAGCAGTCTGCCAACGGGATGATCCAAGCTGTCGTTGCGAACGCCAGAGAAGTAGGCCTCGTTTACAACTTTGACACGATGCTATTTGGAGACACTACGAAGGCACACGCTCTCGTAAAAGCAGTCGACGATAGCTACACAAAAATGGTTCTCAGCGAACGCCTATATGAGGCCAGCACCACCGACGGTCGCTCTATCTTCGAAGAGAGCTCATTAGCGGAAATTGCGGCAGAAGTAGGTATTTCGGCAAGCTTCGTCCAGCGCGCCTGGAATGATGAAGCGCTGCCTAGCTTGATCGCCAAAGATGAGAAAGAGGCTCATGAGATCGCGAACGGCGTTCCTCTGTTTGTCTTCAACAACGGTTTCTACATCTCGGGAGCCCAAACCGTTGACGCTTTCAAACAAGCACTGCAGCGCATGCACTTAGACGCTATCGAAGCCGAATCTTTCCAAGGACAGACCTGCGGCCTAAACGGCTGCGACAACTGAGAAAATACGGTCGCAAGTCAACGAACAACCCTAAAACTTGCTGTAGGCAGTCAGTGTATGAGCAACATCGTGAATGGTATCAACGTTACTAATCTAGAGAGCTTCGCTCACGAAGTAGCTTCAGATGATCAAAAAGCTGAAGCCCGCTTCAATGTTCATACTCAATGGATGGGTCAAACGAAGAGCGTTACGCATGTAACCCAGTGTAGCCTTGCCGGTAAGCGGCTGGAGCGAGACTTCAAGATCGTCTCGGACGAGCCTGTTGAGCTGCTTGGTGAAAATACAGCGCCCGGCCCAATGGAGCTGCTGCTTGCTGCCTTAAATGCATGCATGTCGGTCGGCTACGTGACAAGCGCTGCAGCAAAGGGCATCAAAATTAAAAGCCTTGAGATTGAAACGGACACTAACCTCGACCTGCGTGGCTTCTTGGGGCTTGATGACACCCTCAACCCTGGTGTCAATGAAATTCACTACACTGTTAGGATTTGCGCAGACGCACCTCAGGAAAAAATCGAGGAACTTCATGCAGACGTAATGAAAACCTCACCGAACTTCCATAATATGGCGAGAGAAATCAAAATATCTCCCCACTTGAAGATCATATAAGATCTGGCAGCATCATAGCTGAAAGGCCACCAAAACTGTATCTGGCGGCCTTGAGCAGCACTCTAAGCACAAGCTGGGAGATATTTTCTATGAGTGAAGTTTATGACTTGGATACTGACAAGCTCTATAGAGAGCTCAGCGTACCCAATAGAATACTTGTGGTCTATTTCTCTGCCCCTTGGTGCGGCCCATGTATTGGAATGAAGCCTATCTTTCAAAAGCTCGCTGACGCCTACTCTCAGCTCGCTTCATTTGTACATGTTGATGTCGCTCAGTCCCCAATGGTTGCGAAAACACTGAATATTCACGGAGTTCCTTCAATCGCAGTATTTAGAGAGGGAAAGCTCTCAAAGCTAATCATGGGCTCAAACTCATACAGTGAGTTGCAGAGAATGCTGGAGAGTGAGCTCAAGTACCTAGGTTGACCGATTTCCCACCTCTGACGCGAAAGGTCAACGGATGCTCATTTAGGAAATCTGACTCTACCCAGTGGAAGACTTCTCTTGAATACACGTTTATCTACACCTCTCACCACCAAACGAGCACACCGCGTTGTGTAGTGGTCAACTAATCCCGGACACTGCGTTAAGTTTCTCCTCGGCCACAGCGGGCGCCAGCCCGCTGTTAAATTGATGCGGCCGTTGCCAGTTGTAGCGCTGCATCAAAAACCGGCCGATATCCTGCTGTGCCAGCGAAGCGCTCATGTAGCCCACGGTCGGTACCCATTCCGTTTTCAAACTGCGAAACAACCGTTCCATCGGCGCGTTGTCGTGGCAGTTTCCACGTCGGCTCATGCTCTGCTTAAAACGATAGCGCCACAGTCGCTGACGGAAGCTTCGGCTGCCGTATTGACTTCCTTGGTCGCTGTGAAACAGCACATTCTGAGGTCGACCACGCTGCTCATAGGCCATGTCCAAGGCCTTGATCACCAGGTCGGCATCGGGCTTCGATGAAAACGCCCAGCCCACCACGCGGCGGGCGAACAGATCAATCACAGCCGCCAAATAGTGCCAGCGACCTTGAGCCCAGACATACGTGATGTCACCACACCAGACCTCATTGGGTGCCGATACGCTGAACTCTCGATCCAGCACGTTCGGAATATCCGGCCGCTCGACCGTCGCCTTTTTGTAGGCATGTGAGCCGGGTTGCTTGCTGATCAGCTTCATTTCGCTCATCAGCTTGCGCACCTTGAAACGCCCGATTTCTATGCCGTCCTCGCGCATCATGAACATGATGCTTCGACTGCCTGCGGCACTGCGGCTTTGGGTGAACAATTCGTTCACACGGCTGCGTAAAACCAGCCGCTCAACGTCGGGAGTTCGACGTTTTCGGCAGTGTGCGTAGTAGCAAGATCGGGTGACTTCAAATACCGAGCACAACAGATCAACAGGCTCCTCAGAACGGAGTTGATCGATTAACGCGAACGCTCGTGTTCCTCGGCCATCAAGAGCGCGGTGGCCTTTTTTAATATAGATTTTTCCCGTTCCAGCCGATTGATCCGAGCTTCCAGCTCCTGGATTTTTTGCTGCTCGGGCGTGAGCGCCTTACTGGTCGGAGTGACACCGCCTCGTTCTTGCTGGAGCTGGTTGACCCAGCGGCGCAGGGCCGACTCAACCAACCCAAGTGATCGAGCTGCTTCGATATGGCTGTAGCCCTGATCGAGCACCAGGCTGGCGGCTTCGCGCTTGAACTCGGGCGTAAAGGTACGGCGTTGCTTGGTCATCAGACACCTCTCTGTGGCGAGCATTCTCGCCTAAATGGGTGTCCGGAATCATTAGACCACTACATACCAGTGTCAATCAGCTCCATGGAAAAGTCCTATACAGGAGCTATCGATGGTATTTCTTCAACAGCCTTTACTGCAGCGTTCGACCAAGCGTCAAGAAGGGGCAGCTACATCGCGATGGAGAGTTTCAAGGGCTCGGTGAATGGGGTGGAAGGATCCTTTAACTTCATTCATTCCGCCTCCACTACCGGAGTTGATCGTGCAGATGAGTTTTTCTGCATAGTCGGAGGCAGTGGTACGGATGGTTTGAAAGGGATTTCAGGGTCAGGAGGGATCACAATTGACATCGATGGAACGCACCATATTTGGTTGAATTACCATCTCGAAAAATTTAACAAGCCGTAAAGGAGAACTCTGGAAGATTTACGCGACAGTCTGGACAACTGGCTTGGCTGAGGCGGCCGGGCGCTGGATAACTGCCATTGCCAAAGCATGGCGCTGCGCTGGGCTGATCCAAGGACTCTTGAAGGTGCTGGTGTCAGCAAATGCCACCATTTGCCTCTCTCATTTTTGCGCGTTTCCTAGACCTAGACGCAAAGCGCCCAATACATAGTATTGGGCGCAATCGACTACGCAGATAAATTCTTCAAGGCACCTAACAGCAACGCGGCTGGCCGTTGCCACCACCATATCGAGCTTCCTGTCGCTCTCGAAAGAAATCCTCATATGACATCATGGGTTTGTCCGGGTGCTTGGTCTGCATGTGCTCGACATAGGTGTCGTAGTCAGGCATGCCAACCATCAGACGCGCTGCCTGACCCAGGTATTTACCGAAGCGACTCAGGTCATTGAACACGTTACTTCCCTCAGTTATGCATCAGGTAGTGCTTGGTAAGGCGCCTCTTTATCAGTCCGTTCCTTGCTACCCCACGCTGCAATCCCCACCTTGAGCGCGTAGAACAAGATGCTAAACATAACAAGCAAGAACAGGGCTGTGAGTGTGGCGTTCGTATAGGCATTGAAGATCACATGCTGCATCTGCGAAATGTCCTTCGCCGGTGCCAAAATCTGACCATTGGCCTGCGCATCACTGTACTTACGGGCCAACGCCAGGAAACCCATAGCAGGATTAGCATCGAACAACTTGATGAATCCTGCAGTCGTGGTGCAAATCAGCAGCCAGATCGCTGGAAGTAGGGTCACCCAAACGTAGCGTTGACGCTTCATTTTGATAAGCACGACGGTACCCAGCATTAAAGCGATACCTGCCAACATCTGGTTGGAGATGCCGAACAGCGGCCAAAGCGTATTGATACCACCCAACGGATCGATCACGCCTTGATAGAGCAGGTAGCCCCACAATGCCACACAGCCAGCGGTGGCAATAAGGTTCGCAGTCCAAGACTCTGTACGGCGCAAGGCAGGAACAAAGGAACCCAACAAATCCTGCAACATGAAGCGCCCTGCCCTGGTGCCAGCATCGACAGCGGTCAAGATGAATAGCGCCTCGAACAAGATTGCAAAGTGGTACCAGAACGCCATGGTGTTCTCACCCGGCAGGACATGGTGCAAAATTTGGGCAATACCTACTGCTAGTGTCGGCGCCCCCCCTGCGCGAGCGAGGATGGTGGTTTCACCGATATCTTTAGCTACCGACTCAAGCTGATCCGGGGAGATGGTGAACCCCCAACTGCTAACCGTCTGCGCTACTGATACTGCATCAGCACCAACGATAGCGGCAGGACTGTTCATGGCGAAGTAAACACCAGGCTCAATTACCGACGCAGCCACCATGGCCATGATCGCTACGAAGGACTCCATCAACATACCGCCGTAGCCGATGTACCGGGCATGACCTTCGCTCGCAAGCAATTTAGGTGTTGTGCCAGAGGCTATCAGCGCGTGGAATCCTGAGACGGCACCACAGGCAATGGTAATAAACAGGAACGGGAACAAGCCCCCTTTCCACACCGGCCCCGTGCCATCGGTGAACTGCGTCAACGCCGGCATTTTGAGCTCGGGCATAGTGACCAGAATTCCGACAGCAAGCGCAACAATAGTGCCGATTTTGAGGAACGTCGACAGGTAGTCACGCGGTGCCAAGATCAGCCATACAGGCAGTACCGCAGCGACGAAGCCGTAGCCGATGAGCATCCAAGTGATTTGAATACCGGTAAAGGTAAAAGCCTTGGCCCAAACTGGATCAGCGGCAATCTGCCCCCCTAACCAGATCGAGCCCAACAGCAGCAATACCCCAATTACCGAGATCTCTCCGATACGCCCGGGACGGATATAGCGCATGTAAACGCCCATAAACATCGCGATCGGAATAGTGGCCATTACGGTGAAGATGCCCCAGGGACTCTCGGCCAGTGCCTTGACCACAATCAGCGCTAATACAGCAAGGATGATGATCATGATAAGGAAGCAGCCGAACAGCGCGATCGTTCCTGGAACTCTTCCCATCTCCTCTCGCACCATGTCCCCCAAAGAGCGACCGTTGCGGCGGGTAGACAGGAATAGCACCATGAAGTCTTGTACCGCGCCGGCAAGCACCACGCCGGCTATCAGCCAAAGCGTTCCAGGCAGGTAGCCCATCTGGGCAGCCAGTACCGGCCCAACCAAAGGCCCCGCACCAGCAATGGCAGCGAAGTGATGCCCGAAGAGCACGTGCTTGTTGGTCGGCACATAATCCAGGCCGTCGTTGTTGACTACGGCGGGAGTGGCTCGACGAGGGTCTAGCTGCATCACTCTTTCGGCGATGAACAGACTGTAGTATCGGTATGCGACAAGATAGATGGCGACTGCTGCGACTACGATCCAGAGAGCATTGATAGCTTCGCCACGGCGCAAGGCCACGACGCTCAGCGCGAATGCTCCCAGAATAGCCACGGCAAACCAGGCAATGTGTTTAGCCAGATGGGTCATTACGTGTCTCCTGTCGACACCCTACAGGCTGTCGACCGTGATTTTTATATTTGTGTCCGCTGCGCGGCAGCGGCCAATATCCGCGTATGCCCGCTACAAATAAATCCGCAGAACTACGTCCCCACGGCTACGTAGTTTTACTGAGACGCACACCTTCCATAGGATCCCTCAGTCGTTTAAGACCGTTTCAGCTACTCGTTGCGCCAGGCGTTGGCATAAGATGCCAAACCTTCACTGACCTCAGGTCTCATGACTCCAAGACCGCAGATCGATCGTAAGGTCTGGACAGGAGTGGAAATGCTGCTCAAACACAAAATTGTCGCACTGGGGGTCTTACCCCTCCTGTTAGCTATTGCCGCGATTTGCGCGCTTGTGATTTCCCTAAACAACCAGCTGGGCGACCAACAAGCGCAGCTGATCGAAGACAGCATTCTGGTCAGCAAGCGTGCAGAGCTAAAAAACTATGTCGCAATGGCGCAGAGCTTGATTGCCCCCCTATACAACGAGGGCCAGGGTGACGAGCATGCCAAGCAAAAAGTCCTGGACGAACTCAGGAAGCTGAGCTTCGGTATAAATGGTTACTTTTTCGTCTACGACCGCCAAGGCCACAGTCTGATGCATGCCCGGCAGTCAGAGCTGGTAGGCAAAGACCTCATGGATATGAGGGATCCACACGGCCTGCTAGTGATTCAAGCGTTACTAAAAAGTGCCAAGTCTGGCGAGGGCTTTCAACGCTACGCATGGAACAAGCCTTCGTCCGGGCAAGTGACCGATAAGCTCGCCTACGTCGTAATGTTAGAACGATGGGGTTGGATGATCGGAACCGGGATCTACCTTGAGGACGTTGAGCGAGCCACTCAGCAAGCACGTGATGAAGTGGCTCATGGCATCCGCAAGACGATGGTTTCGATTGCTGTCGTTGCCCTAATAGCAGTCTTATTTGTGTTTGCAAGCGGCATGACATTGAACCTAAGTGAGCATCGGCTAGCGGACACCAAGCTTCAGCGCTTAAACCAGCGAATTGTCAGCCTCCAGGAAGAGGAACGTTCGCGCGTTTCTCGCGAGCTTCACGATGGCATCAGCCAGGTTCTCGTATCCATAAAGTACAAACTTGAGCTAGCAGGCTTTCTGCTTGAAAGCGGAGAAACCCGAGGTACAGTTATCTTGAAAGAGGCTACAGAGCGCCTAGGAGAGGCTATTGGGGAGGTTCGGAGCATTTCACACGACCTACGCTCTTCGCTGCTGGACACCCTGGGGCTTCCTGCCGCGATCGGGCAACTCGCTGAGGAATTCGAGCAGCGCAGCGGACTTAGGGTGACGTTCGAGACCAATGAGTTTGAATGCCTCTTGGACGAAGGGGTACCCGTCTCGCTTTTTCGAATCGTTCAGGAAGGGTTATCCAATATCGAGCGACACGCTCAAGCCCAAAACGTATCCATCACTCTGTTTGGATCAGAGCAATCTGTTCGGTTGAGGATCATCGACGATGGGATCGGCTTTAACGTCAATAAAGTTGAGCGTCGCCATGCTGGGATCGGGCTCAGGAACATACGCGAACGCGTCGAGCACTTCGGTGGCCGATTTCATATGGCATCAGCACCTGGCAGGAGTGAACTGGATATCGTGATACCAATGAGTATTCCTTGTACAAAACTCTGACTCACTCTACATCGATAGCAGCAGGCAGCCTCAATGAGCTTATCAACACAAATCCGTTTAGCCTTAGTCGATGATCACTCCCTAGTCCGTGATGGGATCAGGGCCCTGCTATCCGTCATTCCAACTGTGACCGTGGTTGGTGAGGCTGAAAATGGCGCGACTGCTATAGAGATGGTTGAGCACAGCAAACCGGATCTTTTGTTGGTTGACATCAACCTTCCTGACATAAACGGTCTTGACCTCACACGAAAATTACGCGACAGATATCCCTCGCTGAAGGTTCTAGTGCTCAGCATGCATGACAGTAAAGAATACGTAAGCGAATCCCTACGCTCGGGTGCAAGTGGCTACGTGTTAAAAAATGCCCCCTCCCGAGAGATTGTCGCTGCGATTGAAGCCATCGCAAACGGAGGTACCTTCTATAGTGCTGAAATCGCGCAAAAACTCCTTCTTGATGATGGCACTAGCAACGAACTAACACCCCGTGAAAGCCAAGTTTTATATAAAATGGCCCAAGGACTGAACAACAAGGAAATGGCACGTGAACTTAATATCAGCGTTAGGACTGTAGAGACCCACCGCCTAAGCATTCGACGCAAACTCAACATAGACAAACCTGCTGCATTGGTAAAGTATGCAATAGACCATGGAATAATTCCGAGATAGGGCATGTAAACCAGCGGATGACCTTGGGTTTGCGTCCGGCCAGCACACCTTCCTGACTCTTACGCCAAAGACGATGTGTCCCATGCCTTGGCTTCGCAGAGCGGGCTAGGTCGAAATGAAACTCTGGTGAGATTCTGCTGTTAAGCGGAGAAGTACCGTTGCCAATAGGCTTCCCGACATGCACTGTTGAAGCTGACGTGGCAAGGGCTGACCGCTTTGTCGAGCGGCTGGCGAACGACTTCGTAGAAAATCCAACATTCGGCGCAGGCCGCATCACTGGGATAGTCATCCTGTTCCGCTGTCCGTTTAATGAGTGCGCCGTCATCGAAGGCATAGGTTTTTTCCTCTGCGGTGACGGTGTATCCCTGGTCGAACCAAGTTTCTTGATTCGAACTTTCAAGGTGCGCGGTGCGAGGCGAGGAAAACCCCAAGATGGCATTGACGTAGTTGACGAGGTGATTTGTATGAGTCACGGGCTGTATCCACAGATGGCTTAGAGCGACTAACAAAAATCCTGAAGCGGCGTTGCGACTTTACTGCAAAAGTTATCTGCCCTTAATAGTAAGCGGTAACGGAGAAGATAGATATGCCTCCGCCCCCATTGTGCGACTAAACCAGTTACAGCTTATGCGGCATAGCAACTGGTAGATTTCACGCCCCCACTGCGTCGACAGACGCGTGAGGACGTCCTCAGATCGTCAGCCGGATCACGCCCACTCAGCCGTGTTTACTGGATCTGTCTAAATTTGCTAACACGCAGGTGGCCTGCTCCGTAGACAAGCACAGCAACCAATCACTCAAGCTGGGTACCACGCAGCAACCTGGAATGGTCAAGTCACCTGCGTCAGAGACGTCGGCGAAGCCTCCATGCTCTCTTCAAGCTCTTTCACATCCATTGTTGACATCGATAGTCACCATCAACTCAATGAAGTTCTCAAAAAAAATCGACGGCGTAACATCAGCTCCATGTCATACAACTCCCCTGGAGCACAGAATCATGAAACGCCAAACCATCCTCAGCATCGTATTCTCTGCCCTTACAGTTAACGCTTTCGCCGCGACCTCTACCCAACCACTTGTCGCCGAAGGTGGCTCGGATCGCCTGCTTGAGCGTCGCGTGGCCGAAGGTGGCTCGGATCGTCTGCTTGAGCGTCGTGTTGCCGAAGGCGGCTCGGATCGCCTGCTTGAGCGTCGCGTGGCCGAAGGTGGCTCGGATCGCCTGCTTGAGCGTCGCGTGGCCGAAGGTGGCTCGGATCGTCTGCTTGAGCGTCGTGTTGCCGAAGGTGGCTCGGATCGCCTGCTTGAGCGTCGCGTGGCCGAAGGTGGCTCGGATCGCCTGCTTGAGCGTCGCGTGGCCGGGTGGCCGATCGTCTGTTAGCGTCGGGAAGGTGGCTCGGATCGCCTGCTTGAGCGTCGCGTGGCCGAAGGTGGCTCGGATCGTCTGCTTGAGCGGCGCGTTGCCGAAGGCGGCTCGGATCGACTGCTTGAGCGTCGTGTTGCCGAAGGTGGCTCGGATCGCCTGCTTGAGCGTCGTGTTGCCGAAGGTGGCTCGGATCGCCTGCTTGAGCGGCGCGTTGCCGAAGGCGGCTCGGATCGACTGCTTGAGCGTCGTGTTGCCGAAGGTGGCTCGGATCGCCTGCTTGAGCGTCGTGTTGCCGAAGGTGGCTCGGATCGCCTGCTTGAGCGTCGCGTTGCCGAAGGCGGCTCGGATCGCTTAATCGAAAGCCGCAATGCATAAATGAATAGATTCCGCATTGTCCACATAAGCCCGGCCCGACAAGCCGGGCTTTTTCGTGTTCTCCATTGCTCAGTGGCACCTGATAAATAGAAATAAAAGCACAGGAAAGTGGTACTTATCATGGGTAATGATTCAGTTTCAGCTTAGCCCTTTACACTCCCACACGAGTCAATAACACCGTAGTTAAACGCAAAAGATTCGCAGCCCACCACTTTCCCCTCCACTCCTCAGACGATGAAGCCACTCGGCGCGCGCAATTGCACACCTACCAACTGAATGGTAGCGTTAAGTCAACTACCAGAAATCCCCAGGCAGCCCCACGGGTATGCGCCCGATGATCCGCTGACTCCCAACGACTGTCCGGCCCACTATTAACCAACCCCGCCGTCATGCTGGTTGCCTGTCAAGGAGATTGAAAATGGCCTACGATTTTGACCTTTATGTGATTGGCGCTGGTTCCGGAGGCGTGCGGGCAGCGCGTTTTTCCGCCGGTTTTGGCGCGAAAGTGGCTGTAGCCGAAAGTCGCTACTTGGGTGGCACGTGCGTGAACGTTGGCTGCGTTCCGAAAAAACTGCTGGTCTACGGAGCACACTTCGCCGAAGACTTCGAGCAGTCGCAAGGTTTTGGCTGGACTCCGGGCGAGGCAAAGTTCGACTGGGCGACGCTGATTGCCAACAAGGATCGCGAGATCCATCGCCTGAACGGCATCTATCGCAATCTGCTGGTCAACAGCGGTGCAACACTGCATGAGGGCCACGCAAAAATCGTCGATCCGCATACCGTCGAGGTCAATGGCGAGCGCTACACCGCTAACAACATCCTGATCACTACCGGTGGTTGGCCGCAGTCCCCGCAGATTCCTGGGCATGAGCACGCGATCAGTTCCAATCAGGCATTCTTCCTTAAGGAGCTGCCCAAGCGCGTTCTCGTGGTCGGTGGTGGTTACATTGCCGTGGAGTTTGCCGGGATCTTCCACGGCCTAGGTGCCAAGACCACGCTGCTGTATCGCGGTGGTCTGTTCCTGCGCGGCTTCGACGGTGCGGTACGCAAACATTTGCAGGAAGAGTTGACCAGGCGTGGCATGGATCTGCAATTCAATGCCGACATCGAGCGTATCGACAAACAAGCCGATGGCAGCCTGAGAGCAACCCTCACGGATGGTCGAGTACTGGAGGCAGATTGTGTGTTTTACGCCACTGGTCGACGACCGATGCTCGACAACCTGGGCTTGGAAAACACTGCAGTCAAACTCGACAAGAAAGGTTTTGTCGAGGTCGATGAACTGTATCAAACCGCTGAACCGTCGATCCTGGCCCTGGGCGATGTGATTGGTCGGGTGCAACTGACGCCGGTCGCACTGGCCGAAGGCATGGCCGTGGCGCGGCGACTGTTCAAGCCTGAGCAGTATCGTCCGGTGGATTACAAGATGATCCCGACGGCAGTGTTCAGTCAGCCTAACATCGGCACTGTCGGGTTGACCGAAGAAGAGGCGCGAGAGGCCGGGCACGAAGTAGTGATCTTTGAAAGCCGCTTCCGGCCGATGAAATTTTCGCTGACCGAATGCCAGGAGCGCACTTTGATGAAGCTGGTGGTGGACACCAAGACCGACAAGGTCTTGGGCTGCCATATGGTCGGCCCGGAGGCCGGCGAGATCGTGCAGGGTGTGGCGATTGCGCTGAAGTCGGGTGCAACCAAGCGCGATTTCGACGAAACCATCGCCGTGCATCCGACGTCCGCTGAAGAGTTCGTCACCATGCGTACACCGGTCGCGGACTAACCCTTCAGGTGCTGCGGTTGCGTCTGGCTCTGTTGCAACGACAGGAGCTAGGCACGCACTTTCATCATGACCACTAGCCCGCTGGTTTCCAGGCCAACGATGCTCACGAAAAATCAATCAACATGTTGAGCGCTTAGGTATCAGCAGCCGTTGCACCTATCCCCCCCCCCCCCCGCATGGGCATGACGCTAATACCGCAGGTTGCTTTCAGCTCTGAAGGTTAGGCCCTCGCTCTGAATGCCAATCGGCCCCTGAGCATGACTGCTAACTCCAGAGCAAAGGGTGTGCAGGCAAATGCCGCAGAGGCATCTCCGAATTCCATTTCTCATCAAGTCATATGATCGAGCCGCCTATCACTCACTATTGCCAACCTACCAACTAGATGGTAGATTCGTCTCAGATTCAAATTAATCTACAGCAACCCTACAGGGCGCCACGCCCAGGTGAGTATCCCATGCAAGATTGGAAGCAAACTCGTAAAGACATCAACGCCCGCCTGGTAGAGCTGAACGGCCTGTCCCCAGAAACCATGAAAGGTATGGCTTCGCTAGGAGGTGCTGGCGCGAAAACAAACCAGCTGGACGCCAAAACACGCGAACTGATTTCGTTAGCCGTAGCGGTGACTACCCGCTGTGATGGCTGCATCGCTTTTCACGCCGCAGAGGCCAAAAAGCTCGGCGTAACTACTGAAGAGGTGGCAGAGGCTTTGGGTGTAGCAATCAACATGAACGCAGGGGCTGCGCTGGTCTACAGCACTCACGTGCTCGACGCCTTCGACAAGTCATAAATCTTTCTCCGCCCTTCAACTCTTTAACGACGTCGAGATTAATCATGAATAAGCTATTCACCCCTTACGATTTGTCAGGCAATGCGCTGAAAAACCGTGTTGTCATGGCGCCGATGACCCGCACCCGTACCCTGAACAACATTCCAAATGAATCCAACGCACTGTATTACGCGCAACGTGCTTCTGCCGGCTTGCTGATCACCGAAGGCCTGCCTATCTCCGACGAGGCTCGCGGCTATCTGTACACCCCTGGCATTTACGAAGATGAGCACTTGCCAGGATGGCGCAAAGTCACTGAAGCCGTGCATGCCAAGGGTGGGAAGATTTTTGCGCAACTCTGGCACGTTGGCCGTATGTCTCATGTCTCGGTGCATGGCATGGTACCGGTCTCCTCGGGTACGGTGCCTGCGGTTGATACCACGGTGTATGCGTGGATCGAGCCTGGTAAATCAGGCCCGGTTCAACCCAGCGCACCACGTGCTCTGGAAACTGAGGAAGTAAAGCGCGTTATCGCGGACTTTGTGAAATCTGCGCGAATGGCAATGGACGCAGGCTTTGATGGTATCGAAATCATGGCGGCGAACGGCTTTCTGTTCGATCAGTTCCTGAGCAGCGCCCTGAACACTCGAACCGACCAGTACGGTGGCTCCATTGCCAACCGTCAGCGCTTCCTGCTGGAGACCATTGACGCAATTGCTGCTGAAATCGGTGGTTCCCAGATTGGTGTCCGTTTCTCGCCGTTTGGTCGCCTGTACGACTTCGGCGTGTACGACGGTGAAGAAGAAACCTGGATGAGCATGGCGGCAGCCCTCAATGAACGGGAACTAGCGTTCGTTCACCTGAATTACCAACCAACCATCCTCGCCGCGCAAACACCTCCGGGTTTCGGCGCCGCCTTCCGCGAAGCCTACAAAGGCACCTTGATGGCTGCTGGCGGCTTCACCAAAGAGATCGCAGAGTCTGAACTGGCCAAAGGTGAACTCGACCTGATCGCTTTCGGCACCGCCTACATTGCCAACCCTGATCTGGTAGAGCGTATGCAGAACGGCTGGCCATTGGCGGAAGGCGATCGCGCAACCTACTACGGCGTCAGCGATTCGATTGACAAGGGTTACACCGACTATCCGACTTACGCTAACGCTGCTCAGCGGGTTTCGGCTGAAGCGTAATTGCTTTAAGGCACAGCCTACGTTGAGTTATGCGTGGGCAGTCCTGTCGTAATGCGGAGCTACCAGTCATGTCTGCTGTAAAGACCGGATAGAACCCGCGCCCCAAAGTCACGAAGATATGGGCGTCTTCGGTACTGACCTATAGCCCTTACTGAAATGGAGCACACTATGCCGTTAGTCATTATTAAAGGTATCGAAGGCGTTTTCACGGAAGAACAAAAAGCCGAGGCGATTCACAAAGTTACCGAGGCCATGGTCTCAGTCGAGGGTGAAAACATGCGCGCTCTCACTTGGGTTCTTTTCGAGGAAGTCAAAAGCGGCAGTTGGGGTATTGCAGGAGAGGCAATCACCGCAGAAAAGGTGCTTAAGCTACAAGCTGGCGAATAAAGCGCTGCCCTGATAATCAAGCCTTTTCTGGATTTGGTGCATCTCGTTCCTTGGGACTTGGCATCTTTTCTAGGAGGGGCTTTTTCATTCAAAAGACATAGATTGGCATCAAAGTGCTTGAATGAAAACCATCCTCTACGTGGGGTGGGCTCTATCGCTCATCGACCTAACGGACATTCTGGAGGTCATCTTGATTCTTATCATTTACGCTCATCCCTACCCCGAAAAATCACTTGTTAATCAAGCAATGCTCGAACGCGTATCCAGCAATCCGGACATAGTCATACGCTCCCTGTACGACCTTTATCCGGACTTCAATATCGACGTTGAGGCTGAACAGAGAGCGGTCGATCAAGCACAGCTGCTCGTATTGCAACATCCGATGTATTGGTACAGCTCCCCGCCCCTTTTGAAATTATGGATCGATAAAGTATTCACTCACGGTTGGGCATACGGCAAAGGCTCTGTCGCCCTCAAAGATAAGAGTCTGCTGTGGGCCGTCACGACGGGTGGCGAGCACGATCATTTCCAAATAGGTGACCACCCAGGTTTCTCGGTGCTGGCTCAACCCCTCCACGCAACGGCAATCTATTGCAACATGCGCTGGCTGAACCCGGTCGTGGTACACGGCGCGTATGCAGCTGCACCCGACTCCCTACACTCACAAATCGAGCACTATTACGCGCGCTTGGCCTCCTGGAAGGAAGATTGATGTGGAAGCTCACAGCCTGATTGAAATGCTCATTTATTTGGGTTCAGCGGCCTTGATCGTACCTATTGCCGTGAGAATGGGCCTTGGCCCGGTGCTGGGCTATCTGCTCGCCGGGTGCCTTATCGGGCCTTGGGGGCTGAAGCTGGTCACGGATGTCCAGGCGATTCTAGAATTTGCCGAAATTGGCGTAGTGCTGATGTTATTCATCATCGGCCTTGAGCTTGATCCCAAACGGCTTTGGGCAATGCGCAGGATGGTGTTCGGTGGAGGTACGCTTCAGATGGTCGCGTGTGGTGTGGCCATCGCATTATTCTGCGCTGTGCTTGGCTTGAATTGGGCTGCGGCACTGCTCGTGGGGCTCACACTCAGCCTCTCTTCTACGGCAATAGCCATGCAAGCCATGAACGAGCGCAACCTAACCCCCACTTCGGTTGGCCGAAGCACCTTCGCAGTGTTGCTGTTTCAGGACATAGCCGCTATCCCACTAGTTGCTATGATTCCGCTCTTGGCAGCAACGGGCGGCACACCTTCCGGCGCAGACCTGGCACTATCGATCGCTAAAATTGTTGGTGCAATCGCTACTGTAGTGTTACTGGGCCAATATGTCTCCCGCCCCTTACTGCGCTTCGTAGCTCGCTCCGGGCTGCGCGAAATTTTCAGTGCTGTAGCACTCTTTCTGGTTTTCGGATTCGGCCTCCTTCTTGAAGAGGCTGGCTTGTCGATGGCGATGGGGGCATTCCTGGCAGGCGTTTTGCTGGCAAGCTCAGAATACCGCCATGCCCTGGAAAGCGATATTGAGCCCTTCAAAGGACTGCTGCTAGGTTTGTTCTTTATCGGCGTCGGGATGTCGATTGACTTTGGTACGCTATTCAATACGCCATTCAAAGTCATCGCTCTGACAATCGGGTTCATCGCCATCAAACTGGTGGTGATCAAAGCCTCAGGCCGACTCTTGAATGTGCCTTCCGGTCAACGCTGGTGGCAGGCGGTGCTGCTAGGCCAAGGTAGCGAATTCGCTTTTGTAGTGTTCGGCGCTGCGACGATTGCAGGTTTGCTTACAGACCAGTGGGGAAAAAGCTTGACTCTGGCAGTAGCTCTGTCGATGTGCGTAACACCCGTGCTTATTTTGCTTCTCAACCGCTTGGAGTCTGCCTCTAAAAAATCCGGCCTGGAACCGGACACCATTGACCAACAAAACCCACTGGTGATCATCGCCGGATTCGGACGCTTCGGCCAAATAGCAGGTCGCCTGCTCATTTCCTGTGGAGTAGAGGTCGTGGTGCTCGATCATGATCCCGACCATATTGAAACGCTGCGAAAATTTGGAGTGAAGGTGTTTTACGGCGACGCCACGCGGCTAGACCTGCTAGAAGCTGCGGGTGCAGCGAAGGCGGTTGTACTGATCAACGCGATAGACGACCGAGCAGATAACCTGAAGCTGACAAGACTGGCCCAAGAGCACTTTCCACACGTGAAGCTCGTCGTACGCGCCCGGGACATGGAGCACATTATTGCCCTTCGACAACTGGGGGTCGAAGCGGTTGAACGAGAAACCTTCGAGAGTGCCCTTTCCTTGGGCAGAACCGCCCTTGAGTTCATAGGCGTGGGGCGCTATGAGGCACGTGAAAGAGCGGATCGATTCAGACGCCTGAATCTGCAGATGCTTGAAGAAATGTCTACACAACCAATGGATGATGCAAGTTTCAGGCATGATACGTATAAGCGAGCTAACGCTTTGCTGACGGAGATCTTCAATGAAGATCGAGCTCACCCAATCAATAACTGGCCAGAACAAGATCGAGCTGAGGATTAAGCACTTGGATAAGACCCGAACACTTGGCTTGCCTAAAGCCGCTGTACAGGCACTGGCAGCCGTGCGGGCGATGCCTAAAGCGCCACATGGCACGTAGTCTTTCGTGCAAGATGGGCGGTCGGGGCCGAATAAATCCATTCATCGAAATACTAGGACGTTAGCGATGCCACCACTCGACGACCTTCGAGCCCAAATGATTGCCGCTGAGGAGTCCTTGAAAAAACTCGATATCGAAATGGAAAAGATCGAATACGACCCTCTTATCCCTGAGAGTGTCCAGGAGGCAAGGAAGCGAGTTCGTCAATTAATCGACACTATCCTTGCAGACTTCGGGGGCAATCCTGTTTTGGCTCCGATGGTTGCTGAACTTAGGTCGCTTTATCTTGATAGGATTGAAGAGCACTTGCGTACAGTTCAAGGCCGAGAATCAGGAAGCTACTGACTTGGCCGAAGCGTACAGTGGCAGACACCAACAGTTCCGTGCTTTCATTAGCCCTGCAGGGTCGACGCCGCCACCCTCTCTGCATCGCATGTCCTGAGCGACCATAGCGTCGGTACTACACCCCTAAATCTGCAAAGAGCTCATTCAACGTTACGACCAGTTGCTGCTCGTGACGCTTGTAGTAAGTCCACTTACCTACCTTGGTCGCAACAACCAGGCCTTGATCAGCGAGAGCTTTCAAGCATAGGGAGGTAGCCGGCTGCGAAAGCCCGGCCTTTTCCTGAATGAGACTGGCGCAGACGCCATACACGTCAAAGGAATAAATCTGCGTCTGGTCATGGAATGACGTGAAAGGGTCTTTCAGCCACATCAACACCTTTCTGCGCACAGGGCTGGAGAGTACTTTGAGCGTCTCATTCAAATCCATCATCTGGGTTGCTTCCTCCGCAAGCGGAGAGCTCCTATCGCAAACCGATCATCTTAAGCGTTGTAGAAAGGATAGTCGATGTAACCCTCCCCTCCTCCGCCATACAGCGTCGCAGCGTTGACTGGATTTAATCTCAGCCCGTTCCTGATGCGTAGCGGAAGATCTGGGTTAGCAATGAAGGTACGGCCAAAGCCAAACAGGTCTCCATACCCTTTTGCTAGAATTTCCTTCGCTTTCTCCTCTGTGTATCGTCCGGAATACATGATTGGCGCTGAAAACGCCTCGCGTAACGCTCTACGAAAAGAATCCGGCAGATCTGGAGCAGATTCCCAGTCAGCCTCTGCAATCGAAAGATATCCTACTCCCAACTCCTCAAGGATTTTAACGGCTTCGATATAGGTATGATGAGGATCGGGCTCCACAAGGCCTAAGTAGACACGCTCTTCCTGCGTGGTCTCGAACAATGGCGCAAACCGCACACCCACCCGCCCACCACCGAAAACACTGATCACCGCTTCGCAGATTTCACGAAGGAATCTCAGCCGATTAACCAACGATCCACCGTACTCATCAGTCCGGCGGTTGGTATGCTCGGAGATGAACTGGTTCACTAGGTAGCCATTGGCGCAGTGAAGCTCAACTCCGTCGAAGCCAGCTTTTTTGGCGTTCAATGCTGCCTTACGATATAGCTGGACAAGTTCCTTAACCTGATCAGTCGTCAACTCGACAGGCTCGCTGGGTTCAGCAAGTGCACCGGTTTGTGGGCCGGTTTCGATAAAGACTTTGACGGCCGTGGCACGAACAGCAGATGGCGCGATCGGCGGATTTCCACCAGGTTGGAGACTGGTGTGTGACACGCGTCCTACATGCCAAAGCTGGCAAAAAATGACAGATCCTTCCGCATGGACTGCATCGGTTACTTTTCGCCAGCCTTCTACCTGATCATCGCTGTATATTCCAGGAGTCCAGGCGTAGCCCTGACCACGCGGTTCGATCTGGGCCCCTTCAGTAACCATGAAGCCTGCCGTGGCCCGTTGCCGGTAATAGGTAACCATCAGATCGTTGGGAATATCACCTGGTTGGGAGCTTCTGGAACGAGTCAGAGGAGGAAGCGAGATACGATTCTTAAGCTCAAGGCCTCCAAGGGAAAGGGGTTGAAACAGGCTGAGATCAGTCATGGTGCCTCTAAGATGATGAATGCCAAGACACATTAACACATTCGAATGTATGAATGTGTAATTTGCGACCTCGGCTGAAGTCTGCTAGAGCTTCCAGCTTGAGTAGGATTCTGAGGACGAAGTCTTGAGGTTGCAGGAAAGCCTTTACGACATTGCCGTTGAAGGGGCTGTTCCGAGGCGCGGAGGCTGTTACTCAGAAGAGTGGTAAATTGAATGGTGCTGGAGAGTTTTTCGACAAAAACCGAAAGCGTGTCTGCGGGCTTTGCCTCGTCATTGAATTAGTGATTTTCTAAAAACTGTGCTTAAGCTGAGAAAGGATTGCTTTTTTTAATGCACCGACCGAGCGAGAGCCGGTCAATATCGAACACAAGTGGCCTTCGTGAAAAACAGCCAAAGATGGCACCGATCGAATACCGTATCTTTGGGAGATTTTCGGAGAAGCCGCTATATCAATCTTTCCAAATTTAACACGAGCATGAAGTTTATCCGCCAGGGCGTTAAATACTGGCTTCATCTCTTGACAGGGCTTACACCAAGAGGCGGCGAACAGAACAACACTGTTGCCTTTCGCCACGAATCTAGCAAACTGGCCAGCTTGTAACTCAATTATATAGCTCATCTAAGTTTCTCTATACCATTTCAAGCCAGGGACAGCGAAACAGCTACTGTAGGACGTGCTCTAATTCTACGGAGTCAATTCGCTTGATTTTGAAATAAAAATCCAGACATGGAGATCTCTCTAACTATTACACCGTTTCGAATGGTCAGCACTGCGATAGATTCCCCCAACCCTAAGCTATACGAAGAGCACTTATAAAGCAGCGCTTTTCGAAGCTAAAATCTGAGGCTAATCAGTAATCTCGAACCTCTACAGCTGATTGTTCTAACGCTTCGAGTAAATAGTTGAATCCCTCAAGGGGGTCGGCAGACCTACCTATCGTCCAGTCAATAAGACTAGCACCTTCCAGTGCACTCAGCAGCATGAAAGCATAGGACTCGGCTGGCTTTACGAGCAACCAGTTATTTTTCACAGCGGCCTCACTGACAGCTTTTTTTAGCCACTCAAGCTGTGCCTCAAAAAACTGTTTTGTTAGCCCCTGGAGTGATGGTGGCAGTGCTGCCATTTCTGCCGCTAAGGCGCCACACAATGGAAGAAGCCCTTCATTGGCGCTTGAGGAAAATAGACGCGAGAACGCTCGTAGGCGCAAAATCGGATCTTGGTCAAGCTCTTCAATAGAGTACAAGGTTTCATCGAAGCGATTAATATAGTCCTTGATCAGCTCTTCACCCAAGCACTCCTTAGTCGGAAAATGGTGATGAATGCTGGCCTTTCGAATACCAATTTTTGCTGCCAGATCAGCGTAACTAAACGCAGAGTATCCTTTTGATCTCATCTGGTTTTCTGCGATTTTTAACAGTGCTGCTCTTGTCGAGATCGACATTTACGACTCCTGCGACTAGCTCTCGGCCTCCCTGTACCAGAAACTGGCAGGCTGTCGCCGATCGCCATACGACTGGCTTTTGAATGAAACTTGAACCAACACACGCCCGATCTCCTGATAACGGTATGAAAGCCGCCCTGCAGCGACTTTCATCAGATCGCGTACTGATCAGGCGCGCACAGCCATAATGCCGGCATCAACGTCCCAAATCGCCCCAGTCACCCACGATGCCTTATCAGACAAGAGGAAAAGGATTGTATTGGCAACATCCTCCGGAACGCCTACTCGTCCCAATGGGTGAAAGGCGTTCAGCGCTTTCATTGCTTCGGGGATTGCCTCTTTATCCATAAACCCTTCATAGATTGAGGTATGGACGATCCCAGGCGAAACAGCGTTGACGCGAATCCCAGAGTGAGCCAGTTCAATTGCCAGGTTGCGCGTTAATGCATGCAAACCTGCCTTGGCCATCGAGTAAGCCGAAGCAGGAGATCCCGCCAGTGCCGCCTGGGCCCCAATGGAGCCCACATTCACAATCGCCCCTTCACGCTTGGCGGCGAGCATATTCTTGACCACTGCCTGGGTGATGAAAAAAGTCGCGCGATTGAGCGATAGATACATGTCGTACTCAGCTTCATCATGCTCGGTAAAAGCCTTCGGAATGAAGATACCTGCAGAGTTCACCATCAAGCTAATATCGCGGTGATTGGCATTGATTTCATTCCGAACTGAATTCATGCCCTCTTCAGTCATCAGATTTGCAACAATCACCGAAACAGGGCCCAGTGCGCTCAGCTCACTTCGAACGGCGTCGGCTTTGTCTTGCTTACTGCCGGTCAAAACCACACTGCCGCCAGCATTCAGCACCATGCGAGCAGTTTCCAGCCCCATGCCACTGGTACCACCGACTACAAGCAGCTTCTTACCTTTGAAAAAATCGCTCATTTCATACTCCAGTAACTGAATTTCCGAAGGTGAAGCGCCAAAGGTCGTTCTGGCGCTCCAGGGGAAGATTCGAACCTTGCGAAATCAGCCCTCACGAACCTCAAGGGTCGGCACCATGCGAATAGCTTTCGAGAAGTTGGCGTAGTTGACCGACGTTTTCAGAACATTTTTATGCAGCTCCTCAACACGTTCGCGAGGCGCATCGGTATGCAGGCGAACGACGAAGCTCACTTCGTCGTAGCCTGGGTTGACGCTTTCGTCGAGGCCCAAGAAACCACGCAGGTCGAGGGTACCGTCCGTCTCAATTTCCAGACTGTGGATCTTGATACCCATCATGGCGGCGTTGGCCGCATAGCCCACCGACATGCAAGCGTTGAGAGCGGCCATTAGCAGTTCTTGAGGGTTCGGTGCCGAGTTTTGGCCCAGCAACTCATTTGGCTCATCGGCGACGATTTCAAAATCACGCGAATAGGTCTCACCAGCGAGGCTGTAGCGACTGACTTTCGCCACAGAGCGCGTCTGGCCTTTCCACTCGGTCTTGACGTTAAAGCTGGCGTGGCGCTTGCCCGCATCCTCAGCAACACCTTGAGCAAACTGCTGCAGGGCGCCTACGTCAATGCCGTTCAGATTGTTAGTCATTTGGTAAGTCCTCTTCTACGCATGGATGGGTGTGAGACGACACAACTCTACCAACTAGTAGGTAGACATGCAATAGGTATTGTTAAATCACCTGATCCACCCCGTTCAACGATGGCTTCCCGGCTCTGAGCATTGATTACAGACGCGCGCGGCTATGCACCGCTCGTCCGAAAGGACAGCAGGTGATAAGGAACAGTCGGAACAAGCGGCCGTCAGGCTGGGAAGGAGAAGAAGGCGGAAGGAGAAGCGTTTACGCAGGAAGACCTAAATAGGTGACGCCCACCCTGGCAGGTGGGCAGTCAGGTGTGATTTACGATGCATTGAAGGATGTAGATCGCGTTTATGACACAACGATGCTTTTCAGAATCAAGCTAAATCCGGACTGCGAGCCTACTCTGTCGCTCATCGCCCAGGAGACAAAACTGTCACCCTCTAGAATATTCAATATCGCTCTTGAGATTTCTTTTGGATTTAGATCGCCGCGTATCAGATTTTCAGCTTGTCCCTTGGCTAAATTACTTTCTAACCACAAGAGGTGAATTTGGAAAAACTTGCGAGTCAGTTCTTTTAGACTTTCTGGTAAAGCGGACAACTCTGCTGCAAGCGCGCCACAGAGAGGCAACATTCCATTTTCCGAGCTATCAACGAACAATGAGGCAAAAGCATTCAAACGAACAAGTGCGTCAGGACTTTGCTCATTAATTAGCGCTAAATTTTTCTCAAACCTAAATAGATAGCTCTCTATCACCGCGATCCCGAGCCCTTCTTTCGTCGGAAAGTGGTGATGAATACTTGCTTTCTTAATACCAATTTCATCCGCTAAATCTGCATAGCTAAATGCTGCGTAACCCTTGGTACGCAATAGTAGTTCAGCAGTAATGAGGAGATCGGAACGCGTACTCATGACTTTACCTTGATTTTCTGATGAAGCCATATTAACTGTATCAGGGCAGTGATTCAACTCATAGGGCGATGAGAGGACGCCATAACACGCCCCTGATCGCCCAAAACCATGTTTTTATGTGGCCTGTACGGCTTTTACCTCTTCAACAGACCCTGTTTTTGCTCGAACGACCCTTGACCAACCAATGAGTAGGACAACTGCTATCACAGGTATTGAAAGGACAGTGTACGTACCGTTAGGGTAATCAAAGCCTAAGAGAACAAGCACAGCAAGCAGGAAACCAAGGGTCAACCAGGAGGTAAATGGCGCGCCTGGCATTTTGAAGTTTACCATTGCAACCTCTCCTCTTTTTACCGCGCGACGATATCGTAACTGCGATAACACAATGAAGGCCCATGTAGAAAGAATGCCCAAGGAAACCATATTCAACAGCAACTCAAACAGTTGCGAAGGAATCAAATAATTCAAAAATACACCAAAAACGTTAATCCCCATGGTCACTAGGATTCCCATGTAAGGTACTCCCTGTGAGTTCATACGCTTGAAAAGTTTCGGGGCAGACCCACCCATTGCGAGTGATCTCAACACCCGCCCCGTTGCATACAGCCCTGAATTTAAGCTGGACAGGGCGGCTGTCATCACAACAATATTCATGATGGAGCCGATACCTGGAACTCCGAGCGCTTCAAAAAAAGTGACGAAAGGGCTAACATTCGCACTATAAGCAGTCCACGGAAGAACAGTAACCAACAAAAATACAGAGCCCACGTAGAATAAGCTTATCCGCCAAATTACGCCGTTGATCGCTTTGGGAATAACGCTCCTTGGATCAGCCGTCTCCCCAGCCGCAGTTCCAACCAGTTCTATACTAGCATATGCAAATATCACACCCTGCACAATTATGACTGCAGGCAGTAAACCATGCGGGAATATACCACCGTTGTCCGTAATCAGGTGCAATCCTGGGATAGTTCCAGCCACCTCATTCCCCGTAGCAAAAAAGTACGATCCCACAATCAAGAAGATGCTAATTGCGGCAACCTTTATCACGGCGAACCAAAATTCCATTTCCCCGAACCACTTCACACCAACCATATTCATTAATGTGACGACACCCAATGCGCTTAATGCAGATACCCACTGAGGAACATCTGCAAACACACCCCAGTACTTCATGTAAATCGCAATCGCAGTTATATCTACAACACCTGTCAGCGCCCAGACCAGAAAATACATCCAACCTGCGACGAACGAAGCACGCTCGCCCATAAACTCACGGGTGTAAGAAACAAAGCTCCCACTACTCGGCCTGTGCATTACCAACTCACCAAGCGCCCTAAGTATGAAGAAAGCGAACACCCCACACACCAAGTACACGACAGCGAGTGCGGGCCCTGCGATCTGCAACCTGGCACCCGCCCCCAAAAACAAGCCAGTACCAATTGCCCCTCCCAGGGCCATCATCTGAACGTGCCGTTTCTTTAAATGCTTTGAATATCCGCTTTCGTGGGATTCTAGCCATTCAGATTGACTTTTTAGATCGCCACTTTTGGATTGATGCGCGGACTGCGATGTTTCTAATTGGTTTCTCATGTGTCACCTAAGCGATGAATTTGCAGTTTTTGTATTATTTCTTGCAAACCTAAACTTGCGGCAGCATCCAACACAGTAATAGAGCGTTATTATTTTTCTAATGTCACGACACCGGAGCGATGGATGAACCTCTGCCCCACGCCCGCAGCGACCATACCGAGACAACAAAAACCTACCATCCGAATGGTTGGCTTTCAACAAAAAATTATGACTAACTTTAAGTTATTGTTTTTCATAGAAAAAATATGCCATGCCAACCACATGGTAGACATTTATGCTTCAGATGAATTACCTTCAACCTTCCCTGCGAATCTCTCACCCCTCAAACCAACCTTCTGGAAGGTAATATGAACAAATACAAAAACGTACAAACGTTACTTGCTCAGGCCTCCGTCCAACCTGAGCAACACCATGGGTTTGTCAACACGCCGGTTTATCGGGGCTCTACGGTGGCATTCCCAACCTGCGAGTCGATGCGCGAGGGACGTCAGAAATACATCTACGGTCGCTGGAACAACCCCACTACGGAGGCCTTAAGCCAGGCACTGCAGCAGCTTGAAGGAGCGGAAGGAACAGTAATATGCCCGTCGGGTCTCTCGGCCTGTACCACGGCCATTCTTTCGGTGGTCGATGCTGGCGATCATTTGCTCGTAGCCGACAATGTATATGCCCCTATAAGGACATTCTGCGAAACCGAAGGTCGGCGCCTGGGAATCGAAGTCTCATTTTATGACCCCACAGTAGGGTCAGGCATCATTGATTTCTTGAGACCAAATACTAAAGCCATCTATACAGAGTCTCCCGGTTCTTTAACCTTGGAAATCCAAGACATTCCCGCGATTGCCAAGGTCGCTCATGCACATGACATACTCGTAATTGCTGACAACACTTGGGGGACACCACTTTACTTCCCATCAATAGATCTCGGCGTTGACTTGTCCATCATGGCGGCGACGAAGTATATTGTGGGCCATTCCGACGCTGTCATCGGAACGGTATCGGCTTCCAAGCGAGCTTGGGATAGACTGAAGCGCTATCACTTCAACATGGGACTATTTGCCAGCCCCGATGACGTGGCCCTTGCGCTCAGAGGACTGCGAACATTAGATGTCCGGCTTGAACGTCACTTCAAAAACGCAACTGTCGTGGCTAAGTGGCTCGATAGTCACCCCGACGTCGAAGCAGTCTATTACCCAGCCTTAGAGTCCCACCCTCAACACCATCTGTGGAAAAGGGACTTCAAAGGCGCCTCAGGCTTGCTTTCATTCATACTTAAACCTTCTACTCAAGCGGCGGCAGATGCGCTTTTAGATAATCTTTCGTTGTTTTGCATCGGCTACTCTTGGGGTGGCTATGAAAGCTTGGCGATGATAGCGAACCCCAGTCCTGTAAGAAGCGCAACCGCCTGGGAAATTGAAGGACACCTTGTTCGACTTCATATTGGTCTTGAAAACCCATCTGATCTCATTGAAGACTTAGAGTCAGGTTTTGCCAAATTTAATTCGCTTAGGTCGTAAAGTCCACAAAACATCTTAAGCGCAACCTGAACGCAAGGTTGCGCTTTTAACTTAACTCTTAATCCATAAGTGCCTTTACCCCACCACCGCAAAAGCTTACCACTCGCCCCGGTCACGTTAATTCACCTGCATCACAACCCCAATTGACAAACAACCTACCACTGAGTAGCCTTTTAAATCCCCTCCCAAAAAAATCCATTTTCTAGCGCTCAAGAGGAGTATTCACGTGGACAAAAACGATAACCTACCCAATCGAGCAACTTTTCGATTCGGTATCAACCGATCGTCGGCTAACAGGAGGATGCGCTACGTTGAAGGAACGCAGATTGATCCAAACGAATGCATATTCTGCGTGCCTGACCTGAATGATGGCATCAAAGGCTTGGACGATCGGGAGTCTGGCGAAACACCATCCCAAAATCCAAGCTGATCGGAGGATTCGGCAAATAGGGCGACGTCTCAGAACTTTAGCTCTTTGCGAGCTTCCTAGCCCCCCTGTCATCCGCATGTGATACAGGTTCTGGCTCTCGCCCCTTCATGAGCATCAACGCTGATTGTAGTGATCAACTAATCCCGGGCACTGCGTTAAGATTTTCCTTGGCCACAGCGGGCGGTAGTTGCCAGTTGCCGTGCTGCATAAAAACCAGTCCTAGCGAATGTGCTACGTTGATGTGGCTGTAGCCTTGATCGAGCACCAAGCTGGCAGCCTCACGCTTGAATTCTGGGATACGGGCGTCCAGCAACGGGGGATCGCTTGGAGTTCGGAAAGGGTGAAAGAGAGCCTTTTAAGAACGCTTTGGCCTAACTTGGGCATCCGCGGCCAAGCCCACTTTTTTCAGCGGCGTATAATCCTACTCCCTGAAAATACCGATGATGCTTTCACATGAAGAAGCTGCTGTACGTCGTAGCGCTATCCCTAGCTATTGTCTCTCCTGCCTTCTCGAGCCCTCCCATGACCTTTACTGAAGCGAAGGTCATTGCCAAACAGAAGATCTACCTCGACCAAGCCAACAGCTCCATGGGTGAGCTCTACTGTGGCTGTAAGTGGACATGGGTAGGTAAATCAGGAGGCCGCATTGACCCAGAATCATGTGGCTATGAAACCCGCAAACAGCAGAGTCGAGCGGAACGCACCGAGTGGGAGCACATTGTGCCCGCGTGGACATTAGGTCACCAGTGTAGTGGTCAACTAATCCCGGACACTGCGTTAAGTTTCTCCTCGGCCACAGCGGGCGCCAGCCCGCTGTTAAATTGATGTGGCCGTTGCCAGTTGTAGCGCTGCATCAAAAACCGGCCGATATCCTGCTGTGCCAGCGTAGCGCTCATGTAGCCCACGCTCGGTACCCATTCCGTTTTCAAACTGCGAAACAACCGTTCCATCGGCGCGTTGTCGTGGCAGTTTCCACGCCGGCTCATGCTCTGCTTAAAACGATAGCGCCACAGTCGCTGACGGAAGCTTCGGCTGCCGTATTGGCTTCCTTGGTCGCTGTGAAACAGCACATTCTGAGGTCGACCACGCTGCTCATAGGCCATGTCCAAGGCCTTGATCACCAGGTCGGCATCGGGCTTCGATGAAAACGCCCAGCCCACCACGCGGCGGGCGAACAGATCAATCACAGCCGCCAAATAGTGCCAGCGACCTTGAGCCCAGACATACGTGATGTCACCACACCAGACCTCATTGGGTGCCGATACGCTGAACTCTCGATCCAGCACGTTCGGAATATCCGGCCGCTCGACCGTCGCCTTTTTGTAGGCATGTGAGCCGGGTTGCTTGCTGATCAACTTCATTTCGCTCATCAGCTTGCGCACCTTGAAACGCCCGATTTCTATGCCGTCCTCGCGCATCATGAACATGATGCTTCGACTGCCTGCGGCACTGCGGCTTTGGGTGAACAATTCGTTCACACGGCTGCGTAAAACCAGCCGCTCAACGTCGGGAGTTCGACGTTTTCGGCAGTGTGCGTAGTAGCAAGATCGGGTGACTTCAAATACCGAGCACAACAGATCAACAGGCTCCTCAGAACGGAGTTGATCGATTAACGCGAACGCTCGTGTTCCTCGGCCATCAAGAGCGCGGTGGCCTTTTTTAATATAGATTTTTCCCGTTCCAGCCGATTGATCCGAGCTTCCAGCTCCTGGATTTTTTGCTGCTCGGGCGTGAGCGCCTTACTGGTCGGAGTGACACCGCCTCGTTCTTGCTGGAGCTGGTTGACCCAGCGGCGCAGGGCAGACTCAACCAACCCTAGTGATCGAGCTGCTTCGATATGGCTGTAGCCCTGATCGAGCACCAGGCTGGCGGCTTCGCGCTTGAACTCGGGCGTAAAGGTACGGCGTTGCTTGGTCATCAGACACCTCTCTGTGGCGAGCATTCTCGCCTAAATGGGTGTCCGGATTCATTAGACCACTACACCAGCGACAGTGCTGGCAGAGCGGTGGACGCGAGCATTGCGCTGACGACGACCCTGTCTTCAAGGCCATGGAAGCAAACCTTTTTAACCTCTACCCTGCAGTAGGTGAAGTGAACGGCGACCGAAGTAACTTCAACTACGGAATGGCATCCGGCGTCGCCCCGCAGTACGGACAGTGCAAAACCAAAGTCGACTTCAACCAACGCGCTGCTGAGCCACGCGATGAGGTCAAAGGTCTCGTTGCCCGGACTACGTTTTACATGTTTGATCGGTACAAACTCAACATGTCCCGACAGCAGCAAAAGCTGCTCATGGCATGGGACAAGCAGCATCCAGTGACCGCCTGGGAGAAAGAACGCGATCGCCGCATCTCCGCAATCATGGGCCACTCCAACCCATTCGTTACCGGCCAACGCAGCTGGAAGAGCGGGTATAAGCCAGTGGGGGATGGCGTCGTGAGCGCTGTCGCTGCGCAAGCCCCACAACCAGCTCCAAAGCCCACCCTGGCAAGCGCATCCACTGCCGTCGGTGTGATCATCGGGAACCAGAAAAGCCACGTCTATCATCTTCCGAGCGGCTGTCCTGGCTATGCACAGGTTTCTGCAAAAAATCAGGTCTCCTTCGCCTCGGAATCGGAGGCTCAGTCAGCAGGTTATCGAAAGGCTGGAAACTGCAAATAGCGCCAAAGCTAACGCCGCAATCGAAGGTGCCATCTATCCTTTCGACTTCAGAGCAACACAGCACGCTACCGAAGGTGAGTGGTTTGAATAGCCCGGGGAGAATGCCCTCCCCCGGCTGTAAAGATGAGCGCCAGGAAATGAATGCACCTACCGTACGGAAGGCCTACAAGGGTTGCCTGCGACGGCCTAATAAAGCCTACTGTCCACCGACTTAGCACTCAGACTTGGTCGAAATTCACTGATGTGTGTGTGTGTGTGTAAGTAGTCCAAGTCGCGCTACTGCCCGCAGCCAATCATCTGGCCGGTTGGAGTGATGGTGCAAACGTTGCCCTCACTATCCTCGGTATGAAAACCATTGCTGTCCGTCCAGGATTTGATCGAATAGCTGTTACCTTCACTGTCCGTGGACTCGACGAGTTGACCGTTGCGGTATGGGCGGGTCTCAGTATCCAATTGATAGCTTTTCCCCTGAGTGTCCCAGGATTTCGCGTGAATGTCTCCATCAGAGTCGGTATCGACGTCTGAGCAGACCATGTACTCACCTTCCCCATAGCACTCAGCGTGAGCGCCAGCGACCAACACCATGGTCAAGCAGGACACTAGAGTGAAAGTCATAGTCCTCATCATGACTGCTGCCTTAAACGACTACGGCGAAGCGCTGAGGATCCAGGGCTGCGACAGCCGAAAATCCAACTCCTTTCTTGAAGTTCATGTTATGGACGAAATTCTTCATCGCGTCAGATGGGTCGATCGCCTCGAGGTTAAGTCCATCGACAGTTGATCTGGAGAGCGCGACACTGAAGATAGGCTGCTCTTCAACATGTCCTGTCGAACTGTTGAGCACATTGTCCAGAGCGGTGACGATGACCAGGTCATCAGGCAGGATAGCCAACAGTTCTCGGCCTACTCGCAAAGCGCAACTGCACACATAGTCTTGATGAAGCTCATTAAACCGCCCAGTAGGCATGGCCTTGGTCGACAGCTTGCCGCTTTTGAGTAGCGATTTGATTTCGGTGGGAATTACATCGGAGCCATGAATAACGAGCTTGGCTTCCAGGATGCCACCTTCATGAACGATCATCTGGATGGCTGAGCCAAGGTGCGAGATTTCCGCGAACGACTCAAAAGCTTCGATTGCGTCGAGCTTGGCCTGGCGATCGCCATCTAGGATGCGGATCGCAATTTCGCGCTCATCTGACCACTCAGAATGGGCAGTCCTCCAATCATCAAGTCGAGCCTGGTAGTCCCTTTCGTCCTCTGCCTGAGCAGCGGAGATGTTCACAATTAGGGCTTCGCGTTGACGAGCTTCTAGCTTGAACAGCCGAGCCCAGAAACTCGGGCGATACATTTCAGATGTATGCACCGCAGCCTGCTCAAGCGCTCCGCTTTTCTGAGGCTGCCTTGGTTCCGGATTTGAAAGGAGGCGCTTCCATTTCACAGGCTCGGCACACTCCTTGTGCATCGAAAGAAGGACTTCGATGTGGTTTTCGTAAACCTCGACTTCGTACGCTGCTTGCTCCAGCGCTTCCATCTTTGAGTACTCTTTCTGTCGCTTTTCGAGCTCACGCTGCCGGCGATTAGCATTGCGCTCAGCTCGGCGCGCCGATGCTTGCAACGAACGTACAGTCCCTTTCCAACCCATCACGATTCTCCCTACCGTTCACGTGGTGGCACATTAGCATAACCGTGAGCTCGGCCTGAATTACCTCTGCATCTGGAATCCAATTGCTAGGAAGCACGAAAAGAGAACACTTGCACTCCAAGCCGCGTAGTGCAGGGAAACCGTTCTCTACAAAGCAAACATGGTTGATTTGCATTGCTTTTAAGCCAATACAGTAGGTGAAAGGTACGGCCGCTCGGGATGTAGTCACTCAGGAAGGCATCACTGCGAAGCGACTCCAAGGCATACGGAACTGGTTCGAGCATTCCCTGCGGTGACACCGTAGATGACAGATCGCCAGATTTATTGATCCCTCCTCGTGAGCTCAAGCGATAGGAAACCCGAAAATAAACTCGTCGCGGGCAATAAAGAGGGGTACCCAAAATGGTACCCCCTCGTAAACTACTCAGCTGTTCGACGTATCGCTTGTTCGATTCGCTGGCGTCCTGCATGTGCAAGCTTGTTAACACCAGCTTCCTTAGCAACTGCGTAGATCAGACTCTCCCCCTCGTGACCACGCTGAATCATCTCTCCAACGAGAGCACGAAGCTCAGGCAGGCAGATCTCAGCAAGTCCCCTGACAGAGTCATCACCAGGTCGACGGAAAACGACCGTGCTGTCCGTCTCGATGTGAGATGGCCAGAAGAAGGCCCCAGTCTGCTCTTCCTCATGCGACCGAAATCGCGCACGGGCAATTTGATCAACACGATCACGTATCCTTGAGCCAGTTCGCACCCAGCCATGCGCCCTGGCAATACGCCTTGCGAGCGCGGTGTCTAGTACCGGCCCCTCCTCTGCCACCACATGCGCAATCATTTGCTCCAAGGTTGCGGTGTAGCTCGGCTCAAAGAACTGATCTGGGTTGACAGTCTCTACCGCCTGGCTAGGATCAGCCTCCTTGTAAACCACATGATCCACCTGGGTAACGAAGGCCACGACATCGTCGACTTGAGCAGCAGATGCCGCCCTGGCGTACTTCAACTCTGGCAACGCTCTTTCAGGGTCATTAGCCTCGGTGGAATCAGACGCGGCGGAAACCACAGCTACCTGATCCACCACCTCTACGAACTCGGCCATAGCGGCATCGATTTTAAGTCGCTCTGCTTCTTGGGATGCATCGAGAATGGCCTGCTTGGCCCGAGATTCAACGAGAATCTCATTCAGGCGCTGATGTACCTTCTCTGCAGTTCCCACCGCATCCACCCACCAATCAGTTGACCAGATTCTAACAATCTCCCAGCCAAGCCCACGCAGTACAAACTCCCGAAGCTTGTCACGATCTCGCGCAGTCGCACTGCGGTGATAGGTAGCACCATCACATTCCACGCCGGCAAGGAATCGCCCAGGAGCGTCAGGGTGAACAACCCCCAGGTCAACCCGGAAGGAAGACACGCCAATCTGCGTATGGATCTGCCAGCCCTTCTTGGCCAACGCAGCAGCTACTGCTTCTTCGAACGGGCTATCGAATCCACCTACGCTACCAAAATTAGCTTCTGCCAAGGCCCTCGGCCCACGCTCCGCAAACTCCAGGAAATGCTTCAGATCACGCACCCCGACGGCTTGCGTTCTGGCCAGATCAATGTGCTCTGGACGCAAGGTCGAGAACAGAATCAGCTCCTGACGCGCTCGTGTAATCGCCACGTTGAGACGGCGTTCACCACCAAGGCGGTTCATCGGGCCGAAGTTCATGGACATCACTCCAGCAGCATCTTTCCCATAGGTAGTCGAGAAATAGATGATGTCTCGTTCATCGCCTTGCACACTTTCCAAGTTCTTTACGAACACAGGTTCAAGCTCAGACTCCGCGAAATAGGAGTCGAGCGACGGATCTTTCCGACATGCCTCATCCAGCATGTCCATGATGAGCTTCTGCTGCTCACCGTTGAAGGTGACAACACCGACAGTGCGTCTGCTCTCGCGGAAAGCCGGCGACTGGAGACGGGTTACGAGATCAGCGACCAAAGCCCTCGCTTCGATCAGGTTGGTGCGAGAACCGCCTTTATCGTAGACGCCCGCTACCGGGCACAAACGCACAGCCTTGTCGGCAGTGAACGGGGATGGGAAGGTCACCAGCTTTGATTGGTAGTAACGCTGATTCGAGAATGCGATCAGGCTCTCGTGACGGCTACGGTAGTGCCAGTTCAGATTACGCATCGGCAAGTTCGCGCTGATGCACTCATCCAGAATGCTTTCGAGGTCAGCTTCAACATCCTCATCATCGGCAGTGGATTCAGCACGGTCGAAGAACGAGGTTGGCGGAAGCTGTTTCGGGTCTCCCACCATTACCACCTGCTTTCCTCGCGCCATTGCACCAATTGCATCCCATACGGGAATTTGAGAGGCCTCATCGAAGATCACCAGGTCGAACGGGGTCGAGGCTGGCGGCAGATATTGAGCGATGGAAAGCGGACTCATCAGCAAGCAAGGCGTCAGCTTTGTGAGTGCCTCCGGTGCTCGCGTCATCAGTTCCCGCAACGGAATGTGCTTAGTCTTCTTGCCCATTTCATGGCGCAGTAGGCCCCACTCAGATGAACGACTCACGCTGTCCTGACTCGGCAAGTCGGCGCACAGCCGAGCACGGAGCCAGTCCTTCGTCAGCTCGGTGAATTTGTCATCCAACGCACGGAAGTCGCGAATACGCTGTTCGTGCTCCACACTGACGAATGTCCGGATCACTTCCTCGCTGTCGACAGTGGTGTTCAGCCACCAGCGAGCGTAATTCACCTCAAGGACGCGACGTACTTTTCCAGAGGTGATCGCTCCGGTCTCCATAGCCTGGACAATCGGGGCGAGGCCCACTGCGAACGCTTCATCACGAACCTTGCGCCACGCACACCAAGCTTTGAGGCGCGATTCAAAAGAAACCACTGTCTCACAGTTCTTCTTGAGGTTATTCAGCGACAAATGAGCAGTTTCATCAATACCCATTTCGGTAAAATGGCCAATCGAAGTCAGTTGCGACGAACGCTCATGAAGCAGCCCAAGCTTTTCACGTAGAGCAACGCCTGCAAGCGCTATTGCGCCTTCCGACTCAAGTAGTGCGTTGCCATCCCCCAAAAGCGTTTGGAGGGGCGCTTTATAAGCGGCGATCTGCTCCGGGCTCAGTGCTAGTTTCGCCACAGCCATCGCTACCTGACCTTGGAATGCAACTGCCTGGCGAGCCACCTCAAGCTTGGTTTTCAGGTCGCTCCAAACAGGTACCAGCTCTCGCAAATCAGCCAGGTCGGCCAGATCACGCTCAACCACTGTCCGTTGCTTGAGCAGCTCAAAATCACTCTTCAGGGACGCTCCGCAACGGCCTTCTTCCACCTCAGAGTGCTCGTCCACAAGTCGACCGCGCTCTTCGATGTCCCGACGCTCAGCCTGGAAACGCAGCGCCGCAGTCAGGTGCTCGATGTCAGTGCGCAGGCCACTCCAGAGCTGGTCAGTGTTCGAGCTGAGGTCGGACAGTAGGGCCATGTCGGCATCAAGACGGGTCAACGTGCGAAGCCGCTGCAGCTCTTCCTTTAACGCTTCTCCGAGCTGGCCCTGCTCGACCAAATGCAATCCTTCATCGACCCAGTTCGAGTCAGCTTTTTGAAGCCGAATAGCCTCTTGAAGCTTGATAGCCGTCGAGAGCTGCTCGGCTTCAGATTTCGAGCCTTGCCAAACCGCAACGCACTCGTGCCCTGGCTCCAGCTCATCAATAGCGCGACGTAAAGAGCGAATCTCAGCCCAGGTGGCCAGATCTTTACCGTGATCGACTTCGCCCACTGTGATCTGAGCAGAGGCCAACAGAGCTGAGATACGGCGCTTACCGAACCAGGACTTGGGCCAGAACGACTCTTCTGCCTCCTTCCACTCACTCAGCAAGAGATCAATGTCGAGCGACTCGATCGCATCACTGTAGGTCGTACTGAGCCGCTGCTTGAGATCAGCAATTTGCCCCAGCAGCTCCACTGCTTGAGCAAGGACAACCGTGACACTTTCCGGCCAGGCTGGGCCAAGCTCAGCCCACGTGGCGCGACGTTTCTGCAGTAGCTCGATACCTTGCTTGGCATCAGTCACTACTCGAGAAGACCATACGGCAGATAGCTTGGCGTTGAGATCGCGGTGCTGTTCAACCCATGTACAGCCATCATTCAGCCGCTGGGCAATCGAACGAGCATCAGGGCGCAGCGCGAATCGCCAATCTTGTCCGGCAGCCGCAGGAAGCGCCAGGGAAAGGATTGATAGGCCTTCAAGGGCCGTTGGGGTGTACTCTGTTACCGGAAGCCCCGACAGCTCAACGAAACGATCAGCCGCACGTTGCACATCCATCACTGCCGGCAGCACATCACGAGCTGCCTGTACGAACTGTTGTTGCCAATGGGGCGACCATTCGGCCTGACCAACAGAGGACAGCGCATTGCCGGCAAGCTGGATGTATCCAACGGCCTGAGCATTCACTTCAAGGCGATCGCCCAACTCACGAAGCTCAAGCATGGCTTTCTGGTCGTGCGTGTCAGGAGATCCCCATGCAACAGGAGCAACAGCTTCATCTCCCCCAGAGGTGACTGTGCCGATAGCATCGTAAATGGTGTAACCATTTCGGTGCCGGCGGTGAAGACGCTCAACGTAGATGTTAAGACTGTCGCGCAGCGTGGCAAGGCGCTGTGCCTCAACCTCCCATGCTGCAGTATCCACCTGCCCTTTCGCCTCCCAGGCAGACTGAAGCTGAGCGAGAACATCAGTTTTTCGGGCCTTGCTCGAGTGAAGTTCAAGACAGAATTCGCCTAGGCCAATCTCACGTAGACGTCGATACACTACATCCAGCGCAGCGATCTTCTCCGACACGAACAGCACTCGACGCCCTTGGGCAATCGACTGGGCGATCATGTTGGAGATCGTCTGGCTCTTACCGGTACCGGGCGGGCCGATGAGCACAAAGTCTTTGCCTTTGGCTGCCGCCATCACTGCTGCTAGCTGAGAGGAGTCAGAGGGCAATGGGCAGAAGACCTCTGTCGGGCCGTAGTCACGATCCAGCGACCCCGCCTCTGGGAACGGCGTATCCGATACGAACGAGTCACGTGGAGTGTCCAGAAGGTGCTGAACTACTGGACTCTGCCGTAGATGCTCGGCGTTTTCGGCCAGATCTTTCCACATGAGGTACTTGGCAAACGAAAACATCGACAGCACGACGTCTTCGTTCAACTCCCAGCCAGGGATGTCCTTAATGGCGTGACCGACCTTGTTCCAAATGCCCGCAATATCCAGGCCAGAGTCGTCTCGAGGCAGCTCTTGCTCCAGCGATCCGAGGCTGAGTTCGAAGTCTTGCCGCAGCATCTCGATCAGCGTCGGATTAAAGCGCGGCTCATCATCGTGCAACACCATGGTGAATCCGGAGCGAGCACTTTTACGCTCCAACGTGACCGGAACCAATACCAGTGGTGCTTTGTATTTCTGTCCTGCCCTGTCCTCACGCGTCCAGCTAAGGAAACCAATAGCCAGGAACAGCGTGTTAGAGCCACCTTCCTGTAACGCTGTACGAGCGCCCCGATACAGTTCGGTGAGCCGGACATCCATCTCGTTAGACGTCAATGCAGCGAAGATCTCTCTGCGCTTGAGAGCATCTTCAGCATGGCGACGGCGAACATCCTCACGTTCACGCTGCTCATACAGAGCGCGCTCCCGGGGATCAGCTCCATCCATGAGGTCAGGCCGGGTCAGCAGCTTCAACGACTGACCACTGGCCAGAATATCCTCGAGCGCACCCGGATCTGGCGATTCGAGCTTCAGCGCGCGCTTGCCCATTTTGAAGTTGAGTAGATTGTTGCGAAGCGAAAGGTCGAGAAGCTTGCGCTGCCAACGGCCCAGTCGGTCAGCAGGGTCGAGTTTTGAAAGGTCTTCGACCACCACCTCGTGGATTTCATCTGGGATTCCAGCCCCGTCCTCGACTAGGAGCGCTGGAGAACCCTCCGAAACCTCATCAGCAATTCGTGCGATCTGAGCCTCAGCACTTGCGAGCGGCTTGATTCGTTGCAGCCGAGCCCGGCGAATGTCCAGCAGCATTTCAAAGTCGCTCTCAGCGTCTTCGGCAACCTGCTTCGCCCCTCTCTCGACAGCGTAAGAGAAGGATGGAATCGGGTTATGAGTAATAAGCGTGGTTTCGAAAAGTACCAGCTCCTGCAGCTTTACCCGCTTCCGCACTGCGGTCACATCGTCCACCAGCGCAGTAGTGAACTCTTCCGGCTTCAGCCAGAGCCCCGCGAAGGCATGACCCCTAGTGAACACAATCACCGGGTTGAGTCCGATCTGCTCCAGGGCGGCACAGAACAGCAGGGTGAGATCCATACATGTAGCCAAGCCAGTATCGGCAATCTGGCTCGGGCTGCGCACCTTTTGCCCTGACTGTTCGAAGCTTGCCGGCGGCAACGCGTAATCAAGCTTCATTCGCGCCACGCCCGCCCAGACTGCCGAAGCAAGCTGCCAGGCCCGCTTAGAACCACCTTCGTACCCGTCAAGCGATGAGGACTTATCACTAAGACGAAGCAGCTCAGCAGCCTGCTTCAACAAACGTTCGACTGCCGGATCATTGGGCTGAACGAATGCAGCTGTCATATCTGGGATATGTCGCAACCCGCCCCACTGATTTCGCGGTAGAAGGTCTACAACCTGTTCCAGAAGAGCAAGCGTTTTCCGACCGCTTTCCGCCTCCCTGTCATCAACCTCGAGGACAAAAGTGAAAGTCGACAGCTCAGCCTCGGTTAGGCGACTCAGCAATGGGCCGTCCAAAACCAGGTCAAGCCCTGGAATGACCCGGAAGCTGTCTGCCGCGATCTCATCGATCCGCCAGACCTTGGACTTGAACACCTCAGGCTCAGAGCTCAACGTCAGTGTCGCGTTGACGAAGCGGGCATCGGTCTCGTTTGAGATACGAAGCTCTCGAATCACAGGAATGGCGTTCTGGAAGTCCGCAAGGTTGAGCTTCGCTACCAGGGTGGCCAGGATCTTCACTTCTTTGGGCAGGGCTTCTTCTTGTGGCGTGAGGGGCTGAACGATGTCGTCCATGCGCAACCTTCCTTGTCGTGATGCCCAAGGGAGTGCCGGAATTAGCCGGCCAGAGGGCCCCTCTTGAGCTGATGGCGGGATGATAGCGTTTCCTGCGCCAGTCGTAATGAGCCTTTGGTCGTCACTAGCTGCTTAAACGAGTCAGGTGTCCACAGCTTGCGATGGAGGCGTGTAATACCGCCCCCAACTACTTATGAGTTTGTCGCGACGGATTACGACGCGCCTGATCATGTAACAGTGAAAAAACGGATCCAACAGTCTTGCGAATGCAAGCAAATGACACTATGTTGTGCTTTACCGACTCGGAACACACCACATAATGTGGTTTAGCATTCTGATGCGGAGCGGACTACTGATGCACCTTTCGTTACATACCCAACTACACGAAGGAGACTCCGTATGACAGATCGACGCCCAATCAATAAAGACGTCAACGTGCCAAAGCCAGGCGGTGGTGAACAGCCTCGCTCTCGCAATCAGGATGGTCAAATTCGTGAAAAGCGGAGCGATGCGGGCAAACCTCGCAAGTGACACGCAAAATAGTCAGCGGAGGGTAGCCGCCCTCTGCTGATCTCAAGTTTTAGGTTTTAGCCGACTTTACAGAGCCGCTTGTAGCAATCGGTGCTTTCATCGGCCAAACGAGCGACAGCTCAGAAGCGATTACGCTAATAACTCGTGAGGCCTACCTGGTAATAAAACGGCTTTCACCTGATGAGGTAGCCGCAGCTGTGGAGCTTTTGAACAGCATTGACCACAAGCAACTGGAAGTTCAACTCAATGCTGTTTGAATCCGAAGATCAATTCCCTTTTTGGCACAGACAGGTGGCCCCGAGGTCTACAAACATCCCTTCGAAAGTTCGGCGGGACGCCGCCTACCGCACTCCTCCGTTGATTGCCTGCGAACCCTTTTAGAATCAGGTCACCACTCAAATAGCAGGGGACTGATCATGGACGTGGGGAATTATTTGAAATTATGGCTCAGCAATAATTATGTCCTAGCGATTATTTTGCTAAGCAGCGGGTACCGATTCGGCTGAGCGCTGCGGCTTCCGTGGCGGCAGCAAACTCACCAGGCTATCAGCAAACCGAAGTGTGTGACCTTAGAGGTAAGCGGCTAGCCTGTCATCGTGTATCCGTTCTGTCAGAGCAGTGGGTAAACAGCAAGCCAACCAGCAACAAGCCATTAAGTACGCTCATGCTAGCCTCGGCACAGACATCACTGTTCTGAGAATCCATCTTGAGCACAAACAGCTTACCCAACGATTTACACGCATTGATCAACGCACCAAAATTTTCGGAGGAGCCGACAGGTCGTCGTCAATTGAAGCGGTGGCAGCTCGCTAAGGACATCTATAAAAGCACATCCATCGAAGCATTGGTCGAAGCAAGGGGCAAAGCTGAAGGCTACATCCATGGCTTAGTAGATGCTGGACACCTATCGACGAGAGACACCGACCGGGATTTTCTCATTTTAAGTATTGTTCAAAGGCGGCGTGAGTTTCTGCAGAAATTGCTGAACGATTACGGCTACTGCACGAATTGTGGCTTTTGAACACATCCATTAGCTGCAGATCAAAGGAGATAGGCAGCGGTAATGCTCCTCACCGCTTTAAAACGTCGAATGAGGCCCTAAGAACGCTATCGCAATTGTTTTTTGAAGGCTGGTGGAGCTTTCATACCGTCAATTGCAAACGATCAGCGGACTTGAGAAGCTTGAGAAAGCTAGCTCTGCCGAGTTCTCGCTTGAAGCTAGCTATGACGTAATTGCCGTCTTGGGTTTCGAGCAGCCAGAACCGGCCTTCCTTCCTCGCTACCTGGATTTTACCTGTGCGGAGGATCGAACCATCCGCTTTGTGGTACCCATCGTCACGCTCAGAGTGGTCGAAAGAAATCCCCAAACATGTGTCTTCGGCGATCAGTGCATCACTGATGAACGCCGTGACGGGCACCGTGTATTTGAGAAAGCTTGCTTGCACTAAACGACTCAGTTGAAAGTCGCTCACCTCCTTACCGTGAAACTCAACAGTAATTACTTCTGGCATCTGGCCGAGACTCCACAACGATTAGAAAACTATTTTTTGTATCAGTGCAGTGCCTTTGAGCACCCACGAGCGCCATCACCTGCCCAGTCACAAACCACGTAAAGGCTATTCAGTGTCTGCACCACCAGATATCCTTGAATCTTTTGGGAGGTCATGATGACGGAGGTTCGAATCGGCTCACCATCATCGAAGCGTTTCTCTCGATCACCAAAAACTACACCTCTCAAAAAGCGCTCTCCTGGCCCATACTCGACGGAAGATAAGTAACCAGTAATCTCGAGACCTACCTCGGCCTGCATCGCTTTGGTAACGCTCGTGGGAATAGCAGACGGAGGTGTAACGACGGGTTTGTGTGTGGAGAGCGGTACGCTGCGTTTGACCATTTGAAACCTCTTGTATTCGCCTAGCTCGTATTCATTTTCGCAGTCGAGTACGTCGACGCCATCGACCGAAAGTTGCGTGCGCAGAAGTCTGGACGCTTGGACTCATCTCATCAGACTTCAACCACTAGATTCGGCACGAACCCAGTACGCTCACCTGGATATCCTCTCGGATTCGAAAGGACTCGGCAGCCCGAGACGACTGTGTCGACGGCATGATGGGTGTGGCCGAAAATCCAAACATCAGTCTGGGCAACCAAATCATGCCAATCATTGAAGTAGGCAGCACCCAGGTGACCTTCGTGACCATCACCGGCGACCTCTTGAATTGGGCAGTGATGAGTAACCACCACCGTCTTGCCGTCGAATTGCTTAGCTAGCTCAGTCGCTAAGAATTCACGAGTAGTGATGTTTCGTGCGATTAGATCGACAGGACGAAGCTTGCTATACCCCTCGCCGATGCGGATGCGCTTGAAGTCGTTCATCCATTCCGCGCACACCCTCATCGCTACCCTGTAGTCCCCGCTCGCAGTGAAATCTGTCCACGCCGTTGCTACCAAAAACCTGGTGTCGCCAATGATCAGGGACTGGTTGTCCAGGATGTGTACATGTTCTGCAGCCGCATCGCGCATCTTGGTCAGCGTGCGGTCGATGTGGCCTTTGTAGAACTCATGGTTGCCGCAGGCATAGATCACCGGACAGCTGAAGGTCTCATTGGCCCACCCCACCCCGCGACTCTTTACCGAGATGTCGCCGGCCAGCACGACCAAATCGCATTCCGTCGCAGGAGGCTGGAAGTCCGCGAACTCCAGGTGCAGATCTGAGTAGATCAAAATTTTCATCGGATCAGTTGGTTCCTGTTGAACGCTGATCGTGTCTCCGATGCGTCCAAATGGGGCAGCAAATCAAAAAGAGACCGAGACTTCGCTCATTCGGCTTTAGCCGGCTACGGTCGAGAGATTCGAATCACTCAACGTCACCCCAGGCTCGACACATTTCATCTTCATCTACGATTCCCTCATTATCTAATCGCAGACGTTCAATTAGCTCTGCTCGAAGCTCTTCGAGGCTAACTTCACCATCCACGTAGCGCTGCAACTGTGCCAGGCGCTCAGCTGCAAGCCGCCCTCCGTCGAGCGCTAGACAAGCGATTTCTGCTGCCACAGCTTCACGACGGCGTTCGCGCTCGATCTCGTTAATTTCCATGTATACCTCAACCTCCGTTGGCCAAAGCCGCCACAGGAGCGGAAGCCTGGCTATCGAACATTACTTGGAGACTTTGCTGGAGCACTGAGAAAACGTGGCTGCATCAATCGCCTCCCCGCTCTCGAGTTCATTGCCCTTCTGTATGAAATTGATCGCGCAACCGACCATGAGTCGAACGGAGATGATCCCCTCTCAGAACGCCCAAATTGTAGAGAGGCATGATCGTTCCTAAAGCAGCGGCCATTTGCCCTCAACCTTGCGGTGTTAACTTGGTGTGCTCGTGTAGACCTCACCAGCTTTAGTGATGAACTCGTAGACCGGGCTGCTCTCGGTTCCACCCTGAATGCGAATCTCAGAGAGGAGCTCCATTGCGTAAGAGCCTTTTTTGCTTTTGGCTGGAGATAGGATGATGTGAACATTGCTCACGATCAGGAAATTACCTTGCTCTCCAGCGCGCATCATCTGAAGAGTGGCAACGTCACTTACAACATGCGCAACCGGGCCTATGGCCCCATCCTCTAACCCCACTCCCTCGACCAGAAAAGAATATTCACACTGACTGATGTCAGCTGAATTCCAGAGCATCCGGACACTCTCTGGAGCCCTAAACTGGCCCTGCAAATTGCTGCTATAGGTCACAAACACTGTGGTAAACCCTACTCCATCTCTAGCCCAGCCCTAGATCGGCTCTATATCGGCCAAGCGCAAACGATCAACGCTGCACATGTCTCTGGCAGTCAGGAGGTCACACAGCCTAGGCACATGCAAAATTGATGAGTCAGCACGCCGATCTCTGAGGAGACATCATAAGCAAAACGACTCACTAATAACAATACATGATATTTATTGGGCTGCAAGGACTGTGGCTCTATCCTTCCTTTTGGAAAGCTGACCGTGAAGGAAGAGCTAGCTATCACTCTGCGCGCCATTCGGCAAATGAAAGGAAAGGGTTACGAATCCCTCGCCGAGACTCTTAGCCAGAGCAACTTAAGCTTGCTTGAACAAGGGAAAATCCAGGCGACGTTGCCGACCCTTCTCAAAATAGCCGACACGCTCGATGTCAGCCTTTTGACCATCATGGCATTGTGCTTGGCTATCCGTGACCACAAGACACCCGAGCGCGAATTGCTAGATGCGCAAGCTGAGCTCCAGAGTTTCATGGAGTCAGGCGGCCTGGAACTCATGGAGGCTCAGACCCAAGATGGCGTTCTGAAGAAGCGCGAGAGAGGCATACGAGCGAATGCCCAAAGGGTCAGTGCAGTGATTGACCTCAAGCGTCAAGGCAAGACGCAAGCAGAAACTGCACGTGCACTAGGCCTGCCTAAATCTACGGTTCAGCGTTACTGGCAAGAGGCGTGAGATTTCAAAAAAATGACCTTTACGCCTGCCCGCCTTCAGACCTCGAAGGTGACTCGCTTGTGAGAGTCGTGGATCCGGCACGACTGGAGTACCTAGGCATTAACAAGAAATTCTAGGGCAAATGGATGCTCCCTAGGCCTCCCAAGTTTCCGTTCTTGGGAGGTCTTCTGGAGGCCGAAGGCGCACTGCTCAGTGACGCTCATCAAGCATGCAGTTGGCTTTCTTTCTCCGAGAAGCGTGCAGTAGTTTGCAGCAGAAGGCATCTAGTGAAATGCATGCTTTCGCATAGCGCGCAAATTGCCCCCACCATCCTTGCAAATTCAAATTTCACACGCACAAAAAAAAGGGCTTAGATTTTCTCTAAGCCCTTGTTTTTACTGATTCTGGCGGGGAACCAGGGATTCGAACCCTGGGAACGCTATTAACGTTCGCCGGTTTTCAAGACCGGTGCATTCAACCACTCTGCCAATTCCCCGATGCATCACCTAGGACGCCTTGAAGTATGCATCTGAGGATTACCTAAGATAAGAACTCTAGGATAGTTGCCCATCGACGGTTTTCAAGACCGTTGCCTTAAACCACTCGGCCACGCTTCCTCGTATTGCGGGCGCCATAATACCGAAATGAAACAAGCTGTCAAACTCTCTATGTGGCCGCTTGGCGCGGCTCTGTTATGATCTTTGCATCTGAACGTTTCAAACCCACAGGAGTGTCGCCATGCGCGAACAGGATTACGCCGTCAATCACGGCCAGCAGGTCGAGCAGCAGGAGGTCAGCCGCGTCCTGCGTAACACATACGGGTTGCTGGCTATCACCCTCGCCTTCAGTGGCATCATGGCTTACGTGGCGCAGCAGATGCGCGTTGGCTACCCGAACATTTTCGTGGTGCTGATCGGCTTCTACGGCCTGTTCTTCCTCACCAACAAGCTGCGTGATTCGGTCTGGGGCCTGGTGTCCACCTTCGCCCTCACCGGCTTCATGGGCTTCTTGCTCGGCCCTATCCTCAACCGTTACCTGGGGATGGCCGGTGGCGCTGAGGTGGTCAGCTCGGCATTTGCCATGACGGCCCTGGTGTTCGGCGGTCTGTCGGCCTATGTGCTGATCTCCCGCAAGGACATGAGCTTCCTCAGTGGCTTCATCACCGCAGGCTTCTTCGTGCTGCTGGGTGCTGTGGTTGCCAGCTTCTTCTTCCAGATCAGCGGCCTGCAACTGGCGATCAGCGCCGGTTTCGTGCTGTTCTCGTCGGTGTGCATCCTGTTCCAGACCAGCGCGATCATCCACGGTGGCGAGCGTAACTACATCATGGCGACCATCAGCCTGTATGTATCGATCTACAACCTGTTCGTCAGCCTGCTGCAGTTGTTCGGCCTGATGGGTCGCGATGACTGATTGCTTGCTGGTGTAATGAGTTGAGAGAAGGCCCGCTTCGGCGGGCTTTTTTGTGGGCAATTGCGGGGCAAGCCCGCTTCTACAGGCGTTGCTGGGTAACAGCACTACCGAAATCGGGTGCGGGCCCGTAGAATGCGCTCCTTTTTTCTTCCGGGGCAGCACTCCCATGAGTTCAATCGAGCAAGGACCTGGCGCACCCGCACAGGCCAATGAACTGGTCCTCGGCCTTGAAGACCGGCCGCGGCCGTTGATTGCGATGCTGGCGGCGCTGCAGCATCTGCTGGCGATCATTGTGCCGATCGTCACCCCTGGCCTGCTGATCTGCCAGGCACTGGGCGTTTCTGCCCGTGATACCAACCTGATCGTATCGATGTCGCTGGTGATCTCCGGGATCGCCACCTTCGTGCAGTGCCGTCGCTTCGGGCCGTTTGGCGCCGGGCTGTTGATTGTGCAGGGCACCAGCTTCAACTTTGTCGGGCCGTTGATCGCCGGTGGCGCGTTGATGGTCAAGCAAGGCACGCCGGTTGAGGGCGTGATGGCGGCGATTTTCGGTGTGGTGATTGCCGGTTCGTTCGTGGAGATGGGTATTTCGCGCATTCTGCCGTTCGTCAAACGCCTGATCACCCCGCTGGTAACCGGTATCGTCGTACTGATGATCGGCCTGACCCTGATCAAGGTCGGCCTGATCAGCATGGGCGGCGGCTTTGCGGCGATGAGCAACGGCACCTTCGCCAACGGCGAGAACCTGCTGCTGTCGGGCGTGGTGCTGGCGATCATCGTCATTCTCAACCGTATTCCGGTGGTGTGGATGCGCAGCTGCGCCATCGTCATCGCCCTGGCCGTGGGCTACGCCCTGGCCGGCTACCTGGGCCGCCTGAACTTCACCGGCATGCACGAAGCGGCGCTGTTCCAGGTACCGGTGCCGCTGCATTTCGGTCTGGGCTTCTCCTGGGCGCTGTTTATTCCGATGCTGGTGATCTACCTGGTGACTTCGCTGGAGGCCATTGGTGATGTGACCGCGACCAGCAAAGTCTCGCGCCAGCCGGTGGAAGGCCCGCTGTGGATGCAGCGGATCAAGGGCGGTGTGCTGGTCAACGGTGCCAACTCGCTGCTGGCCGGGGTGTTCAATACCTTCCCGAGCTCGATCTTTGCCCAGAATAATGGCGTGATTCAGCTGACCGGCATTGCCAGCCGTCATATCGGTGTGTGGATTGCGGCGATGCTGGTGATCCTTGGCCTGTTCCCGAGCGTGGCCGGGGTGATCCAGGCGGTGCCGGAGCCGGTGCTCGGTGGCGCGGCGATGGTGATGTTCGGCGCGGTGGCGGCTTCGGGGATCAATATCCTCGCCAGCATCAGCCTGGATCGTCGCGCGCTGCTCATTATTGCGGTGTCGCTGGCGCTGGGCCTGGGCGTGGCGCAGGTGCCGGAGTTCCTCGCGCATATGCCGTCGGCGCTGCGTAATGTGCTGGAGTCGGGGGTGGCCACCGGGGGGATTTGTGCCCTGGTGCTGAACTGGTTCTTGCCGGAGCCTAAAGACAAGGCCTGAGATGGCGGTGACGCTATCGCTGGCAAGCCACCTCCCACAGGGAGTTAGGTAAGCCCTGAAAGCCCGCGGCATGTTGCTGCGGGCTTTTTGCTTTATCATTCCCGCAGATTTGCTGAAAGAGCCTTCCATGAAGTTCGCCATTGCGGTTTTTTCTCCGGCCCATGCGCCCTCCTCGCGCCGCGCCCTGCGTTTTGCCCAGGCGGCGCTTGCCGGCGGGCATGAGATTGTCCGGCTGTTTTTCTATCAGGACGGTGTGCACAGCGCCTCGGGCAATATCGTGACGCCCCAGGACGAACTCGACCTGCCCGCCGAGTGGCGCGCATTCGTCAGCGCGCAGCAGCTCGATGCCGTGGTGTGCATCGCCGCCGCCCTGCGCCGTGGCGTGCTCAACGCCGAAGAAGCCCAGCGCTATCAGCGCCCGGCAGTCAACCTGCCGGCGCCGTGGGAGCTGTCCGGGCTTGGCCAGTTGCATGAAGCGGCGCAAGGCGCCGATCGGCTGATGTGCTTTGGAGGCGATTGAAATGGCCAAGTCTTTGCTGATTATCAGCCGCCAGGCGCCGTGGGCCGGGCCGTCCGCCCGCGAAGCACTGGATATCGCCCTGGCCGGCGGTGCTTTCGACCTGCCGCTGGGCATGCTGTTTCTCGATGACGGCGTGTTCCAGCTCGCCCCCGGCCAGCAACCGGCCCAACTGCAGCAGAAGAACCTGGCGGCCAACCTGCAGGCTCTGCCGATGTTCGGTGTCGAGAAGCTGTTCGCCGCCAGCAGCAGCCTGAAGGCGCGCGGCCTTGCTGCCGACTCTTTGAGCCTGCCGGTACAGGTGCTGGATGACGCTGCGCTGGCGGCGTTGATCGACCGTTTCGACCAGGTGGTGACCCTCTGATGAGCACCTTGCATGTGATTTCCCACTCGCCGTTTGGCGACAGCCGCCTGAGCAGCTGCCTGCGCCTGCTTGGCAGCGCCGACGGCCTGCTGCTGTGCGGTGACGCGGTGTATGCCCTGCAGCCCGGCAGCGAGCCGCTGCGCAGCCTGCAGGCAAGCCGGCTGGACGGACGTCTGTTCGCCCTGGACGAAGACCTGCAAGCCCGCGCTATCGCCCTCAGCGACCTGGGCAAGGCCATCGACTACCCGGCCTTCGTCGAGCTGTCGCTGCACTATGACAAGGTCAACAGCTGGCTATGAGCACCCTGACTGTCGGCGAGCGCAGCATCGCCCTGGATAAAGACGGCTACCTGGTGGAGCTGGGTGATTGGTCCGAGGAGGTCGCTAGCGCCCTCGCCGCCCATGAAGACCTGGAGCTGACCGCGGAGCACTGGGAAGTACTGAACCTGTTGCGTAGCTTCTACCAGGAGTTCGAGCTGTCGCCAGCCACCCGCCCGCTGATCAAGTACACCGCGCTCAAGCTGGGCGCGGACAAAGGCAACAGCCTGCACCTGAACCGCCTGTTCAAGGGCACCCCCGCCAAACTCGCCGCGAAACTTGCGGGCCTGCCGAAGCCGACCAATTGCATATGACCGACCATAGCCCGCTGATCACCGAAACCCCGGCCGAACATCCGTTTGCCCAGTTCGTGCGCATCCTTGGCAAGGGCAAGCGCGGTGCCCGCGGCCTGAACCGCGAAGAAGCCCGTGAAGCCATGGGCATGCTGCTCGACGGCAAGGTCGAGGAAACCCAGCTCGGCGCCTTCCTGATGCTGCTGCGCCACAAGGAAGAGAGCCCCGAAGAGCTGGCCGGCTTCACCGAGGCCCTGCGCCAGCGTTTGCAGGCGCCGCCGATTCAGGTCGACCTGGACTGGCCGAGCTACGCCGGCAAGAAGCGTCACCTGCCCTGGTACCTGCTGGCCGCCAAGTGCCTGGCGGCCAATGGCGTGCGAATCTTGCTGCACGGCGGTGGCGCGCACACGGCCGGGCGACTGTACACCGAGCAATTGCTGGAACTGCTGCAGATTCCGCTGTGCCGGGACTGGAACACGGTGTCTGAAGCGCTGGACGGCCACAAGCTGGCCTTTATTCCGTTGCAGGACTGGGCCCCGCGCCTGCAACGGATGATCGACCTGCGCAACACCTTGGGCCTGCGCTCGCCGATTCATTCCCTGGCCCGGGTACTCAACCCGCTCAATGCCCGCTGCGGCTTGCAGAGCATCTTCCACCCTGGCTACCAGGCCGTGCACCGTGAAGCCAGCCGTTTGCTGAGCGACACGGCGATCGTGGTCAAGGGCGATGGCGGCGAGATCGAGATCAACCCGGACACCAGCAGCCATCTGTATGGCACCGCCAATGGCGTTGATTGGGATGAAGAGTGGCCGGCCCTGGCCGCCCAGCGTCACGTCAAACCGGCGAGCCTTGAGCCCGAGCAGTTGCTGGCCGTATGGCGCGGTGATGAACAGAACAGCTATGGCGAGCTGGCCGTGGTGGCAACCATGGCCCTGGCCCTGCGCGGTCTCGGCCAAAGCCGCGAAGAAGCCTTCGCCCAGGCTCAACGCTACTGGGATCAGCGCAACTGATCGACTGAGCCGATCAAACAGGCCCGGACTTTGCGCTATTCGTTCGAACCCAGCTCCGTACACTGGGCTCTATATCAGAACGAATCGCCAAGGAGCTCCGCATGGGCCTGTTGATCGACGGACGCTGGCATGACCAGTGGTATGAAAGCAGCAAAGACGGCGCTTTCCAGCGCGAAAGCGCGCAGCGGCGCAACGCCCTGCCCGCCGCGCAAGCCGGGCGCTACCACCTGTACGTATCGCTGGCCTGCCCCTGGGCCCACCGCACCCTGATCTTTCGCAAGCTCAAAGGCCTTGAGAGCCTGATCGATGTGTCGGTGGTCAGCTGGCTGATGGGCGAGCATGGCTGGACCTTCGACCAGAGCAAGGGCTCGACCGGCGACAAGCTCGAGCACCTGGACTGCCTGCACCAGCGCTACACCCGCGACGACCCGCACTACAGCGGACGGGTCACGGTGCCGGTGCTGTGGGACAAGCACGAGCAGCGCATCGTCAACAACGAGTCGGCGCAGATCATTCGTATCTTCAACTCAGCGTTTGACGGGCTGACCGGCAATCGCCTGGACCTCTATCCGGAACCACTGCGCGCGCAGATCGAAGCGCTTAACGAGCGAATTTATCCGGCGATCAACAATGGCGTGTACCAGGCTGGCTTTGCCACTTCGCAGGCGGCCTACGACCAAGCGTTTGATGAGGTGTTTGCCGAACTGGATCATCTGGAGCGGTTGCTCGGTACCCAGCGCTATCTCGCCGGGGAATACCTGACCGAGGCCGACTGGCGGCTGTTTACCACGCTGATTCGCTTTGACGCGGTGTACCACGGGCACTTCAAGTGCAACCTGCGGCGCATTGCCGATTATCCGAACCTGTCGAACTGGCTACGGGAGCTGTATCAGTGGCCGGGGATCGCCGAGACGGTGAACTTCGAGCACATCCAGAAGCATTACTACATGAGCCACAAGACCATCAACCCGAACGGGATTGTGCCCAAGGGGCCGTTGCAGGATTTTGAGCTGGGGCATGACCGGGAGCGGCTGGTGGGGCGGGGAATTTGGCGCAAGGCCGGGGAATAGGGGTGGATTCATCGCGGGTCAAGTCGAGGCGTCGCACCGCCGCTCCCACAAAACCTGTGGGAGCGGCGGTGCGGCGATCCGACTTGACCCGCGATGCGGTTACGGCTGGGCGCCTTCGAACCAGGCCAGCTTCTCGCGAAGCTGCACCACTTCACCGACGATCACCAGGGTCGGCGCATGCACTTCATGCTCGGCCACAAGCTTGGGCAAGTCGGCCAAGGTGCCAGTGAACACCCGCTGATTCGGCGTGGTGCCCTGCTGAACCAAGGCTGCCGGGGTATCGGCCGCCCGCCCGTGACGAATCAGCTCGGCACAGATGGTCGGCAAGCCAACCAGGCCCATGTAGAACACCAGGGTCTGCGCTGGCGCCACCAGGTCATTCCAGGGCAGGTCGCTGGTACCATCCTTGAGGTGACCGGTGACGAAACGCACCGACTGGGCATAGTCGCGGTGGGTCAGCGGGATGCCGGCATAGGCCGAGCAACCACTGGCTGCGGTAATCCCCGGCACCACCTGAAACGGAATGCCCTGGGCCGCCAGTTCTTCGATCTCTTCGCCGCCACGGCCGAATATGAACGGATCGCCGCCCTTCAGACGCAACACACGCTTGCCCTGACGCGCCAGGTCGACCAGTTGCTGGTTGATCTGCGCTTGCGGCACGGCGTGATCGGCGCGGCGCTTGCCGACGTAGATGCGCTCGGCATCACGACGGCACAGTTCGATGATCGCCGGAGCGACCAGGCGATCGTAAAGCACCACATCGGCTTGCTGCATCAGGCGCAAGGCGCGGAAGGTCAGCAGGTCCGGGTCACCGGGGCCGGCACCGACCAGATACACCTCACCCGGCGCCTGGTAGGTGGCACCGTCGATCTTGGCTTGCAGCAGACGCTCGGCTTCAGCGCCCTGCCCGGCCAGTTGCCGCTCGGCGATCGGGCCCTGGAAAACATCTTCCCAGAAACCGCGACGCTGATTGACGTCCGGGTACAGCGCCTTGACCTTGTGCCGAAAGCGCGCGCCAAGGCCGGCCAGTTCGCCATAAGCAGCAGGGATCCAGGTTTCAAGCTTGGCCCGGATCAACCGCGCCAGCACCGGCGCATCGCCGCCGCTGGACACCGCAACCACCAAAGGCGAGCGGTCGACAATCGCCGGGAAGATCACCGAACACAGCGCCGGCGCATCGACCACGTTGACCGGTACGCAGCGCTGGTGGGCATCCGCCGAGACCTGGGCGTTGAGCGCCTGGTCGTCGGTGGCGGCAATGATCAGCTGGCAACCGTCGAGGTCGCCAGCCTGGTAACCACGGCTGAGGATTTCACCACCACTGTGCCGGGCAAGCTCGGCCAGTTGCGCTTCGATCTCGGGCGCCACGACCCGCAGCACAGCCCCGGCATCGGCCAGCAGACGTGATTTGCGCAGGGCAATCTCGCCTCCGCCGACGATCAGCACACGGCTGCCGCGCAGTTTGTGGAACAGCGGCAGGAATTCCATTTAACCGATGACCTCCAGGCCACCCATGTACGGCTTGAGCACTTGCGGCACGCGGATCGAACCGTCGGCCTGCTGGTAGTTCTCCAGCACCGCCACCAGGGTACGGCCAACCGCCAGGCCCGAACCGTTGAGGGTGTGCACCAGTTCCGGTTTGCCGGTTTCCGGGTTGCGCCAGCGCGCCTGCATGCGGCGGGCCTGGAAGTCGCCACAGTTGGAGCACGAGGAGATTTCGCGGTACTTGTCCTGGCTCGGCACCCAGACTTCCAGGTCGTAGGTTTTCACTGCGCTGAAGCCCATGTCGCCAGTGCACAGCGCCAGCACCCGGTACGGCAGCTCCAGGGCTTGCAGGACGCGTTCAGCGTTGGCGGTCAGGCCTTCGAGGGCTTCCATGGATTTGCCTGGCTCGACGATCTGTACCATCTCGACCTTGTCGAACTGGTGCTGACGGATCATGCCGCGGGTGTCGCGGCCCGATGCACCGGCTTCGCTACGGAAGCACGGGGTGTGGGCGACGAACTTGATCGGCAGTTGCTTGGCGTCGAGGATCTCGCCGGCAACGATGTTGGTCAGCGACACTTCGGCGGTCGGGATCAGGTAGAAGTCGGCTTCGCCGTCGCGACTGATCTTGAACAGGTCTTCCTCGAACTTGGGCAACTGGCCGGTGCCTTGCAGCGCCGGCGCCTGGACCAGGTACGGGGTGTAGGCTTCTTCGTAGCCGTGCTCGCTGGTGTGCAGGTTGATCATGAACTGCGCCAGCGCGCGGTGCAGACGGGCGATCGGGCCGCGCAGCAGGGCGAAACGGGCGCCCGACAGCTTGGCCGCGGTTTCGAAGTCCAGGCCGCCGGTCAGCTCGCCCAGTGCCACGTGGTCCTTGATCTCGAAGTCGAAGGCGCGCGGGGTGCCCCAACGACGGACTTCGACGTTGTGGTCCTCATCGGCGCCAACCGGCACGCTTTCGTCCGGCAGGTTGGGAATACCCAGCAGGATGCCATCCAGTTCAGCCTGGATGCCGTCCAGCTCGACCTTGCCGCTGGCAAGCTCGCCAGCCATGCGCTCGACGTCCGCCATCAGCGGAGCGATGTCTTCGCCCTTGGCCTTGGCCTGGCCGATGGATTTGGAACGGGCGTTACGCTCGGCCTGCAGTTGTTCGGTACGGGTCTGCACCACCTTACGGCGTTCTTCCAGTGCCTCGATGCGCGCGACATCCAGGCTGAAGCCACGGGAGGCCAGGCGATCCGCCACTTCCTGAAGTTGGCCGCGTAACAGTTTGGAATCGAGCATATCGTTCTCTCGTTGGTTCAGAATTTGGTCAAAGACAGGCCAGCCCAGGTTGCGAGCAGCCCGCCCAATACGCTGGCTCCGGCATATCCGAAGGCCAGCGGCGCCTGCCCGCTTTCGAGCAGGCGCACGGTATCCAGTGAAAAGGATGAAAAGGTTGTCAGACCGCCGAGAAAACCGACGATCAGGCCCGCGCGCAGCTCGACCGGCACCAGCGGGCGATGCAGAAACAGCCCGTAGAGCAAGCCGATCAGCAGGCAGCCAATCAGATTGACCGCCAGCGTACCGAGATAGAAGTGGCGTGGCCAGTGCGCGTTGACCCAATTGGCGGTGGCAAAGCGCAGCAAGGTGCCGGCGATCCCCCCGGCACTGACCGCGGCAATCACCGCAATCATGGTTTTCTCCGCTGCCGCGGGCTGTTGCGGTCGAGTTCTGCCAGGTGCTTGAGCTTCTCGCCGATCTTCAGTTCCAGGCCGCGCGGCACCGGTTGGTAGTAGTGGCGCGGCGCGAGGTTGTCGGGGAAGTAGTCTTCGCCGGCGGCGTAGGCATCCGGCTCGTCATGGGCGTAGCGGTACTCGTCGCCATAGCCCAGTTGCTTCATCAGCTTGGTCGGGGCGTTGCGCAGGTGCAGCGGCACTTCCAGCGAGCCGTGCTCGCCGGCTTCGCGCAGGGCGGTCTTGAAGCCCATGTACACGGCGTTGCTTTTCGGTGCGCAGGCCAGGTAGGTAATGGCCTGGGCCACCGCCAGCTCGCCTTCGGGGCTGCCCAGGCGCTCCTGCACATCCCAGGCCGCCAGGCACAGGCTCAGGGCGCGCGGGTCGGCGTTGCCGATGTCTTCGCTGGCCATGCGCACCACCCGGCGGGCGATGTACAGCGGGTCGCAGCCGCCATCGAGCATGCGTGCGAACCAGTACAAGGCGCCGTCAGGGTTGGAGCCACGTACCGACTTGTGCAGCGCCGAGATCTGGTCGTAGAAGGCTTCGCCGCCCTTGTCGAAACGCCGGCGGCTGTCACCGAGCAGGCTCTGCAGCAGCTCGACGCCGATCTCGCCGCCGTCTTCGGCCAGGTCCGAGGCGTTCTCGAGGAAGTTGAGCATGCGCCGGCCGTCGCCATCGGCGGCGGCCATGAGCATCTGGAAGGCTTCGTCGCCGACCTGCAACTGGCGCTTGCCCAGGCCGCGCTCCTCACTCAGGGCGCGGTTGACCAGCTTGCGCAGCGCAGCTTCGTCGAGGCTTTTCAGCACATAGACCCGCGCCCGCGACAGCAGCGCGTTGTTCAATTCGAACGAAGGGTTCTCGGTGGTGGCGCCAATGAAGATCAGCGTGCCGTCTTCCACATACGGCAAAAAGGCGTCCTGCTGAGACTTGTTGAAGCGGTGCACTTCGTCGACGAACAGAATCGTCCGTCGCCCGTACTGGCCGGCCTGCTGCTTGGCGATGTCCACCGCGTGGCGGATTTCCTTGACCCCGGCCAGCACCGCCGAGACGGTCTCGAAGTGGGCGTCGCAGAATTGCGCCAGCAGCCGCGCCAGGGTGGTCTTGCCAACCCCTGGCGGGCCCCAGAAGATCATCGAGTGCAGCGCGCCCGCCTCCAGTGCCTCGCGCAGCGGCTTGCCGCGGGCCAGCAGGTGCTCCTGGCCGACGTACTCGTCCAGGCTGGCCGGGCGCAGGCGCGCGGCCAGGGGCTGGGCTACGGGGTCGCTACGAAACAGATCCATGGACGGCGCTACTACCTCTTACTCGGAAATGACATCCGCACCCTTGGGGACGTCGAATTTGAACGTGCTCGCCGGGATATTCTCGTTGGCCTTCACCCCGGTGAACAGGATGTTGGTGCGCTGGCCGACGCTGTCGATCAGTTGCATGTCATTGACCAGGCCACGACGGAACGACAGGCGCAGCGAGTCGAACAGGGTGTCCTTGGTTTTCGGCTTGAGCACGAAATCCATGACCTCGCCCTGCTCCTTGGAGGTGATGTCGAAGCTCTGGCTGATCTTCGAGACGTCACCGGACAGCAGCAGTGCCGGGGTTTCGGTCAAACGCTGGTCAAGTTTCTTGATGGTAGCCTGTTCCAGGTCCGGGTCCCACAGGGTGACGTTCTTGCCGTCCGACACCACCACCTGCTCGGCCGGTGCATCGGTGTGCCAGTAGAACAGGCCCGGGCGCTGCACGGCCATCTGCCCGGTGGTTTCCTGCAACTGGGTGCCGGTGCCATCGAGGGTCAGTTGAGAAAATCTGGCGGTGATGGTTTTAGACTTGTCCAGCAACTGGGTCAGGCGCGCCGCATCAGCCTCGGCGGCAATTGCCGAAGCGCTGGACAGGGCCATAGCGGAAACCAACAGCATGCGAATCAGGCGCATGGAAATCCTCGTTGCAGTATGAAGGGGCCGGCGGCCGTCACTGGCCGGCGGCAGGTTGGATCATCAGTCGCGGGACGGCCCGGGGGCAATCACTTCGCGCGAACCGTTGGTGTTCATGGCGGTGACCACACCGGCCATTTCCATCGCCTCGATCATTCGCGCGGCGCGGTTGTAGCCGATCTTCAGCTTGCGCTGTACGGCGGAGATGGACGCACGGCGGCTTTCCAGCACGAACTGCACGGCTTCATCGTACAGCGCATCGGTTTCGGCATCGTCGCCGTCACCGCCGCCACCGCCGCCGTCAAAGCCGCTGCCGGCCTCTTCGACGCCGTTGAGGATGTCATCGTTGTAGTCCGGGGCGCCACGCTGTTTCCAGGCCTCGACCACGCGATGGACCTCGTCATCGGAAACGAAGGCGCCATGCACACGAATCGGCAGGCTGGTGCCCGGCGGCATGTAGAGCATGTCACCGTGGCCAAGCAACTGCTCGGCGCCGCCCTGGTCGATGATGGTCCGCGAGTCGATCTTGCTCGATACCTGGAACGCCATCCGCGTCGGGATGTTGGCCTTGATCAGGCCGGTAATCACGTCCACCGACGGCCGCTGGGTTGCGAGAATCAAGTGGATACCGGCGGCACGGGCCTTCTGGGCGATACGCGCGATCAGCTCTTCGACCTTCTTGCCGACGATCATCATCATGTCGGCGAATTCATCGACCACCACGACGATGGTCGGCAGGGTTTTCAGCAGCGGCGGCACGTCGTCCATGCTTTCGCGCTTGAACATCGGGTCGTAGATCGGCTCGCCCGCTTCTTCGGCGTCCTTGACCTTGCGGTTGAAGCCGGCCAGGTTACGCACGCCCATGGCCGCCATCAGTTTGTAGCGACGTTCCATCTCGGCGACGCTCCAGCGCAAGGCGTTGGCAGCGTCCTTCATGTCGGTGACCACCGGGCAGAGCAGGTGCGGAATGCCTTCGTAGATCGACAGCTCGAGCATTTTCGGGTCGATCATGATCAGCTTGGCGTCTTCCGGGCCCGACTTGAACAGGATCGACAGGATCATCGCGTTGACCCCCACCGACTTACCGGAACCGGTAGTACCGGCCACCAGCAGGTGCGGCATCTTCGCAAGGTCGGTGATCACCGGCTTGCCGCCGATGTCGTGGCCCAGGGCCATGGTGACCGGCGACTTGGCTTCGTCGTATTGCGGCGACGACAGCACTTCGGAGAAGCGCACGATCTGCCGGTCTTCGTTGGGGATCTCGATACCGACGGTGGTCTTGCCGGGGATCACCTCGACCACACGCACGCTGGTCACCGCCAGGGAACGGGCCAGGTCCTTGGCCAGGTTGGCGATGCGGCTGACCTTGACGCCAGCGGCCGGCTGGATTTCGTAACGAGTAATCACCGGGCCCGGGTGGATCGAGTCCACCGAAACTTCGACGCCGAATTCCTTGAGCTTGATTTCCAGCAGGTGGCCAACGCCGGCCAGGGATTCTGGCGAGTAATTGACCTTTTTCTTTTCTGCCGGGTCGAGGATCGAGATCGGCGGCAAGGTGCCTTCGATGGCGCTGTCGACGAACAACGGCGCCTGCTTCTCTTTCTGCACGCGCTTGCTCGGTTCCGGCGCCTTGGCCGGGGCCGGCATGATCACCGGCGCTGGCTGCTGCACGCGCTCGGCCACGTGTTTGCTCAGGGCCTGGTCGCGCTCGATGATGCGCTCCTTGGCCTTGGCCTGCTCGCGTCGATCCGGTGCTACCGGGGCGACTACGTCATGGACCTGCTCGTCGACCTCGCGCAGCTGCGCCACCAGGCGCTTGCGCTCGTTGCGCGCTTCCCACCAGCGGTTGGCGGCGCCCTGGAACAATTCGAACAGGTCGAGGGTGATCTTGCCGGTGACGTCCATGACCTTGAACCACGACAGGTCGGTGAACACGGTCAGGCCGAACAGGAACAGGGCAATGAACATCAGGGTACTGCCCTGCACGTTCAGCGCATTTTTGGCCAGGTCGCCGAGGCTTTCGCCCAGCGCGCCACCGGCCGATGCCGGCAGGCTGGCGGCGGAATGGAAATGGATATGCGCCAGCGCCGCGCCCGATAGCACCAGGAACACCAGGCCGATCAGGCGCCAGGAAAACAGCCAGCCGCTCCACTGCCACGGCTGGTGGCGTTCGCGGAAGATCTGCCAGGTCTTGATCGCCAGCAGCAAGGGGAAGATGTAGGCAAAATAGCCCAGAACCATGAACAGGATGTCGGCGAAGTAGGCACCGGCACGGCCGGCGGCGTTCTGCACCTGCTCGACGTTGCTGGTGTGGCTGAAGCCCGGGTCGGCCTGGTCGTAGGTCAGCAAGGCCATCCACAGGTACAGGCACAGCGCGCCCACGGCGATCAGCGCACCTTCCTTGAGCCGATAGTGCAGCTGCTGGCGCCAGAGCGGCACGGGCAAAGGACTGGATGTTGCGGTGGATTTCTTCAAAACGCGTCTATTCCTGCGCTCATTGCGCGTCCAACAGTGATTGACCCAACTGAACAGTCAACAAACCACTACTTTTAACATTACTGCCCGCCTACCGCCATGGCGGCACGCCAGAACAAGCGTAAACGGGGGCCAATTTCCTATACAGCAATTTGAGCATGCATTTTCTTTTGTGACAAAGGCTTATGCGGTGTTTTTGTGCAAGTGTGACAACAAAGGCCGATGCAAGTTGCCTGAGACCACCAGACCTGTAGGAGCAGGCTTGTCCCGCGAGGCTTTTTCAGGCCATGCTGGGGCCCCTCCCCTCCTCCATCATTGGACCACGATGCTGACCTGGCTGAGCCGCGACACCCTGACCTTTCCGCCGCTGGACAAAGCCCTGCGCGACCCCAACGGCCTGCTCGCCGCCGGCGGTGACCTGAGCGCCGAACGCCTGGTGCAGGCCTATCGCCACGGCTGTTTCCCCTGGTATTCGGACGGCCAGCCGATCCTCTGGTGGTCGCCCAACCCGCGCACCGTGCTGTTTCCCGACGAATTGCACGTGTCGCGCTCGCTGCGCAAGTTCATCCGCCAGGGCCACTACCAGGTCAGTTTCGACCAGGACTTTGCTGCGGTGATCAACGCCTGCGCCGCACCCCGCGGCTACGCCGACGGCACCTGGATCACCGACAGCATGCAGGCGGCCTACCTGAAGCTGCACCAGCAAGGCTTTGCCCATTCGGTCGAGGTGCGCCAGGGTGGCGAGCTGGTGGGCGGCCTGTACGGCCTGGCCATGGGCCGGCTGTTTTTCGGCGAATCGATGTTCAGCCGCGCCGACAACGCTTCCAAGGTCGGCTTCGTCGCCTTGGTCGAGCACCTGCAACAGGCAGGATTCGTCCTGATTGACTGTCAGATGCCTACCGAGCACCTGCACAACCTCGGCGCCCGTGCCATTGCCCGGGCCACCTTTGCCGACTACCTGCAGCGTTATCTCGACCAGCCAAACAGCGCCAGCTGGGTTTGCTAGGCGAGTTTTTCCAGCTGGCTTACACTTAAAACAAAAGCATCTCCCGAGGGGTTGATCATGACAGAGCTGGCGCGGTTGAAGTTTTATGCCACTCAACCCCATTCCTGCAGCTACCTGCCAGACGAGCAAGCCACCACGCTGTTTCTCGACCCGAGCCAGCCGATGGACGTCAATGTCTACGCAGACCTGTCGGAAATGGGCTTCCGGCGCAGCGGCGACCACCTGTATCGCCCGCACTGCCAGAACTGCAACGCCTGCGTGCCGGCACGGATCCCGGCTGCGCGCTTTTTGCCCAACCGCCAGCAAAAACGCATCCTCAAGCGCAACGCCGACCTGACCGTCAGCGCCGCCCGTCCGGCGTTCAAAGAGGAATATTTCGAGCTGTACCGGCGCTACATCGAGCAGCGCCACGCCGACGGCGACATGTACCCGCCGAGCCGCGACCAGTTCTCCACCTTCCTGGTCCGTGACCTGCCGTTTTCACGCTTTTACGAGTTCCGCCTGGACGGGCGCCTGCTCGCCGTGGCGGTCACCGACCTGCTGCCCAACGGCCTGTCGGCGGTGTACACCTTCTACGAGCCGGACGAAGAACGGCGCAGCCTGGGCCGCTTTGCCATCCTCTGGCAGATCACCGAAGCCCTGCGCCTGGGCCTGAGCGCGGTCTACCTCGGTTACTGGATCAAGAACTGCAAAAAGATGAACTACAAGACCCAGTACCGCCCCATCGAGCTGCTGATCAATCAACGTTGGGTGACGCTGAACTGAAATCATTGGCTTGAGGTCCATTTTTCGGGCACAATGCACGCCACTTTTTTTGCCTGGCGCAGCCGTGCTGCCGGGCCATTAACTGGACACCGAGGGCTTTACTGCATGTCGAAAGAAGACAGCTTCGAAATGGAAGGCACTGTCGTCGACACCCTGCCCAACACCATGTTCCGTGTGGAGTTGGAAAATGGGCACGTCGTTACCGCGCACATCTCCGGAAAGATGCGCAAGAACTACATTCGTATTCTGACCGGTGACAAGGTCCGCGTCGAACTGACGCCTTATGACCTGAGCAAGGGGCGCATCACCTACCGCGCCCGCTAAGCGACACCAACAAAAACGCCCGGCTATATGCCGGGCGTTTTTGTTGGCCTTTGAAAAGCATCGCGGGGCAAGCCCGCTCCTACATGTAGGAGCGGGCTTGCCCCGTGATCGACCGCTACGCCATCTCAGCCGTGGTCTCGAAGTCGAACACCAGTTCGCCATCGCGGATGTCGATGTGCACCACACCGCCATGCTCGGCCAGCTCGCCGAACAGGATCTCTTCAGCCAACGGCCGTTTGATCTTGTCCTGGATCAGCCGCGCCATAGGCCGCGCGCCCATCTGCGCATCGTAACCACCGGCCGCCAGCCAGCTGCGCGCCTCATCGCTCACTTCCAGCAGCACGCGCTTGTCTTCCAGCTGCGCTTGCAATTCGATGAGGAACTTGTCCACCACGCTCTTGATCGTCTCGTGGCTGAGACGACCAAACTGGATAATGGTGTCCAGACGGTTGCGGAACTCCGGCGTGAAGCTCTTCTTGATCACTTCCATGGCGTCGGAGGAGTGATCCTGATGAGTGAAGCCGATCGAGGCTCGCGCAGCAGTTTCAGCACCGGCGTTGGTGGTCATGATGACGATGACGTTACGGAAGTCCGCCTTGCGCCCGTTGTTGTCGGTCAGGGTGCCGTGGTCCATCACCTGCAGCAGCAGGTTGAAGACTTCCGGGTGGGCCTTCTCGATCTCATCGAGCAGCAGCACGCAGTGCGGCTGCTTGGTGATGGCTTCAGTGAGCAACCCGCCCTGGTCGAAACCGACATAGCCCGGAGGCGCACCGATCAGACGCGAAACGGTATGCCGCTCCATGTACTCGGACATGTCGAAGCGTACCAGCTCGACGCCCAGGGCCTTGGCCAGCTGACGCGCCGCTTCGGTTTTACCGACTCCGGTGGGGCCGGCAAACAGGAACGAACCGACAGGCTTGTCCGGCGCCTTGAGGCCGGCACGGGACAGCTTGATGGCGGTGGCCAGCGAATCGATCGCCGCATCCTGACCGAACACCGTGAGCTTGAGGTCGCGCTCCAGGTTACGCAGCAGCTCCTTGTCGGAACTGGTGACGTGTTTTGGCGGAATCCGCGCGATTTTGGCGACGATGTCTTCAACCTGCGGCACGTCGATACGCTTGACGCGCATCTCGACCGGCTGCAGGCGCTGGTAGGCGCCAGCTTCGTCGATCACATCGATGGCCTTGTCAGGCATGTGCCGGTCATTGATGTAGCGCGCTGCAAGCTCGGCAGCGGCGCGCAGGGCCTCATCGCTGTACTCGATGTTGTGGTGGCTCTCGAAGCGCCCCTTGAGCCCACGCAGGATGCCCACGGTGTCTTCCACCGACGGTTCGCTGACATCGACCTTCTGGAAGCGCCGCGCCAGGGCCCGGTCTTTTTCGAAGATGCCGCGAAATTCCTGGAAGGTGGTCGAGCCGATGCAGCGGATATCACCCGACGACAGCAGCGGCTTGAGCAGGTTGGAGGCGTCCATCACCCCACCGGAGGCCGCACCGGCACCGATGATGGTATGGATCTCGTCGATGAACAGGATCGCCTGCGGACGTTTGCGCAGCTCGCCGAGCAGCGCCTTGAAGCGCTTCTCGAAGTCGCCGCGGTACTTGGTACCGGCCAGCAAGGCGCCCAGGTCCAGGGAGTAGACCACGCTGTGAGCCAGCAGGTCCGGCACCTGGCCGTCGACGATACGCTTGGCCAGGCCTTCGGCGATGGCGGTTTTACCGACACCGGCCTCACCGACCAGCAGCGGGTTGTTCTTGCGCCGACGGGCGAGGATCTGCGCCACGCGCTCGACTTCGAGCTCACGGCCGACCAGCGGGTCGATGCGCCCTTGGCGGGCCTGTTCGTTGAGGTTGCTGGCATAGGCATCCAGGGGATTGCCCGACGACGAAGTTTCGCCGCCGTCCTCGTCCTGCATGTCCTGCTCGCCCTCGGAGTGTTCACCATGGCCCGGCACCTTGGAGATGCCGTGGGCGATGTAATTGACCACGTCGATACGGGCCACGCTCTGCTGTTTAAGCAGGAACACGGCCTGGCTTTCCTGTTCGCTGAAAATCGCAACCAGTACGTTGGCACCGGTGACTTCACGCTTGCCCGAGCTCTGGACATGGAAGACGGCGCGCTGCAATACACGCTGGAAGCCCAGGGTTGGCTGGGTCTCGCGGTCCTCGTCGTGCACGGGGATCAACGGCGTGGTGGAGTCAATGAACTCCTGCAGGTCGTGTTTGAGTTTGTCGAGGTTTGCGCCGCAGGCGCGCAGAACGGTCGCGGCGGCCTCATTATCCAATAGTGCCAGCAGCAGGTGCTCGACGGTCATGAACTCATGACGTTTCGAGCGTGCCTCCTTGAAGGCCAGATTGAGGGTGACTTCGAGCTCGCGGTTTAACATAGCTTCACCTCATACCCAAGTGGCCGGCGATTAACCGTCCTTCTCGATTTCACAGAGTAGCGGATGCTGGCTTTCCCTTGCGTATTGGTTGACCTGCATGGCCTTGGTCTCGGCGATGTCACGGGTAAACAATCCGCACACTGCCCGTCCTTCTGTATGGACGGCCAGCATGACCTTGGTCGCCAGCTCGCGATTCAGGTTAAAAAACACCTCGAGCACTTCGACGACGAAATCCATCGGTGTGTAGTCATCGTTAAACAAAACCACCTTGTACATGGGTGGCGCCTGCAGGGCCGGTTTGGCCTCCTGTACCGCCAGGCCAGAACCATCGTCCTCATGCGATTGCGGGCGATCCTGATTGAATGTTAGTCGAATCTGGCTATGTGCATGCATGGAAAGAATTTCATCATTTCGACAGGTTGGTTTATGGGTTGACCGCACAGGCGACGCGGGACAGCCGTCACCTCACCTTGACTATCGGCAAAACGGTGTTACAACCAATAAGAACCCACCGTGGTCGATAAAGATCCGCGCAGTCAACCAGAATTTTCGCAGGTTCATATGCGGATGGAGTGGATGATACTCCAGTGATGGAGTCCTTTGCAGAGGGATATGAGGATGGCAAGCGGTAAAGTCAAGTGGTTCAACAACGCCAAGGGCTATGGCTTCATCAATGAAGACGGAAAAACAGAGGATCTGTTCGCACACTACTCGGCTATCCAGATGGACGGTTATAAAACCCTGAAAGCCGGACAACCCGTCAGTTTCGAGATCATCCAGGGCCCCAAAGGCTTGCATGCGGTAAACATATCCAACGCCGCTGCACAAACCACTGCCTCTCCCACCCTCAGCTCGGAAAAGGCTGACGCCTGAACCACCCCGCAGACAAAAGAAAACCGGCCAGCCCGCAAGGACTGGCCGGTTTTCTTGTGCCACTTACATGTGCTTGATCAAGGCCTCACCGAAACCGGAGCTGCTGACCAGGGTCGCGCCTTCCATCAGGCGCTCGAAGTCGTAGGTCACGGTCTTGGCAGCGATGGCTCCGTTGGTACCCTTGATGATCAGGTCGGCCGCCTCGGTCCAGCCGAGGTGGCGCAGCATCATCTCGGCCGAGAGAATCACCGAACCCGGGTTGACCTGGTCCTTGCCGGCGTACTTCGGCGCGGTGCCATGGGTGGCTTCGAACATTGCCACGGTGTCGGACAGGTTGGCGCCCGGGGCAATACCGATGCCGCCGACTTCCGCCGCCAGGGCATCGGACAGGTAGTCACCGTTGAGGTTGAGGGTGGCGATCACGTCGTATTCGGCCGGGCGCAGCAGGATCTGCTGGAGCATGGCGTCGGCGATGGCGTCCTTGACGATGACGTCGCGGCCAGTCTTCGGGTTCTTGAACTTCATCCATGGGCCGCCATCGAGCAGCTCGGCGCCGAATTCGTCCCTGGCCACTTCATAGCCCCAGTCTTTGAAGGCACCTTCGGTGAACTTCATGATGTTGCCCTTGTGCACGATGGTCAGCGACTTGCGGTCGTTGTCCACGACATACTGCAGGGCCTTGCGCACCAGGCGCTGGGTGCCTTCTTTGGAGACCGGCTTGATGCCGATGCCGCAATCCTGGTCGAAACGGATCTTGGTGACGCCCATTTCTTCTTTGAGGAACTTGATGACCTTGGTCGCCTCTGGCGAGCCGGCCTTCCATTCGATACCGGCATAGATGTCTTCGGAGTTCTCGCGGAAGATCACCATGTCGACGTCACCCGGCTTTTTAACCGGGCTTGGCACACCCTGGAACCACACCACCGGGCGCAGGCAGACGTACAGGTCCAACTGCTGGCGCAGGGCAACGTTGAGGGAACGGATACCGCCACCGACCGGGGTGGTCAGCGGGCCCTTGATGGACACCACGTAATCCTTGACCGCGTCCAGGGTTTCCTGGGGCAGCCAGGTGTCCTGGTCGTATACCTGGGTGGCTTTCTCACCGGCATAGACTTCCATCCAGGAAATCTTGCGCTTGCCCCCATAGGCTTTCTCTACAGCAGCATCAACCACTTTGATCATGACGGGACTGACGTCTACGCCAATGCCGTCGCCTTCGATGAACGGGATGATCGGATTATCAGGAACATTGAGAGAATGGTCCGCATTGACGGTGATTTTGTCGCCGACTGCCGGAACCTTGATTTTCTGGTATCCCATGCTGCACTCCGTTTTTTTTGGTGTGGTTCGTCATCTGGATGCCCTGAGCGTACCCCAGTTGAACGGCAACGGGAACCACGCGCGCAAATGCCCCGCGATGGGGCAGCAACGCCTACATCTTTGGTCTAAAAAAGCCCCTGCGACGGGTTGATCTTGATCAATACGACCAAGGCTTTGGTATACTCGCCCGGTGACCAAAGGGTCACTGGGGGCGAACCGTCTGAAACGAGACCCGCGGCCCCGACAAGACTGGGCTGTTACCGCAGTTCAGCCGTTTGACACTCGACTGATGCAATCCACCATCACCGCCCAGAATCTTCGACCTTCTGCTCATGGATGTGTCTGAGCGAAGCGCCTACCCTGCGCACCTCGAGATTCTGCGCACGCTCAGCAAAACAGAGAGTTAACCCGAATATGCCCACCCGATCCAAGATCATCTATACCTTCACCGACGAAGCCCCCGCCCTCGCCACCTATTCACTGCTCCCCGTCATCGAAGCCTTCACCGCTTGCGCCGACATCGCCGTAGAAACCCGGGACATCTCTCTGGCCGGCCGTATCCTTTCTGCCTTCCCTGAACAGCTCGGCGCCGACAAGCAAGTGGCCGACCACCTGGCAGAACTGGGCCAACTGGCAACCACGCCAGAAGCCAACATCATCAAGCTGCCGAACATCAGCGCCTCGGTCCCACAACTGAAGGCCGCCATCAAGGAACTGCAAGCCAAGGGCTTCAACATTCCTGATTACCCTGAAGCCGCCACCAGCGATGCCGAGAAAGAAACCAAGGTTCGCTACGACCGCATCAAGGGCAGCGCCGTGAACCCGGTCCTGCGTGAAGGCAACTCCGACCGCCGCGCACCGCTGTCGGTCAAGAACTACGCGCGCAAGCACCCGCACAAAATGGGCGCCTGGGCTGCCGACTCCAAGTCCCACGTGGCCCACATGAGCCAGGGCGACTTCTACGGCAGCGAGAAAGCCGCGCTGATCGAAGCCGATGACAGCCTGCGCATCGAATTGCTGGACAAGAACGGCAACACCACCGTTCTGAAAGAAAAAACCGCGGTCAAGGCCGGCGAAATCGTCGACTGCGCGGTCCTGAGCACCAAGGCGTTGCGCACGTTCATCGCCGCCGAGATCGAAGACGCCAAAGCCAAGGGCGTGCTGCTGTCGGTGCACCTGAAAGCCACCATGATGAAGGTCTCCGACCCGATCATGTTCGGCCAGATCGTTGCCGAGTACTACCAGGACGCGCTGAACAAGCACGCCGAGGTACTGGAGCAGATCGGTTTCAACCTGAACAACGGTATCGGCGACCTGTACGCCCGTATCAAGGCCCTGCCAGCTGAGCAGCAGGCGCAGATCGAAGCTGACGTCAAAGCCGTCTACGACGTTCGCCCAGCCCTGGCCATGGTCAACTCCGACAAGGGCATCACCAACCTGCACGTGCCGAGCGACGTGATCGTCGACGCCTCGATGCCGGCGATGATCCGTGACTCGGGCAAGATGTGGAACACCGAAGGCCAGTTGCAAGACACCAAGGCCGTGATTCCGGATCGTTGCTACGCCACCATCTACCAGGCCGTTATCGAAGACTGCAAGCAACACGGCGCCTTCGATCCGACCACCATGGGCAGCGTACCGAACGTTGGCCTGATGGCGCAGAAAGCCGAAGAGTACGGTTCCCACGACAAGACCTTCCAGGCCAAGGCCGACGGTGTGATCCGTGTGGTTGACGGCAAGGGCAACCTGCTGCTGTCCCAGGAAGTCGAAGCTGGCGACATCTTCCGCATGTGCCAGACCAAAGACGCGCCGATCCAGGACTGGGTCAAGCTGGCCGTCAACCGTGCCCGCGCCAGCAACACCCCGGCGCTGTTCTGGCTCGACCCGCAGCGCGCCCACGACGGCGTGCTGATCGAGAAGGTCCAGAAGTACCTGAAAGACCACGACACCGCTGGCCTGGACATCCGTGTCCTGTCGCCTGTCGAGGCCATGAAGGTTTCCCTGCAGCGCATCCGCCAGGGCCAGGACACCATCTCGGTCACCGGCAACGTACTGCGCGACTACCTGACCGACCTGTTCCCGATCATGGAGCTGGGCACCAGCGCCAAGATGCTGTCGATCGTACCGCTGATGAACAACGGCGGCCTGTTCGAAACCGGCGCCGGCGGTTCGGCTCCAAAACACGTACAGCAACTGGTTGAAGAAAACTTCCTGCGCTGGGATTCGCTGGGCGAGTTCCTGGCCCTGGCCGCTTCCCTGGAGCACCTGGGCACTGCCTACGCCAACCCGAAAGCCAAGGTACTGGCGGCGACCCTGGACCAGGCCACTGGCCAGTTCCTGGACACCAACAAGTCCCCTGCGCGCAAGGTCGGCGGCATCGACAACCGTGGCAGCCACTTCTACCTGACCCTGTACTGGGCCCAGGCCCTGGCTGCACAAAGCGACGACGCCGCCCTGCAAGCGCGCTTCGCCCCACTGGCAAAAGCCCTGGCCGAGAACGAAGCGACCATCGTCGCCGAGCTCAACGCCGTTCAGGGCAAGCCGGCTGACATCGGCGGTTACTACTACCCGGATGCCGAGCTGACCAGCAAGGTGATGCGCCCGAGCCAGACCTTCAACAGCGCGATTGCCGCACTGTAAGGTTCGCTTGAGGTAACAACGGAAGCCCCGGCCACGCACCGGGGCTTCTGCTTTTCGGAATCCATCGCGGGGCAAGCCCGCTCCCACAGGCTCACCGTGGGAGCGGGCTTGCCCTGCGATACACACAGGACCGACCACATGACCTGGCAACCGCACATCACCGTCGCAACCATCGTCGAAGACCAGGGCCGCTTCCTCATGGTCGAGGAATTCAAAGCCGGTAAACACGTCTTCAACCAGCCCGCCGGACACCTGGAGGCCAACGAGAGCCTGCTCGACGCCGCCCGCCGTGAAACCCTCGAAGAAACCGCCTGGGAAGTCGAACTGACCGGGGTGGTCGGCATCTACCTGTACACCGCCCCCAGCAACGGCGTGACCTACCAGCGCATCTGCTTCGCCGCCCGGCCGCTCAAGCACCACCCCGAGCGCGCCCTGGACAGCGATATCGTCCGCGCCGTGTGGCTGACCCGCGAGGAACTGCTGGCCGACCCCGAGCGCTGGCGCAGCGAGTTGGTACCACGCTGTATCGACGACTACCTGGCCGGCCCGCTGCACAGCCTGGCGTTGATTCGCGACTGACAGCAACGATGCCTTGAAGGCCGCAGCCTGATAGAATCGTTGTCTTTTTCCAGATACACAGCCGGTACCTATGACCAGTCCTGCACTTTACGAACCCGAAAAGACACGCGTTATCGTCGGCATGTCCGGCGGCGTGGACTCTTCCGTCTCCGCCCTCCTGCTGATGGAGCAGGGCTACCAGGTGGAAGGCCTGTTCATGAAGAACTGGGAAGAGGACGACGGCACCGAATACTGCACCGCCCGCGAAGACCTGGCCGACGCCCAGGCCGTGTGCGACCGCATCGGCATCAAGCTGCACACCGCCAACTTCGCCGCCGAATACTGGGACCACGTCTTCGAGCACTTCCTGGAAGAGTACAAGGCCGGGCGCACACCGAACCCGGACATCCTCTGCAACCGCGAAATCAAGTTCAAGGCCTTCCTCGACTACGCGCTGATGCTCGGTGCCGACCTGATCGCCACCGGTCACTACGTACGCCGCCGCGACACTGACGGACGTACCGAACTGCTCAAGGGCCTGGACCCGAACAAGGACCAGAGCTACTTTCTGCACGCCGTTGGCGGCAAGGAAATCGCCCGCACGCTGTTCCCCGTCGGTGAGCTGGAAAAGCCCGAAGTCCGCGCCATCGCCGAGAAACACGGCCTGGCCACGGCGAAGAAGAAAGACTCCACCGGTATCTGCTTTATCGGCGAGCGCCGCTTCAGCGACTTCCTCAAGCAGTACCTGCCTGCGCAGCCGGGCGAGATCCAGACCACCGACGGCGAAGTCATCGGTCGTCACCACGGCCTGATGTACCACACCATCGGCCAGCGCCAGGGCCTGGGCATCGGCGGCCTAAAAGACGCCGGTGACGAGCCGTGGTACGTGCTGGAGAAAGACCTCGGCCGCAACGTGCTGGTGGTCGGCCAGGGCAACGAACACCCGTGGTTGTTCTCCCGCGCCCTGCTCGCCTCGGAAATCTTCTGGGTCAACCCCATCGACCTGTCCGGCCCACGGCGTCTGACTGCCAAGGTGCGCTATCGCCAGAGCGATCAGGACTGCACCCTGGAACAAACCTCGAGCGGCTACCGCGCCGTGTTCGACGAGCCGCAGCGGGCAGTGACCCCGGGCCAGTCGGTGGTGTTCTACGACGGCGAAATCTGCCTCGGCGGCGGCGTGATCGAAACCGCCGAGCCTTGGAGCGCGCGCGCATGAATGCCATGCAAGAGCAGTTGATTGCCCTGGGTGGCGTATTCCAGGCCGCCGTGCTGGTTGACCGTATCGCCCGTACCGGCCAGGCCAGCGAGGCCAACCTGGGCTGCATGCTCGGCAGCCTGCTGGTGCGCGACCCCAAGGACACCCTGGAAGTGTTCGGCGGCGACGACCTGAACCTGCGCGACGGCTACCGCGCCCTGGCCAGCGCCCTGGAGCGCGACCCGGGCAGCCTGCAGCGCGAGCCGCTGCGCTATGCCCTGTCGATGCTGGGCCTGGAGCGCCAGTTGGCCAAGCGCGGCGACATGCTCGACGCGATCGGCAACCGCTTGCCGCAGATCCAGTCCCAGGCCGAGCATTTCGGCCTGGTGCATGAAAACGTCATTGCTTCCAGCGGCGCCCTCTACCAGGACACCCTGAGCACCCTGCGCCAGCGCATCCAGGTGCATGGCGACATGCGCCACCTGCAGCAGCCAAGCAACGCCTCGAAGATTCGCGCCCTGCTGCTTGCAGGCATCCGCGCCGCACGCCTGTGGCGACAGCTGGGCGGGCATCGCTGGCAGCTGGTGATCAGCCGGCGCAAACTGCTCAAAGAGCTGTATCCGATGCTGCGTGGCTGATAAAAGCCATCGCGGGTCAAGCCCGCTCCCACAGAAGCTTCCTTCAACCTGTGGGAGCGGGCTTGACCCGCGAAAAAGCCGAAGATTTACCGGCAGACCATTGGTCAGCCACCCGACCCGGGCGTGTTTTTCATGTATGATATGCGCCCTTTTCAAAGCCTGACTGTCCGAGAACACCCCATGCAGCTTTCCTCGCTCACTGCGGTTTCCCCTGTTGACGGCCGCTACGCCGGCAAAACCCAGGCCCTGCGCCCTATTTTCAGCGAATACGGCCTGATCCGTTTCCGCGCCCTGGTCGAGGTTCGCTGGCTCCAGCGCCTGGCCGCCCACCCGCAGATCGCCGAGGTTCCGGCCTTTTCCGCCGAAGCCAACGCCCTGCTCAACGGCCTGGCCGATGACTTCGCCCTCGAGCACGCCGAGCGCGTCAAAGAGATCGAGCGCACCACCAACCACGACGTCAAGGCCATCGAGTACCTGCTCAAGGAGCAGGCTGCCAAGCTGCCAGAGCTGGCCAAGGTCAGCGAGTTCATCCACTTCGCCTGCACCAGCGAGGACATCAACAACCTGTCCCACGCCCTGATGCTGCGCGAAGGCCGCGACAGCGTGCTGCTGCCACTGATGCGCCAGATCGCCCAGGCCATCCGTGAGCTGGCCCACCGTTTCGCCGACGTGCCGATGCTGTCGCGCACCCACGGCCAACCGGCTTCGCCAACCACCCTGGGTAAAGAGCTGGCCAACGTCGTCTACCGCCTGGAGCGCCAGATCGCTCAGGTTGCCGCCGTGCCGCTGCTGGGCAAGATCAACGGCGCCGTGGGCAACTATAACGCCCACCTGTCGGCCTACCCGCAGATCGACTGGGAAGCCAACGCCCGCGCCTTCATCGAAGACGAGCTGGGCCTGGTGTTCAACCCCTACACCACCCAGATCGAGCCGCACGACTACATCGCCGAGCTGTTCGACGCGATCGCGCGCTTCAACACCATCCTGATCGACTTCGACCGCGATGTCTGGGGCTACATTTCCCTGGGCTACTTCAAGCAGCGCACCATCGCTGGCGAAATCGGCTCCTCGACCATGCCGCACAAGGTCAACCCGATCGACTTCGAAAACTCCGAAGGCAACCTGGGTATCGCCAACGCCCTGTTCCAGCACCTGGCCAGCAAACTGCCGGTCTCGCGCTGGCAGCGTGACCTGACCGACTCCACCGTGCTGCGCAACCTGGGCGTCGGTTTCGCCCACAGCGTGATCGCCTACGAGGCCAGCCTCAAGGGCATCAGCAAGCTGGAAATCAACGAAGCTCGTATCGCCGAAGACCTGAACGCCTGCTGGGAAGTCCTCGCCGAGCCGATCCAGACCGTCATGCGCCGCTACAACATCGAGAACCCCTACGAGAAGCTCAAGGAGCTGACCCGTGGCAAAGGCATCAGCCCAGAAGCGCTGCTGACCTTCATCGATGGCCTGGACATGCCGGCAGAAGCTCGCACTGAGCTGAAGAAGCTGACTCCAGCCTCCTACATCGGTAATGCTGCGGCTCAAGCCAAACGCGTCTGATCTGCGCCCTGCGCGTAAACGCCCGGCTCAGCCGGGCGTTTTTATTACCGAAAGAAAATTACTTTTTTTCAATAGGTTACACATGAATCCTGATACTCCTCTGCAGCTTCTGGGCGGCCTCACTGCCCGCGAATTCATGCGCGACTACTGGCAGAAGAAACCCCTGCTGGTACGCCAGGCCTTCCCGGACTTCGAAAGCCCGATCGACGCCGACGAACTGGCCGGCCTGGCCCTGGAAGAAGAAGTCGAATCGCGCCTGGTCATCGAGCACGGCGAGCGCCCATGGGAGCTGCGCCGCGGCCCGTTCGAAGAAGACGCCTTCAGCACCCTGCCCGAGCGCGACTGGACCCTGCTGGTGCAAGCGGTCGATCAGTTCGTGCCGGAAGTCGGCGAGCTGCTGGAGCACTTTCGATTCCTGCCAAGCTGGCGCATCGACGATGTGATGATCAGCTTCGCCGCGCCCGGTGGCAGCGTCGGCCCGCACTTCGACAACTACGACGTGTTCCTGCTGCAAGGCCAGGGCAAGCGTAACTGGAAGATCGGCCAGATGTGCGACAGCGACAGCCCGCTGCTGGAGCACGCCGACCTGCGCATCCTGGCCGAATTCGAACAGAGCGAGGAGTGGACCCTGGAGCCCGGCGACATGCTCTACCTGCCGCCGCGCCTGGCCCACTACGGCATCGCCGAAGATGACTGCCTGACCTACTCGGTGGGCTTCCGCGCACCGGGCGCCGCTGAAGTGCTGACCCATTTCACCGACTTCCTCAGCCAGTTCCTGCCTGACGAAGAGCGCTACACCGACGCCGACGCCGAGCCGGTCAGCGACCCGCACCAGATCCAGCACGACGCTCTCGACCGCCTGAAAAACCTGCTCACCGAGCACATGGGTGACGAGCGCCTGCTGCTGACCTGGTTCGGCCAGTTCATGACCGAGCCGCGTTATCCGGAGCTGGTCAGCGGCGAGGAACTGGACGAAGCCGAGCTGATCGAGAGCCTGGCCCAGGGCGCGATCCTGATCCGCAACCCGAGCGCGCGTCTGGCCTGGTCGGAAGTCGATGACAACCTGCTGCTGTTCGCCAGCGGCCAGAGCCGTCTGCTGCCGGGCGACCTGCGCGAGCTGCTGAAGCTGATCTGCGCCGCCGACGCGTTGCACATTGAAAACCTTGAGCAGTGGCTTGAAAACGATCAAGGCATTATCTTGATCTGCGAGCTGGTCAAACAAGGAAGCCTGGGGTTTGCCAATGAATAAGATTCGCGTCCGTCTCGCCGACTGGCAGAAAGACAACGCCGACATCCGGCGTATTCGTGAAGCCGTGTTCATCGCCGAACAGAACGTACCACCTGAACTGGAATGGGATGCCGACGACAACACCGCCGTGCACTTCCTGGCCATGGAAGGTGACTACGCCATCGGTACCGCCCGCCTGCTGCCCGACGGCCAGATCGGCCGGGTCTCGGTGCTCAAGGACTGGCGCGGGCTGAAGGTCGGCGACGCGCTGATGCAAGCGGTCATCGTCGAAGCGCAGAACCGCGACCTCAAGCAACAGATGCTCAGTGCACAGGTGCACGCCACGCCGTTCTACGAGCGCCTTGGGTTCAAGGTGGTCAGCGAGGAGTTCCTCGAGGCAGGTATTCCGCACGTGGACATGGTTCGCGAGTCGCGCGAGCTGGCCTGAAAGCATCGCGGGTCAAGTCGGGTCGCCGCACCGCCGCTCCCACAGTGGGAGCGGCGGTGCGGCGACCCGACTTGACCCGCGATGAGGGCGGCAAAACCCCAACAAATTTGCCATCATGTCCACTCCACCCGCGGAGATCATGGACATGCCGCTACGCCCCCTTCTCGCCTCCCTGCTTCTGTCGTTCAGCCTGAGTGCGCTGGCCGCCACCGAAGTCCTGCCGCTGAGTCACCGCACCAGCGCCGAAATTCTCCCCACCGCGCAAGCCTTCATCGGCAAGGACGGCAGCGTCAGCGCCTTCGAGAACAAACTGATCGTCAACGCCGAGCCCGAGCGCATCGACGACCTGCGCACTCTGCTACAGCAACTGGACACCGCGCCGCGCCGGCTGCTGATCAGCGTCGACAACAACGACAGCAACTTCCAGGACAACCGCAGCAATGCCCGGATCATTCGTTACGGCACCACCAACCGCGAAGGCGGCCTGCAACAGGTACAAGCCAGTGAAGGCAGCCCGGCGCTGATCCAGGTCGGCCAGAGCATCCCGATCACCAGCACCAGTACCGATGGCTATGGCCGCGTACAGAGCGATACCGAGTACCGCAATGTCACCCAAGGCTTCTACGTCACCGCCAGCGTCACTGGCGATACCGTGCACCTGAACATCAGTACCAACAATGACCGGATGAGCCAGGAACGTCCCGATGTAGTGAAGGTGCAAAGTACCGACACAAAAGTCAGCGGCAAGCTCGGTGAGTGGATCACCTTGGCAGGGGTCAACCAGCAGAGCCAGTCCGAACGCAGTGCCTCGGCCCTCACGTACAGCACCCAGCGCGGTGAAAACATGACATTGCGGGTAAAAGTCGACGCTTTGGACTGAACCCAGACAAATCAAGGCCTCGACCAAAGGCCTCGAAACTGACTGAGGAGTCGTATTAGACCAAAGATGTAGTGTCTGTAAAAAAGCACTACAAAACATTTGACGACCCTGAAACGTCGAGGCATGATGGCCCCGCTCCCGCTAATCAGAGGCCCTGGCAAGGGCTTTCGAGCCGCGCTCTAACCTACCCACCTGAGCCGCCTCGTGTCTGTACCGCCCACAAGGCAGTTTGACGAGATTGCGACTGGAACGAAGTTGTCCCGAGGGACGGAAGCGCATCAAAAGGTACCCGGCAGCACTGTTCACTGCAGTTCGGCAACCACGAGCCACCCTGCAGCGAAAACCTCGCCCACCTGCTCACTTCCCCCCTTCGAGCCCCATCGTTCGACCGTCGCATATTTCGCCCATACTGACCTTTGCCAGGCTTCTGATCTGCGCAGTAGAGAGCGAGAATTTTTACCCAAGACCGATGCGACGAGGTTTATTTCCATGGCACTGACACGCGAACAGCAAATTGCAGCCCTCGAAAAAGACTGGGCCGAGAACCCGCGCTGGAAAGGCGTGACCCGTACCTACACCGCCGCTGATGTCGTTCGTCTGCGTGGCTCGATCCAGCCTGAGCACACCCTGGCCCGTCTGGGTGCCGAGAAGCTGTGGAAGCTGGTCACCCAGGGCGCACACCCGTCCTTCCGTCCAGAGAAAGATTTCGTCAACTGCATGGGCGCCCTGACCGGCGGCCAGGCCGTACAACAGGTCAAAGCCGGTATCCAGGCCATCTACCTGTCCGGCTGGCAAGTGGCTGCCGACAACAACTCGGCCGAGTCCATGTACCCAGACCAGTCGCTGTACCCGGTTGACTCGGTGCCAACCGTGGTCAAGCGCATCAACAACTCGTTCCGTCGCGCCGACCAGATCCAGTGGAAAGCCGGCAAGAACCCGGGCGACGAAGGTTACATCGACTACTTCGCGCCAATCGTGGCTGACGCCGAAGCCGGTTTCGGCGGCGTACTGAACGCCTACGAACTGATGAAGAACATGATCGAAGCAGGCGCCGCCGGCGTTCACTTCGAAGACCAGCTGGCCTCGGTGAAAAAATGCGGCCACATGGGCGGCAAGGTACTGGTTCCAACCCAGGAAGCCGTGCAGAAGCTGAGCGCTGCTCGTCTGGCCGCTGACGTTGCCGGTGTACCGACCATCATCCTGGCCCGTACCGACGCCAACGCCGCTGACCTCTTGACCAGCGACTGCGACCCGTACGACCAGCCATTCGTGGTTGGCGAGCGCACCCAGGAAGGCTTCTACAAGGTTCGTGCAGGCCTGGATCAAGCCATTGCCCGCGGCCTGGCCTACGCGCCATACGCCGACCTGATCTGGTGTGAAACCGCCAAGCCGGACCTGGACGAAGCCCGTCGTTTCGCCGAAGCGATCAAGAAGGAATACCCGGACCAGATCCTGTCGTACAACTGCTCGCCTTCCTTCAACTGGAAGAAGAACCTGGACGACGCGACCATCGCCAAGTTCCAGCGCGAACTGTCGGCCATGGGCTACAAGCACCAGTTCATCACCCTGGCCGGTATCCACAACATGTGGCACGGCATGTTCAACCTGGCGCACGACTACGCCCGCAACGACATGACCGCCTACGTGAAGCTGCAAGAGCAAGAGTTCGCTGACGCCTCGAAAGGCTACACCTTCGTCGCCCACCAGCAGGAAGTCGGCACCGGCTACTTCGACGACATGACCACCGTTATCCAGGGTGGCAAGTCTTCGGTAACCGCACTGACCGGCTCGACCGAAGAAGAGCAGTTCCACTGATCGGTGATTGGTTGCTGACATTCGGGTAACACGCAAAACCCGGGGCCTGTGATGGGGCTCCGGGTTTTGTTTTTTCTGCCCACCCCACAGGGCTTCCTTATTAATTGCCATTGGCTATGCTAGGTGCACAACAACACCAAGGATCGGCCATGCCCCGCCCTGTCACCCTGCTCTGCCTGGCCCTGCTTGGCGCCGCCTTCTATATATATGCACTGGCCAGCGCCAATGCGCTGCTGGGGCTGGCGGTCAAGCCGATCCCGGTGCTGGCGCTGATTTGCTGGCTCAGCACAGCCGAGCCCACCCACTACCGGCGCTGGATCATCATCGGCCTGGGCTTCTCTGTGCTCGGCGACATGCTTCTGGCCGTGCCTGGCGATCTGTTTGTGTTTGGCCTCGCGGCCTTTCTCTGCGCGCACCTGGCCTACCTGCGCGGCTATCTGGGCGAAAACCGCCAACAGGCGCCCGCCGCCCTGCTGGGTTCGGCGATTGTCGGCGCAGCGCTGCTGGGGTTGCTGATCAGCTCCGGCCTGGGTGAACTGCTGATTCCGGTCACCGTGTATGCCCTGGCCATCAGCGCCATGCTCTGGCGCGCTTTGGCCTGCGGCGGCCTGGCGGCGCTCGGTGCAGTGGCTTTCGTGTTTTCCGACAGCCTGATCGGCATCGACCGCTTCGTCAGCCCGTTCGGCGCTGCCCCGTACCTGATCATCATTGCCTACTGGCTGGGCCAGTGGGCCATCGCCGCCTCGGCCTACACCAGGCAATCGGCAAAAGCCTTGATCCAGAGCGCGGCAGGGCAAGAAAAAACAGGTTAAAACACAAGGTGTGGAAACTTGCAGGTGATGGCTATGTTGCACAACTTTGTAGTTGACTCGAACAGTGGGACTAATCGCAGCGCCTCAAATGATATTAATTATCATTACGAAGTTGCGGATTCATTACGCGTTGCAAGAAACATAATTAACAGAACCCGAGGCAATGCCCGTCCCACGTGGCCTGCAGCCTGTTACGAAAGATTTTTGTTCTTAATCTTACGAATAAATTTGCTGCAGAAATTTTACTTGCACCGGGTTTACCCATAAAATCAGCGCGATAGATTCCGCTGCGACATATCGTCACTGCTCTACTTCTTTTCAAGCCGCAGAGACTGGTCTCTGTATAAGGATTTTCAGCATGCCCGATTCGACAGGACTCATCGCCCACAACTGGGGCTTTGCCATTTTCCTTTTGGGTGTCGTAGGCCTGTGCGCCTTCATGCTCGGTCTGTCCGCCCTGCTCGGCAGCAAGGCCTGGGGCCGCAGCAAGAACGAACCCTTCGAGTCCGGCATGCTGCCCACTGGCGGCGCCCGCTTGCGTCTGTCAGCCAAATTCTATCTGGTCGCGATGCTGTTCGTGATCTTCGATATCGAAGCCCTCTTTCTCTTTGCATGGTCTGTGTCCGTCCGCGAAAGCGGCTGGACCGGATTCGTCGAAGCACTCGTTTTCATAGCAATTCTGTTGGCAGGCCTTGTCTACCTATGGCGCGTCGGAGCACTTGATTGGGCTCCCGAAGGTCGTCGCAAGCGGCAAGCGAAGCTGAAACAATGAGGCTTTGGCAATGCAATACAATCTCACCAGAATCGACCCGGATGCTCCCAACGAGCAATATCCAATCGGAGAGCGGGAAACCGTCTCCGATACGCTGCTAGAGGACCAGGTCCACAAGAACATCTTCATGGGCAAACTTGAAGATGTGCTCAGTGGCGCGGTCAACTGGGGGCGTAAAAACTCCCTGTGGCCGTACAACTTCGGCCTCTCCTGCTGCTACGTGGAAATGACCACGGCCTTCACGGCGCCCCACGACATCGCCCGCTTCGGCGCCGAAGTCATCCGGGCATCGCCGCGTCAGGCCGACTTCATGGTCATCGCCGGCACCTGCTTCATCAAGATGGCGCCGATCATCCAGCGCCTGTACGAGCAGATGCTCGAACCCAAGTGGGTCATCTCCATGGGTTCGTGCGCCAACTCCGGTGGCATGTACGACATTTACTCGGTCGTTCAGGGGGTCGACAAGTTCCTCCCCGTGGATGTCTATGTGCCTGGCTGCCCGCCTCGCCCTGAAGCCTTCCTGCAAGGCCTGATGCTGTTGCAGGAGTCGATTGGCCAGGAGCGTCGTCCTCTTTCCTGGGTTGTCGGTGATCAAGGCATTTACCGTGCCGAGATGCCGTCGCAGAAAGAGCAACGCCGTGAACAACGCATCCAGGTCACCAACCTGCGCAGCCCCGACGAAGTCTGATCCAGCGACCTGTTGCCTGCGCATGCGCGACAGGCAGCCTGGCTTCATTCTCTACGTTGACCGAAAGCGACCGAGACCATGACAGCGGACACCGCTATTTATATCCCGCCTTACAAGGCTGACGACCAGGATGTGGTCGTCGAACTGAACAACAAATTCGGCCCCGAAGCGTTCGTCGCCCAGGAAACCCGCACCGGCATGCCGGTGCTTTGGGTTACCCGCGAAAAACTCAGGGAAGTGCTGAGTTTCCTGCGCCATGTCGCCAAACCGTACAGCATGCTCTACGACCTGCATGGCGTCGACGAGCGCCTGCGCACCCAGCGCCGCGGCCTGCCGGGCGCCGACTTCAGCGTGTTCTACCACCTGCTGTCGGTGGAGCGGAACAGCGACGTGATGATCAAGGTAGCCTTGAGCGAAGGCGACCTGAACCTGCCCACCGTCACCGGTATCTGGCCCAACGCCAACTGGTACGAGCGTGAAGTCTGGGACATGTTCGGCATCGACTTTGCCGGCCACCCGCACCTGACCCGGATCATGATGCCGCCGACCTGGGAAGGTCACCCGCTGCGCAAGGACTACCCTGCCCGCGCCACCGAATTCGATCCGTACAGCCTGACCCTGGCCAAGCAGCAGCTCGAGGAAGAAGCCGCGCGCTTCAACCCTGAGGCCTGGGGCATGAAGCGTTCCGGCGCCAACGAGGACTACATGTTCCTCAACCTGGGCCCGAACCACCCTTCGGCTCACGGTGCCTTCCGTATCGTCCTGCAGCTGGACGGCGAAGAGATCGTCGACTGCGTCCCGGACATCGGCTACCACCACCGTGGTGCCGAGAAGATGGCCGAGCGTCAGTCCTGGCACAGCTTCATCCCCTACACCGACCGTATCGACTACCTCGGCGGGGTGATGAACAACCTGCCGTACGTACTGGCGGTAGAGAAGCTGGCCGGCATCCAGGTGCCGCAGAAGGTCGACGTGATCCGCATCATGCTCGCCGAGTTCTTCCGCATCACCAGCCACCTGCTGTTCCTGGGTACCTACATCCAGGACGTCGGCGCCATGACCCCGGTGTTCTTCACCTTCACCGACCGTCAGCGTGCCTACACCGTGATCGAAGCAATCACCGGCTTCCGTCTGCACCCGGCCTGGTACCGCATCGGTGGCGTTGCCCACGACCTGCCGCGCGGCTGGGAAAAACTGGTGAAAGACTTCGTCGACTGGCTGCCAAAGCGCCTCGACGAGTACACCAAGGCCGCCCTGCAGAACAGTATCCTCAAGGGCCGGACCATCGGCGTTGCCCAGTACAACACCAAAGAAGCCCTGGAATGGGGCGTCACCGGTGCTGGCCTGCGTTCCACCGGTCTTGACTTCGACCTGCGCAAAGCCCGCCCTTACTCCGGCTACGAGAACTTCGAGTTCGAAGTACCGCTGGCCCACAACGGCGATGCCTACGATCGCTGCATGGTCCGTGTCGAGGAGATGCGCCAGAGTATCCGCATCATCGACCAGTGCCTGCGCAACATGCCGGAAGGCCCGTACAAGGCGGATCACCCGCTGACCACGCCGCCGCCGAAAGAGCGCACCCTGCAGCACATCGAAACCCTGATCACTCACTTCCTGCAGGTTTCGTGGGGCCCGGTCATGCCGGCCAACGAATCCTTCCAGATGATCGAGGCGACCAAGGGCATCAACAGTTACTACCTGACGAGCGACGGCGGCACCATGAGCTACCGCACCCGGATCCGTACCCCGAGCTACCCGCACCTGCAGCAGATCCCTTCGGTGATCCGCGGCAGCATGGTCGCGGACCTCATTGCGTACCTGGGCAGTATCGACTTCGTTATGGCTGACGTGGACCGCTAAGCATGAACAGCACGCTTATCCAAACCGACCGTTTCGCCCTGAGCGAAACCGAGCGCTCGGCCATCGAGCACGAGATGCATCACTACGAGGACCCGCGCGCGGCGTCCATCGAAGCCCTGAAGATCGTCCAGAAGGAACGCGGCTGGGTGCCGGACGGCGCCATCTACGCCATCGGCGAAGTGCTTGGCATTCCGGCCAGCGACGTCGAAGGCGTGGCCACCTTCTATAGCCAGATCTTCCGTCAACCGGTTGGCCGGCACATCATCCGCGTCTGCGACAGCATGGTCTGCTACATCGGCGGCCACGAGTCGGTGGTCAGCCAGATCCAGAGCGAGCTGGGCATTGGCCTGGGCCAGACCACCGCGGACGGGCGCTTCACCCTGCTGCCGGTGTGCTGCCTGGGCAACTGCGACAAGGCCCCGGCGCTGATGATCGACGACGACACCTTTGGCGACGTGCAGCCTGCTGGCGTCTCCAAACTGCTGGAGGGTTACGTATGACCATCACTTCCTTCGGCCCGGCCAACCGCATTGCGCGTTCGGCTGAAACTCATCCGCTGACCTGGCGCCTGCGTGACGACGGCGAGCCGCTGTGGCTCGACGAGTACCAGGCCAAGGACGGCTACGCCGCCGCCCGCAAGGCCCTGGCGCAGATGTCCCAGGACGATATCGTCCAGACCGTGAAAGATTCCGGCCTCAAGGGCCGTGGCGGTGCGGGCTTCCCCACCGGCGTCAAATGGGGCCTGATGCCCAAAGACGAATCCATGAACATCCGCTACCTGCTGTGCAACGCGGACGAAATGGAACCCAACACCTGGAAAGACCGCATGCTGATGGAGCAACAGCCCCATCTGCTGATCGAAGGCATGCTGATCAGCGCCCGCGCGCTGAAGGCCTACCGCGGCTACATCTTCCTGCGTGGCGAATACACCACCGCAGCGCGCAACCTCAACCGTGCGGTCGAGGAAGCCAAGGCTGCAGGCCTGTTGGGCAAGAACATCCTCGGCAGCGGCTTCGACTTCGAGCTGTTCGTCCACACCGGTGCCGGGCGCTACATCTGCGGTGAAGAAACCGCACTGATCAACTCCCTCGAAGGCCGCCGCGCCAACCCGCGTTCCAAGCCGCCCTTCCCTGCCGCCGTTGGCGTATGGGGCAAGCCGACCTGCGTGAACAACGTCGAGACCCTGTGCAACGTGCCGGCCATCGTCGGCAACGGTATCGACTGGTACAAGTCCCTGGCCCGCGAAGGCAGCGAAGACCACGGCACCAAGCTGATGGGCTTCTCCGGCAAGGTCAAGAACCCGGGCCTGTGGGAACTGCCGTTCGGCGTCCCGGCCCGCGAGCTGTTCGAAGACTACGCCGGCGGCATGCGCGATGGCTTCAAGCTCAAGTGCTGGCAGCCAGGCGGCGCCGGTACCGGTTTCCTGCTGCCCGAGCACCTGGACGCGCAAATGTACGCCGGTGGCATCGCCAAGGTCGGCACCCGTATGGGTACCGGCCTGGCCATGGCCGTGGACGACAGCGTCAACATGGTCTCGCTGCTGCGCAACATGGAAGAGTTCTTCGCCCGTGAATCCTGTGGCTTCTGCACCCCGTGCCGCGATGGCCTGCCGTGGAGCGTCAAGCTCCTGCGCGCCCTCGAGAAAGGCCAGGGCCAGCAGGGCGACATCGAGACCCTGCTGGGTCTGGTCGGTTTCCTCGGCCCAGGCAAGACCTTCTGTGCCCACGCACCGGGCGCCGTTGAGCCGCTGGGTAGCGCGATCAAGTACTTCCGCCCTGAGTTCGAGGCTGGCATTGCCAGCCAGGCACCGGCTGCTGCCGCTGCCGGCCTGCGCCCGGACCTGGCGAAACCGATCGTCGTCGGCGCATAACGAATAACAACGCGGGCGGTCCGTGCCGCCCGCTGCCTGCCCAGCTCGCCCGGGGACACCTGTCGCGGGCTGCAGGCACACAGATTTCCATTAGCCACGCCCGCAGACGCGGGCCAACGAAGAACTTTGAACCATGGCCACTATCCACGTAGACGGCAAAGAGCTCGAAGTCAACGGCGCAGACAACCTGTTACAGGCGTGTCTGTCGCTCGGCCTCGACATCCCCTATTTCTGCTGGCACCCGGCGCTCGGTAGCGTCGGTGCCTGCCGCCAGTGTGCGGTCAAGCAGTACACCGACGAAAACGACACCCGTGGTCGCATCGTCATGTCCTGCATGACCCCTGCCACCGATGGCAGCTGGATTTCCATCGAAGACGAAGAAGCCAAGGTATTCCGTGCCAGCGTCGTCGAATGGCTGATGACCAACCACCCGCACGACTGCCCGGTGTGCGAGGAAGGCGGTCACTGCCACCTGCAAGACATGACGGTCATGACCGGCCACAACGAGCGCCGCTACCGTTTCACCAAGCGTACCCACCAGAACCAGGAACTCGGCCCGTTCATCGCCCACGAGATGAACCGCTGCATCGCCTGCTACCGTTGCGTGCGTTACTACAAGGATTACGCCGGCGGTACCGACCTGGGCGTATTCGGTGCCCACGACAACGTCTACTTCGGTCGCGTTGAAGACGGCACCCTCGAGAGCGAGTTCTCCGGCAACCTCACCGAGGTCTGCCCCACCGGTGTGTTCACCGACAAGACCCACTCCGAGCGCTACAACCGCAAATGGGACATGCAGTTTGCCCCGAGCATCTGCCATGGCTGCTCCAGCGGTTGCAACATCAGCCCGGGTGAGCGTTACGGCGAGCTGCGCCGGATCGAAAACCGCTTCAACGGTTCGGTCAACCAGTACTTCCTCTGCGACCGTGGCCGTTTCGGCTATGGCTACGTCAACCGCACCGACCGTCCACGTCAGCCACTGCTGGCCGACGGCACCAAGCTGAGCCTGGATGCCGCCCTGGACAAGGCCGCGGACATGCTGCGCGGGCGCAACATCGTCGGTATCGGTTCGCCGCGCGCCAGCCTCGAAAGCAACTACGGCCTGCGTGAGCTGGTCGGTGCCGAGCACTTCTACTCGGGTATGGAAGCCGCTGAGCTGGCCCGCGTGCGCCTGGCCCTGCAAGTGCTCAACGACAGCCCGCTGCCGGTGCCGACCCTGCGCGACATGGAAGACCATGACGCAGTGTTCGTCCTCGGCGAAGACCTGACCCAGACCGCCGCCCGCGTAGCCCTGGCCCTGCGCCAGTCGGTCAAGGGCAAGGCCGAAGCCATGGCCGATGCCATGCGCGTTCAGCCGTGGCTCGATGCCGCGGTGAAGAACATCGGCCAGCACGCCATGTACCCGCTGTTTATCGCAAGCCTGGCTGAAACCAAGCTCGATGACGTCGCCGAAGAGTGCGTGCACGCAGCGCCGGACGACCTGGCCCGTATCGGTTTCGCCGTGGCTCACGCCATCGACCCGAGCGCGCCTGCCGTCGAAGGCCTGGACGCCGAAGCCCTGGCCCTGGCCAAGCGCATCGCCGACGCCCTGGTTGCCGCCAACCGTCCGCTGGTGGTTGCCGGTACCTCGCTGGCCTCCAACGCCCTGATCGAAGCCGCCGCCAACATCGCCAAGGCCCTGAAACTGCGCGAGAAGAACGGCTCGCTGAGCCTGGTAGTGCCTGAGGCCAACAGCCTCGGCCTGGCCATGCTCGGTGGCGAGTCGATCGATGCCGCGCTGGACGCTGTCATCGCAGGCAAGGCCGACGCCATTGTCGTGCTGGAAAACGACCTGTACAGCCGCGTTGCCGCTGCCAAGGTCGACGCTGCCCTGGCCGCCGCCAAGGTGGTCATCGTTGCCGATCACCAGAAGACCGCCACCACCGACCGCGCCCACCTGGTGCTGCCGGCGGCGACCTTCGCCGAAGGCGACGGTACCCTGGTCAGCCTGGAAGGCCGCGCCCAGCGCTTCTTCCAGGTGTTCGACCCAACCTACCTGGACAGTAGCATCCTGGTCCACGAAGGCTGGCGCTGGATGCACGCCCTGCGTTCCACCCTGCTCAACAAGCCGGTCGACTGGACCCAGCTGGACCACGTCACCAGCGCCTGCGCCGCTGCCGCGCCGCAACTGACCGGTATCGTCAACGCCGCACCGTCCGCTTCGTTCCGCATCAAGGGCATGAAGCTTGCGCGTGAGCCGCTGCGCTACTCCGGCCGTACTGCCATGCGCGCCAACATCAGCGTGCACGAGCCGCGTACCCCGCAAGACAAGGACACCGCGTTCGCCTTCTCCATGGAAGGTTACTCGGGTTCGGCCGAACCGCGCTCGCAAGTGCCGTTCGCCTGGTCGCCGGGCTGGAACTCGCCACAAGCCTGGAACAAGTTCCAGGACGAGGTCGGTGGTCACCTGCGTGCAGGCGACCCGGGCACCCGCCTGATCGAGACCCAAGGCGACAAGCTGAACTGGTTCGCCAGCATTCCGGCAGCCTTCGCTCCGGCTCGCGGCACCTGGCAGGCCGTGCCGTTCTACCACCTGTTCGGCAGCGAAGAGAACTCCTCGCGCGCAGCGCCGGTGCAAGAGCGCATCCCAGAGGCCTACGTGGCCCTGGCCAAGTCCGAAGCCGACCGCCTGGGTGTCAACGACGGCGCCCTGCTCAGCCTGAACGTGGCCGGCGTTGCCCTGCGTCTGCCGCTGCGCATCAATGAAGAACTGGGCGCAGGCCTGGTTGCCCTGCCCAAAGGCCTGGCCGGCATTCCGCCAGCCATCTTCGGTGCATCCGTCGAAGGCCTGCAGGAGGCAGCACAATGACCTGGTTCACCCCTGAAGTGATCGATGTGATCATCACCGTCATCAAGGCCATCGTGGTCTTGCTGGCCGTAGTGGTCTGCGGTGCGCTGCTCAGCTTCGTCGAGCGGCGCCTGCTGGGCTGGTGGCAGGACCGCTACGGTCCGAACCGCGTCGGCCCGTTCGGCATGTTCCAGATCGCAGCCGACATGCTGAAAATGTTCTTCAAGGAAGACTGGAACCCACCCTTCGTCGACAAGGTGATCTTCACCCTGGCGCCGGTGGTAGCGATGAGCGCCTTGCTGATCGCCTTCGCGATCATCCCGATCACCCCGACCTGGGGTGTCGCGGACCTGAACATCGGCCTGCTGTTCTTCTTCGCCATGGCCGGTCTGTCGGTATACGCCGTACTGTTCGCCGGCTGGTCGTCGAACAACAAGTACGCCCTGCTCGGCAGCCTGCGGGCCTCGGCCCAGACCGTGTCGTACGAAGTGTTCATGGGCCTGGCGCTGATGGGCATCGTGGCCCAGGTCGGCTCGTTCAACATGCGCGATATCGTTGACTACCAGGCCCAGAACCTGTGGTTCATCATTCCGCAGTTCTTCGGCTTCTGCACCTTCTTCATCGCTGGCGTCGCCGTGACTCACCGTCACCCGTTCGACCAGCCGGAAGCGGAACAGGAACTGGCCGACGGTTACCACATTGAATATGCCGGCATGAAATGGGGCATGTTCTTCGTCGGTGAGTACATCGGCATCATCCTGATCTCGGCGCTGCTGGTAACCCTGTTCTTCGGTGGCTGGCACGGCCCGTTCGGCATCCTGCCGCAACTGTCGTTCGTCTGGTTCGCCCTGAAGACCGCGTTCTTCATCATGCTGTTCATCCTGCTGCGCGCCTCTATCCCGCGCCCGCGCTATGACCAGGTGATGGACTTCAGCTGGAAGTTCTGCCTGCCGCTGACCCTGATCAATTTGCTGGTGACCGCTGCGCTCGTGTTGCTCAACACGCCAGCTGTTGCGGCCCAGTGAGGATTTGACCCATGTTCAAATATATTGGCGACATCGTTAAGGGCACTGGCACTCAACTGCGCAGCCTTGTGATGGTGTTCTCTCACGGTTTTCGCAAACGTGACACCCTGCAATACCCCGAAGAGCCGGTCTACCTGCCGCCACGCTACCGTGGCCGCATCGTCCTGACCCGCGACCCGGATGGCGAAGAGCGCTGTGTAGCGTGCAACCTGTGTGCCGTGGCGTGCCCGGTCGGTTGCATCTCGCTGCAGAAAGCCGAAACAGAAGACGGTCGTTGGTACCCGGAGTTCTTCCGCATCAACTTCTCCCGTTGCATTTTCTGCGGCCTCTGCGAGGAAGCCTGCCCGACCACCGCGATCCAGCTCACGCCGGATTTCGAAATGGCCGAGTTCAAACGTCAGGACCTGGTGTACGAGAAAGAAGATCTGCTGATCTCCGGCCCCGGCAAGAACCCTGACTACAACTTCTACCGTGTTGCAGGTATGGCTGTTGCCGGCAAGCCGAAAGGCGCCGCGCAGAACGAAGCCGAGCCGATCAACGTGAAGAGCTTGCTCCCTTAAGGAAGAAAGATGGAATTCGCTTTCTATTTCGCATCTGGTGTCGCTGTGGTGTCCACCCTTCGGGTGATCACCAACACCAACCCCGTGCACGCCCTGCTCTACCTGATCATTTCGCTGATCTCCGTGGCGATGACGTTCTTCGCCCTCGGCGCTCCGTTCGCCGGTGTTCTGGAAGTGATCGCCTACGCTGGCGCCATCATGGTGCTGTTCGTCTTCGTGGTGATGATGCTCAACCTCGGGCCGGCTTCGGTCGCCCAGGAACGCGGCTGGCTCAAGCCGGGCATCTGGCTCGGCCCGGTAGTGCTGGGTGCGCTGCTGCTGGTCGAGCTGCTGTACGTGCTGTTCGCCAGCGAAAGCGGCGCCGGCATCGGCCACACCACCGTTGACGCCAAGGCCGTCGGCATCAGCCTGTTCGGCCCTTACCTGCTGGTGGTGGAACTGGCCTCGATGCTGCTGCTCGCTGCAGCGGTGACGGCTTTCCATCTCGGCCGCAACGAGGCGAAGGAGTAATCACATGCCAGCAATTCCACTCGAACATGGCTTGGCCGTCGCCGGCATCCTGTTCTGCCTCGGCCTGGTAGGCCTGATGGTGCGCCGCAACATTCTTTTCGTGCTGATGAGCCTGGAAATCATGATGAACGCCTCGGCACTGGCCTTCATCGTCGCCGGCAGCCGCTGGGCGCAGCCGGATGGACAAATCATGTTCATCCTGGTGATCAGCCTGGCAGCGGCCGAGGCCAGTATTGGCCTGGCGATCCTGTTGCAGCTGTATCGCCGCTTCCACACTCTCGATATCGATGCAGCCAGTGAGATGCGCGGATGAACCTTCTCTTTCTGACGTTCGTATTCCCCCTGATCGGCTTTCTGCTGCTGTCGTTCTCGCGCGGTCGCTGGTCCGAGAACCTGTCGGCGCTGGTTGGCGTCGGTTCGGTGGGCCTCTCGGCCATCGTCGCCGCCTACGTGATCTGGCAGTTCAACGTTGCCCCGCCTGCCGGCGGCGCGTACAGCCAGCTGCTGTGGCAGTGGATGTCGGTAGACGGCTTTGCACCGAACTTCACCCTGTACCTGGACGGCCTGTCGGTGACCATGCTCGGCGTGGTGGTCGGCGTGGGTTTCCTGATCCACCTGTTCGCCTCCTGGTACATGCGCGGTGAAGCCGGTTACTCGCGCTTCTTCGCCTACACCAACCTGTTCATTGCCAGCATGCTGTTCCTGATCCTGGGCGACAACCTGCTGTTCATCTACTTCGGTTGGGAAGGCGTGGGCCTGTGCTCGTACCTGTTGATCGGTTTCTACTACAGCAACCGCAACAACGGTAACGCCGCACTCAAAGCCTTCATCGTCACCCGTATCGGCGACGTGTTCATGGCCATCGGCCTGTTCATCCTGTTCCAGCAACTGGGTACCCTGAACGTTCAGGAACTGCTGGTACTGGCCCCGCAGAAGTTCCAGGCGGGTGATTTCTGGATGGTCCTGGCAACCCTGATGCTGCTCGGTGGCGCGGTCGGTAAATCGGCCCAGCTGCCGCTGCAGACCTGGCTTGCCGACGCGATGGCCGGCCCTACCCCGGTTTCGGCACTGATCCACGCGGCAACCATGGTGACCGCCGGTGTCTACCTGATTGCCCGTACCCACGGCCTGTTCGCCCTGGCACCTGACGTACTGCACCTGGTCGGTGTGGTCGGCGGCGTGACCCTGGTGCTGGCCGGCTTTGCCGCCCTGGTACAGACCGACATCAAGCGTATCCTCGCCTACTCGACCATGAGCCAGATCGGCTACATGTTCCTGGCCCTGGGCGTTGGCGCCTGGGAAGGCGCGATCTTCCACCTGATGACCCACGCCTTCTTCAAGGCCCTGCTGTTCCTTGCCTCCGGTGCGGTGATCGTTGCCTGCCACCACGAGCAGAACATCTTCAAGATGGGCGGCCTGTGGAAGAAACTGCCACTGGCCTACGCCAGCTTCATCGTCGGTGGTGCCGCCCTGGCTGCCCTGCCGCTGCTGACCGCCGGTTTCTACTCCAAGGACGAGATCCTCTGGGAAGCCTTCGCCAGCGGCAACAACGGTTTGCTGTACGCCGGCCTAGTCGGTGCCTTCATGACCTCGCTGTACACCTTCCGCCTGATCTTCATCGCCTTCCACGGCGAAGCCAAGACCGAAGCGCATGCCGGCCACGGGATTTCCCACTGGCTGCCGCTGGGCGTGCTGATCGTGCTGTCGACTTTCGTCGGTGCCTGGATTCATCCACCCCTGGCGGGCGTGCTGCCGCAGAGCGTCGGCCATGCCGGCGGCGAAGCCAAGCACAGCCTGGAAATCGCCTCGGGCGCCATCGCCATCGCCGGCATCCTGCTGGCCGCGATGCTGTTCCTGGGCAAGCGTCGCCTGGTTACCGCGATCGCCAACAGTGGCATCGGTCGTGTGCTGTCGGCCTGGTGGTTCGCCGCCTGGGGCTTCGACTGGATCTACGACAAGCTGTTCGTCAAACCTTACCTGCTGATCAGCCACATCCTGCGCAAGGATCCGGTTGACCGCAGCATTGGCCTGATTCCGCGTATGGCGAAGGGCGGTCATGCCGCCATGAGCAAAACCGAAACCGGTCAGCTGCGCTGGTACACCGCTTCGATCGCCGTAGGTGCCGTGCTTGTTCTCGGTGCCGTTGTTATGGCTGCGGTCTGATATGAACCTTGCGACTTTGCGAAAGGAATTGAGCCCGTCATGATTTTGCCTTGGCTGATCCTGATCCCCTTCATCGGCGGCCTGCTGTGCTGGCTGGGTGAGCGCTTCGGCGCCACCCTGCCGCGCTGGATTGCGCTGCTGACCATGTCCCTGCTGCTTGGTATCGGCCTCTGGCTGTGGGCCAACGGGGACTACACCCTGGCCCCTGCACCGGGCGCTGCGCCTGAGTGGGCGTTCGAATTCAAAGTGCTGTGGATCGAGCGCTTCGGCATCAGCCTGCACCTGGCCCTCGATGGCCTGTCGCTGCTGATGATCCTGCTCACCGGCCTGCTCGGTGTGCTCTCGGTACTGTGCTCGTGGAAAGAGATCACTCGCCACGTCGGCTTCTTCCACCTCAACCTGATGTGGATCCTCGGCGGCGTGGTCGGTGTGTTCCTGGCCCTGGACCTGTTCCTGTTCTTCTTCTTCTGGGAAATGATGCTGGTGCCGATGTATTTCCTCATCGCGCTCTGGGGTCACAGTTCCTCGGATGGCAAGAAGACCCGGATCTACGCTGCGACCAAGTTCTTCATCTTCACCCAGGCCAGCGGCCTGATCATGCTGGTGGCGATCCTTGGTCTGGTACTGGTCAACTACAGCAACACCGGTGTAATCACCTTCGACTACACCCAGTTGCTCAAGGCCGACCTGCCGGCGGGTACCGAATACGTGCTGATGCTCGGCTTCTTCATCGCCTTCGCGGTCAAGCTGCCAGTGGTACCTTTCCACTCCTGGCTGCCTGACGCTCACGCCCAGGCACCGACCGCAGGTTCCGTGGACCTTGCCGGTATCTTGCTGAAGACTGCGGCCTACGGCCTGCTGCGTTTCGCCCTACCGCTGTTCCCGAATGCCTCGGCCGAGTTTGCACCGATCGCCATGACCCTGGGTCTGATCGGGATTTTCTACGGCGCTTTCCTGGCCTTCGCCCAAACCGACATCAAGCGTCTGGTCGCCTTCTCCAGCGTTTCGCACATGGGCTTCGTGCTGATCGGTATCTACTCCGGCAGCCAGCAAGCACTGCAAGGCGCGGTGATCCAGATGCTGGCTCACGGCCTGTCGGCTGCGGCACTCTTTATCCTCGCCGGCCAGCTGTACGAACGCCTGCACACCCGTGACATGCGTCAGATGGGCGGCCTGTGGCACCGCATCGCCTACCTGCCGGCCATCAGCCTGTTCTTCGCCGCCGCATCCCTGGGCCTGCCAGGTACCGGTAACTTCGTTGGCGAGTTCCTGATCCTGATCGGCAGCTTCGTCGCTTCGCCATGGGTCACCGTGATCGCGACCTCGGGCCTGGTATTCGGTTCGGTGTACTCGCTGATCATGATTCACCGCGCCTACTTCGGCCCGGCGAAATCCGATGAAGTCCTGGCTGGCATGGACACCCGCGAAATGATCATGGTGCTGGGCCTGGCTGGCCTGCTGATCCTGCTGGGCATCTACCCGCAGCCGTTCCTGGACACTTCTGCCGCCACCATGAGCGGTGTGCAGCAGTGGATCGGTACCGCTTTCACTCAACTCGCTTCGGCCCGGTAAGAGCGCTATGGACCTTACGATTCAACACTTTATCGCGCTTGCGCCGCTGCTGATCACCACCATCACCACGGTCGTGGTGATGCTGGCGATCGCCTGGCGGCGCAACCACTCGCAAACCTTCCTGCTGTCGACCGTGGGCCTGAACCTGGCCCTGCTGTCGATCATCCCGGCGCTGAAGGTTGCGCCCCTGGCAGTCACCCCGCTGCTGACCATCGACAACTTCGCCTGCCTGTACATGGCGCTGATCCTGGTTGCCACCCTGGCGTGCGTCACCCTCGCCCACGCGTATCTGGGTGAGGGCGGCAAAGGCTACCCGGGCAACCGCGAAGAACTGTACCTGCTGATCCTCATGTCCGCCCTGGGCGGTCTGGTACTGGTCAGCGCGCAGCATCTGGCAGGCCTGTTCATTGGCCTGGAGCTGCTCTCGGTACCGGTCTACGGCCTGGTCGCCTACGCCTTCTTCAACAAGCGTTCGCTGGAAGCCGGCATCAAGTACATGGTGCTCTCGGCCGCCGGTTCCGCCTTCCTGCTGTTCGGCATGGCGCTGCTGTATGCCGACGCTGGCAGCCTGAGCTTCGATGGCATCGGCAAAGCCCTGGCAACCACCAGCATGCCGAGCATGATCGCCCAACTGGGCCTGGGCATGATGCTGGTTGGCCTGGCGTTCAAACTGTCGCTGGTACCGTTCCACCTGTGGACCCCGGACGTCTACGAAGGTGCTCCGGCACCGGTTGCCGCCTTCCTGGCCACCGCCAGCAAGGTTGCCGTGTTCGCCGTCGTCGTACGCCTGTTCATGCTCTCCCCTGCTGCCAGCAGCGGCGTGCTGACCACCGTGCTGTCGGTGATCGCCGTGGCCTCGATCCTGATCGGTAACCTGTTGGCGCTGACCCAGAGCAACCTCAAGCGTCTGCTCGGTTACTCCTCGATCGCCCACTTCGGTTACCTGCTGATCGCCCTGGTGGCGAGCAAGGGCCTGGCCGTTGAAGCCATCGGTGTGTACCTGGTCACCTACGTGATCACCAGCCTCGGTGCCTTCGGCGTCATCACCCTGATGTCCTCGCCGTACAACGGCCGTGACGCCGACGCCCTGTACGAGTATCGCGGCCTGTTCTGGCGCCGTCCGTACCTGACCGCGGTACTGACCGTGATGATGCTGTCGCTGGCCGGCATCCCGCTGACCGCAGGCTTCATCGGCAAGTTCTACATCATCGCTACCGGCGTCGAGTCGCAGCTGTGGTGGCTGGTCGGTGCCCTGGTGATCGGTAGTGCCATCGGCGTGTTCTACTACCTGCGCGTGATGGTCACCCTGTACCTGATCGAGCCAAAACTGCGTCGCCACGACGCCCCGCTGAACTGGGAACAGCGCACCGGTGGCGTCATGCTGCTGGCCATCGCCATCCTCGCCTTCGTGCTGGGTGTGTACCCGCAGCCGTTGCTGGACATGGTCCAGCATGCAGGCCTGCAACTGATCGGTTGATCGATCGTGCTGTAACAAACACCCCGCCTCGGCGGGGTGTTTTGTTTTCAGGCCGAAATCCTCATCGCGGGGCAAGCCCGCTCCCACTGGATGGGCTGCCCCGCGATGATGCCACTGCATATCGATGACTGTGCTTCGTCTGATAGTTGCGACGTCAGATACCCGCTCTCAGCCCCGGAACCCCCTCGATGCGCCCCACCCTACCCCGCTCCTCCCTCGCCTTGCTGATCTCCTGTGCCGCATCGGTCCAGGCCAGTGAAGGCATCGAACTCGGCCAGATACTGATCCAGGAGCAGGAACAGAGCGAGCTGCAAGAGGCTCGCGATCGCCTGCAGCAGGTGCCCGGCGCCAGCAACCTGATCGACATGCAACGGGTGGAGCAAGGCAGGGTCGCCAGCAACCAGGATGTACTCGCCTACCAACCCGGAGTGTTCGCCCAGTCGGCCGGAAACGACGGCATCAAGCTGTCGATCCGCGGTTCGGGCATCAACCGCGCACCCGGCGCCCATGGCTCGGGCGTGTACACGATGTTCGACGGCCTGCCACTCACGGGCCCCGGCGGCACCCCCTATGAACTGTTCGAACCGCTGTGGTTGAGCCGCGCCGAAGTGCTGCGCGGCGCCAACGGGTTTGATAGGGGCTCTTTGGCCCTGGGTGGCGCCATCGACTACGTCACCCATACCGGCCGCGACGCCGCACCGCTGCAACTGCGCTACGAGATCGGTAGCCGTGGCTACGCCAAGCGTCAGATCAGCTCCGGCCAGGTCCTGGGTGACCTGGATTACTACCTAGCGCTGACCGATTCCGAGTACGACGGCTACCAGGATCACAGCAGCGGCAGCAGCAAGGGTATCGCCGCCAACGTCGGCTACCGTTTCAACCCGAACCTGGAAACCCGCTTCTACCTGCGCTACCGCGAAACCGAGAACGACCTGGCCGGACGCCTGACCCAGGAGCAGATCAAGCATGACCCGCGTGCGGCCAACCCGGCTTACCTGAGCCGCGACGACAGCCGTCCGCAGCCGGGCAGTACCTGGCTGGGCAACAAAACCACCTTCTATCTCGATGACGATTCGCAGCTCGAAGCGGGCCTGGTCTATCACGACTACCCGATGGATCTGCGTGAAGGCCCGATGCGTCTGAAGGTCGCCTACACCGACGTCAGCGGTACCCTGAATTATCAGCGCCGCCACACGGTGTTCGGCCACGAGAGCAGAACCACCGTCGGCTGGCGCACCACCAAACACCTGCCCAACAGCGGCGCTTCGCAATACTCACGGGTAAATGGCGTGTTCGGCGCGAAAACCCGGGATTTCACCTACCAGGGCTCGGACACTGTCCTGCATGCGGGTAACGAACTGGAGCTGATCCCCGACCTGTGGCTGACCAGCGGCCTGGCGATGATCTACACCCGCCGCGAGAGCGCGGTGACCTATCCCGACAACGGCGGCAAGGTCAGCCAGAGTGACTGGGACTACGCCCCGCGTCTGGGCCTGCGCTACGACATCAGCCCGCAGTTGCAGGTCTATGGCAACCTGAGTCGCTCGGTGGAGCCGCCCCACCCGTGGTCGCTGATCTGGAGCTCGACCAGCACTACCCAGCCAATCGAAATGCAAAACCAGACCGCCACCACCCTGGAGCTGGGCGCCCGTGGCGATTCGGCAATGGGTCGCTGGGACCTGGCCTGGTACTACTCACACGTGCGCCATGAGCTGCTGGCGGTGGAGATCGTGCCAGGCCAGCCCGCCAAGGAGTTCAACGCCAGCCCGACCGTGCACCAGGGCATCGAGGCGGGGCTGGACAGCCTGCTCTGGGAGCGTAACGGTGCCGGCAAGCTGAGCTTGCGCCAGGCCTACACCTTCAGCGATTTCCATTACCGCGACGACGACACCTTCGGTGACAACCGCCTGCCCGGCATCCCCATGCACTACTATCAGGCCGAACTGCGCTTCGACCTGCCCAGCGGCCTGTATGCAGGGATCAACACGCAGATGGCGTCCAAGGTTCAGGTCGACTACGCCAACAGCTACCCAACCGACGCCTACGCCATCCTCGGCGCCACCCTGGGCTACAACTCGCCGAAACAGGACTGGCAGACCTGGCTCGACCTGCGCAACCTGACCAACAAGCGCTACGCCGCCACCGTCACTCCGGGCTACAACGACAACGGCGCGGATATCGCCCGCTCGACCCCGGGCGAAGGCTTCGGGGTCTACGCCGGGGTGTCGTACAGTTTCCGTTAACTGGGCAACTGCACCTGGGGCTTGGTGGAAACGAAGATCGCCCAGCTGGACATGAACAGCGCGGCGATCAGCGGGCCGATGACAAAACCGTTGAGGCCGAATACCGCAAGCCCGCCCAGGGTGGAGACCAGGATCAGGTAATCGGGCATCTTGGTGTCCTTGCCTACCAGGATCGGGCGCAATACGTTGTCCACCAGGCCAATGACGAACACGCCGAAGGCGGCCAGCACCGCGCCTTGCCAGAAGGCGCCGGTGGCGACGAAGTACACCGCCACCGGCGCCCAGACGATTCCTGCGCCGACGGCCGGCAGCAGCGACAAAAAGGCCATCAGCACGCCCCAGACCAGGGCACTGGGGATGTCGAGGATCCAGAAGATGATCCCGCCCAGGGCACCCTGGGTCACCGCCACCAGCAGGTTGCCTTTGACCGTGGCGCGCACCACGCGGTTGAACTTCAGTTGCAGGCGGCGCTTTTGCTGCTCGGCCAACGGCACCGCCGTGCGAATCTTGCGTACCAGCTCGGCGCCGTCACGCAGGAAGAAGTACAGCAGGTAGAGCATGATGCCGAAGCTCACCAGAAAATCGAAAGTGCCCTGGCCGAAGCTGAAGGCCTGGGTGGCGAAAAACTGACTACCCTGCATCGCGCCCTTGGCGATCTTGTCGCGCAGGCCGGCCAAATCGCCCATGCCCATGCGCTCAAGAAAGTTCTGCACGAAGGCCGGGAGGATGTTCTTGAAGCGTTCGATGTAACCGGCCAGGTCTAGCTCACCGCTCTCGATACTCTTGTACAGTGCAGCGCCCTCCTGCACCAGCAGGGTACTGATGATGATCACTGGCAAAATCGCGATCACCAGGCAGATAAGCAGGGTCAGCCCGGCAGCCAGGTTGCGCCGCCAGCCCAGGCGCGCCAGCAGGCGGCGTTGCAGCGGGGCGAAGACGATGCCGAGGATGACCGCCCAGAACACTGCGCCATAGAACGGCAGGAGAATCCAGATAAAGGCGATGGTCACCAGCACCAGCAGTGCCAGCAACGCCTTGTGTTGCATGACCGTTTCGTTCATGTGCGCTCCTTGTGCGTTCTATTCATTAGTGCGCCGGGCAGTGGTAAAAGTGCCGTTGATACAGATCAATAAAACCCCGCCGCAACCGGCGTAGCATCCGCGCCTTTTGCCGCGACCCGATCATGACCCTTCTCGCCAAACCCGAACTCCTCGCCCCCGCCGGCTCGCTGAAGAACATGCGCTACGCCTTCGCCTACGGCGCCGATGCCGTGTATGCCGGGCAGCCGCGCTACAGCTTGCGCGTGCGCAACAATGAATTCGACCACGCCAACCTCGCCCTGGGTATCAAGGAAGCCCAGGCCCAGGGCAAGCGTTTCTACGTGGTGGTCAACATCGCCCCGCACAACGCCAAGCTCAAGACCTTCCTCAAGGACCTGGCTCCGGTGATCGACATGGCCCCGGATGCGCTGATCATGTCCGACCCCGGCCTGATCATGCTGGTGCGCCAGCACTTCCCGCTGATGCCGATTCACCTCTCGGTGCAGGCCAATACGGTGAACTGGGCCAGCGTCGAGTTCTGGCGCAGCCAGGGCCTGACCCGGGTGATCCTGTCGCGCGAGCTGTCGCTGGAAGAAATCGAGGAGATTCGCCAGCAGGTGCCGCAGATGGAGCTGGAAGTGTTCGTACACGGCGCCCTGTGCATGGCCTACTCCGGCCGCTGCCTGCTGTCGGGCTACCTCAACCGCCGCGATGCCAACCAGGGCAGTTGCACCAACGCCTGCCGCTGGCAGTACAAGGCCACTGCGGCCCACGAGAATGTCACCGGGGAAATCGTCCGCGAGGTGGAACCGACCCTCGGGCTCGGCGCGCCGACCGAGCAGGTGTTCGTCCTGCAAGAAAGCAACCGCCCCGAAGAAGACATGCCGGCCTTCGAAGACGAGCACGGCACTTACATCATGAACGCCAAGGACCTGCGGGCGGTGCAGCATGTCGAGCGACTGACGCACATGGGCGTGCATTCGCTGAAGATCGAGGGCCGGACCAAGTCGCACTTCTATTGCGCGCGTACTGCCCAGGTGTATCGCCAGGCCATCGACGATGCGGTGGCTGGCCGCGAGTTCGACCGCAACCTGATGCTCAACCTCGAATCACTGGCCCAGCGCGGTTACACCGAGGGCTTCTTGCGCCGCCATGTGCATGATGAGTACCAGAATTACCAGCGTGGCAACTCGGTGTCCGAGCGCCAGCAGTTCGTTGGCGAACTGAGCGGCGAGCGGGTCAATGGCCTGGCCGAAGTACGGGTGAAGAACCGTTTTGCCGTGGGTGATCATCTGGAATTGATGACGCCCAAAGGTAACTACCACTTCGACCTGCACCAATTGCGTGATCGCCAGGGCGGCGCGATCGAAGTGGCGCCGGGGGATGGCCATACGGTGTATCTGCCAATCCCCGAGCAGGTCGATCTGGCTTTCGGCTTGCTGCTCAGGGATTTGATTCATTGAATCAAAGGGCGGACTTGGCCACCGTCGCGCCCTCAACCTCACGAATCACCTGCAGGCGATACTGCGGATCAGCCTTGATCTGCGCCTCGGTGAACGGAATCACCTGCCACTGCTTGGCCGAGAACGCCCGGGTCTGATCGCTGGCGTGGGCCGAGCCCGTTTCACTGGACTCGGAGAACGCCAGCATCCCCTGGGCATGCGGCCCCTGGTCATCGAAGGTCACCAGTTGCAGGTAGCTGGTCCCGCTGACCACCAGGCGCTTGTCAGCAGCCACCGGTACGCTCTGGATCGCGTTGTACACGCCAAGGCTCGCCGGCCCGCCGTGAATCGGCGTGCCATCGGCAGCCTGCTGGATCTGCCCCCAGCGCACGTCCTCGGCAAATCCGGCCTTGCTCACTTGCGCGACTGAAGCCAGGGCGGCCTCACGCAAGGCGTTGGCCACTTCGGCCTGATCAACGGCCAGGCCCCGCGGTGTGTGTTGCGGGTCGGCGGCGTCGAAGCCGACCCGCCAGATGTCGTTGCGCCCCTGCAACGCCTGCATGATGTTCTGAAAGTGCACCAGGCCAAGGCCGCTGTCTAGGTTGGCGCGTTGATCCCAGGTCTTGAGGCTGGCGCATAGCGCATTGAGCTGGGCATCGGCCGATTGCCCGGCGCACCACTTGAGCAGGTCGGGCATGACCAGTTCGGCGACATACACCTGGTTGTCCATGACCATCTGCTGCAGGTCCGCCTGGCTGATCCTGCCCTTCTCGCTCAGGCTCGCCAGGCGCTGCAGGGCAAAGCGGCTGCGCGGGCCCAACGGTTGCCCCTCGCGGCTGATCAACGGCGAATAGCCCTGCAACGGCTTGGCCGGGTTGACCATCCAGGCCGAGTCATTGGAGTGCTGGACAAAGTCGCTACGGCTCAGGCTCGGCTGCAGTTGCGCGGGGAAGATACCGGCCTGCGCGGCGCGCGGGTCGACCTTCCAGTTGCAGGCGCTACGCGAGCCGTCGAGCACGATCATTTCCTGGCCGGCGGCCGGGTCACTGCAGGCGGCCAGCATGGCGGCATCGACATACGGCACCACCGACTGGTTCAGGTACAGCGCCTGGCCCTTGGCATCCACCGCCAGGGTGTTGACCCAGGGGATACCCTGCAGGCGTTGCACCGAGGCCTGCAGGTTTTTCAGGCTGTCGGCGCGGTTCACCGCATCCCACTGCGCAAGCACCCGGGTATTGTCGAGGTTGGCGTCACGCAGACTGAAGGCGTATTGCTTGCTCCAGTCAAGGCGCCCCGGCCACTGCACAATCGGGCCGAACACCGAACTGTAGATGTCGCGGGTTACGGGCTTGAGTCGGCCATCCTCGCCCTTGACCGTCACGCTCAGGCGCTGGTGGGCCATCGCCAGCGACTTGCCGTCGAGCAGGTAGCGAGTCGGGTCCTTGGGGTCCAGCTCCAGCCGGTACAGGGTGAAATGCTTGGAGGTGTCGACGGTGTGGGTCCAGGCCAGGTGCTGGTTGAAACCGATGTTCACCAGCGGTAGCCCCGGCAGGGCCGCGCCCATGACATCGAGCTTGCCAGGCAAGGTCAGCTGCATCTGATAAAAGCGCATGCCGCCCGCCCAGGGAAAATGCGGATTGGCCAGGAGCATGCCGCGGCCATTGAACGAGCGCTCGGCACCGATGGCCAGCGCATTGCTGCCGCGCTCGACGGCAAATTGCGCCTGGCGCGCCAGGGCAACGCTGAGGTCGGGGCGCAGGTGGGCGACGACATTCGGCGGTGTGGCCCCGGCCAGAGCTTCGGCGAACTGGCCGCCCCCCCCTTCGACCAGCAAACGCCGGGTCAGCTTGACCAGATCGAGGGTGGTGATCGGCCGCAGCCATTCGGCCTGCAGGCATTGTGCGCCTTGCCCCTGGGCTTTGAGTTCGGCCAGCGCACGATTGTAGCCCTTGGCGTAGCCTTCGAGCCGTGCGCGCATGGCCGCCGGTTGCGCCTGCCAGAAACCGAACACGGCGGTTGGGGTGTTCAGCCAACTGAAAAACAGGTCGCTAGGCAGGTTCTCGCGCTGTTCGAAAGTACGCTGGGTGGGGCCGAAATAACGCGAACGCTCGCCATTGACGGTAACCACTTCGTTGGCGAGCAAGCACAGGTTGTCTTGCGCATAGGCATAGCCAATGCCATATCCCAGGCCCTGCTCGTCCTTGGCCAGGATATGCGGCACACCAAAACTGCTGCGGCGGATTTCGGCAGTGGCATCGCCTGCGGCCACACGCGCCTGGGCGGGAAGGCTCAGGCCGACAAGCCCAGCCATAAAAAGGGTCGCAAACGGATAGGGCTTGATCACGCGCACTCCAGCTCAATCAGGGGAAGGTCATCCTGATTGAACGAAATTCGACGTAAAAATTTACGGGTTTGGTTCGTTCAATACGTCATTAGAAGGTGAGTCTGCAGATTTTTTTTGTCAGGTGCTGCAGTTTTGCCGCGCTCATTCGTCTTATAGGTATAGGCAAACACTTTTGCTTATCTGGATAGACCTTGAAATGGAGCATTCACATGTACAACCAGCAACATTCAGCGGCGATAGCTAGCCCTGGGCGCACGAAAAGACAGCCTGTGACTGAAAATACCGAAGCCGGCGAACATGAACGCCCGGGCAATGAACACATCCGCGAATTGCTCAAGGCCTTCGGTCTGCGCACCAGCCTGATTCGCCTGAAGGTCATTGATGCCTTGCACATGGCCGACCGTCATGGTCGCAGCATTGGTGTACGCGGGGTGCACAGCCAGCTCGAACAACTGGACATCCCGCTGTCGTTTCTCAGTGTTCGCGAAGTGCTCAAGCGCTTGTGCGCCGAAGGCGTGATCAACCTGGGCAGCGATAAATGCTACAGCCTCAATCCCCAGGCCCGGGAAGTGCTTGAGCAGTCCATCTCGCGCTGAGCGACCGGCCGGCAATCAGCCGGCCGCGCTTACCGCCTCAAGGCTTGACCTTGCGCCGCATGATGCCGTTGACCACCACCACAACCACTGCCACACCGATGGCGATGTACTGGAACACTTGCTCGCTGATGGTGCCCTGCTTTTGCAGGTAGGACAGTCCGAGCATGATCCCCAGCACCAGCAGGGAGATCAGGATGGAGTATTTCAGGCGTTGACCTTGAGTCATTGGGTAGTTCCTTGCGACATCGGCAAAAAGCCCCGAAGCGGGCCGTGCGCATAATACAACGTCACCCGCCAACAGCGGACTATTTCCCGCTTCTGCCGGCGCTGCTGCATTGCCAACATGGCTTCCCGGGCTAGTGCCCAGTCAAGCGGAACACAGCCATGCTCACTCGAACCCTGCTGGCCAGCCTGTTGTTGCTTGGCCCCCTCAATGCCCATGCCTTTGCCACCGAATCCCAGCCGCGGACAGTGCTACTGGAACTGGGTGCGCAACTGGCACACAGCGCAGGGAGCAGCCAATGGCAACAGCTCTGGCAACGCACCCGGCAAGCCGGGTACCTGCAAAGTAGTGCGCAAGCCCTGCATTTCGATGTGCCTCAGACGCAGATCCCAGCGCTGGTCGCCAGTACCCTGGCCAGCGCCGATGAAGTGCTGGCGCTCAAGCAAACGCAAGTACGCTATCGCCGGGATTTTCACCCAAGGATCATAGGCAAGGCTGGCGCCCACGAGATGACCGCCCTGTGCCTGTGGGTCGACTGGCGCAGCCTCCCCGAACATGGCATCAGCCGGCCAACCAGCTATCTGGCCCAGGTCAGCCTGTTACTGGCGCGCCCGTGCGAGTGAGCATGGGTTGCTCAACCAGGACAGGGCAATATTGCCATGCCAACCGGCTATCAAGGCGTAGCGCCCGCAATCCAATTCCTTTCTCACCCAAAAGCATTACCAGTCCTACAGATAGCGTACAAAAAGGCCACCCCTCCTGCCCCACTTGCTGCCTAGCCCGCCTTCCACCCGTTAGCCGAGAATCGAGCTCAAGCCACGACAGCCAGATGCGATTTGTCGCGTTGACGCTGCCTGCAATGGCCCCAGCTGCCTGGCACGGATCATCAAAGTGCCGAACTCTCGCCTACAAGGAAGTCACCATGGAACTGAGCGACCTGAACCGTATCGACATCGAACAACTGCCCCATTCGCTGCAGATGCTCATCGAATGCCTGGGCATCGAGAATGCCTACAACCTGACCAGTGCTTATGGCGGACGCCCCAAATACATCCCCAAACACCGTGAACGCACCGCACTGGCAGAAATCCTTCCTGCTCCGGCGCTGGATGCACTGATCAAGCGCTTTGCCGGCATGGCCCTGGAGATCCCCAAGGTTGACCATTTCGTGCGCCAATTGCGCAACCAGCAGATTCAACAGGAAAGCGCCGACGGCCTGTCACGCAGCATGCTCGCCAACAAGTACGGATTGAGCCTGCGCCAGATCGGCAACATTCGCCGCCAGGAAGCGTGTGCGCGCTGAGCACGGCAAACAATTGCCCTGATCCCCAAAACCGCACAAACGCTGTGCAACCACGATAAGGAAATCACCCATGGCAACAATCGACAACGATCTGATCGGTTCGGTCATGAACGCCCTGCCTCTGGACCGGATGATTGCCGGACCGCTGCAGGCAATGGTCCAGGCACAGGTAGCGGCAAGCCAGTCCTACGCCGACTTTCTCATGGGCGTCTGTGTACAGAATGGCAAAGCCGTCGCCATCGAGTTCGCCTACGACGAAACCGTCACCGACGAGCAGGGGGCGGCCAAGGGAACCGTCTCCAAGTCCATGCGGATCCCGCTGATGGCGGCAATCGCCCACCCCAACATCGTTATCGAGGAAGGTAACGTCGAGTTCGAAGTGACCATCAGCCAACAAGCTGAATCCAGTCGCGAAACCGCCGGCGAATTGAGTACCGCTGCCTCCTTCGGCTTCGGCAAGTTCAAGATGGAGCTCAAAGGCCAGGTCAGCCACAAGTCGACACAAACCCGCAAGACCGATACCCGTGCGCGCTATGCCTTTAACACCAAAGTACGCCGCCAGGAGCCGCCGGAGGCACTGATGCGGGTCATTGACGCCCTTACCGAAGCTGCCAGTAAACCGGTCATCAGTTCCAGCTGACAGCCACCGACCCAGCGCAGGGTCCCTGCGGGTAACCCTGCGTCACTGCCCCTCGCGCTGGCAGGGGCTTGAGTTGAAGATTACCAGGAGTGCATACCGCTTGGACCCTCGCCCGCCAAACAACGCGCCCATCATCGCCAGCGACCTGTGCGATATCACTCGCGGTCTGCAGGAAGCCGCCGCTGCCACCAACAACCTGATTGCCCAGCAGTACATCAAGCTGTTCGACCAGTTTTTCGACTATGACGCCGAGGCGCTGGGCACGCCAATGAAAGCCAAGATGGTCGAAGTGGCGATGGATGACCAGCACACCATGCAGATCCCGCTGATCGCGCTGGTTTCACCACGGGGGCTGGCCCTTGAGCGTATGCAGGTCGACCTGTCGGTGCGGATTCAGAACACTGAAACCACCGAAGCCAACGAGAACCTGCAACGCGAGCGCTTCTATGTGACGGTCGGCGGCCAGAGCAAACGCAATGGCGATGCCGCACGCGACCCCGATGAAGTGCAGATCCGCATGCAGTTCCAGGCCTGTGAACCACCGGAAGCGCTGAACCGGCTGATCGAGGAGTACACCAACCTGATCAGTCCACGGCCCCTGCCCGCCATGCCCCAGCCCACGGACGACAGCAACGAGTTCATCGAAGCGGCGACCGTACGCTGACAGCGCCCCTCCTTAGAAGTCCCGTTTGTAGAAGATATCCAGGGAGCTGGCCAGGCCACTGGCCGCCTCCAGGTAGACCTTCTTGCTGAGCTTGTAGCGCAAGGCAATGGTGTTGGCCGGCTCGAACACACCCACCCCGTAACGCAGGCTCAAACGCTCGGTCAGGTTACCGCTGGCGACCACGGCAGTGTTGTTGCCGCTGCCCTGGGTGTCGAGCTGGAAGTCATCGATACCCAGGCTCGAGGCCAGGCTGCCGGTAATCCCGGCGCTGCCTGCCAGGCCCAGGCCGAGCGCGGCCTCGGCGAGCATGTTGTTGTCTTCCCCGGTCGTCCCCAGCGGCCGCCCGAGCACCAGATAGGACAGCGCCTGCTCCTGGCTCATGGCCGGCTCCGAGAACACCTGGGTGGTGGGCTGCTCGGCACTGCCGCTCAAGCGGATACCGGCAACTACGTCATCGGTCTTGCGAATCGCCTCGATGTCCAGATAAGGCTGATCGATAGGGCCGGCAAACAGCAAGCGCGCACGGCGGATGGTCAGGCGCTGGCCATAGGCCCGGTAGCGGCCATCGGCCAGGCTCAGTTCGCCACGGGTATCGAGGTTGTCGCCGATATGCACGTGCCCCAACAGGTTGGCGGTCAGGCCAAAGCCACTGAACGAGAGTTTTTCCTGCCCCACCTGCACGTCGATATCCATGGCCATGACCATCGGCGGTTTGCCCTGCTCGGTCTGATGCCCGAGGATCACCGTGTCATCGGAGACCTTGACCGTGGACGGCGGCAGTTCACGCACGGTGATCTTGCCCTTGGGTACCAGCACCTTGCCGGTCACCGCGAGCTTGTCGTTGATCAGGCTGATCTTAAGGTCCGGGGCCACTTCGAGGGCCGCGTAGGGTTCGACGTTGACCGGCAGACGCTGGCCCTGCAGCGCCAGGTTGACGGCCAGGGCCTGGCCCCAACCGATCTGCCCGTTCAGGCTGCCCTGGCCGGACTCACCGCTTTTCCAGCTACCCTTGAGCTGAACCTGCTCGCCGGCGATCAGCGCCTGTACTTGCAGATCCTCCAGGCTGATCGGCAGCTCGGCACCGCTGACTTCACCACGCACAAGGTTCAGGCTGCCATTGACCTGGGGCGCCAGCAGGGTGCCAGACAGGCGCCCGCTGCCATTGAGCTGGCCATTGAGGCGCTCGACCATCGGCGCGAACGGACGGCCGATGGCCAGGTCCAGGCCGGTGAGGCGGAAATCACCGCTCAAAGGTTTGTTTTTTGCCAACGGATCAAGCCGGGTGTTGACCGCCAGCTCGCCGAGTTTGTCGCCCTGAAAATCCAGGCGCGTGTCGATGCGCCGCGGGCCCAGGGTGCTTTGCAGGCGCAGGGTCTGGTAGGGGAAGTCCAGCCACTGATCCTTTTCGCGCACGCGCAAGGTGCCGCCGCTGGCGTCGACGAGGATGGTGCCCTTGGGCCCACTGGCCGGCACGTCGAGGTTGATGTCGGCATTGAGCAGCCCCTGCCAGGCAAAGTCCTTGGGCAGCCACTGCGCCAGGCTTTGCAGCGGGAACTGCTTGAGGTGATAGCGCAGGCGCGGCTCGGGCGCCAGGCGCTGGTCTTCGCCACACAGGCTGGCCTGGCCGGAACGCCAGCAATGGGCGCCGAAATCCACCTGACCGTTGGCCAGGCGCTGCAGTTTCGCCGCAGCCTGCAGTCGCCAGTCCTGGCCGCCTGCCTGGATTTCGCCGCTTGCCAGGCGCCCGCGCCAGTTGCCCTTGTCCAGTTGCCCATCCAGGCCCAGGTCAAGCTTGAGCTGCGGCCCGTCCAGGCCCAGTTGCAGTTTTTGCTGGCGAATATCACCTGCGCCCTTGGCCGTGAGCACGCCGAGGCTGGTATCGCCCAGGCGAATGCTGCCGGCCTGCAGGTCGATGACGGCGCGTTGCGCGTTGTCCAGACGCGCATCCAGGCTCAGGCGCTGCACGCGGTTGTCGGCCTGGGCCAGTTGCTGGCCTTGCAGCACGAAGCTGCCCTGGGGGGCCTGCAAGGTCCCGGCCACCTCCAGGCGGCCTTTGACCTGGCCTTGCAGCTGCGGCCAGAGCTGGCCCAGGCGCGGTAGGTTGATATCGATCTGCCCGGCCAGGCGCTGTTGCAGACTGCCACTACCATTGATCTGGTTGTCGCCCAGGCGGATGTCCAGAGTGCCCAGGGTCCATTGCTGCCCTGCCCCTTGGGCCACTGCTTTAAGCACAGCCGGTTGACCACGCAGGCGGCCCTTGAGGTCAAGGTCGGCATCCAGGCGCAACTCGCCGTTTTTCATTTCGCCCTTGCTGCGCAACGGGCCGGCCAGGGTGCCGGGCAATTCGGCCAGCCAGTACGCCGGGTTCAGCGCCGACAGTTCCAGCGCCGCATCCCAGGCCACGCCATCGGCAAATTGCACGCCGACACTGCCCGCGGCCTTGCCTTGGCCAGCGGTCAATTGAAGCTGTGGCAGGCTGACCTGCTTGAGGTCACCCTTGAACGGGCTGCTGAGGCTGAACGCTCCCGCCGGGCCGTCCAGGTCGCCTTTGAACTCACCCTGGTAGTTGCCATCGCGGTACTGCACCTGGCCAGTGAAACGGCGCAAGGCTACCTCTGGTGCTGGCTCCATTGGATACAGGCGCAACCAGGGGAAGTCCAGCCAGTCGATGTGGGCCTCAGCGCTCAAGCCTTGCTGCCAGTCGGCCTTGGCCTTGAGTTTCAGCGCTTGTTCGGCGCTGGCGCTGAGGTCCAGGGCGCTGAGTTCTGCGCCCTTGGCATCGACCCGGCCTTGCAGGTTGAGCGCCACCGGCCCCTGTTCGGCGGGCAGGCTGGCCGACCCCAGCAGTTGATAGCCGTTTTGCAGGTTGCCCTTGGCGCTCAGGTGCAGCGTGTTCAGTTGCAGGGTGTCGGGCAGCTCGGCCGAGGGTTTGAACGCCTCACTGCTGATCTGCAGTTGCGCTGGCAGATTCTCGGCCAGCGCCTGCAACTCGCCGGTCAGGCGTGCTTGCAGGTAGCCACTGCTGTCTGCGTTGAGCTTGAGGGTTTTCTGCAAGTCTCCGTCCACCTGCAATGCCAGTTGCCAGGGTTGGCCATCGACACTGGGCAACTGCAGTTGCCCTTGGGCCTGCAACGGCCAGTCGGCTTCGGGCTTGAGCAAGCCCTGCAGGTTCAGCTTGAGGTCATCGCGCTGCAGTTGCAGGCTGTCGATCTGCAGGCCGCCCGTGGTCCAGTGCGCGGCCAGTTGCACTTGGCTGAGCTGTTCATTGCCGTCCAGGCGCAAATGGCCGATGCGCACGCTGCCCAGCTCGATGGCCAGCGGCAGCTTGAGTTCGGGCAGTTGCACCGGCCCGCTGTCGGGCTTCGCTTCACCGGGGGCGAAGGCCAGGTTGACCTGGTCGGCTTCCAGGCGCTCGATGCACAGGGTCATGCGCAGCAGGCAGGCCGGCGACCAGGCCAATTGCGGCGCCACCAGCTCGACCCGATCGCCGCCTTGTTCCCAGAGCAAACGCTCGGCTTGCCACTGCCCGGCCAGGCGCCCCTGGAAATTATCCAGCTCAAGCCCGGGTACCAGCCCCAGTGCCCAGCGGCTGCCGGCTTGAGTACCGAGCACCAGGCTGATGCCCAGCACCAGCAGTACCAGCAAGGCCAACAGGCCCAGAACGATGAATTTGATAACGCGACTCACAGTTCCGGCCCCATGGAGAAGTGCAAACGCAAGCCGCCGTCGTCATCCAGCGCACGGGCCAGATCCAGACGCAGCGGCCCGACCGGAGACACCCAGCGCACACCGATACCGACACCGGTCTTGAGGCTGGGAAGCTCCAGATTGTTGAATGAATTGCCCTGGTCGATGAAGGTCGCCACCCGCCACTTCTCGGCGACCGAATACTGGTACTCGGCGCTGGCGGCCACCAGGTAGCGGCCGCCGATGCGATCGCCGTCGGAGTTCTTGGGCGACAGGGTCTGGTAATCGTAACCGCGCACGCTCTGGTCGCCACCGGCGAAAAAGCGCAGCGAGGGTGGAACGGAATTCTTGTAGCTGTTGGTGGCGCTGCCGCCGAACTGCACACGGCCGAGAAAGCGATGGTTCTGGCCCAGGGTGGTCAGGCCCTTGAGCAACACATTGGCGTGCAACAGGTTAGTGTCGGAGACCAGCCCCTCCTTGGCCGCCTGCACATCGAACTGCAGGCGATAGCCATTGTGCGGGTCGATACGGTTGTCGCTGCGCAGGTAGGAATAGCTGATACCTGGCATCAGCAGATTGCTCAGACCCGAATCGTCACCAAGCTTGTATTCTTCGCGCTGGTACTTGAGCGAGATGACCCGCTGCCAGCCGCTGGGCAGCTTGCTGTGCCATTCCGGGCCAACCGTGAGCAGCTTGCTCAAGGTGTCGGTGCCGGCGATTTCTTCGTTCTGGTAGCCACCGGCGAAACGCAGTTTGTCGGTCAGCGGCGGGTCGAGCGGAATGTCGTACCACAGGCCGACGTTCTGCCGCGGCGCCGACAGTTCGGTTTCCCAGCCGTAGCTGTGGCCTTGCGGGTTGACCCAGTGGCGGGTCCAGTTGGCCTTGCCGCGCGGACCGACGTCGGTCGAGAAACCCAGGCCCAGGCCCATGGTCCGAGGCTTGCGGGTGTCGAGCTGAACGGCTACCGGGATGCTCTGTTCGACAGCAGCGGTTGGCGCGGCATCGACCCGTACGCCTTCGAAGTAGCCGCTCGATTGCAGGGCATTGTTGAGCTCGGCGATCAGCTCGGAATCGTAGGGGGTATCGGCCTTGAACGGCACCATGCGTTGCAGCAGGTCTTCATCGAGCGGCGTATCGCCGGCAAAACTGACCTTGCCCAGGCGGTAGCGCGGGCCGCTTTCGTAGATCAGTTCAATGTCGGCGACACCGGCCTGGGGGTCTACCGCCAGGCGCTGGCGAACGAAATGGCCACTGAAAAAACCGTAGCGTGAGGCCTGGTTCTGGATCAGGCGCTTGGCGTCTTCGTAATGGCCATGGTTGAGCACCGCGCCTGAGCGCAGCGCCTTGCTGTCGGGAATACGGAAGGCTTTGAGTTCGCTGGCCGGGCCATCGATACGGATGGTCACATCACGCAGGTGCACCGGCTCGCCTGGATCGATGGTCAATACCAGCTGCGGGCCCTTGTCGGCCTTGGCGGGTGGTTTGACCTCGCTGTCGATCTGCGCCTGGTAATAGCCCAGGGCCTGGGAGGCCTTGTGCGCCTGCTCGACTGCGCCGCGGCTGAAGCGCAGCAGCGCCTCTTCATCGCGTTTACCAAGGCTGCCGATATAGCCTTCGACATTGGCCTTGAGTTCGTTATTGGCAGGTTTGACCCGAACCACCAGCTCGCTTTGCGCATACGCGCCGAAGCTGGCAACCCATAGAATCAAACCGCAGGTGAATCGTCCTGAATACGTCATAGGCGCGGATGCTACCAGAGCTTGGCAGCAGCATGGAGCCCAAGGTTTTCCTCGCTGTTATGCAATTCAGGCCAACGCCTGTTGCGACGACTGCGGATTGGGATGAAAGAACACGTGTTCGCGGACCGGGCCTACAGCGATCTCGCCAATTTCCTGATAGCCCTGACGCTGGTAAAACGCCAGATAGTGCTCATTGCCGGTGTCCAGCACCACGCCCTGAGAATGCTCATCCACGGCGCACCAGTCGTGCACAGCCTGTAACAATTGTTCGCCGTAGTGCTTGCCCTGAAATTGCGGGTGAATCCCCAGCAACGGCAACACATGCACCGCATCACTGGGCAGGCAGGCCATCAGCGCGGCCTGGTAATCCAGGTAGCGGCGGGTGCAGCGAAAGCCGGTGCTGAGCACCATGCGCATGCGCCAGGCCCAGCTTTCGGTAATGCCCAGTCGCCGCTGCGGCGGCGCAATCAGGGCGATGCCGATCAGGCGGTCTTCAACCAGCAGGCCGATGGCGGGCAAATCCTGGAGAAAGTGCTGTTTGACCAGCTCGCGCACGGTAGCGCGAATACGCTGGTCGAACCCCGGGCGCTGGGCTTCGAACAGAAAGGCAAAGGTCGGTTCATGGCGATAGGCGTGATACAGCAGGGAGCGCGCCTCACGGCTGTAGCCGCCATCGAGCAGACGGACTTCAGCCGGTGCGGCAGTCGATTCGGGCATGCTGGCAAACCTCCGGAAATGGGCATTCATTGCCTTTGAGGTGTTCGCGGTGCCAACGTTCACCTCGTGGCACAGGTTAGCAACCTATCGAGTGGCTCGCCATGCTGGCCGCCGCCGCCGATGTCGGCTAGGATCCTGGGTTTTACCAGGATTGTGCTTCCCATGAAGATCGTCTCGTTCAACATCAATGGCCTGCGTGCCCGGCCCCACCAGTTGGCGGCGTTGATCGAAAAGCACCAGCCCGACGTCATCGGCCTGCAGGAAACCAAGGTCAGCGACGAGCAGTTCCCGCTGGCCGAGGTCCAGGCCCTGGGCTACCACGTGCACTTTCATGGCCAGAAAGGCCACTACGGCGTCGCCCTGCTCTCGCGCCAGGCACCGCTGAGCCTGCACAAGGGCTTCAGCACCGATGAAGAAGACGCCCAGCGCCGCTTCATCTGGGGCACCTTCGCCGATGCCAATGGCACGCCGATCACCATCATGAACGGCTACTTCCCTCAGGGCGAAAGCCGCGACCACCCGACCAAGTTCCCGGCCAAGCAGCGCTTCTACAACGACCTGCAGGCACTGCTCGAAACCCAGTTTCAGAACGATCAACCGGTGCTGGTGATGGGCGACGTAAACATCTCGCCGGAGGACTGCGACATCGGCATTGGTGCCGACAATGCCAAACGCTGGCTCAAGACCGGCAAGTGCAGTTTCCTGCCCGAAGAGCGCGAATGGATGGCGCGCCTGAAGAACTGGGGCCTGGTCGACAGCTTCCGCCACCTGCACCCGCAAGTCGCCGACCGGTTCAGCTGGTTCGACTACCGCAGCCGCGGCTTTGAAGATGAGCCCAAGCGCGGCCTGCGCATCGACCTGATCATGGCCTCCCAAGGGCTGCTGCCACGGATCAAGGACGCCGGGGTCGACTATGACCTGCGCGGAATGGAAAAGCCTTCGGACCATGCGCCGATCTGGCTCGAATTGAACTGATAAAAGCTCTCACAGGCTTGGTAGGAGCGGGCTTGCCCCGCAATAGCATTTGTCTGCCACATTGCATCGCGGGGCAAGCCCGCTCCTACCCCCCCAGCCTGTCATCTCCTGGTCACATAGCTGTCTTAATCTCCCGGCACACCCTTTGCCCATGAGTGCCAGACGGCATGTTGCGCCACCTCTCCCTGCTCGTGCTTTGCCTGCTCCCGCTGATTGGCGCCGCTGACCCGCAGGCGCTATTGCGTATCCAGGGTTCCAACACCATCGGCGCCGCGCTGGCGCCGGCGCTGGTCACCGGGTTGCTTGAACAACAAGGCGCCAGCGCCATCAGCATCGTCAATAGCGACGCCGCCAACGAACTCCAGGTGCGCGCCCAGGGCAGCAACGGCCAGGTCTTGCGCATCGATATCGCCGCCCACGGCTCCAGCACCGGCTTCACTGCGCTCAAGTCCGGCCAGGCGGAACTGGCGGCCTCCTCGCGCCCGATCAAAGCGGCTGAGCTGAGCGAGCTGCAAGCCTTGGGCGACCTCAACAGCGCCGCTGCCGAGCAGATCATTGCCCTGGACGGTGTTGCGGTGATCGTCCACCCCGACAACCCGCTACCGCAACTGACCACCACCCAGCTGGCGCAGATTTTCTCCGGACAGATCGAGCATTGGGAACAACTGGGTATCGGTAGCGGGCCCATCACCCTGTACGCCCGCGATGACCGTTCCGGCACCTTCGAAACCTTCAAGGCCCTGGTCCTCGACCCGGCACGGCAACCCCTGGCCGAGAATGCCCGACGTTTCGAGTCGGCCGAGCAACTGGCCAGCCAGGTGCTCGGCGATCGCCAGGCCATCGGCTTCAGCAGCTTGGCCACGGTACATGGCACCAAGGTCGTGGCGATTGCCGACGGTGAGTCCCAGGCCATGCTGCCGACACCTGCGCTGGTGGCCAGCGAAGACTATCCGCTGTCGCGGCGGTTGTTCTTCTATCTGCCGCCCGGCCAGGCCAACCCGCTGGCCCATGCCCTGGTCGAGTTCGCCCAAAGCCCCCAAGGCCAGGCCATCGTTACCCGTAACGGTTTCGTTGGCCAGCAGGTGCAGAGCGTCAAGGTTCAGCCCCGTGCCGACATGCCCCGCCGTTACCTGAGCCTTGCCAATGATGCCCGGCGCCTGTCGGTCAACTTTCGTTTTCAAGAGGGTAACGCCAGCCTCGACAACAAGGCCCTGCGCGATGTGCAGCGGGTCGTCCAGTACCTGCAGGCGCAGCGCAAGCTGGCCAACCGGGTGGTGCTGGTGGGGTTCGGCGATGCCAAGGATGACCCGCAGCGCGCCGCCCTGCTCTCGCGGCTGCGGGCCATGGCGGTGCGCCGGGAGCTGGCCCGTCGCGGTGTCGAATTGCGCGAGATCATCGGCCTGGGCGACGAACTGCCGGTTGCGGCCAACACCGCCGAGCAAGGGCGGATTCGCAATCGCCGGGTCGAGGTGTGGGTTTATTGACTTGCTGCCTGGCAGCCTGGGCAAACAATTGTTACAGCCTCGATTGGGCGCCCTCCCTACCCAGGTCTAGGCTTGTCCCTAGTGACGCCGGGCCCCTCTGACGGCTGCCAAGCCGCCATGTCGGAGTCACTGTTGCTCAGCAACGTCGACATCAAGGAGGGGCTCATGGCAGCTCTACAGGTATTTCTCGACAACGACTTTCTCGGCACCAGCCTGTGGTTCTGGCTGGCCTTTCTCGGCATCGTCCTGACCCTGCTGGTGCTGGACCTGGGCGTGTTGCACCGCAAACTGCACGAAATCGAAATGCGCGAAAGCCTGCTGCTGTATGGCGGCTATTTCAGCGTCGGGGTGCTGTTCGGCGTGTGGGTGTGGTTTGAGCTGGGCGCGCAGAAAGCCCTGGAGTTCTACACCGGTTTTCTCATCGAGCAGTCGTTGTCGATGGACAACGTATTCGTCATGGCGATGATCTTCAGTTTCTTCGCCATCCCCCGCCGCTATCAGCACCGGGTGCTGTTCTGGGGAATCCTCGGGGTGGTGGTGCTGCGGGCGATCATGATCGGCCTGGGCAGCGCGCTGGTGCAGGAGTTCGACTGGATCCTCTATGTGTTCGGCGCCTTCCTGCTGTTCACCGGGATTAAGATGCTGTTCTCCAGCGAAGAATCCCACCCGGACCTGGCCAACAATCCGGTACTGAAATTCGTCCGGCGCCACCTGCGGGTGACCGACGAGCTGCATGGCCCGCGCTTTTTCGTGCACATCACCCCAGCCGGGCAAAGCAAGGCCCTGCGCTATGCCACGCCGCTGTTCCTGGCCCTGGTGCTGATCGAGCTGGCCGACCTGGTGTTCGCCGTCGACAGCGTGCCGGCGATCTTTGCCATTACCCAGGATCCGTTCATTGTCTACACCTCGAACATCTTCGCGATTCTCGGGTTACGGGCGTTGTACTTTGCCCTGGCGGCGCTGATGCACCGCTTTATCTACCTCAAGTACGCCTTGGCGCTGGTGCTGGTGTTTATCGGCGGCAAGATCTTCTACCACGGCCTGATCGGTGCCGTGCCGCCGATGCTGTCGCTGGGCGTGACCGTTGCCCTGCTCAGCGCTGGAGTGTTGTTTTCGTTGTTCTCGACCCGTTCGCAGAGCAAGCCCGCCGCTGAAAAAAAGGCGGGCTTGCGCGGCAAACATCAATGACCGCTACGGAGCATTTCCTTGGGCACGTACTTGCCGATTTCGTACTTGCCAATTGCCGCGCGGTGCACTTCGTCCGGGCCGTCGGCCAGGCGCAGGGTGCGCTGCATGGCGTACATGTAGGCCAGCGGGAAGTCGCCCGAGACGCCAGCGCCACCGTGAATCTGGATCGCCCGGTCGATGACCTTGAGAGCCACGTTCGGTGCAACCACCTTGATCTGGGCGATTTCGCTGCGGGCGACCTTGTTGCCGACGGTGTCCATCATGTAGGCGGCCTTGAGGGTCAGCAGCCGGGCCATGTCGATTTCCATCCGCGAGTCGGCAATCTTGTCGACGTTGCCACCCAGGCGCGCCAATGGCCGGCCGAAAGCGGTACGCTCCACCGAGCGTTTGCACATCAGCTCAAGTGCTCGCTCGGCCATGCCGATCGAGCGCATGCAGTGGTGGATACGCCCCGGGCCAAGGCGTCCCTGGGCGATCTCGAAACCGCGGCCCTCACCAAGCAGCACGTTCTCGTATGGTACGCGCACGTTCTCGAACAGCACTTCGGCGTGGCCATGGGGGGCGTCGTCGTAGCCGAACACCGGCAGCGGGCGTACGATCTTCACCCCGGGGGTGTCGGTGGGTACCAGGATCATCGAATGCTGCTGGTGCCGCGGGCCATCCGGGTTGCTCAGGCCCATGAAGATCATGATCTTGCAGCGTGGATCGCAAGCACCGGAGGTCCACCATTTGCGCCCGTTGATCACCCACTCGTCACCGTCACGCACGGCGCGGGCAGCCATGTTGGTGGCGTCGGACGAGGCCACGTCCGGCTCGGTCATGGCGAACGCCGAGCGGATGTCGCCGCGCAGCAGCGGTTCGAGCCACTGGCGTTTCTGTTGTTCGTTGGCGTAACGCACCAGCACTTCCATGTTGCCGGTGTCCGGCGCCGAGCAGTTGAACGGCTCGGGGCCCAGCAACGAGCGGCCCATGATCTCGGCCAGGGGCGCATACTCAAGGTTGGTCAGGCCCGCGCCCAGTTCCGACTCAGGCAGGAACAGGTTCCACAAGCCCTCGGCCCTGGCCTTGGCCTTGAGCTCTTCCATGATCGCGGTCGGCTGCCAGCGATCACCTTCGGCGACCTGGCGCTCGAACACCGCTTCAGCGGGATAGACATAGGCATCCATGAACGCCGTGACACGTTCGCGCAGCGCCTGGACCTTGGGTGAATAGGCGAAATCCATGGGCAGTACCTTCAGTGGAAAAGGGATCTGATATCGATCCTAGATCAGCCAGCAAAATCCACCTAGTCTATTCTCGGCGTGTATAAACATTCATAACCGATATATGATCGACGAATAACACCAACTAGAGCAGCGCCCATGAACCTGAGCAAGGTCGACCTGAATCTGTTCATCGTCTTCGATGCCATCTACACCGAAGCCAACCTGACCCGGGCCGGGCAGATCGTCGGCATTACCCAGCCAGCGGTGTCCAACGCCCTGGCGCGCCTGCGCGAAACCTTCAACGATCCACTGTTCGTGCGCACCGCCCAGGGCATGGTGCCCACACCCATGGCGCAGAACATCATCGGCCCGGTGCGCAATGCCCTCTCGCTGCTGCGTGTGTCGGTGCAAGAGAGCCGCATCTTCAACCCGCTGCAGGCCAACAAGACCTTTCGCATCAGCATGACCGACCTCACCGAGGCGGTGATCTTGCCGCCACTGTTCCAGCGCCTGCGGCGCCTGGCCCCGGCGGTGGTGATCGAGAGCTTTTTGTGCAAACGCCGGGAAACCACCAAGGAACTGGCCGCCGGGCGCCTGGATTTTGCCGTCGATGCGCCGCTCAACACCGACCCGCAGGTGCGCCACGTCAAGCTGATGCAGGACCGCTACGTCTGCGCCATGCGCCAGGGGCATCCGCTGTTCAAGGACAAACTCAGCCTGGACGACTACCTGGGCATGACCCACATCCATATCTCCAGCCGCCGCAATGGCCTGGGTTATGTCGACCTGGCCCTGGGCAAGATGGGCGTGCAGCGCAAGATCGCCCTGCGCTCCCAGCATTACCTGATGGCCTCGCAAGTGCTGCAACAGACCGACATGGTCATGACCGTGCCGGAGCGTTTCGCCCGCCGCCACCAGCTCAACCATGTCAGCCTGCCGGTGGACGTGCCGCCGCTGGAAACCCACCTGTACTGGCACGAAAGCACCGACCAGGACCCGGCCAACCGCTGGATGCGCGAGCAGATCATCGAGCTGTGCCAGGGCGTGGTTGCCCAGGATGACCGGGCGGCCAAGGCTGAGGTCCCGCGATGACCCCGCCAATCCTTGCTTGACGTAAACGTCAACCTGCAATTAGCTTAGCTCCATGCCCTTTTACCGAGCCAAGCAATGAGCAGCCAGACCTACAGCATCTCCGACCTGTCCCGCGAGCTGGACATCACCACCCGGGCCATTCGCTTCTATGAAGAACAGGGCCTGCTCAGCCCGGAGCGCCGTGGCCTGGAGCGGGTCTATTCGGCCCGCGACAAGGTCAGCCTGAAACTCATTCTGCGCGGCAAGCGCATCGGTTTTTCCCTGGCCGAGTGCCGAGAGCTGATCGAACTCTACGACCCTTCCAGCGGCAACCTGAAGCAACTGCACAGCATGCTGGCGAAGATCGCCGAGCGCCGGGCCCAGCTTGAACAGCAGTTGCTCGACATCCAGCAGATGCAACTGGAGCTGGACACCGCCCAAGAGCGCTGCGAGCAAGCCCTGGCCGCCACCCTGAACAACCAGAAAAACAGCCATTGAGCCCTGAGGAACCCTGCCCATGTCATTGCCTGAAAAAGTTCGCCTGGTCGAAGTCGGCCCGCGCGACGGCCTGCAGAACGAAGCCCAGCCCATCAGCGTGGCCGACAAGGTACGACTGGTCGATGACCTGAGCGACGCAGGCTTGTCCTATATAGAGGTGGGCAGCTTCGTTTCACCCAAGTGGGTGCCCCAGATGGCCGGCTCCGCCGAAGTGTTTGCCAATATCCAGCAACACAGTGGGGTGACCTACGCCGCGCTGGCGCCGAACCTGCGTGGTTTCGAAGATGCGCTGGCGGCCGGGGTCAAGGAGGTGGCGGTGTTCGCCGCAGCCTCCGAAGCGTTCTCCCAGCGCAATATCAACTGCTCGATCAGCGACAGCCTGCAGCGCTTCGTGCCGATCATGGAAGCGGCGCGCCAGCATGGGGTGCGGGTGCGCGGCTATGTGTCCTGCGTCCTGGGCTGCCCCTATGAAGGCATGATCAGTGCCGAACAGGTCGCCCCGGTGGCCCGCGAGCTGCACGACATGGGCTGTTATGAAGTGTCGCTGGGCGACACCATCGGCACCGGCACCCCCGGGGCGACCCGGCGCCTGTTCGAGGTGGTCGGCGCCCAGGTTCCCCGGGCCCAACTGGCCGGTCACTTCCATGACACCTACGGCCAGGCCCTGGCCAATGTCTATGCCAGCCTGCTCGAAGGTATCAGTGTGTTCGACAGCTCTGTTGCGGGCCTTGGCGGCTGCCCCTATGCCAAGGGCGCCAGCGGTAACGTTGCCAGCGAAGACGTGTTGTACATGCTCCAGGGCCTGGGGATCGACACCGGTATCGACCTGGAACGCTTGATTGCCGCGGGCTTGCGTATCAGTGAAGTGCTCGGCCGCGCCAGTGGCTCGCGGGTGGCACGCGCCCGTCACGCACAATAAACACACGCGGTAACAGCCGGATCAGCGTCCGGGTGTTACCGCCCCCGCACTTTCCAGGGAAATTCCGGGTAACACGGAAACAAATCGACAGAATTCCCCGGCCTGTTTTTTTCATAAAACCTGCAAACTATTGATTTTATTGGGTTTTAAAAAGTTGGCACGGCACCTGCTATATCTCAGGTACAAGAACAATAAAAAGTGCGACACACCCAATAAAAATAAGACGAAACGACTCTGACATAACAAGAACAACACGACAGAGGCGCAGCTAACAGATTTTTTTGGAGAGGATGTGCTTTCCAGGGGCTTGCCCCGCAACCGGACACAGAACAATAAAACTACCCCAAGGTAGCGCAAGTCACGGTTGGATCAGCAATGATGAAGGTAGATCAGCGCTCAAAAAAATACGTTTGCTCTTGATCCCGGATGGGGATCGCCAGTGATACAGAGGCAACGGTCGCCAAAAACAACAATAGGCCGCCCTCCAATAACAAAAAAAGAGCACGCAACAATCTTTGAGGGGAGCTTAGGCTCCCCTCAGTGCTTCCCGCCCTCCCCGTTTTCATCCTCGTTGTCCTTCTCGAAGCGGTTCACCACCAGCGGCATCACACCCAACACCAACAACGCCAGCACGGTGCTGATCACTGCCGTGGCTTCACGGCCCATGCCCGCCGCCACGCCGATCGCCGCCGTCATCCACAAGCCCGCTGCCGTGGTCAGGCCTTTGACATGCCCGGCATCCTGGTCGTGGCCCTTGAGAATGGTACCGGCACCGAGAAAACCGATCCCCGCGACGATACCCTGTACCACCCGGCTCAGCGCCGCGTCGTCGGCCCCGGCCATGCGCGGTACCAGCACAAACAACGCCGCGCCCAGGGCCACCAGCATATGGGTACGCACCCCGGCGGCCTTGCCCTTGAGCTCGCGCTCAAAACCGAGGATGGCGCCAAGCAGTGCCGCCATAATCAGACGCACCGTGACCTGGGTAAGCTGTTTGGCATCGGTGATGTCGGCAAACTCCGCCACCAGGGTAATCCAGACTTGATGCCACCAGGCGTCCATGGGCTGTGTCCATGCAGAAGGGTTAATCGATGGACAACGGCGTAGACGGCAAGTGCGCCGCCGACCGCTGATCGGTTGCCGCCAGTATCCGCCGCGCTCGTGTGGTCCCAAGCATAGGACCCCAGCAACGAGGACACGGCCATGCCTATCGAAATTGACGAGAGCAACCAACGCTGCACCCTGATCAGCGACAACATGCATATCCAGGGCGAAGCCAAGGATGTCGAAGTCGTCACTGATGCCGACCTGCGCATGTCCGTCGCAGTGCTCAACGGCGAGCGCGTGCCGATCACCGAACAAGAGGCAGACGCCCTCACTGTAGCGGGTGCGGTGGATGGTCGCAGGCATCTCAAAGCATCCGAGCCAGGCTCGGTAATCTGAGGCCTGCAGGGTTTCAGCGGGAAATCTGATACGGTTTTTATCCAGATACCTGAGCCTGTTATGCAAACAGATGGGGCGCCATAGTGCTCTGGCCTGATCGAGGCCTGATGAGCGACGAACCATGAGCGATAGAATCCCCGTCCAGATCGTTGAAATTGCTGAGCCTTCCACCTTCAAGAAGAAGCCTGCCAGCAGCGACCGACAGATCCACACCCGCAGCTTCACCGGCTTGTTTCGCAACCTGCGCCTGGCTGGCGCGGGTTTTCTGTTTTTGCTGTTCTTCGGCACCGTCTGGTTGAACTGGGGCGGTCGTCAGGCCGTGCTTTGGGACTTGGCCGACAGCAAATTCCACATCTTCGGCGCCACCTTCTGGCCGCAGGATTTCATCCTGCTCTCGGCGCTGCTGATCATCTGCGCCTTCGGCCTGTTTGCCATCACCGTGTTCGCCGGCCGGGTGTGGTGTGGCTATACCTGCCCACAGAGCTCCTGGACCTGGATCTTCATGTGGTGCGAAAAGATCACCGAAGGCGAGCGCAACCAGCGCATCAAGCTGGATGCCGCGCCCTGGAGCCTGAACAAACTGGCCCGGCGCTCGGCCAAGCACACCCTGTGGCTGGGCATCAGCTTGCTGACCGGGCTGACTTTCGTCGGTTACTTCACGCCGATCCGTCCGCTGGCCGAAGAACTGTTCACCCTGCAACTGGGCGGTGTCAGCCTGTTCTGGATTTTGTTCTTCACCGGCGCCACCTACATCAACGCCGGCTGGCTGCGCGAAGCGGTGTGCATGCACATGTGCCCGTACGCGCGGTTCCAGAGCGTGATGTTCGACAAAGACACCCTGACCGTCGCCTACGACCCGGCCCGGGGCGAATCCCGCGGCCCGCGTAAAAAGGAAGTCGACCACAAGGCCAAGGGCCTGGGCGATTGCATCGATTGCCACATGTGCGTGCAGGTCTGCCCCACCGGCATCGACATCCGCGATGGCCTGCAGATGGAGTGCATCGGTTGCGCCGCCTGTATCGACGCCTGTGACTCGATCATGGACAAGATGGGCTACGCCCGCGGCCTGGTCGGCTACAAGTCCGAACACACCCTGCAAGGCGGTACCACCAACTGGCTACGGCCGCGCCTGCTCGGTTACGTCACCGCCCTGGTGGTGATGATCGGCGCCCTGGTCATCGCCCTGCAGCAACGGCCGATGGTGTCGATGGACGTGATCAAGGACCGCGGCCTGTTCCGCGAGAACAATGCCGGGCAGATCGAAAACATCTACACCCTCAAGGTCATCAACAAGACCCAGCAACCCCAGCACTATCGCCTGCGCCTGCTCGATGCCGACGGTTTCGAACTGCACGGCAAGACCGAGTTCAGCCTGGCGGCCGGGGAAATGAGCGACTTGCCAGTGTCAGTGGCGATGTTGGCCGAGCGCCCGCAAAGCAGCTCCCAGGACATCAGCTTCGAACTGCTCGACACCGACGAGCCGGGCGTGCGCAGCGTCGCCCATAGCCGTTTTGTCGCGCCTTTGAACCGCTGATCCCATACACTGCCCGAGCATCCGAAACCCTTCGAGCCATGATGAAACGCTACGAGAAATTCGCCGACGACATTGCCGAACTGATTCGCTCCGGGGTCCTGGGTCCCGGCCAGCGCGTACCGTCGGTGCGCTATGCCAGCCAGACCCACGGCGTCAGCCCGTCCACGGTGTTCCAGGCCTACTACCTGCTGGAGCGCCGCGGGCTGATCCGCGCGCGGCCGCGCTCGGGCTACTTCGTCAACGCCCACGCGCCGCGCCAGTTCAGCGAGCCGCAGATCATCGAGCAGGCCAGCGAATCCACCGAGGTGGATGTCAGCGAACTGGTGTTCTCGATCCTCGACTCGATCAAGGACCCGCAAACCGTGGCCTTCGGCTCGGCCTTCCCCAGCCCCAGCCTGTTCCCGCTGCCGCGCCTGGCCCGCTCCATGGCCAGCGCCAGCCGCGAGATGGACCCACGGATGGTGGTCACCGACCTGTCGCCGGGCAACCCGCAGTTGCGCCGCCAGATTGCCCTGCGCTACATGGTCGGCGGCCTGATGCTGCCCATGGAAGAGCTGCTGATCACCAACGGCGCGCTGGAGGCCCTGAACCTGTGCCTGCAGGCGGTGACCGAGCCCGGTGACCTGGTGGCGATCGAAGCGCCGGCGTTTTATGCCTGCCTGCAGATTCTTGAGCGGCTCAAGCTCAAGGCGGTGGAAATCCCCGTGCACCCGCGTGAAGGCATCGACCTCGGGGTGCTGGCCCAGACCCTGGCCAAACACCCGGTCAAGGCCGTGTGGTGCATGACCAACTTCCAGAACCCGGTGGGCGCAAGCATGCCGGAGGAAAAGAAACAGCAACTGGTTGAACTGTTGCGCGAGCATCAGGTGCCGTTGATCGAAGACGACGTCTACGCCGAGCTGTACTACGCCCAGCAGGCGCCGAAACCGGCCAAGGCCTTCGACACCGACGGCCTGGTGATGCACTGCGGCTCGTTCGCCAAGAGCCTGGCCCCCGGCTACCGCATCGGCTGGGTGGCGGCTGGACGCTATGCGCAGAAGATCGAACGGCTCAAGCTGATGACCTCGCTGTGCGCCTCGATGCCGGCGCAGGCGGCGATTGCCGACTACCTGCAACATGGCGGCTACGACCGTCATTTGCGCAAGCTGCGCTACGCCCTGGAAGAGCAACAGGCGGCGATGCTTGCGGCGATTGCCCGTTATTTTCCAGCGCAAACCCGCGTCAGTCACCCTGACGGCGGCTACTTCCTGTGGCTGGAGCTGCCCGAACAGATGGACTCGCTCAAACTGTTCCAGATGGCCTTGGCCCAGGGCATCAGCATCGCCCCGGGGCCGATCTTTTCGCCGACCCGGCGCTTTCGCAACTGCATCCGCCTCAACTACGGCAGCCCCTGGACCGAGCAATCGGAAAAGGCCATGGAAACCCTGGGCAAGATCGTCCGCTCGTTCTGAGCCACGGTTGAACTTCGAGCGCGCTTGCTGCACCCTGCGCGCTCGGATTTCCCAGGGATGGATGGCATGCACAAGCGACAGCATTTTCTTACGCCACAACGCTACGAGCGTTTCCTCGAACACGACCAAGAGAGCCGTGCATTCCTGCGCAACAATCGACTGCAAGCCGACTCCGACGAACAGGAAGCGGTATTCAGCGGCAAGAGCCTGAAGGAACTGGCGCTGGACAAGCTGCTGATCAGCTATACCGCCGGCGTCGACATTGATGCCCTGCCCGCCGTGCTCGAGACGCTGATCGTCGAGTACGAGCAACTGCAACACAAGATGGCCGTGTACGCCGAGGACCCAGACGTCGCCCCGCTGAATCTGGGTGATACCGAAGAGCACCACGAATGCATGCAGGTCATCAGCCTGTGCATCCTGCTCGGCCGCCACGACCTGCTCGAACGCTTCGTCGCCCTGATGGACAACGGCGGCTACGCCGAACAAGACACCCTCTATGAAGACCTGCTGAGCCGGGTACTGCCCGACCGCTACGACGTCGATGAGTGGTACCAGGATTACGCCACGCCGCTGGTGCAAACCATTTATGCCGCCAGCCCCGAGCAAGCGGCCAGCCGCCTGCAGGGCTACTGCGAGCAATGGTACGACCACTTCCTGCACGCCAGCTGGTACGACACCCATGGCGACGATGTAAGCGGCTACGTTGGCTACTGGTCGTTCGAGGCCGCAGCCGTGGCCCTGTTGTATGGCATTGATACCCGCGCACTGTTGCACGTGATCTTCCCCCATGACTTGCTCGAGCACGCCCGCAACCTGCCTGCGTACCAGGCCATTCGCTGGGAGTGCCTGGGCGAAGGTGAAGACGAGCAGGAAGAGGAAGATGAGGTTATCGACGAAGAGGACGAAGAGGACAGCGACGAAGACTTCGCCTACGACATCAAGGCTGCCGGCGTGACCCTGTCCGATGCCATCGACGCCGGCAGCATCCCGCACCTGGCCCAGGCCCTGAGCGCCTACGACACCGTCGAGGCGATCCTGGCCCTGAACCTGGCGGCCGATCAGCAGGAGGAAGACGACGCCTTCTTCGACCTCGCCCTGGCCCTGCTCGGCTGGGTCCCAGGCCCCGGCCACGGCCTCAAGCGAGTACTGCGCCTGGTCAATCGCGACCCGCAAAAGCACGCCGAACAGCTTTATGACCTGCTGCGCCATGTACTGCTCAACTGCAAGCTCAAGACCAGCCCGGATGCCCTGCTCGAAGAAAGCCTGAACGCCGAGCTGCTGCGTACCGAGCTTGCGCAGATCATCACCGCGGTACGTGCCAGTGCGACCTTCCTGGCCCTCGACGAGCAACGCCAGGCCCTGGTGCTGAGCGACCTGGAACAGGCCGGCGAGCACCTCGATGATCTGCTCGAACGCATCGACGAACGCCTGATGCCCTGGCTTGCGGTGCAACGCAACAGCTCTGGCGAGGCCTCGGGCAGCAGCCAGCGCATCCCGGCGCAAACCAGCAAACCGCAGTCGCGGCGGGTCGACAGCTTGCGCGAGCACGGCACGCTCAGTACCCATCCGGCGGCCAGCGATGGCGGCAAACTCAGCCGGGAGCAGATCAACCCGGCGGCCACCAGCAACTGGCTGGAGCTGAGCCTTGACGACGGCAAGCTGGGCGGGGTTCCCGGCGCGGCCTACAAGGTGATCTTCGCCGACGGCAGCGTTGCTGAAGGCTATTTGAACAACCTCGGCCATATCCGCCTTGAAGGCGTACCCTTCGGCCCGGCCAAGGTGTACTACGGTGAAGACCCACGCCCCTACCAGCGCCAGCCGATCAAGGCGCTGGACAGCAGCGTGACGCTGATCGACCGAGACTTGCGCAGCCTGGGTTTCATCCCCGGGAAACTCGACCGGGACGACCTGTATGCCGAAACCACCGGGCGGATTGCCCCCTACTGCGAACTGAACGCCCTGTGGTGGGAATGGGCCAGCGCTCGCTACCACGGCCATTGAAGCATTCGACCTGAGGCCGCGCAGTTGTTGAGTGCTGCGCGGAGCGCTACATTTGCCAGAGTCCCCAGGTCGGAACACGCGCATGCCGTCGAGCGAACTGCAGTCCCTGCGTCAGCAACTTGAGCAGTTGAAGCAGCAAAACAACCTGCTCAAAGCCCGGCTCGCCAAGCGCAACGGCGCGGCCCCCGTACCTGCCGAGCAAGCCGAGGCCGATACCCAGCAGCGCTACCGCTTTCTGTTCGAGGCCATGGACGAAGGTTTTTGCATCATCGAGTTCTTCGACGGCCCCCATGGCCCGCTCAGCGACTACGTCCACATCGAAGCCAACGCCGCCTACGCCATGCATGCCGGTATCGACAATGTGGTCGGGCAGAAGCTGCGGGAGATGGTGCCCGAGGAGGCCGACGGCTGGATTGCCCGTTACGGTGCGGTGCTGCACAGCGGCAATCCGATCCGCTTTGAGCAAGAACTGGTGGCCACCGGCCGCCACCTGGATATCTGCGCGTTTCGCATGGAGCCGGCCGGCCGCAAGCAGGTCGCGGTGCTGTTCCAGGATGTAACTGCGCGCAAGCGCGCCGAATTCGCCCTCAAGCGGCTCAACCAGGAGCTGGAACAACGGGTTGCCCAGGCGATGGCAGAACGCAAGATCCTCACCGATGTGGTCGAAGCCACCCTGGCACAGATCCAGGTGGTGGATCTGGACATGCGTTGGCTGGCAATCAACCGCGCTGCCCGCGACGAGTTCCAGCGGATTTTCGGCCTGACGCCGAGCGTCGGCGACAGCCTGCCCACAAAGATGGCCAAGCATCCCGATGACTGCGCCCGCGGCCTGCTGCTATGGACACGGGCGCTCACAGGTGAAGCGTTCGTCGAGATTGCCGAGTTTGGCGCAGGCGACCAGCACCACCATTACGAACTGCGCTTCAGCCCGCTGCATGACGGGCACGGGCAACTGATCGGTGCTTACCTGTTCGCCTACGACATCAGCGAGCGGGTCCGCGAGCAAAAACGCCTGCGCAAGACCGAAGAAGCCCTGCGCCAGGCGCAGAAAATGGAAGCGGTGGGCCAGCTCACCGGTGGTATCGCCCATGACTTCAACAACCTGCTGACCGGGATCAGCGGCTCCCTGGAGCTGTCGCGCAACCTGCTCGGACGCGGCCGCCATGAACAAATCGCCCCCTACCTGCGCACCGCCCAGGACGTGTGCAACCGCGCCGCGTCCCTGGTCCATCGGCTGCTGGCGTTTTCCCGGCGTCAGACCCTGGAACCGCGCACCATCGACGTCAACCGCCTGGTCAGCGGCATGAGCGAACTGATCCGCCGCAGCGTCGGCCCGCACATCGAGACCGAGGTGTTTACCGCCAACGCGACCTGCCGGGCCAGCATCGATTCATCGCAACTGGAAAACGCCCTGCTCAACCTCTGCATCAACGCCCGTGACGCCATGCCGGCCGGTGGCCGGATCACCATCGAAACCCGTCATCTGCAGGCCGATGAGCAGGTCGCCGCGCACCTGGACCTCAAGCCCGGTGACTACCTGGCCCTGAGCGTCAGCGATAACGGCAGCGGCATGCCGCCGCAGGTGCTGGCGCGTGCCTTCGACCCGTTCTTTACCACCAAGCCGATGGGCCAGGGCACGGGCCTGGGGCTGTCGATGGTCTATGGTTTCGTGCGCCAGTCCGGTGGCCAGGTACGGGTGTATTCGGAGCCGGGCCAGGGCACCAGCGTGCACCTGTACCTGCCGCGTCTGGACAACGCCAGCCTGCCGCCCAGCGGGTCGCAGCCAACGGCCCACACCCGGCGTGAACTGCGCGACATGACGGTGATGCTGGTCGATGACGAAGCGACCATTCGCATGCTGGTCGGTGAGGTGCTCAGCGACCTGGGTTACGCCAAGCTCGAATTCGGCGACGGCCACAGCGCCCTGGCGGCCCTGCAAAGTGGCGCGACCGTCGACCTGTTGATCAGCGATGTCGGCATGCCCGGCGGCATGAACGGCCAGCAACTGGTAGCCGCCGCCCGTCAATTGCGGCCCGGATTGAAAGTGCTGTTCATCACCGGTTACGCCGAGCAGGCGGTGCTCGGCACTGGGGTGTTCGAGCCTACTACGCGGGTGCTGACCAAGCCGTTCAGCCTCGATAACCTGGCCCAGCGTATCGAGGAAATGATCGGCTGATCAGCGCCCGCCGCCCAGATCGAGGAAGCTGCCAGTGGCATAAGAGGCTTGGTCCGAGAGCAACCAGATGATCGCCTCGGCCACTTCCTCTGCCTGCCCACCGCGGCCCATGGGGATGCCCGGCTCAAGCTTGCTGACCCGCTGCGGGTCACCGCTGAGGGCGTGGAAGTCGGTGAAGATGTAACCCGGGCGCACGGCATTGACCCGCACCCCTTCACCGGCCACTTCCTTGGCCAGGCCCACGGTGAAGGTATCCAGCGCGCCTTTGGAGGCAGCGTAGTCGACGTATTCGTTGGGCGAACCCAGCCGCGCCGCCACCGACGAGACGTTGACGATGCTGCCGCCCTGCCCGCCATGGCGGGTCGACATGCGTTGCAGCGCATGCTTGGCGCACAGCATCGGCCCGACCACGTTGGTCTTCATCAGCTTGAGCAGGCGAAACTCCGACACCTCCTCGACCCGGCTCTGATGGCCGATGGTACCGGCATTGTTGACCAGCGCGGTGACCGGGCCCAGCTCGGCATCGACGCGCTGGAACAGCTGGATGATCTCATCCTCGACACTGACGTCGGCCTTGACCGCAATGGCCTCGGCGCCCAGCTCGCGAACCTCGGCCAGCACCCGCTGGGCAGCCTCGTCGTCACGCAGGTAGTTGATGCAGATACGGTAACCGGCACGTGCGGCCAGGCGTGCGGTGGCGGCGCCAATACCGCGACTGGCGCCGGTGATCACGATAACCTTGTCCATGGATACTCCTTGGCCCCAATGACGTTGACCCCTCAAGGCTAACGCAGTCAGGGGCCGGGTACAAAGCCGCTTCAGGCAGCCGGTGGCGGTACTGGCGCCTTGGGCTCGGCTTTGCGCAGCGGGTACAGGTGCTGGCGCACGATGCCTTCAGGCAAGTCCTTGCCGAACACGCCGTAACGCGCCGGCCATTCCTTGGGCGGCAGCTTGAAGGTGCCGAACAGCATGTCCACCAGCGGCGTGTGGATCGCGTAGTTCTTGTAGATGTAATCCTTGTGCCGGGCGTGATGCCAGTGGTGATAGCGCGGCAGCACCAGCAGGTAGTTGAGCCAGCCGCCGTCGATGCGCACGTTGGCATGGGCCAGCACTGCCTGCACGCCGACCAGGATCACATAGGCGTTCATCGCCTGGGGCGAGAAACCCAGCAGGATCAGCGGCGCCAGCACCCCGGTACGGGTCAGAAGGATCTCGCAGAAGTGGATGCGCGAACCGGCCAGCCAGTCCATGTGCGTGCTCGAGTGATGCACTGCATGAAAACGCCACATCCACGGCACCACGTGATACAGGCGGTGCAGCCAGTACTGGCCGAGGTCGGCGACAAACACCGCGAGCAGAAACTGCACCACGATCGGCAGGCTTTGCACCTTGGCCTGCAAGGTATCGGAGACCACCCAGCCGGCCAGCCAGCTGGACGAGGCGGTGACGAAGATGAGGATGAACTGCACCAGCATGTGGCTGACGAAAAAGTAGCTGAGGTCGGTACGCCAGTGCGGGCGCAGGATGTTCTGCTGCGGATCCTTGGCGTAGAGTTTTTCCAGCGGGATGAAGATCACCGCCGACACCAGCAGCGCCAGCACGAACCAGTCCAGGCCCAGCGAGTACGGGGTCTGGCCGATGGTTTCGGTCTGGATGTTGGTGCCGCCGAGAAACATCGCCAGCCCTGCCGCGCTGATGCCGGTAAAGCCCAGGCGCTTGCGCTTGTTGAGGAGGATGTTCAGGGTGCCCAGGGCAAAAGCCAGGATCAGCCCGATCAGCAGCACGGTGCGGGCAAAGTGCACGCTGTAGACCTTGCGAAACTCGGCAAAGGTCAGCCACTGCGGAAACAGGAAGCACAGCACCGCCAGCAGGCTGAGCAGCCCCAGGGTGGCCGAGATGTAGCCGCTGATACGCCCGTCGCCGAGCTTGAACGGGCCGTGGCCGTGGCGTTTGAAATAGGCCTTGATTGCCTGCATGAATCGCTGTTCCTTCAAAATGGTGGGCTCCGTGCGGCGCGGAGTATACCGGCCCGCAGCCACAAGTGAAGCCTTGCCCCCATGGCCAGCTGACAAATCTGTAATCCACTGCTCAGTTTGCTGACAGTCAGCGCTGGCTAAGGTCGTGCCATCCCCGCCCCTGGAATGGCACCCATGCTTCGACACCCGACCCGTCGCACCTTCGTCAAGGGCTTCGCCGCCGGCAGCGCCCTGGCCGGCCTCGGCCTCTGGCGCCTGCCGGCGTTTGCCGCGCCCCCCGTGTTGGCCAATGAACTGAGCGGCGAGCACTTCGAGCTGTTCATCGGTCAGACCCCGGTGAACCTCACCGGCCGCCCGCGCACGGCGCTGACCATCAACAACAGCCTGCCCGGCCCGACCCTGCGCTGGCGTGAAGGCGACACCGTAACCTTGCGGGTGCGCAACCGCCTGAGCGAGCCGACCTCGCTGCACTGGCACGGGATCATCCTCCCGGCCAACATGGATGGCGTACCGGGCCTGAGCTTTGCCGGCATCGAAGCCGGTGGCGAGTACCTCTACCGCTTTACCCTGGAGCAGCACGGCACCTACTGGTACCACAGCCATTCCGGCTTGCAGGAGCAGGCCGGGGTCTACGGGGCGATCGTCATCGAACCCAAAGAGCCTGAAGCCCATCGCTATCAGCGCGACTACGTACTGTTGCTCAGCGACTGGAGCGACCAGGCCCCCTTTGAGCTGATGGCGACCCTGAAAAAACAGTCGGACGCCTTCAACTACCACAAGCGCACCGTCGGCGACTTCATCGACGATGTCGCCAGCAACGGCTGGCAGCAAACCATTACCGAACGCAAGGCCTGGGCCGCCATGCGCATGAGCCCCACCGACCTTGCCGACATCAGCGCCGCCACCTACACCTACCTGCTCAACGGCCAGCCGCCGGACGGCAACTTCACCTGCCTGTTCCAGCCCGGCGACAGCGTGCGCCTGCGCCTGATCAACGGCTCGGCCATGAGCTACTTCGATTTTCGCATCCCGGGCCTGAAACTCACGGTCATCGCCGCCGATGGCCAGCCCGTGCAGCCGGTCGAAGTCGACGAGTTGCGCATCGCCGTGGCCGAAACCTATGACGTGCTGGTGCGGGTCGGCGACCTGCCCGCCTACACCCTGTATGCGCAGAGCATGGACCGCACAGGCTACGCCCGTGGCACCCTGGCACGTAGCAACGGGCTGAGCGCCGAGGTGCCGGAGCCGGACCCGCGACCGATCCTGAGCATGGCCGACATGGGCCACGGCGCCATGGCGGGCATGGGCGGCATGGACCACAGCCAGATGGCCGGTATGGACCACTCGAAGATGGCTGGCATGCAGCAGCACCCAGCCAGCGAAAGCGCCAACCCGCTGGTCGACATGCAGACCATGAACCCCAAGCCCAACCTCGCCGACCCGGGCATTGGCCTGCGCAACAACGGCCGCCGGGTGCTGACCTATGCCGACCTGAAAAGCACCTTCGCCGACCCCGATGGCCGCGAGCCGTCACGGGAGATCGAACTGCACCTGACCGGGCACATGGAGCGCTTCGCCTGGTCGTTCAACGGCATCAAGTTCTCCGACGCCGAGCCACTGCGCCTGACCTACGGCGAGCGCTTGCGCATCACCCTGGTCAACGACACGATGATGGCCCACCCGATCCACCTGCATGGCCTGTGGAGTGACCTGGAAGACGAACACGGGCGTTTCCAGGTGCGCAAGCACACCCTCGACATCCCGCCAGGCAGCCGCCGCAGCTACCGGGTCAGCGCCGACGCCCTGGGGCGCTGGGCCTATCACTGCCACCTGCTCTATCACATGGAGATGGGTATGTTCCGCGAGGTACGCGTCGATGAATGAGCCCATCTTGCGCCCGCTGCTCGGCGGCTTCGCCCTACTGGCCTTGCTGGCCAGTGAAGAGGCGCGTGCCGAAATCATGGATCATGCCGCCATGGGCCACGGAGCCATGAATCACCAGGGTATGAAGCACAGCATCGCGCCCAACTCGCCACGCACGCCGCTGCGCCCGATTACCGACGCCGACCGCCAGGCGGCCTTCCCGCCGCTGCCCGGTCATCAGGTCCACGACCGGCAGACCAACTGGGCAATGACGGTCGAGCAACTGGAGTACCAGAACTTCGACAGCAGCAGCGCCCTGAAGTGGGACGCCAACGCCTGGATCGGCGGCGATATCGACCGCCTGTGGTTGCGCACTGAAGGCGAGCGCGAACAGGGCGTGACCCACAAGGCCGAACTGCAGGCGCTCTGGGGGCATGCCATCAGCCCCTGGTGGGAACTGGTCGGTGGCCTGCGCCAGGACTTCAAGCCGGCCAGCGGCCAGACCTGGGCCGCCTTCGGCATCCAGGGCACGCCACTGTACGGGCTGGAGCTGGAAGCCACCCTGTATGCTGGCGAACGCGAGCAAACCGCGCTGCGCCTGGAGAGCAGTTACGCTATCCTGCTGAGCAATCGCTGGATCCTCGAACCATCGCTGGAGGCCAATTTCTACGGCCGTAACGACGCGACCCGGGACCAGGGCAGCGGCCTTGCCGACAGCGAGATCGGCCTGCGCCTGCGCTACGAAATCACCCGCGGCTTTGCCCCTTACCTGGGCATCAGCTTCAATCGGGCCTACGGCAACAACGCCGAGCAAATCCGTGATGAGCACGGCGATATCGGCCAGACCCGCCTGGTCGCCGGGGTTCGCCTGCGTTTCTAGAAGTGGAGAAGTACATGCTGAGCAAGAAAATCGTCGCCTTCGGCCTGCTGGCCCTGAGCACTCTGGCCCAGGCCGGGCAGACCATCGATGTGTACCGTGACCCCAACTGCGGCTGCTGCAAGGAGTGGATCAAGCACCTGCAAGACAACGGCTACACGGTCAACGACCATGTCGAGCCGAACATGAGCGCGGTCAAGCAGCGCCTGGGCGTCGCTCCGCGCCTGGCCTCGTGTCATACCGGGGTGATCGACGGCAAATTCGTCGAAGGCCATGTACCGGCCGAACAGATCAAGCTGTTGGCCAAGCGTCCCGACCTCAAGGGCCTGGCCGTACCGGGCATGCCCATGGGCTCGCCGGGCATGGAAATGGGTGACCACAAGGACGCCTATCAGGTCATCGGTTTGACCGCCGAGGGCCAGGACGAAGTGGTCGCCAACTACTGATCCGCCGCTGATGCTCAGTTATTGGGCGCTGTTTCTCAGCGCCTTCGGCGCAGCGACCTTGCTGCCGCTGCAATCGGAAGCGGTGTTGATCGGTTTGCTGCTACGCCAGCCTGACGCCGTGGTCAGCCTGTTGCTGATCGCCACCGCAGGCAACGTGCTGGGTTCGATCGTCAACTGGCTGCTGGGGCGTGGCATCGAGCACCTGCGCGACAAGCGCTGGTTTGCGTTCAAGACAGAGCAACTGGAAAAGGCCCAGCGCCGCTACCAGCGCTATGGCCAGTGGTCACTGCTGCTGAGCTGGATGCCAGTGATCGGCGACCCGTTGACGCTGATTGCCGGGATCATGCGCGAGCCGTTCTGGCGCTTTTTGCTCCTGGTCACTGTCGCCAAAGCCGGCCGTTACCTGGTGCTGGCGTTGCTTACCCTGGGTTGGATGCAGCACTAGTGCCCCCAGATCTGCGCCTCGCTCCAGCCCAGCTCGGCAAAATCCTGGGCACGCAGGTGCGCTTGCTCCTCACAGAAAAACTCATCCAGCTGTGGCGGGCGCACCGAGGTGTCGCTGAGCATTGCATGCACCTGGCCGCGGTGGTGGATCTGGTGCTCGAACAGGTGCGACAGCAGGCGCAGGCGTTGCTCTCGCTGCACCCAGTCGGGGCGCACGATGCTCACGTAGCGGCGTAACTGGTCGTCGCGCAGCTGGCGGCAGTAGGCAATCAGCCGGTGATCGGCCTGCAGCTGTTCGGCGTGCAGTTGCAGACAGGTGGCGTAAGGCTCCTCGGGCTCGAAGAAACGCTCGCTATCGGGGTCGGGCGCTTCGCCGCGCTGCTCGCACTCCAGGGCTTGCAGGTAGAACCAGTCGACCGTGAGGATATGGTTGAGGGTGGCCTTGATCGACGGGAAGAAACTCGCCCGTGGGGCGACGAACTCATCCTGGCTCAGTTGCCTGCAGGCCTTGTACACCCTGTGGTTGGCCCAACCGTTGTGGTAGGCCATGGTCAGCAGGTGGTGCGAAAGAGGCTCGGCCATGATCGACTCCTCAGCAAAAGCGTTGCAGTTGCATCTCCCGCAAGCGGCTGAGCGTACGCCGGAACGGGAACTCCAGATACCCTTGAGTGTAGAGCGCTTCCAGGGGTACCTCGGCCTCCAGGTACAAGGCGATCCGACGGTCGTAGCATTCATCGACCAAGGCGATGAAGCGCCGCACGCTGTCATCGTGCACCGACAGCTGCGGCAGTTCGCGGTCGCCGGCCACCACCCGCTGGGCGCCGTCCTCGGTGCCACGGGCGATCTTCGCCGGGCGCTGGCGGGCGCCGAGTGCTGGTACCTCGCCGAGCAGGATGGCCTGGAAGCTGTCGCACAGGGCCATGAAATCCATGGCGGCGAAGGGTTGTTCGCAGAGGTCGGCGTAGCGGCACCAGAGCACGCTGTCGCAGCGTTGCACCACGTTCAAGCGACGCGAGCCGATCTGCAACGGCTGATCAGTGCTCGCTTGCTCACCGCGTAACTGGGCAAATACTTGCGCAAGGGCGCCGGGCTGGCCGTGGTCGCGTACCCAGTAGCGTTGCTGGGCCGCGCCGGGGTGCAGGCGATGGTCCTGCTCGCCTGCGACGGCGACCACCTGCATATGCTGCGCGATGGCGGCAATTGCCGGCAGGAAGCGCTCGCGGTTGAAACCGTCGCTGTAGAGCTGCTCGGGCGGCTGGTTGGAGGTGGCAACGATCACCACCCCGGCCTCGAACAGCACCCGGAACAGGCCGCCGAGAATGATCGCATCGCCGATGTCGTTGACGAACAGCTCGTCAAAACACAGCACGCGGATTTCTTCGGCCAGGGACAAGGCCAGGGCCTGCAGGGGCTCGGCAGTGCCATTGAGCTGGAACAGGCGCTGATGCACCCAGCGCATGAAGTGGTGAAAATGCTGGCGCCGGGCCGGTACCTGCAGACAGGCATGGAACTGATCCATGAGCCAGGTCTTGCCGCGCCCCACTGGCCCCCAGAGGTAGACACCCCGTGGGGTTTCACCGCGCTGCAGGGCCTCGAAACAGGTTTGCAGGGCAGTGGCGGCCTGCAACTGGGCCGGGTCGCTGACAAAGCCTTCGCTGGCAATGGCCTGCTGGTAGAGGGTCAGGGGGGACTGTTCGGTGAAGCAGGACATGCGCGGCGTCCGTCGCAAAAGGGGCATTCTGCGGCGGGGGGCATCGCGGGGCAAGTGGTACCACCATTGGTAGGAGCGGGCTTGCCCCGCGATGAGGCAAGTACAGTCAGCACATCGGATGTTGTCTGAGATACGACCGCTGCGCGCTCGATCGCGGGGCAAGGCCCGCTCCCACAACGTCTCTACAGATCCAGCCCGACTTTGAGCAGCGCACCGCCACTCTCATCGGTCAGCAGGTACAGATAGCCGTCCGGCCCTACCCGCACATCGCGAATCCGCGCCTTGAGCTCGCCGAGCAGGCGTTCTTCATGCACTACTTTGTCGCCATTGAGCTCCAGGCGAATCAGCTCCTGCGCCGCCAGCGCGCCGATGAACAGGCTGTGATCCCAAGGCTTGAAGCGCGGGTTGTCGTAGAACGCCATGCCGCTGATGGCCGGGGATTTTTCCCAGACATGGTGCGGGTCGATCATGCCATCGACATGCTCGCCCTGAGCCTCCGGAATCGGCATCAGCGAATAGTTGATGCCGTGGGTAGCGATCGGCCAGCCATAGTTCTTGCCGGGTTTCGGGAGGTTGATCTCGTCGCCGCCACGGGGCCCGTGTTCGTGGGTCCACAGCTCGCCGGTCCAGGGGTTGAGCGCCGCACCCTGCTGGTTGCGATGGCCGAACGACCAGATTTCAGGGCGCACGTTGTCGCGCCCGACGAACGGGTTGTCCTTGGGCACTGTGCCGTCGGGCAGAATGCGCACCACCTTGCCCTGCAGCTTGTCGAGGTCCTGCGAGGTCGGGCGCTGGTTGTTCTCGCCCAGGGCGATGAACAGATAACCGTCGCGGTCGAACACCAGGCGCGAACCAAAATGGTTGCCGCTGGAGAGCTTGGGCTGCTGGCGGAAGATCACGTTGAAGTCTTCAAGCTTGGCGTTGTCGGCCGACAAGCGCCCGCGGCCCACGGCGGTACCCGCCGTGCCGCCTTCGCCGCCGCCTTCGGCATAGGACAGGTAGACCATGCGGTCCTGCTTGAAGGTCGGCGACAGCACCACATCGAGCAAACCACCCTGGCCCTGGGCCCAGACCTCAGGGACGCCGCCCAGGGGCGGCCCGACTTTGCCTTCGGGGCTGACGATGCGCAGGTTGCCGGCGCGCTCGGTGACCAGGATGCCCTGGCCGTCCGGCAAGAACGCCAGGGCCCAGGGGTTGCGCAAGCCTTCGGCGAGGGTACTGACCTTGACGCTGCCCTCCTCGCTCTTGAAATCGCGCTCGGGTGCGGCGTGGGCCAGCAGCGGCAGCAGCGCCGCGGTCATCAGGGTAGGTAGCCAGGTGCGTGGGGACATCAACGATTCCTTCCAGGGAGGGCCTGTTGCTCAGGGCGCAGGTGCGCGCGGCGGCCGGGTGGGTTCCAGGCGCGGGGTGGTCTGTTCGCGGCGGATGTTTTCGCCATTGCCGATGCCGCGATTATCCAGGGTCGGCGGACGCGGATTGGGCTGGGTCGACGGGCCGCGCACGGGCGGCGTGGCCGGCACGCTGCCCTGGCGGCTGTTGGGGTTGGCGCGCATGATCGGGCTGTTGTAGGGGTTGTTGTTGCTGGCCGCCAACTGCAACGGCCCGGCCACGGGCGCAGCCTGCAGCGGCGAGCTCAACAACAGGGCCATGGCTAGGCCCGACAGTGATCGGTTCATGGTATTCACCTCCGGCACCACACGACGCCGAAAACCAGCGCGCCCAAGCGTTGGATAGCCTAAGGCGCGACAGGTTCGCCGGGAAACCTCGATTTGCCGCGCAGGTGATTCATTTTGTTACCGGATCAGCCATCGACCTTGTGCCGCGCGGCATACAGGCAAAGCATTTCCATGGCCAGGGTGGCGCCAGCCAGGGCGGTGATATCGGCATGATCGTAAGCCGGCGCAACTTCCACCAGGTCCATGCCCACCAGGTTGATACCGCGCAACCCGCCGAGAATCTCCAGGGCCTGCACCGTGGTCAGCCCGCCACACACCGGAGTGCCGGTGCCGGGCGCGTACGCCGGGTCCAGGCAGTCGATATCGAAGGTCAGGTACACCGGCTGATCGCCGACCCGCTGGCGAATCGCCTCGATGATCGCCTGGGTACCGCGTTGATGCACCTGACGGGCGTCGAGCACGGCAAAGCCCTGGGTATCGTCATGGGTGGTGCGCAGGCCGATCTGCACCGAGCGCGCCGGGTCCACCAGGCCTTCGCGGGCGGCATGCCAGAACATCGTGCCGTGATCGACACGCTGGCCCTCCTCGTCCGGCCAGGTGTCGCTGTGGGCATCGAAGTGGACCAGCGCCAGCGCTCCGTGTTTGCGCGCATGGGCCTTGAGCAGCGGGTAGCTGATGAAGTGGTCGCCGCCCAGGGTAAGCATGGCGCAGCCGGCCTCGAGAATCTGCTCGGCATGGGCCTGGATGCTCCCGGGCACGCTGTGCGGGCTGCCGTAGTCGAAGTTGCAGTCGCCGTAATCGATCACCGCCAGATGATCGAAGGGGTCGAATTCCCACGGCCAGTGCCGGGCCCAGGCCTGCTGCACCGAGGCGGCACGAATCGCCCGCGGGCCGAAGCGTGCGCCAGGGCGGTTGCTGGTGGCGGTGTCGAACGGCACGCCGCTGACCACCACGTCGACACCGCGCAGGTCGCGGCTGTAGCGCCGGCGCGAGAAGCTGGTGATACCGGCAAAGGTGTTTTCGGCGATGGTGCCGTAGAGGCTGTCGCGAGTGATGGCCTGGTCGTTGTCGGGGGCGAGGTCCATGGTCGGGCTCCTGGTGTGTTGTTATTGGCGGCTACGGAAGGTGGTCCACAGGCGAGTGCGCTGGCGCATATCGGCCAGGCTCATGCTGCGGTCGGCAAACAGCCGCGCGCGCACTTGGGCCGTGGGGTAGATGTCCGGGTCACTGCGCACCGCCTCGTCCACCAGGGGCGTGGCCGCCTGGTTGGCAGTGGCGAAGAACAGCGTGTTGGTCAGCGGCGCCACCGAGTCAGGGCGCAACATGAAGGCAATGAAGGCGCGGGCGGCGTCCGGGTGCGGCGCGTCCTTGGGCATGACCAGGTTGTCCTGCCAAATCAGCGTGCCTTCGCGCGGAATGCGATAGATCACCTGGTACGGCTTGCCGGCCTTCTGCGCCTGATCGGCGGCCATGGCCGCGTCACCGTTGTAGGTCAGGGCCAGGCACACGCTGCCGTTGGCCAGGTCGCTGATCTGCCGGCCGTTGGCGACATAGCTGATCGATGGCTGCAGTTGCTTGAGCAGCGCCTGGGCTGCCGCCAAGTCGTCCTTGTCACGGCTGTAGGGATCCTTGCCGAGGTAATGCAGGGCGACGCCGATGACCTCCTGGGGCGAGTCGGACATGGCAATCCCGCAATCCTTGAGCTTGCTGGCGTATTCGGGCTTGAACAGCAGGTCGAGGCTGTCCAGCGGTACATCGCCGAGCCGCTGGCGCACTGCCTCAAGGTTCATGCCCAGGCCCAGGGTGCCCCAGGTATAGGGCACCGCGTACTGATTGCCGGGGTCGACCTCGGCCAGCTTGGCCAGCAGGTCCTTGTCGAGGTTGTCGTAGCCGGGCATGGCCTGGGCCTGCAGCGGTTGCAAGGCGCCGGCAGCCAGGGCCCGGGCCAGCAGGCTGGAGGATGGCACCACCACGTCATAGCCACTGCCACCGGTGAGCAACTTGGTTTCCAGGACTTCGGTGGTGTCGAAGGTGTCATAGCGCACCTTGTAGCCAGTTTCCTTTTCGAAACGCTGCAAGGTTTCAGGGGCGACATAATCGGCCCAGCTGTACAGATTGAGGACTTTTTCCTCAGCCTGCACCGGCAGGGCCAGGATCAGGGATAACAACCACAGGGATGTACGCATGTCGGGCACCTTAGTCAGTGGATGCCGCCAGCATGCCTGCCGGGTTACATTACTAAAATGGCAAGTCAATTAACCTGACATTCATCAGGAGCAATGTTTGATGCTGGGACAACTGCACGACCTCGACCTGCACCTGCTGCGGCTGTTCGTCACTGTAGTCGAGGCCGGCGGCTTCAGTGCCGCCCAGGGCGTACTGGGCCTGAGCCAGCCGAGCATCAGCCAGCAGATGGCGCGTCTGGAAACCCGCCTGGGTTATCGCCTGTGCAGCCGCGGCAAGGGCGGCTTTCGCCTGACCGCCAAGGGCGAAGTGCTGCTCAAGGCCACCCGCGAACTGCTGGTGCAGATCGAGGCGTTTCGTCATCAGGCCAATGGTGTGGCCGGGCGTTTGCTCGGTGAGGTGCGCATCGGCATTTCCGAAGCTCAGGAGAGCACCGTGACCTTGCGCCTGGCGCGGGCCATCGAGCGGTTTCGCCAGCGTGACGAGTCGGTGCGCCTGGAGCTGGTCAGCGCCATGCCGGCCGACCTTGAGCGCCAACTGTTGCAGCAGCGCCTGGACCTGGCCATCGGCTATTTTTCCGGCAAGCAGGCGGCGTTCGATTACACGCCGTTGTTCGAAGAAAGCCAGCGCCTGTACTGCGCCAGCCACCATCCGCTGGCCGGCCAAGCTGAGGTCAGCCTGGAGGCCTTGCAGCAAGCCGACCAGGTCGAACACCCCTACCGTTTCCAGAGCCGCCAGGAGCCCTTTGACGGCACCAGTGGCGCCGCCCGCTCCGAGCAGGTCGAAGGCGCCCTGACCTTCATCCTCTCCGGTCGGCACATCGGTTACCTGCCCTGCCACTATGCCGAGCCCTGGGTCGAGCGCGGCCTGTTGCAGGGCCTGGACCCGGCACTGGATTTCGCCGTGCCGTTCGTGCTGGTGCGCCACCGCGCCCAGGTGCCCAGTGATGCCGAGCAGGCCTTTGCAGCCGACCTGCTGGCAGCCTTCGCCTGACTCAGTAGGCCAGCGACCAGGTCAGGGTGTAGGTGCGACCACGGCCCTGGTAGTCATAGAGGTAGGCCGGGCCATAGGTCGGCGAGTAGAACAGCGTCGCGCGCTGGCCCCAGACGGTGCTGTACTGCTTGTCGAGAAGGTTCTGGATGCCGGCGCTGAACGTGCCGAAACCGGTGTCCTGACTGCCCAGCAGGTCGAAGGTGGTGTAGCCGCTGATCTTGTGATCGGCATCGTCCTTGAGGGTGAAGGCGTGGTTGGCCTGCAGGCGCGCGCTGCGGCCATCGCCCTTCCAGCCGACGAAGGCGGTGGACTTGGACAGCGATGCATAACGGGCATCGCGCTTGATCCAGTCGCCGTCTTTGTCTTCCTCCTCCGAGCGCACCAGGTGCAGGGTGCTACCAGCTTCCCAGCCGCTTTCGAAGTGGCGGGTCAATGCGCCTTCAAAGCCGAAGTCGCGGCTCTTCTGTTCTTCGACGTTGATGGTCAAAGTAGCCATGTCGGTGGTGATGATCTTGTCCGACCAGATGTAGTACACCGCCGCCTGAGCGTCCCAGTCCAGGTCGGCGTAGCGCCAGCCCAGTTCCACCTGGCGGCTCTTGATCCCGGCCAGCGGGTTGTCTTCGACGCTCAGGCCCGGCTTGCCGTAGTACTTGGCCGGGTCCGGCAGGTCGAAACCTTCGCCGTAGTTGCTCCACAGCTGGTGACCGTTCTTGAAGTCGTAGATGGCGCCAAGGTTGAACAGGTTGACCTGGTAGTCGTTGTTGCCGCCGGGCACGTTCTTGAAGTCGCCGACATCGACGTCCATCTGCTGGCGACGGGCGCCACCGGAAACGCTCAGGTTATCGGTCGCCTTCCAGTCCAGCTGGGCGTAGGCAGAGATGCCATCGACCCGGTAGCTGGGGTAGCGCGCCGCCTTGCTGGCTTCATCCAGGTCCAGGCCGCCGCTTTCGGATGACGTCAGGGCATCGAAGGTGGTCTGGTCGGCGTTGAAACGCTCGCGGTCCAGGTCCACGCCGTAGGTCAGCTTGAGGCTGTCCCACTGCTTGGCGAACAGCGCCTTGAGGCTGCTGACCTCGAAGTTCTGCTGCGACGCGGCAAAGTACACGCCCTTGGAGCCCGCCGGTTTGCCGGCGTTGTAATACGCAAACGGGTAGAAGTTGTCGTCTTCCTTGCGGTACGAGGCCTGCAGGTAGAAGTCCTGGCCGAGCACATCGCTGTGGTGGTAGTTGGCGTTGAGCAGCAGACGCTTGGTGCGCGGCTCAAGGTCGGTGGAGTAACCACCGCGCAGCTCGGCGTCTTCCAGGTCCGACGGGGCGTTGTGGTTCAGGTTGGGGAAATAGATGCCGGTGCTGCCGTGGTTGCCCGAGTCGTAGTACTGGGCCAGCAGGTCGAGGCTCTGCTCGTCGTTGAATTGCAGGCCCAGGCTGCCGAGTACGTCGATGGTGCGGTTGTACTGCAGGTCGGTCTGAGTGTTGTCGATGAAGATCTGGTCGCCGGCGCCGTCGTAGAAGGCTTCGTTCTGCTCGGCAGACACGCCCAGGCGGGCATTGACCCGCTCGTTGCCGCCACTGATCGACTGGGCGATGCGGGTCGACAGGTCGTCGCTGTTGTTGAAGCCGCTGCTGGCGCCCAGCTGGGTTTCAAAGCGCGCCGGCCCCGATTCGCCCTTCTTGGTGACGATGTTGATGATCCCGCCGGTGGCACCGCCGCCGTAGATGGCGCTGGCCCCGGAGAGCACCTCGACGCGCTCGACGTTGAACGGCGAGATGCTGTCGAACTGGCGCGACAAGCCGCGTGAGCTGTTCTGGCTGACGCCGTCGATCATCACCAGCACGTTGCGCCCGCGCATGTTCTGGCCGTAGTTGGTGCGCCCTTCCGGCGCCAGGTCCAGGCCCGGTACCAGCTTGCCGATGGCTTCCTTGAGGCTGACGCCGCTATTGATCTGCTCGTTGAGCTGCTGCTGGTCGACCACCCAGACGGTGCCGGGGATTTCGCTGATCGAGGTGCTGGTACGCGAGGCGACACTGACCTCAATGGGCTTGAGGCTGACGCTTTGCGCCGCCGCGCTCTTGCGCAGGATCACCGTGTTCTGCTCGCTGAACTGCCAGCTCATGCCGCTGCCGGCCAGCAGGCTCTGCAAGGCCTGGGCAATGCTGTAGCGGCCATTGAGCGCCGGGCTTTGCCGGCCGGCAACGTCCTGGCTGGTAAACAGCAGGTGCAGGCCCGCCTGGTCGGCGAAGGCGGTCAAGGCCTGGTCAAGGTTCTGCGCTGGCAGCTCCAGGGATACTTCGCGTTCCTGCTGGGTGCTGGCGGCGGTTACTGCGTCGGCGGCATGCACCTGCAGGGTGCCGAGCAGCGCGGCAACGGCGGTCGAGGCCAGCAGAGCGTGTTTGAAATAACCGGTGGAACGGGCGATTGGCTTGAGCGGACCCTTCACTGTTTTCTTCCAGGCAAATAGTTGTAAATGAGAATGGATTGCTGATCAGTCTCACTACGACGATTGGGCGGGGAAGAACTTGCAGTGGGAATTTAAAAATATTTTTCCAGTGGTGCTGCTATCGCGGGTCAGTCAGTACACCACGGCCAACCACGGCAAATAGGTGACCTTCAGCGCATACCGCTGCTCAAGGGTGCGCAACAACCCTTCAGGGTCGTTCAGGTCAAACACCCCGCTGACCTGCAGTGCCGCCAGTTGCTGATCCGACAGCACGATGCGCCCGTGCTGATAGCGTTCAAGTTCGGCCAGCACCTCACGCAGTGGCTTGCCGTTGAAGATCAGCTTGCCGCGTTGCCAGGCGGTTTGCGCCCGGGCATCGGGCGAGGTCTCAAGCAACTGCTCACCGACCCGCGCCTGGCCCTGGGCAACCACCACACGATTGCGCGCACCGTCACGGCGTACGCTGAACACCGCAGCGCTGCCCTGTACGGGTTCTGCCCCGGCATCGACCACGAATGGCCGCGGATCGGCAGCCGGCTCGAACAAGGCCTCTCCCGCCTTGAGCACAACGCGACGCTCGCCACGGTTGAAGTCCACCGACAAGGCACTGCCACTGTTGAGGGTGACCTGCGAGCCATCGGCCAGGGTGATGCGCTGTTGCTGACCAATGCCGGTGTGGTAGTCGGCCAGCAACGCCGGCGCCTGCTGCAGGCCGCCGTAGCCGACCAGCGCCAGCACCAGCGAGGCGGCCAGGGCCGATCCCCAGCGCGGCCGACGTGGCGCAGCTGCTTTGACTTCAGCCGCCGTCCGAGTCTGCCCTAGGTCGGCCCACAGTGCCTCGGCTTCGCTCGCGGCCTCGGCATGGGCCGGGCTGAGCGCGCACCAGCGCTGGTAGCGTTGCCGATCGTTGGCGCTGGCGTTGCCCGAATGCAACAGCACCTGCCAGTCGAGGGCATCATCGGACAAATCGCTGATCGGTTGCGGCGCTGGCATGGCGTAGGCATCAGTCATGGTTGTGTTTGAGCCAGTCGCGGCAATGGCGCAGGGCCTGGCCGATGTATTTTGCCACCATGCTCTCGGAAACGCCCAGCCGTTGTGCAATCTGCGCCTGGGTCAGGCCTTCGACGCGGTTGAGCAGCAACGCCTGGCGGGCATTGACGGACAGTTGCAGCAAGGCCTCATCGAGCAATTCCAGACGTTCACTGGCCAGCAACGCCGCTTCCGGCGCCGGCGCCGGGCACGGCACCTGGCGCGCCGCGTCGCTGTCGTCAAGATTGCTGCTCATGCGCTGCTCGCGGCGCAGGGTATCGATGGCCAGGTTGCCGGCCACGCGAAAGATGAAGCTGCGCGCATGCAGCACCGGCAGGTCCTGCTGCTCGATCTTGACCAGCTTGAGGTAGGTTTCCTGGGCGACGTCGGCGGCCCGCTGCCGGTCGCTCATGCGCCGGGTGAGGAACAGCAGCAGGTCATCGTAATGTTCCTGGAAGCTTGCCAGCAGCCCGGACACGGGAGACGTCAACATGGAGAGAGTGGGTGCCAGTAAGAGGAATTAGCGGGCGTTAATGAGAACAAGTATCTTTCATAACGTACAGCACTTTCAACGCCGCTGTGCATTTGCCACACTCGGGGCTGTTCTCCTGCTTGGAGCTGTACCCGTGACCCGATTCCTACGCCTGTGCCTCGCCCTGCTGTTGATTGGCGGCTTGAGCGCCTGCGCCCTGCTCCAGCCCCGCGACCCGGTGAATATCAGCGTGATCGGTATCGACCCCCTGCCCGGCCAGGACTTGGAGCTGCGCATGGCGGTGAAGATCCGCGTGCAGAACCCCAACGAAAGCGCAATCGATTATAACGGCATCGCCCTGAACCTTGAGGTCAACGGCCAGCCGCTGGCGGCCGGTGTCAGCGATCAAAGCGGCAGCATTGGCCGCTTCAGCGAAGGGGTTCTGGTGGTGCCGGTGAGCATCACCGCGTTTTCGGTGCTGCGCCAGGCGGTGGGCCTGAGCCAGGTGCGCAGCCTCGATGGCCTGCCGTACACGGTACGCGGCAAACTGGCCGGTGGCGCGTTCGGCACCCGGCGCTTCAGCGACAGCGGCCGGCTCAACCTGCCGCAACCGGCCAGCGCGCCCTGGTAACGGTTACTTGGCCGCGGCCATCAGCTTGTTGACTTCACTGCGGACCATGTTGGCGTATTCGGGCGGCGACATGCCGTCCAGTTCTGCCCGTACCCATTCGGCCCACTTGCCCTTGCGCCGCGGCTTTTCGGCGATGATCCGCGCAGCATCGGCCTTGGCCTTGCCCAGGTTGGTCTGCCAGAGCTCGTACAGTCGTGCTTTCTCGTCCTCGATCTGCGCCCGTTCGGCGAAGCTCTTGTTGGCCAGATTGAAACTCATGAGGGGTGTCCTGCCGCTGGAAAATAGGCGCTATCTTACACTGTAGCCGCCGACGCTCGGCAAACCGCTGCAACTTTCCAAGCCCGTCGGCATCCACTGTTCAATGCCCATCAACTGACGAGGAAGCACCCATGGCCAAGAAAACCACCGTGCAAAGCGATGCCGAGCAAATCAAGGATCAGGCTTTCAGCGAATTGCAGGCGTTGATCGAGGAATCGGAAAAACTGCTCAGCGACAGCGCTGCGCTGGTAGGCGAAGAAGCCGAAACCCTGCGTGCCCAAGTCGGGCTGAAATTGAAACAGGCCCGGGATGCGGTCACCGGCGTGCGCAGCAAGGCGCAGCCAGTGGTCGACGCCACCCAGGACTACATCGGCGGCCATCCGTGGCAGACGGTAGCAATTTCAGCGGGCTTTGGCCTGGTGGTTGGCTTGTTGCTGGGCCGCAGACCTTAACACCCATCGCGGGCAAGCGCGCTCCTGTGAGCGGCGGTGCGACGCCTCGGCTTGACCCGCGATGAATTCAACGCAAACTCAACGGCTGCACCAGCCCACAGGCAATCGCCATGCCCACCAGCGCCGGCAAATGCTCGGCCTGCATGCGCTTCATCACCCGCGAGCGATAGAGGTCGACCGTCTTGATGCTGACCTGCAACTGCTCGGCAATTTCCCGGTTGGTATAGCCCTGTACCAGCGGCAGGAACACATCGCGTTCACGGGGCGTGAGGCTCTCGACACGCGCCTGCACCGCTTCCAGCGGCCCGGCCTGGCGCGCTTGGCCGAGGGCGTCCTGAACGCTGTCGAGCAGCAACTGGTCGTTGTAGGGTTTCTCAATGAAATCGCAGGCCCCGGCCTTGAAGGCGCGCACCACGATCGGCACATCGGCGTGGCCGCTGACAAAGATCACCGGTAACTCGAGCCCGCGCGCGCGCAGCGCTTCCTGCACACTCAAGCCGCCCATCCCCGGCATGCGCACATCAAGCAGCACACAGGCCGGCACATGGCCGTCGCAGGCATCAAGGAACGCCTGGCCGCTGGTGAACGGCAGCGCCTGCAAGCCCACCGACTCGAGCAACCACACGGTCGAATCGAGCATGCCCTGGTCATCATCGACCACATACACCCGCGGTTCCTGCATATCACTCCCCACTGTTGGCCACCGGCGCCAGCCGACAACACAAGATCAATCCGCCCGCCTCGCCGGGCTGTGCCTGCAAGGTGCCGCCAAAGCCTTCGACGATGCTGCGGCTCATGCTCAAGCCCAACCCCAGGCCATCCGCCTTGCTGGTGTTGAACGGGGTGAAGATGCCGTCCAGGCGCTCGGCAGCCACCCCCGGCCCCTGGTCGCTGACCCGAATCGTCAGCCAACCGGCCTCAAGCTCGGCGCTGAGCAGGATACGCGAGGCCTGGCCGTTGTGCTGCTCACGGTTGGCCTCGATAGCGTTGCGCAACAGGTTGAGCAGCACCTGTTCGAGCAGTACCCGGTCGGCATACACCGCCGGCAAGCCTTCGACCACGCGCTGCTCGATGCTCACCTGATCGCGGCTGGCCTCCCAGTCGCACAGACGCACGACTTGCGCCACGACATCGACAATCGCCAAGGCCTGCAGGCGCCGCGGCTCCTTGCGCAAGAAGGCACGCAAGCGCTTGATCACTTGCGCGGCATGGGTCGCCTGCTCATTGATGCGTTGCAAGCCTTGGGCAACCCGTTGGGCGGCCTGCGGATCGCGCTCCACGGCTTGCAGGTAACGCTGGCTGGCACTGGCGTAATTGACCACCGCCGCCAGCGGCTGGTTGATTTCATGGGCAATCCCCGAGGCCAACTCGCCCAGGGTAATCAGCCGGGCGCTATGGGCCAGTTCGTCCTGATGGCGGCGCTGCTGGCTTTCGCGCAGTTCACGCTCGGTCATGTCGCGGGCCACCAACGAGTAGTAGCGCTCGCCACCGGTAGCGCGATGGGCCAGCAGCACCAGCGATACCGGAAAAGCCGCGCCGCCCTGATGCGGCACCAGCCGCGCCTCGACCTGCCACACACCGTGCTGCTCGGCACGCTGCCAGCCTTCACTGTGCAGGCGCTGCTGCAGCTGTGGATCGAGCAAGGCCTGCAAGCCGGGAAGCGGCTCGACCCCCTGCAACCCCAAGGCCCGGCGCGCCGAACGGTTGAGGTAGCTGAGGTGGCCGTCGCGGTCGCTGAACAGCACCAGGTCAGTGTTGGCTTCGACCACTTCGGCCAGGCGTCGGCGGTTTTCCTGGGCCTCGATTCGCACGCTGATGTCGCGTGAGACGCTGACGATTTCCACCACGGCGCCAGTATAGGTTTCGCGGATGGCGCGGCTGGCGATCTCGAACCACAGGTACCGCCCGTCACGGTGGCGTACCCGGCAGGTCATGGTCTGATAACCGTCCAGCTCCAGCGCCTGGGACGCCTGCACCAGCGACTGCTGGCGATCCTGGGGGTGAAACAGCGACTGTACCGGCACTCCGCGCAGCTCCTCCGGCCAATAGCCCAGCAGACGGAACGCAGCGGGCGAAGCGTCGATAAAGCTACCATCGGGCGTGTGCCGGGAAATCAGGTCGGTGGTGTTCTCGGTGATCAACCGGTACAGACGCCGGGCCTGGCTGGCATCACGCTCTCCCTGGCGTTCCAGGGTGGCGTCACGACAACGGGCCAGCACCTGCTGGGCGGCGTCATCGGGGATGAAGGTCCAGAGCAGAATCTGCCCGGTCACCTGCGCTTCAACCTCACTGATCGCTCGCCCTTGCTCCAGGCAGGCGCGCACCAGGGCCCGATAGTTGCTCGGCAGCCAGTGCTCGACGTCACGCTGCGGCCAGGGCCCGAGCAAGGCCTGCATCGCCGGGTTGCTGGCCAGCAGGCTCGCCGCGGCATCCAGCAACAGGCTGGGTTGCGGATCCTTGGCCAGCCACAAGGAGTAGGAAGTGTCCAAAGCAGTGCCTCAGGGCCTTTATAGTATTTATACCATATTGCTATAGTCTATCTTCCAGTTACCATAGCCATTCGCGTAAAACTTGCGACAGCGCAAGGGCCTGCCCTTCACGCCACCTGAACAGAGCTAACAATCAGCCATCGGGGGTTTCAGTTCGCCAACGGGCGGCTGCCTCCTGCACAGGACGACCTCATGTCGATTTTCTCCCAGGGCCTGGCGCCCGCCCCTGTCAATCATGTTGCCTTGAGCCCCTTGAGTTTCATCGAGCGTACCGCCGCCGTCTATGGCCAGTACCCGGCGGTGATCCATGGCGCCATCCGGCGCAACTGGCAGCAGACCTACGAACGCTCCCGCCGCCTGGCCAGCGCCCTGGCCGGGCGCGGTATCGGCCAGGGCGATACGGTGGCGGTGATGCTGCCGAATATTCCGGCCATGCTCGAAGCGCACTTTGGCGTGCCGATGATCGGCGCCGTGCTCAACGCCCTCAACGTGCGCCTGGATGCCGAAGCGATTGCCTTCATGCTCGAGCATGGCGAAGCCAAGGTGCTGATCACCGACCGCGAGTTCCACAAGGTCATCGAAGCGGCCCTGGCGCTGATGAAGTACCCGCCGCTGGTGGTCGATGTCGATGACCCGGAGTACGGCGAAGGCCAGGCGGCCAGCGACCTGGACTACGAGGCGTTTCTTGCCGAAGGCGACCCCGAATTCGCCTGGCACTGGCCCGAAGACGAATGGCAGGCGATCTCGCTGAACTACACCTCCGGCACCACCGGCAACCCCAAGGGCGTGGTCTATCACCACCGCGGCGCCTACCTCAATGCCCTGGGCAACCAGATGACCTGGGCCATGGGCAACCACCCGGTGTACCTGTGGACCTTGCCGATGTTCCATTGCAACGGCTGGTGCTACCCCTGGACCGTCACCGCCCTGGCCGGCACCCATGTGTTCTTGCGCCGGGTCGACCCACAGAAGATCCTCACCCTGATCCGCGAGCATCAGGTCAGCCACCTGTGCGGTGCACCGATTGTGCTCAACGCGCTGATCAACATGCCCGAATCGGCCAAGGCGGCGATCGATCACCCGGTCAATGCCATGGTCGCCGGTGCGGCGCCGCCGGCCAAGGTCATCGGTGCGGTGGAAGAGATGGGCATCAAGGTCACCCACGTCTATGGCCTGACCGAAGTCTATGGCCCGGTGACCGTGTGCGCCTGGCATGCCGAGTGGGACGAACAACCGCTGGCCGAACGGGCGCGGATCAAGTCACGCCAGGGCGTGCGCTACCCGACCCTTGAAGGCCTGATGGTCGCCGACCCGCAGACCCTGGAGCCGGTACAACGCGACGGCAACACCCTGGGCGAAATCTTCATGCGCGGCAACACGGTGATGAAGGGCTACCTGAAAAACCCCGAAGCCACCGCCGAAGCTTTCCGTGGCGGCTGGTTCCACACCGGCGACCTGGCGGTGTGGCACGCCGACGGCTACGTGGAGATCAAGGACCGGCTCAAGGACATCATCATTTCCGGCGGCGAGAACATCTCCACCATCGAAGTCGAAGACGCCCTGTACAAACACCCGGCAGTGCTCGAAGCCGCCGTGGTTGCCCGCCCTGACGAGAAATGGGGTGAAACCCCCTGCGCCTACATCACCCTCAAGGCTGGCTGCGAGGGCACCCGCGAAGCCGAGATCATCGCCTTTTGCCGCGAGCACCTGGCCGGCTTCAAGGTACCGAAAACCGTGGTGTTCAGCGAGTTGCCGAAAACCTCCACCGGCAAGATCCAGAAGTACCTGCTGCGCGACTGGGCCAAAGCGCTCTGACCCCTTTGACTGCGAGAACTGCCATGCCTGAATTCAATGCTCCCCTGCGCGACATGCGCTTCGTCCTTCATGAAGTGTTCCATGGCCCGGCACTGTGGGCGCGCCTGCCCGCCCTGGCCGAGCGGGTCGATGCCGACACCGCCGATGCCATCCTCGAAGAGGCGGCGAAAATCACCGGCCAGTTGATCGCCCCGCTCAACCGCAGCGGCGATGAACAGGGCGTGGCCTTCGAGGCCGGTGCAGTACACACCCCAGACGGCTTTCGTCAGGCCTGGCAGACCTACCGCGACGGCGGCTGGGTGGGTCTGGCCGGCAACCCGGAGTTTGGCGGCCTGGGCATGCCGAAGATGCTCGCTGTGCAGTTCGAAGAGATGCTCTACGCCGCCAACTGCAGCTTCAGCCTGTACTCGGCCCTGAGCGCCGGCTGCTGCCTGGCCATCGACGCCCACGCCAGCGAAGCGCTCAAGGCCCTGTACCTGCCGGCGCTGTACAGCGGCCAGTGGGCCGGCACCATGTGCCTGACCGAGCCCCACGCAGGCACCGACCTGGGCATCATTCGCAGCAAGGCCGAGCCTCAGGCCGATGGCAGCTACAACGTCAGCGGCACCAAGATCTTCATCACCGGCGGCGACCAGGACCTGACCGAAAACATCATCCACCTGGTGCTGGCCAAGCTGCCGGATGCACCACCGGGGCCCAAGGGCATTTCGCTGTTCCTGGTGCCCAAGTACCTGGTCAATGCCGACGGCAGCCTTGGCGACAGCAACGCGGTCAGCTGCGGTTCGCTCGAGCACAAGATGGGCATCAAGGCCTCGGCCACCTGCGTGATGAACTTCGACGGCGCCCGCGGCTACCTGATCGGTGAAGCGAACCGCGGCCTGGCGGCGATGTTCACGATGATGAACTACGAGCGCCTGTCGATCGGCATCCAGGGTATCGGTTGCGCCGAGGCCTCCTACCAGAACGCCGCCCGCTACGCCTGCGAGCGCCTGCAAAGCCGGGCTGCCAGCGGTGCCCAGAACAAAGAACAGATTGCCGATCCGATCATCGTCCACCCGGATGTGCGGCGCATGTTGCTGACCATGCGCGCCCTCACCGAAGGCGGACGCGCCTTCGCCACCTACGTCGGCCAGCAACTGGACATCGCCAAGTACGCCGAAGACGCCGATGAACGCAACGCGGCGCAACGCCAGGTGGCCTTGCTGACGCCGGTGGCCAAGGCCTTTTTCACCGACAACGGCCTGGAAAGCTGTGTGCTCGGCCAGCAGGTATTCGGCGGCCATGGCTACATTCGCGAATGGGGCCAGGAGCAACTGGTGCGCGACGTACGCATTGCGCAGATCTATGAGGGCACCAACGGTATCCAGGCCCTGGACCTGCTCGGGCGCAAGGTGGTCGCCGATGGCGGCCAGGCGCTGGCCGCCTTTGCCGCGCAGGTTCGCCAGTTCAGCGAAAGCCAGCCGCCTTTCCACCAGCCGCTGCTCAAGGCCCTGGGCGAGCTGCAAGAGCTCAGCCAGTGGCTGTGCGAGCAAGCGAGCCGCGACCCGAATGCCATCGGCGCGGCGTCTGTGGAGTACTTGCACCTGTTCGGCTACGTCGCTTACGCCTACATGTGGTCACGCATGGCGGCTGTCGCCCGTGATTCGCTGGTTCAGGACCCAGCGTTCTACGGCGCCAAGCTGGCCAGCGCCGGATTTTTCTTCGAACGCCTGCTGCCACGGACCCTGTCACTGCAGGCGAGCATTCGTGCCGGCAGTGCCTCCCTGTTCGAGCTGGACGCCACGCAGTTCTGAAAAACCGCCTGCGTTGCTAGCCAGCAGCGCAGGCCTACCTTTCGTCCGTGATTTTGTAAGTAATCATTGTCAGATCCGCAGTTTTACGGGGTTTTGACGGTAAAAAAACTTACAAATGATAGTCATTCGCCATTATCTCGGTTCTCGCCCACCTACCCTGCAAGGTAGAATGGACAAAACCGGGAGTATCAATGAACCACACCAGTCTCAGCGCCGCCGAACACGATGCCATCACCGATGCCGCCGCGCAGTGGTGCCTGCGCCTGCAAGCTGAAGACTGTACCGCCGCCGAGCGGCGCGCGTTCGAACAATGGCTGAGCGCCAACCCGCTGCACCTGCAGGAATATCAAGCGATGTTGGAGATCTGGCAGACCGCCGACCATCTGCCGCGCACCTTCCCGGACAATGTGCTGCCTTTGCCTCAACGCCAGCGCCACCGCTGGCAGGGTTTCGCCACGGCGGCAGCCATCATCCTGCTGGCCCTGCCGGCAGGTGCCTGGATTGGCTGGGAACAGGGCTGGCTGCCCAACAGCTATCAGTTCGTGGAGACCGGTGATCGGGTGAATCGCGTTGTGCTGAGCGACGGCAGCGAGGTCGAACTGAACCTCAATACCGAACTGCGCTACACCAACTACAAGGATGAGCGCCGGGTCACCCTGATCAAGGGCGAAGCCTTCTTCAAGGTCAGCCACGACAGCCAGCACCCTTTTGTGGTGCACGCGGCCAACGGCTGGACGCGGGTCACCGGGACCCAGTTCAACGTGTGGAAGTATGATGATCAGGTCAAGGTGACCCTGGTCGAAGGATCGGTACGGGTCAGCAGCGACGGCAACGCCAGCGACAGCAGCTATCGCCTCGGCCCTGGCATGCAGGCCAGCTACAGGGCCGGCGACTATGAACCGCGTCTGGACCAGACCGACAACCAGGACAACAGCCTGGCCTGGCGCAACGGCAAACTGATCCTCGACAACCAGAGCCTGGCCCAGGCCCTGCCGATGATCAACCGCTACCTGGACAAACCGCTGCTGCTGGCCGATACCGGCACCGGCAGCATTCGCATCAGCGGCATTTACAACACCAGCGAGATCAAGCGCCTGGTCAGCACCCTGCCCAAGGTGCTGCCGGTGTACCTGACCCAGAACAAGAGCGGCAACATGGTGCTCAATCGCATCTCGCCACCGCCCGCCAAAGGCTGAGCCGTGCGCTCAGCCCTTGCCCTGCCCTAGAGCATCATCGCCGCCAGCCAACCGAACGCCAGCAACGGCAGGTTGTAGTGGATGAAGGTCGGCACCACGGTGTCCCAGATATGGTGATGCTGGCCGTCGACGTTCAGGCCAGAGGTCGGCCCCAGGGTCGAGTCCGACGCCGGTGAGCCGGCATCACCCAAGGCACCAGCGGTACCGACGATGCACACGGTGGCGACAGGATCAAAGCCCAACTGCACGCACAGCGGCACGAAGATCGCCGCCAGGATTGGCACGGTGGAAAACGACGAGCCGATCCCCATGGTCACCAGTAAGCCCACCAGCAGCATCAGCAACGCACCAACGCCCTTGCTGTGGTTGATCCAGGCCGCCGAAGCCTCGACCAGGGACTTGACCTCGCCGGTAGCCTTCATCACTTCGGCAAAGCCCGACGCGGCAATCATGATGAAGCCGATCATGGCCATCATCTTCATGCCTTCGGTAAACAGGTCGTCGGTGTCTTTCCAGCGCACGATGCCCGACACCGAGAAGATCAGAAAGCCGGCCATGGCGCCGATGATCATCGAGTCCAGCCACAGCTGGATGATGAACGCCGCGGCAATGGCGATACCCGCCACCAGCAGGGTCAGCGGGTTGTAGCGCACCGCCACCTGTTCGACCTTTTCGATTTTCTCCAGGTCGTACACGCGCTTGTTGCGGTAGCTGATGAACACCGCCACCAGCAGGCCGAAGAGCATGCCCGCCGCCGGAATGGCCATGGCGTGGGTAACGTTGACGCCGCTGACATCCACGCCGCTGCGGCTGACGTTGGCCAGCAGGATTTCATTGAGGAAGATATTGCCGAAGCCCACCGGCAGGAACATGTACGGGGTGATCAGGCCGAAAGTCATCACGCAGGCCACCAGGCGCCGGTCCATCTGCAGCTTGGTCAGCACGTACAGCAACGGCGGCACCAGCAACGGAATGAAGGCGATATGGATGGGCAGGATGTTCTGCGAAGAGATCGCCACCACCAGCAGCAGACCTATCAGCAGCCACTTGACCTTGCCGCCGTCGCTATGGCCTTGACGGTCGACCATGGCCAATGCGCGGTCGGCCAGTGCATGGGCCATGCCCGACTTGGCAATAGCCACGGCGAAGGCGCCGAGCAAAGCGTAGGACAACGCTACCGTGGCACCGCCACCCAGCCCGCCGTTGAAGGCCTTGAGCGTGCCTTCGATACCCAGGCCACCGACCAGGCCGCCGGCCAAAGCGCCGACGATCAGGGCAATCACCACATGCACGCGGGACAGGCTCAATACCAGCATGATGCCGACCGCGGCAATTACTGCATTCATTCTGTGACCTCTAGAAACCAGACAAAAAGCGACCGATCCGGCGACAGACTGCTCGGGAGCAGTGGCCGAACGACAGGTATTTTTATGGAGGGCGCACACTCTGAAGCAGACCCCCGCGCTTGTCAAAAAAACGCGGTTTGCCGGCTGCGACAATCAGTCGCTTCCCTGACCGAAAACGACGCATTTCAATTGAACGTTTGAATAAAGAAAACGGCATCGCGGCCGATATAGTCGGCAGCCTCAATCTTTCAGGATCTAAGGACTTCGCCATGTCGTTCAGACAACTTTCCATTCAGTGGAAGATCACCCTGCTCGCCGGCCTGTGCCTGGCCGGCATCGTCACCCTGCTGGTGGGACTCTCGCTGTACCGCATGGAGCACAGCACGCAATTGGTCAAGGCCAGCAGCATGCAGATGCTCACCGAAGCGGCCCAGGGGCGTATTGAATCCCAGGGCGAAGTCCAGGCGCTGAACATTCGTCGCCAATTCATGGATGCCTACCAGTACGGCGCCGGCTTCTCGCGCCAGGTGCTGTTCCTGCGCGAGCAGGCCGAAAAGCGCTTTCTCGATGCCTTCGACCTGCGCGAAGACATGACCCGCCAGGTGCGCGCCGCACTGCAGGCCAACCCCGACCTGCTCGGCCTGTCGCTGGTATTCGAACCCAACGCGCTGGACAACAAGGACTCGCTGTTCGTCGACCAGAAAGACCTGGGCAGCAACGAGAAAGGCCGCTTCGCCCTGTACTGGTCGCAACCGACCCCGGGCCAGCTGACCTCCATGGCCCTGCCAGAACGCGACATGAACGACACCAGCATTGGCCCCAGCGGCGAACCGGCCAACACTTGGTCGGTGTGCCCGCGCACCACCGGCAAGGTCTGTGTGATCGAGCCCTACTTCTATGAGATCAACGGTCAGCAGGTGCTGATGACCAGCATCGTGTTCCCGCTGATGGCCGCCGACAAGGTCATCGCCACCCTGTCCATCGACATCAACCTCAACAGTTTGCAGGCCATGAGCCAACAGGCCAGCCGCAATCTGTACCAGGGCCAGACCCAGGTCGGCATCCTCAGCCCCGTGGGCCTGCTGGCCGGCTATAGCCCGGATGCCAGCAAACTGGCCCAGCGCTTTGACCAGGTCGACCCGGAAAAAGGCGCCGAGCTGACCCGCCTGCTCGGCGACAGCACGCCGCTGCACAGCATCCACCACAACCAGCGCCTGAAAGTGTTGGCCTCGTTCGCGCCGATTCCCGGCGGCAAGTCCTGGGGCGTACTGCTCGACGTGCCGGAGAGCGCCCTGACCGGCCCGGCCGAGGCCCTCAAGCAAGAGCTCGACCAGCGCAACACCAGCGGGACCCTGATGGAACTGGGCCTGGGCCTGCTGGCGGCCATTGTCGGCCTGTTGCTGATCTGGCTGATGGCACGCACCGTGACCCGGCCGATCCTCGGCGTGGCAGCCATGCTCAAGGACATCGCCAGCGGCGAAGGCGACCTGACCCGCCGCCTGACCTATGACAAGCGCGATGAACTGGGCGAATTGGCGGGTTGGTTCAACCGCTTCCTCGACAAACTGCAGCCGACCATTGCCGAGGTCAAACGCTCGGTCCAGGCCGCCCGCAATACCGCCGACCAGTCCTCGGCCATTGCCACCCAGACCAGCGCCGGCATGGAGCAGCAGTACCGTCAGGTTGACCAGGTAGCGACTGCGTCCCATGAAATGAGCGCCACCGCCCAGGACGTCGCTCGCAGCGCCGCGCAAGCCGCCCAGGCTGCCCGCGATGCCGACCAGGCCACCCGCCAGGGCCTGGCGGTGATCGACCGCACCACCAGCAGCATCGACACTCTGGCGGCTGACATGAGCACCGCCATGGGCCAGGTCGAAGGCTTGGCCGAGAACAGCGAGAAGATCGGCTCGGTGCTGGAAGTGATCCGCTCGATCGCCGAACAGACCAACCTGCTGGCCCTCAACGCCGCCATCGAGGCCGCGCGTGCCGGTGAAGCCGGCCGCGGCTTTGCCGTGGTCGCCGACGAGGTGCGCAACCTCGCCCGCCGTACCCAGGAATCGGTGGAAGAAACCCGCCAGGTGATCGAAGAGCTGCAGGCCGGTACCCGCGAAGTGGTCGGTGCCATGGACAGCAGCCATCGCCAGGCCCAGGGCAGCGTCGAGCAGGTCGGCCAGGCGGTCACCGCCCTGCAGCAGATTGGCGATGCGGTCACGGTGATCAGCGACATGAACCTGCAGATCGCCAGCGCCGCCGAAGAGCAGAGCGCGGTGGCTGAAGAGATCAACAGCAACGTGGCGACCATTCGTGACGTCACCGAGTCGCTGTCGGAGCAGGCCAACGAATCGGCACGCGTCAGCCAGTCGCTCAACAGCCTGGCCAACCAGCAGCAGGGGCTGATGGATCAGTTCAGGGTGTGACAGTATCGCGGGGCAAGCCCGCTCCCACAGTGGGAGCGGGCTTGCCCCGCGATCGGTCTACTACACTTGCCAGACTCCCTACCCTGCGAGCGAGGCACAATGAAGCCAATCACTACCCTGCTAGGCGGCGCCGTCCTTGCGCTGACCCTGATCACCTCCAGCCACGCCGCCGACAAATCCACGCCCATCCACTTCGGCGACATCACCTGGGAAAGCGGCAGCCTCACCACTGAAATCCTGCGGCTGATCGTCGAGAAAGGCTACGGCTACCCCACCGACACCCTGCCCGGTAGCACCGTGAGCATGGAAGTAGCCCTGGCCCGCAACGACATCCAGGTCATCGGTGAAGAATGGGCCGGCCGCAGCCCGGCCTGGATCAAGGCCGAAAAAGCCGGTCAGGTGTTCAGCATCGGCGATACGGTGAAGAACGCCGATGAGGGCTGGTATGTGCCGGCCTACGTGATCAGGAATCTGGCGCCCAAGCTGCGCTCGGTGACCGACCTCAAGCAATACAAGGCCGTGTTCAAGGACCCCGAATCCCCCGATAAAGGCCGTTTCCTCAACAGCCCCAGCGGCTGGACCTCCGAGACCGTCAACAGCCAGAAGCTCAAGGCCTACGGCCTGGATAACGACTACGTGAACTTTCGCAGTGGCTCGGGCGCTGCCCTTGACGCGGAAATCACCTCAGCCATCCGCCGTGAAAAACCCGTGCTGTTCTACTATTGGAGCCCTACCCCACTGATGGGCCGCTACGATCTGGTGCGTCTTGAGGAGCCGCCGTTCAATGCCCAAGCGTGGCAGACCCTGACCGACGCCAACAATCCGAACCCGCAAGGTACGCGCTCGTTGCCGGCGAAATTGTCCATCGGTGTTTCGGCGCCCTTCAAAAAGGAATACCCCGAACTGGTCGAGTTCTTCGCCAAGGTCGAGCTGCCCATCGACACCCTCAACAAGACCCTGGCGCAGATGAGCGAAAAGCGCGAATCGCCCAAGGATGCCGCGCTCAGGTTCATGCGTGACAACCCGGCAATCTGGAAAGCCTGGCTGCCCGCCGAGGTCGCCAGCAAAGTCGGGGCAGGCTTGTGAGTGGAGGCTTTCCTGAAGCACTGCACTTCTCCTTTGCCGATGCCGTTAACCGTTTTGTCGATTGGTTGGTGCTGGCCTATGGCGACCAGCTGCGCAACGTCTCCGATGGCTTGCTGCAAGTGCTGGTCAGCCTGGAGAACCTGCTGCGCCTGACGCCCTGGTGGCTGTTGCTGGTGATCGTCGCCCTGATGACCTGGCACGCCAGCCGCAGTATCACTCGCGCCCTGGTGCTCAGCGGCCTGCTGTTCCTGATCGGCGTGGTCGGCCTGTGGGACAAGCTCCTGCAGACCTGTGCGCTGGTGCTGGTGAGCACCGGCCTGTGCGTGCTGATCGGCATTCCGCTGGGCATCCTGCTGGCCAGCCGGGCCTTGGCGCGCAAGCTGCTGATGCCGGTACTCGACGTCATGCAGACGTTGCCCAGTTTCGTCTACCTGATCCCGGTGCTGATGCTGTTCGGCCTGGGCAAGGTGCCGGCGATTTTCGCCACCCTGATCTACGCCCTGCCGCCGTTGATCCGCCTGACCGAACTGGGCCTGAGCCAGATCGACCCGAGCCTGATCCAGGCGGCACACGGTCTTGGCGCCAGCCGTTGGCAGCGGCTGCGACGGGTGCAACTGCCGCTGGCGATGCCAAGCATCATGGCCGGGCTCAACCAGTCGGTGATGATGGCGCTGTCGATGGTCGTGGTCGCCTCGATGATCGGCGCGCGCGGCTTGGGTGAGGATGTGCTGGCGGGGATCCAGACGCTCAATGTGGGCAAAGGCGTGGAGGCAGGCTTGGCGATTGTGGCGTTGGCAATGGTGATTGACCGGATTAGCCAGGCGTATGGGCAGCTGCGGCGAACTGAACGACCCCGTAAAACTCTGTAACGTTACTCAATGCCCGTCCGTGTGCCTGCTGGCCGGTGGCACACGCCCTGTTGATTTCCGCCAGCCGGTATCCACACCTGATATTTTTACCAGTAGACGGCCGATTGCCATGCTCTGAAGATCATTCTTCCACCATGGAGAGTATCGCAATGACAATAATCACCCGCAGTGAATTCAAAACCTTGACCCCGTCGCAAGCCCGAGAACAAGGGTTGCAGGCTCCGGCAAGCTGGACCGAGTACTTCGCCTACTTGGGAGAGCCTCAGCAACCGAAAAAAATCTTTTACTCAAATGCTGGCGTAATTGTCAATTTCACCCCCACCGGTCAAAGGGCTAGCGTTGGCTCGCAGCAGCCTGGTTTCCACGGAGCCATCCAGCAAAGCCTGCAAGTAATAACCTCACCCGAAATCGAACCTGGCACCTATGACCTCAAAGACAACCTCCCAAGTCTCTCACTAGCGTTTTTTTTCAAGGTGACTGAAGAGCTTATCGGGCTAACGGTACATAAAGCCACATCAGGAACACTGAAAATTATTCACCATGATAGAAAGACCAATCAACTGTTCGGTGAATTTGACTGCTCCATCCCCGTCGAGCCACCTCCTGAATCATGGGGGATACCACCATGGGAACCGTACAACTTTACCGTCTCCGAGGGGAGATTTTCAGATATCTTTAAACACGATTAAATGGTTTTCGAAACCCTGCGCGGCAGTTCGATACTGACGCGCAACCCACCCAAAGGGCTCTCCAGCAAGCTCATCTGCCCACCCCAGGCCTCGACGATATCGCGCACGATGCCCAGGCCCAGGCCGTGACCATCGACTTGCTCGTCAAGCCGGGTACCGCGCTCAAGCACTTGTTCCCGCGCGGCTTCGGGAATGCCGGGGCCGTCGTCGTCGATCCATAGACGGTAGCTTTGCGGCAGCTCTTCGACAGTCAGCTGTACTTCGCTGTCCGCCCATTTGCAGGCGTTGTCCAGCAGGTTGCCCAGCAGTTCGAGCAGGTCTTCGCGATCCCAGGGCAGCAATAAACCGGCTGGCACCTGCTGGCTCAGTTCCAGCCCTTCACCATGGATCATGCCCAAGGTTGCCAGCAGCCCTGGCAGCTCGGCATCGCAATCAAACTGGGCGCCCGGCAATGCATCGCCGGCCAGCCGCGCGCGATTGAGCTCGCGGCTCAGGCGCTGCTGGATCTGCTCGAGCTGGTCACGCAACTGGGCACGGACTTGCGGCAGGTCCTTGAGGCGTTCGCTGGAGGCCAGGCTGAGCAGCACCGCCAGAGGCGTCTTCAGCGCATGGCCAAGGTTGCCCAGGGCATTGCGTGAACGACGCAGGCTGTCCTCGGTGTGGGCCAGCAAGTGGTTGATCTGCGCGACCAAGGGCTCGAGCTCGGTAGGCACCTGGGTATCGAGCTGCGAACGCTGGCCCTGCTGCAACTGGGCAATCTGTTCGCGGGCCCGCTCCAGCGGGCGCAATGAGCGGGTCACGGTGATGCGTTGCAGCACCAGGATCAGCAACAGCGCGACCAGGCCCAAGCCCAGGCCGATCTGCTGCATGCGCCTGAAGCCATCGCGCACCGGGGTATAGTCCTGGGCAACGCTGATGGAGATGGCCTGGCCCAGGCGCCGGTAGTCCGCGCGCAGCACCAACAACTGCTGGCCTTCAGGCCCCAGCTCCAGCCCGGCGTGCAGCCCCGGGGTTTGCGGCGCCGGCATGTCCATGTCCCACAACGAACGCGAACGCCAATTGCCACCGTCAAAATCAATGCGGAAGTAATAACCAGAAAACGGCCGCTTGTAGGCCGAGGATATCCGCCGTTCATCCAGCTCAAGGCCGGTCTGGCCACGCACCAGGGCCACCAGCAGGTTCTCGCTCTCCTTGCGCAGGCCGGTTTCCAGGTAGCGTTGCAGGCCGGCTTCGAACAGCCACAGGCTGAGCTGGGCGAGGATCAGCCCGACCACCACCAGTACCGCAATCAGGCCTAGGCTCAAGCGTGCCTGGATCGACTTCACTCGTTGCTCCCGGCATAGCGATAACCCTGGCCACGGCGGGTTTCAATCACGCTGCGGCCGAGCTTGCGGCGCAGGTGATTGACGTGCACCTCGAGGACGTTGGAATCGCGCTCGGTTTCACCGTCGTAGAGGTGTTCGGCCAGGTGGCTTTTCGAGAGGATCTGTTGCGGGTGGAGCATGAAGTAACGCAGCAGGCGAAACTCGGCAGCGGTGAGCTGGATGTCGACACCGGCGCGGGTCACACACTGGCGGCCTTCGTCCAGCTGCAGGCCGGCGGCTTCCAGGGTCGGCTGGTTGGCCAGGCCACGGGCACGACGCAGCAGCGACTGGATGCGCAGTTGAAGTTCTTCCGGGTGAAACGGCTTGCTCAGGTAGTCATCGGCGCCGGCTTTGAGGCCCTCGATACGCTCGGCCCACGAGCCGCGCGCGGTGAGGATCAGCACCGGTGTCACCAGCCCCGATGCCCGCCATTGGGCCAGCACCTCGAGGCCCGGCAAGCCGGGCAAGCCAAGGTCGAGAATGATCAGGTCATAGGGTTCGCTGCTGCCCTGGTAGACCGCGTCCCTGCCGTCGGCCAGCCAGTCGACCGCATAACCCTGGCGTTGCAGGCTCTGGGTCAGTTCATCTGCCAGCGGTACGTTGTCCTCGACCAGTAACAGGCGCATCAGTCATCTTCCTCGTCTTTGAGCAGCGCTCCATTGGTAGCATCGAGCTTGATCTCGCGCACCACGCCTTCAGGGGTCAGCAATTCGACCTCGTACTCGTACCTGTCGTGCTTCTCTTCCAGCTCCGCCTCCAGCAACTTCGCCCCGGGATAGCGTCCCAGGGCGTCTTTGAGCAGTTGCTCCAACGGCAAGATGATGCCCCGCTCGCGCAGTTGCAGGGCTTCATCCTGATCGAGGTCGCGGGCCGAAGCCAGCGAGCAGAGGGCCAACAGCGCAATGAGAACGGTCTGTGCTGTTCGCAATCGAACGGTCATTAGTTATCCCGGGCATCCTTGAGGATTTCACCGGTCTTGGCATCCATGTCGACATCCCACTCGACGTTCTGGGCGTCACGCAGTTCGACCTTGTAGATGTAGCGACCGTACTCGTCTTCCAGCTCGGAATCGGTGACGGTTGCGCCTGGATGCTTGGCCACGGCAGCGGCCTTGAGTTCGTCCAGAGACTTGATGGTCTTGGCGTTGACCAGTTTCACGACTTCGTCAGGCTGTACATCTTTAGCCAGGGCAACGTTGGCGCTAAGGGCAAGGGCAGCAGTGGCGAACAGGGCAGTCAAAGTTTTCATCGTGTCTCTCCGTTGAGATCAAAAATGTTTCTACGGGGCCTAGAGTACCCAACCGAACTTAATTGAAGCTGAAAACAACTGGCGACATGATAGCGCAGCCCTGCCCCACATCTGGACTGCTGTTCTTTATAATTACCGGCTCAAGACAGCGAGGCCCGTATGAGCGCAATCCATATCAAGTACCCGGCCCTGACCCTAAAGGCCGGCAGCCGTGCCCTGCAGCGAATTGGCGAGCGCGGCCTGCAGGCAGCCGATGTGGGCGTAATACCGGGCGCTGCAGGAGGCCCCAAGGCCTTAGGCATCCAGGGGCTGGACCTGGCACTGTTTGGCCAGTGGTTGCCCAGTGCACCGCGTGAACGGGCGCTGATTGGTGCCTCGATCGGCTCCTGGCGCTTCGCCAGTGCCTGCCTGCCCAACCCGGCCCAAGCCCTGCAGCGTCTCGGCCAGCTGTACACCGAACAGGACTTTGCCAAGGGCGTGACCCAGGCGCAAGTCAGCCGCAGTTGCGAACGTATGCTCAATGACTTGCTCGACAGCCGTGACGCGCAGATCCTCGCAAGCCCGGACTACCGCCTGAACATCATGGTGGTGAAAAGCCATGGCCTGCTTGCTGACGATCACCGCGGGCGCCTGGGCATGGGCCTGTCATCGGTAATTGCCGATAACCTGATCGGCCGCCCGCGCCTGTCGCGGCACTTCGAACGGATCATTCTTCACGATGCCCGCAGTGCACCGCCGCTGCAGCCACTGACGGACTTCCCTTCGCGCTGCCTGCCCCTGGACGTCGCCAATTTGCGCCATGCCCTGCTGGCTTCCGGGTCGATCCCCATGGTCATGGAAGGCGTGCGCGATATCCCCGGCGTGGGCCGGGGAACCTATCGTGATGGCGGCTTGTTGGACTATCACCTGGACCTGCCCTATGCCGGCGATGACCTGGTGCTCTACCCGCACTTCACCGACAAGGTCATCCCTGGCTGGTTCGACAAGGCCCTGCCCTGGCGCCGTGGTGATGTCGATCGGCTGCGCAACGTGCTGCTGCTTGCGCCCTCGCCGCAGTACCTGGCCAGCCTGCCCTACGGCAAGCTGCCGGAGCGTAGCGACTTCAAGCGCTTCATAGGCGACGCTGGCAGCCGTCAGCGTTACTGGCACAAGGCAATGGCCGAAAGCCAGCGCCTGGGCGATGAGCTGCTAGAGCTGATAGAAACCGGCAAGCTGCACGCGCATCTGCAACCACTGAAGTGACCATGCTGGTAAACTGGCCGCCAGCATTGGTTTACAGAGTCAAGACATCGTGGAAATTTTCAAAGAGTTTACGTTCGAATCGGCCCACCGCCTGCCCCACGTGCCTGAAGGGCACAAGTGCGGTCGCCTGCATGGCCATTCGTTCAAGGTTGCCCTGCACCTGACCGGCCCGCTCGATCCACATACCGGCTGGATCCGCGACTTCTCCGAGATCAAGGCGATCTTCAAGCCGCTGTACGAGCAATTGGACCACAACTACCTGAACGACATTCCTGGCCTGGAAAACCCGACCAGCGAAGTGATCGCCAAGTGGATCTGGGACCAGGTCAAGCCGCTGCTGCCTGAGCTGTCCAAGGTGCGGATTCATGAGACCTGCACCAGTGGTTGCGAGTATTACGGCGACTGAGTCGATAATGGAAATGAAGAGACCACCCTGCGGGGTGGTTTTTTTTTGGGCTGGTGTTCACTGCTACGGGAGTGAGAGTGGGAGCGGAAAAGACAAAACCCCTACCTGCATACGCAGATAGGGGTTTCGGAATTTAATCTTGACGATGACCTACTCTCACATGGGGAAACCCCACACTACCATCGGCGATGCATCGTTTCACTGCTGAGTTCGGGATGGGATCAGGTGGTTCCAATGCTCTATGGTCGTCAAGAAATTCTGTTGCCAGAAGGTCTTGTTTAAGACACTCCAGCGAATCGGGTATGTGATGTTTGTGAGTTACAAATTCTCGGCTGTGCAGTCTTCACAACACCGCAATCTGGCCTTTCGACGCAAATTGCTTGGGTGTTATATGGTCAAGCCTCACGGGCAATTAGTATTGGTTAGCTCAACGCCTCACAGCGCTTACACACCCAACCTATCAACGTCGTAGTCTTCGACGGCCCTTCAGGGAGCTCAAGGCTCCAGTGAGATCTCATCTTGAGGCAAGTTTCCCGCTTAGATGCTTTCAGCGGTTATCTCTTCCGAACATAGCTACCCGGCAATGCCACTGGCGTGACAACCGGAACACCAGAGGTTCGTCCACTCCGGTCCTCTCGTACTAGGAGCAGCCCCTCTCAAATCTCAAACGTCCACGGCAGATAGGGACCGAACTGTCTCACGACGTTCTAAACCCAGCTCGCGTACCACTTTAAATGGCGAACAGCCATACCCTTGGGACCGGCTTCAGCCCCAGGATGTGATGAGCCGACATCGAGGTGCCAAACACCGCCGTCGATATGAACTCTTGGGCGGTATCAGCCTGTTATCCCCGGAGTACCTTTTATCCGTTGAGCGATGGCCCTTCCATACAGAACCACCGGATCACTAAGACCTACTTTCGTACCTGCTCGACGTGTCTGTCTCGCAGTCAAGCGCGCTTTTGCCTTTATACTCTACGACCGATTTCCGACCGGTCTGAGCGCACCTTCGTACTCCTCCGTTACTCTTTAGGAGGAGACCGCCCCAGTCAAACTACCCACCATACACTGTCCTCGATCCGGATAACGGACCTGAGTTAGAACCTCAAAGTTGCCAGGGTGGTATTTCAAGGATGGCTCCACGCGAACTGGCGTCCACGCTTCAAAGCCTCCCACCTATCCTACACAAGCAAATTCAAAGTCCAGTGCAAAGCTATAGTAAAGGTTCACGGGGTCTTTCCGTCTAGCCGCGGATACACTGCATCTTCACAGCGATTTCAATTTCACTGAGTCTCGGGTGGAGACAGCGCCGCCATCGTTACGCCATTCGTGCAGGTCGGAACTTACCCGACAAGGAATTTCGCTACCTTAGGACCGTTATAGTTACGGCCGCCGTTTACCGGGGCTTCGATCAAGAGCTTCGCGTTAGCTAACCCCATCAATTAACCTTCCGGCACCGGGCAGGCGTCACACCCTATACGTCCACTTTCGTGTTTGCAGAGTGCTGTGTTTTTAATAAACAGTCGCAGCGGCCTGGTATCTTCGACCGGCATGAGCTTACGGAGCAAGTCCTTCACCCTCACCGGCGCACCTTCTCCCGAAGTTACGGTGCCATTTTGCCTAGTTCCTTCACCCGAGTTCTCTCAAGCGCCTTGGTATTCTCTACCCAACCACCTGTGTCGGTTTGGGGTACGGTTCCTGGTTACCTGAAGCTTAGAAGCTTTTCTTGGAAGCATGGCATCAACCACTTCGTCGCCTAATGGCAACTCGTCATCAGCTCTCGGCCTTAAGATCCCGGATTTACCTAAGATCTCAGCCTACCACCTTAAACTTGGACAACCAACGCCAAGCTGGCCTAGCCTTCTCCGTCCCTCCATCGCAATAACCAGAAGTACAGGAATATTAACCTGTTTTCCATCGACTACGCTTTTCAGCCTCGCCTTAGGGACCGACTAACCCTGCGTCGATTAACGTTGCGCAGGAAACCTTGGTCTTTCGGCGTGGGAGTTTTTCACTCCCATTGTCGTTACTCATGTCAGCATTCGCACTTCTGATACCTCCAGCAAGCTTCTCAACTCACCTTCACAGGCTTACAGAACGCTCCTCTACCGCGTCACCTAAGTGACACCCGTAGCTTCGGTGTATGGTTTGAGCCCCGTTACATCTTCCGCGCAGGCCGACTCGACTAGTGAGCTATTACGCTTTCTTTAAAGGGTGGCTGCTTCTAAGCCAACCTCCTAGCTGTCTAAGCCTTCCCACATCGTTTCCCACTTAACCATAACTTTGGGACCTTAGCTGACGGTCTGGGTTGTTTCCCTTTTCACGACGGACGTTAGCACCCGCCGTGTGTCTCCCATGCTCGGCACTTGTAGGTATTCGGAGTTTGCATCGGTTTGGTAAGTCGGGATGACCCCCTAGCCGAAACAGTGCTCTACCCCCTACAGTGATACATGAGGCGCTACCTAAATAGCTTTCGAGGAGAACCAGCTATCTCCGAGCTTGATTAGCCTTTCACTCCGATCCACAGGTCATCCGCTAACTTTTCAACGGTAGTCGGTTCGGTCCTCCAGTCAGTGTTACCTAACCTTCAACCTGCCCATGGATAGATCGCCCGGTTTCGGGTCTATACCCAGCGACTAAACGCGCTATTAACACTCGCTTTCGCTACGCCTCCCCTATTCGGTTAAGCTCGCCACTGAATATAAGTCGCTGACCCATTATACAAAAGGTACGCAGTCACCTAACAAAGTAGGCTCCCACTGCTTGTACGCATACGGTTTCAGGATCTATTTCACTCCCCTCTCCGGGGTTCTTTTCGCCTTTCCCTCACGGTACTGGTTCACTATCGGTCAGTCAGTAGTATTTAGCCTTGGAGGATGGTCCCCCCATATTCAGACAAAGTTTCTCGTGCTCCGTCCTACTCGATTTCATGACTAAGAGATTTTCGCGTACAGGGCTATCACCCACTATGGCCGCACTTTCCAGAGCGTTCCGCTAATCTCAAAGCCACTTAAGGGCTAGTCCCCGTTCGCTCGCCACTACTAAGGGAATCTCGGTTGATTTCTTTTCCTCAGGGTACTTAGATGTTTCAGTTCCCCTGGTTCGCCTCTTGCACCTATGTATTCAGTACAAGATACTCAGCTTATGCTGAGTGGGTTCCCCCATTCAGAGATCTCCGGATCAAAGTCTGTTTGCCGACTCCCCGAAGCTTATCGCAGGCTACCACGTCTTTCATCGCCTCTGACTGCCAAGGCATCCACCGTATGCGCTTCTTCACTTGACCATATAACCCCAAGCAATCTGGTTATACTGTGAAGACAACATTCGCCGAAAATTTGTAATGATTCACAAATTTTACCTTAGCCTGAACATACACCAGTGAAAGTGCTGTCCAGTCTATCTTTCTATCACATACCCAAATTTTTAAAGAACGATTCTGAAAAAGTTCAGAAATCAATATTCGATGCGAATATTCATTTCTAAGCTTTGACACGGTAGCAAGGGGTGGTGGAGCCAAGCGGGATCGAACCGCTGACCTCCTGCGTGCAAGGCAGGCGCTCTCCCAGCTGAGCTATGGCCCCAACAAGAAACTGGTGGGTCTGGGCAGATTCGAACTGCCGACCTCACCCTTATCAGGGGTGCGCTCTAACCAACTGAGCTACAGACCCAGTT